>CAZWGA010000017.1:0-93049 GCA_964633285.1 uncultured Solibacteraceae bacterium | reverse complement strand
TTCTTTTTAGACAGAACCGTTTCGACGTACAACACACCGTCGATGCGCAGCCGCAGCACTAGACCTTTTTCCTGGGGCTCGATTTGAATGTCGCTGGCGCCCTTCTTGATCGCCAAAGCCAGGATGTTATTTGCCAACCGCACAACCGGCGCGTCTTCGGACGCAGTCGCCAAATCGGTCGCAGTGGTCTTGTCTTCTTCTTCCTGCTGGACTTCAAGGCCGCCGAGAATTTCATTCTGTAACTCTTCCAGGCTTTGAGCCTGAAACTCCGGCGCCGGTCTTTTCCTCTCTTCTTTCTTCTTCTCCCGCTCTTCCTGTTTCTTCTGGTCGGCCTCTCTCTTCTCTTCCTTGATGCCCATCAGATCCGGATAAACCGTATCCATGAACTTCTTGAAGTCGTCTTCAGTACAAACCTGCGGTTCGATGATGACGCCCTTGATGTACCGGCGCACGTCATCAAATGCAACGAGGTTGGAAGGATTGACCATCGCGAGCGTGACTGAATTATTCACGTAAGCGATAGGAACCACCTTGTGCAGCACGCAGAGAGCTTGTGGAAGGAGTCCAACAACCCGCGAATCAAACTTTCCCTTGAACAGGTTGACGTATTCGATACCCACCTGCTTGGTCGCATCTTCCAGCCTCTCAGCCAGAATCCGAGCAAGGCCCAGCGAAATCTCAGGATGTTGCGTAAGAAGATTTCTGAAATCGGCTCGAGTCAGCGTGAAGACCACGGTCGATTGCACGGTCGAAACCGTTGCCGAACGCGGCTTTCCGGTCAGAAGCGACATTTCGCCGACGGCAGCGCCTTCCGAGAGTTGAGCAACAAGGAAATCGATGCCGGTCGTGGGATCTTTCTTCCGGACTTCGACCAGTCCCGATTTCACGATGTACATCGAAACGCCTGGAGCGCCTTCACGAACAATGACTTCGTTGGGGGGGAATTCCGCGGTCTTGAGGCATGTGCCGATCTTCGCAAGGCTATCCGGACTGAGGTCCGCAAATAACTTGACGTTCTTTAGGAATGGAACTAAATGTTCAGTCTCGTTTACTACTGCCGACATGAATTGCTGTTGCGCTCTCTACCTTCCGTGGCGCCCTTTCAGGGGTTACGAGTAGCGTTAGTCTCGCATTGGGCACCCGGGAAGTCAAACGGTTAGCGTCCCGGATTGCCCCGTAATTCCTGCTTCCAACCAAGGATTCGGGCGGCATTACCCTCTTTTTCCGCTTCTTCGATTCGACCCTGAGATTGGTAGAACATGGACAGACTGGTATGAGCGAGGATATCGTCCGCGTCGATTTCAATCAGTTTTCGGGCGGTTGAGATTGCCTCATCGATGCGTCCACGGTTGAACAACGCCATCCCGAGACCATGGAGAGCATCCTGATAGTTCGGGTCAAGTCCGAGAGCTTTTTGATAGTGCTCAATAGCCTCGTCGAGCTTGTCGTCCCCGAATGCGTTCACCGCCTGTTCGAAGTATTCTTCCTTCGTCATACTTTGAAATTCTATATACAATTCCCGGCACTATGGCGAATTTTCTAGCCTCTCCGAAGCAAAACACGCCCGGGCCCGCCCTGATCCTGATCCAGGAATGGTGGGGTTTGAATGACCACATCAAAGATATCGCCGGGAGGCTCGCTGCCGAAGGTTTTGTAACGTTGGCGCCGGACCTTTATGACGGCAAAGTCACAAAGGATCCGAATGTCGCGGGCGGATTAATGCAATCCCTCGATGAAAAGACCGCATTGGAAAAACTGAACTCTGCCGTCGAGTCGTTGAAGAGCAATCCGAATGTTAAAGGCAAGATCGGTGTCATCGGCTTTTGCATGGGCGGAACGTTTTCGCTTCTGCTTGCCTGCCGCAACAAGGATATCCGTGCCGCTGTACCGTTTTACGGCAAAGTGGCGCCCGACAGTGTGCTCGAGCATTTAGGCGCGCCGGTAATGTACGTCTATGCGGGCAAGGATCAGTGGATCACGAAGCAGGAAGTGGACCGCCTCGACCAGTTTCTCAGGAAATCCGGCAAACCTGGTGAAGTCGTTCGTTATGCGAATGCGGATCACGCGTTCTTTAATGACACACGTCCCGAGGTCTACAGTCCCGGCGACGCAAAAGACGTTTGGAACAAAACGATCGGATTCCTGAAAAGCAACCTGAAATAGAACCCCGGTGTTCCTATTCGTATCGAAGGGCCTCAATCGGACTGAGGATCGCCGCGCGGTAAGCTGGATATAGACCGAAGATCAAGCCTGTTCCCACAGAAGTTCCAAAGCCGATGGCAACCCAGAATCCCGAGACGCTGGCCGGCAGGAAGGGAGCGATCGTTCGGATAATAATCGCAATAGCCGAACCGGCGACAATTCCGAGGATTCCTCCAACGGCTGTGAGAACCATGGCTTCAAACAGAAACTGCGTCAGAATATTGCGCTGAGTTGCGCCAATGGCTTTTCGAACGCCGATTTCCCGGGTTCGTTCCGTCACCGACACCAGCATGATGTTCATCACACCGACGCCGCCCACAATCAGCGCGATCGATGAAATCGCCAGCATGACCGTGAAGATGCCGCTCGAAATCTGATTCCACAAATCTGTAAATGTGTTCTGAGTCGAGATGGCGAAATCATCCTCTTTGTCGGCAGAGACTCCGCGCCGGATTCGCAGGGTCTGCTCGATCTGATCAATGGCTTTCGGCATGTCGTCCTGCGTGTATGTTTTGACGACGAACATGAAGTCTTTCTGTTCGGGATGGAGTTTCCAGAATGTGCCGACCGGCATCTGAGCGATGTTGTCGTTGGGGTTCTTTCCAGGCGTCAGCGCATCCTTTCGCTTTTCCAGGACGCCGATGACGCGAAAGACCGTGCCCTGCAACTCAACCTCTTTGTCGATGGGATCGACGTTTGGCGGGAAGAGTGTGTCGGCCGTGTCGTAACCGAGCACCACAACATTCGACTTGTGGCTGTGGTCGGCTTCATTGACCCAGCGTCCCAAAGCGATTTGCAGGTTCATGACGATCTGCGCTTCCGGCGTCACACCTTGAATAATCGTATTGCGCACACTCTGGCCCCGGTAGCGAAGCGAAACCGAATTCGCGAGAGCATCGAATCCATAGAACTGAACGATCGGAGCAACGCCCTGAACCAGGGGCAATTCCTGTATGGCCTTGCTGTCTTCCAGTGTGAAAAGTTTTCGGCTGAAGACCTCCGCGGGAATCCTGCCGCCGACAACAACCGGAATTCTCGAAACGAAAATCAGGTTCGATCCGATTTGTTCGATCTCCGCCGAAATACTGCTGTTCAATCCGCTGATGATCGATGACATTCCAATAACCGTGGCCACACCGATGACGACGCCGAGAATCGTCAGGAACGATCTCAGTTTGTTTTTGTAGAGCGAATCGAGCGCGAGCAGGATGATTTCACTCATATCTCAGTGCCACGATCGGGTCGAGGTTCGCCGCCTTCGTTGCGGGATAGATTCCAAAGAACAGTCCCACACTTGTGGAAACGCCAAGCCCCAGCGCGACGGCCCACCATTTGATGGAAGCGGGAAGGGGAGTGGTCCATGAAATCGTCAGGGCGATCGACGAACCCAGCAGGATTCCGATGATCCCACCGACCATCGCCAGCGTTGCCGATTCGACAAGAAACTGAATCAGGATATCGTGCCGCCTCGCGCCGGTTGCTTTTCGAATTCCGATCTCGCGCGTGCGTTCGGTAACCGATACCAGCATGATGTTCATGACCACGATCCCGCCGACGATCAAGGAAATCGAAGCAATGCCGATGGTGACGGCGAAAAACGCGCGGCTGATGTTGGCCCAGATCTGAAGGAAATTCTCATTCGTATTCAATGCGAAATCGTCCTTCGTATTGTAGGAAAGGTGCCGCCGCGCACGCAGTGTCAGGCGGATTTCGCTCTCCACTTCCGGCAGATGCAGTTCATCCTTTGCCTTTGCCTGAATTGTGATCGAGCGCCGGGCGCCGTACATTTTCTGATGAACGGAAACAGGAACCATGACCCAGTTATCGCGCGATCGTCCGAGTACTGAACCCTGTTTAACGCCAACGCCGACGACTTCGAACGGCCTGTCGTCTACGGTGATCGTTTTGCCGATGGGGTCGACATACGGGAGCAGGTTGTCAACGATGTCGCTGCCGATCACGCAGTAGTTGCGCGCGTGGTCGACGTCATATTCGGTAAGAAACCGTCCGGTCTCCAATTCATTGCCCAGGATGGTAGGCACATTCGCAGTGTAGCCGTCGATTTCCGTGTCCACGTAATCACGGCCGAATTTGACCTTGGCGCGAGCGCCTACGGATGCGCCGACGGCTTTGCAATTGGCGCAGGCGGCCTGCACCGCGATCATATCGTCAAGCGTGAGGTTCTTGCGTTTCTGACTCTCGATGATGTCGTCTATCGAAGTAATCACGGGGCTCATGCGCGTTACCGTCACAACGTCGGGTCCGAGATTGAAGATTTTCCCCGCGACGTAATCGTTGAGTCCCGAGATGATCGAGATGACCGCGATGACGGCCATCACACCGATGACGATGCCGAGCAGCGTCAACAGGGATCGCATCCGGTTTGCCCGAAGAGACGAAAGGGCGATGAAGACCGCTTCAGTGAAGTTCATAGTTGCCGGAAAGCTATATTACGTGCGTTCAGCGCGTCCGGCTGAATTTTTCCTGCAGGAGGCGGATCTTCTCTTCCATCGTCAGGGGCGGTGGCGGTGGAGTGACTTCGATGGGCCGCGGCGGCCGCGGCGGTTTGGATTGCTGGCGGGAAGGTTTCTCAGGCTTTGGCTTCACCTGTGGACGGGGCCGCTCGGATTTCGCTTCGACCGGAACCGGCTTGCGGACTTCCGGCGCGGGCCTGGGTTTTTTCTTCGGCCGTGGGCGGCGTTCCGGTTTCGGCAGCATTGCTTTCATCGAGAGGCTGATTCGCTTCATCGTGGGATCAAACCCGATCACTTTGACTTTTACGATTTCTCCCACCTTTACAGCCTGCCTCGCATCCTGCACGTACTTGTGTGAAAGTTCAGAGATATGCACCAGCCCATCCTGATGCACGCCGAGATCGACGAAGGCTCCGAAGTTCGTCACGTTCGTCACGCTGCCTTCCAGTTCCATTCCTTCCTTCAGGTCGGCGATGTCTTTGACTTCTTCGTGGAATTTCGGCACAACGAACTTGTCGCGTGGGTCACGTCCGGGTTTCAGCAGTTCTTCACGAATATCGGAGACTGTGTATTTACCCGCTTCGTTTTCGAACGTCTTGAAGTCCACGGCATGGATCTGCGCGGGATTCTCGATCAACTCACTTATGGAAATTCCCAGCGAAGCGGCCATGCGTTCGGCCAACGGATAGGATTCCGGGTGCACTGCCGTGCGATCCAGCGGGTTGTCGCCGCCCTTGATCCGCAGGAAGCCCGCGGCCTGCTCGAACGTCTTCCCGCCGAAGCCTTCGATCTCGTGTAATTGTGTCCGCGATTTGAACACGCCATGCTGATCGCGATATCCCACGATGTTGTTCGCCAGTTTGTCGCCGATTCCGGAAACGTACTTCAGCAGATCCGTCGATGCGGAATTGAGGTCAACGCCCACACGATTCACGCATGACTCCACCGCTGCGGCCAGGCTGCTCTTGAGTTTCTTCTGATCGACATCGTGCTGATACTGGCCGACGCCGATCGACTTCGGTTCCGTCTTGACCAGTTCCGCAAGCGGATCCTGAAGGCGCCGCGCAATGGAAATTGCGCCTCGCACCGTCACATCGAGTTTGGGAAATTCTTCCCGCGCACGCTTTGATGCCGAGTAAACAGACGCTCCCGATTCACTCACGACGACAACAAAGAGATCCAGCGAATGTTTCGCCACCATCGACCGGACAAAAGAGTCGGTTTCGCGCGAGGCTGTTCCGTTGCCGATCGCAATGCCGCGAATGTTGTACTTTTGAATTAAATCCAGAAGCGTTTTTTCCGCGCCTTCCAGATCCTTCTTCGGTTCGGTCGGATGAATGGTGGCGTTCTCGAGGAACTTCCCGGTGTCGTCCACCACGGCGACCTTGCAGCCGGTTCTTTGTCCGGGATCGATACCGATTACACCGATCTGACCTGCGGGCGCCGCCAGCAGCAGGGTCCTGAGATTGTCTTCGAAGACTTCGATGGCATCGGATTCCGCCCGCTCGCGCAGGAGAGCGCGCACTTCATTCTGAATCGAAGGAAGGAGCAGCCTCTCGTACGCATCCCGCACTGCAATCTCCAGCAGGGGTGCGAAATGCGATGGCTGGCGCACTACTTTCGCGACGAGATTCACCAGAAACTTTTCATTATCGATTTCGATCGTAAAGTTCAGGATGCCTTCACGCGATCCACGCCGGATCGCGAGCATCCTGTGCGATGGAATCTTCGAAACCGTCTCCTGGAATTTGTAGTACATCTCGTACTTTGTCTTTTCGCCTTCCTTGCCTTCAGCGACCGTTGACCGCACCGTTCCTTCCGACAGCATGAGGTCGCGGAGCTGCTTTCGAAACTCCGCATTCTCCGCTATGCGCTCCGCGATGATATGCAGCGCGCCCTCGATTGCGGATTCGACGGTCAGTACTGTCTTTTCGAGATTAATGAACTGCTGCGCAAACTCACCCGCGGGTTGCTCGCCGGTCTGATCCCAAAGGTAATTGGCAAGCGGCTCGAGACCTCGTTCGAGTGCCGCGCCCGCTTTTGTTTTTCTCCTGGGACGATATGGAAGGTAAAGGTCTTCAAGTTCATGCTTGCTGTAGCAGGCGAGAATCTGCGCCTTCAATTCTTCCGTGAGCTTTCCCTGTTTCTCAATCGAGTGAAGAACGGTTTCACGCCGCGCTTCGAGGTCGGAGTAGTAGAGTCGGGCTTCGTCGATGTCTCGAATCTTTACTTCATCGAGGTTTCCGGTGACTTCCTTGCGATACCGGGCAATGAAAGGAACGGTTGCGCCCTCTTCCAACAGACGGATGGTTGTTTCCACGCGCGGTACAGGCGCGGCTGCCTCTTTGCTGATTCTTTCGAGGATTACGGGATTAAACATGCGTGAAGATTTATAAGTTATCAGCGGTGATGGCTGCTTTCAATGCCGTATTTTGAACCTTCGGTGTCAAGCCACCGGACATAAGCATCCATGATGCCTTTGTACCGCAGGTTGTTGTTGACCAGCCGCCGCGCGGTCGCGAAGTTCACATTGCCGCTCGCCTGGATATCGCGGAGGAGGGCATATTGTTCCTGCATGACAACCAGAAGTTCGGCGGCAAATCTGTCGCTCTGGGCGCTTAGAGAAGGAATTTTTTTCAACTTATCGATCGCAGCCGCAATTTCGGAACGGGTTTTCGGGAATTGCGCAAGATGTCCCGATTCGATATCGCGAACCGAATCGTCATATGCGTGAACGCCCGAATTCATTGCTGCCAGGAATTCCTGAGGGGCCGCATTGCCGCGAATCAGATTGACAAATGCGAGGCGCGGTCCGTTGTAGTGCGCAGCCGTCTGGTAGAAACAAACCGCAATGATTCCGATCAATAAGAACTGGATCGAGCGAAAACCTGTCGAATCCAGTTCGTTGGGTTTTTGAAACGGAACCACAGCGGCGAGCGCCGCGCCCGCGATCAGGCCGCCGATGTGGGCGGCGTTATCGACGAGTCCCTGCATCGTAAAACCAATAATGAGATTGACGACGATCACGGGCAATACGCCCGTTCCGACGGCGCGCGCAAAAAACGGAATGGTATTTCGATATCGAATTCCAAAGACCAGCAGGACGCCGAACAGTCCGAAAATTGCTCCCGACGCGCCCGCGGAGGGAACGGCAGGATGATAAAAGTAGCTTCCGTAAACGCCGGCAACGCCCGTCAATACATACAAAATGACGAAGCGCGCGCCGCCGTAAAGCTTCTCAACCTGCGGCCCCACGATCCAGAGCGCATAAGAGTTAAAGCAGAGATGGATGATTCCGATGTGTATGAAAATCGGAGTGACGAATCGCCACCACTGTCCGGCCGCTATCAGCGAATTCTCCTTCACTCCGAATGCGAGCAGTGTCGACTGGTTCGTGCTGCCGCCGGCGAAGGACATCAGAAGAAAGATGAGGATATTAAGGCCGAAAAAAATGTACGTGAAAACCGGACGCCGTTCCCAGACTGCATGCAGAAATTGGAGATGATCTTCCGGAATCATTAATGTTCGACATCACGCTGCAGGATGCCCGCGATTTCACGAGCTGCGGACTTCGCTTTTTCCAATTCATCCGGCTTGAATGAAATCGCGGCCACGACGGAATGGCCCCCGCCGCCGTAGTGTTCGCAGAGTCTCGCGAGATTTTGACGCTTTTCCCGTTTTGTCCACGGATTGGTTCCAACAGAAACTTTTGCGCGCACCTTCGAGCGGCTTACACCGACGCTGTAAACGCCTTCCGGAAACAGGTAATAGGGAATGAATTTGTTGTATCCATCGAGATCCTGATCGCTGACATCGAATTCAATCACGCCGCGCGTGCATTTCGTCCTCGCTCGCATGATGTCGATCGATTCAACGTGATGCGCATAGAGCCTGTCGAATGTGGAATGGATTTCCGGTTCCTCCATGACTTCAGCAAGCGATCGGTGCTGCAGATCCCGGATTATTTTGTGAATGAGTTCGCGGCTGTGGCCCGCTTCAATGACCAGCATGAGACGCATCGCGGGTTCCCTGAGTTCAACCGCCGTCTTTGCATCGGGGAACTGTGCGCCGTCGATGATATCGGCCCAATACACAAGATCTTCCAGATCCGCCATCGGATATTTGAAAACGGTGCGCGTCACATGATCGATGAATTTCGTGCACGATTTGTAACTCGGATCGTGAAACTTGTGGCCGGTTGCGTCGCGGCGGAAATGAGCTTCATCCTGAGCGGAAAGAAACGCGCTCTCATGATGATCGAACCACCACGTCAGCCGGTTTGAAGCGCAGTATTTGAAATCAACGATTGCATTCTCGCCGTCGCCGAACAGATCCTCGCTGGTTTGTTGTCCCGCCTTGTGAGTGAGTCCCTCGTATTCAATGATCGCGGAAGGATCCACAAGGCCCTTGTAGAAGCGCGAAAACACGGCCGCGGAGGAAACTCCGTCGAAACAATTGTCGTGATATAGAACCCGAATTTTACTGGCCATTCTGTTTTCGATTTCCTACCGCAGCAGATATTTCGCAATCGTTTGAAGCTGCATGTTCGAGGTGCCTTCGTAAATTTTCCCGATCTTCGAATCCCTGAAGTATTTCTCCGCAGGATAATCTTTCGTGTATCCGTAGCCGCCGTAGATTTCGACCATGAGCGAGGTTACGTGTTCGGCAACCTGCGAAGAAAAATATTTCGCCATCGCTGCTTCCTTCAGAAAATCCTGGCCGGCATCCTTCAGCCGCGCCGCGTTATAAACCATCAGACGGGCGGCCTCGATTTGCGTCGCGGTTTCCGCCAACTGAAATTGAATTGCCTGAAAATCCGAAATCGGTTTACCGAACGCTTTGCGCTCCTTTGAATAGGCTGCGCCGTGTTCCCAGCTTCCCTGGGCAATCCCGACCATTTGCGCGCCGATGCCGATCCGTCCTTCGTTCAACGTTTCAATTGCAATCTTGTAACCTTTGCCGATTTCACCCAGCACATTCGCTTGGGGAACCCGGCAATCTTCCAGCACCAGTTCGCATGTGCTCGACGCGCGAATACCCAGCTTGTCTTCTTTCCGGCCGACGGTGAAGCCCGGAAAACTGCGTTCAACAAGAAAGGCAGTGATCCCTTTGTAACCTTCCGAGGGATTTACATTCGCAAAAACAATGAACAGATGCGCCTCGGCTGCATTCGTGATCCACAGCTTTCTGCCATTCAACAGAAAGTGATCCTCCCGGCCGGCTGCGCGGCAGGCAAGAGCGAATGCATCGCTGCCTGATCCCGCTTCGGATAACGCGTATGCGCCGATCATGTTCTTCGCGAGAGCCGGAAGGTATTTCCGCTTCTGTTCATCGGTTGCCCAGCGCATCAGGGCATTGTTGACCAGAGTATTTTGAACATCGATAAAGACGCCGAAGGAAGCATCCACGCGAGAGATTTCCTCGACCGCCAGCACCGACATGAAAAAGCTGCCCGCGCTGCCGCCGAGATCTTCCGGTATGTGAATTCCCATCAATCCGAGATCAAATAATTCAGGGATCACGCTCTGGTCGAGTTTTGCTTCCTCATCCATCTTGCGGACCAGAGGGTTTATCCGCGTCTCGGCGAACGATCGGCACGAATCGCGAAACAATCGTTCTTCTTCAGATAGGGTGGTCAGCGGACTGCTCATCAGGTCCTTCCAGGAAAATCGCGTATTATAACAGCCTCACCGCACCGATTATAATATCTAGGTCATGGGACAGCATCGGCACGACAGTGAAGAGGCGCAAGGACACCGGCATGAAAGTACAGCCGAAGCTCGAAGCAGCCTCAGAGCCGCGCTGATCATCACCTCAATCTTTCTTGTCGCAGAGTTTGTTGGCGCTCTATACACGAATTCCCTGGCATTGCTCGCAGATTCCTTCCACATGCTCACGGATGTCGCCGCATTGAGTCTTAGTTTTTTTGCGATCCGGGTTGCGTCGCGCCGCGCGACTCCCCGGAAGACGTATGGCTTTTATCGCGTCGAAATCCTGGCCGCTCTGTTGAATGGCGTGTTTCTGGTTCTGGTTGCGCTCTATATTTTTTATGAAGCTTACAACCGGTTCCGGAATCCGCCTGAAATCAAGGCCGGCTGGATGCTGGTGGTCGCAATCGTCGGGTTGCTGTCGAATCTCGCGAGCGCCTATATTCTGTTTGGGCAACATCACCACAGCCTTAATGTTCGCGGCGCGTTCTTTCACGTTTTGAGCGACGCGATTGGATCCGTAGGAGCGATCATTGCGGGCCTGGCGATTATCGTGAGCGGATTTCAAACCGCGGATCCGCTGATCAGCATCGTCGTGGCGATCTTAATTCTCTGGAGTTCATGGATTTTGATTCGTGATGCCGTGGACATTCTGCTTGAAGGAACGCCTTCGCACATCAACATCGTGAACCTGAGAGAGAAACTGGTGAATGTCGAAGGCGTGGGATCGATTCATGATCTCCATGTCTGGACGCTGACTTCGGGTGTTCTTGCCATGAGTTGTCACATCGTTGCCAGGGATAATTCCAGCCGCACCGACCTTCTGACGAAAGTCAGCGGCGTCGCGCGAGAACAATTCCGGATCGACCATACGACGATTCAGATCGAAGAGCCCAACCTGCCTCAGGAAGTCCTGGCTTCCTGTAACTGTCATTTCGGGGCCTGGGATCTGCCGTGAAAACCGCCTCCGTTCGAGAGAGGATATGGTAAAGGCTTTAAAGATTCGCGAAACCTGCGAGTAAAATTTATGACACAACTTCTACTTCTGGCAGTCCTGCTGCAGACTCCATCGCTCGATAGCACGAGTCCGAAGGAACGTCAGGCAGCCGTTGAACAAATGGGGGTCCTCGGCAAGCGTGAAGCGATTCCTCAACTTGCTGCTGCGATCAAAAAAGAAACGAAAAGCGATCTTCGAGCGGATATGGTGGCCGCGCTCGGCAGGATACGAGACCGTGATGCGATTCCAGTCCTGGCCGAAACGCTGCGCACCGATCTGGACAAAGATGTTCGCCTGCAGGCCATCGATTCTCTCCTGCGCCTGTATATTCCAATCGAAGATACCGGACGTGTGCACACGCTCATCAGCAAAGTGAAGAGCGTGTTCCTTGAACTAGACGCGCCTGTCGTCGGACCTGAAGTTCAGGTCGACGCGGCGGCGAAGGAAGCCGTGACCACCACGCTTCAAAAAGACTTTAACGACGACGTGCGCGCTGCGGCTGCTCGCGCACTGGGCTCGCTGAAAGCGAAAGATCAGGTTCCGCAGCTTGCGACGGCGCTCGAAGATCCGCAGAACCGCGAGCATCGAATCGTGCGGGTTGCCATCGTGAAGACACTGGGCTCGCTGCGTGATCCGGCTGCGGGGCCTGCCCTGGAACGAACGCTGCGCGACTCCGATAAACTCGTCGTTGAGGAGGCAGTGCTTGCCGTCGGCCTTGTCGGTCAGAACAGCGCCCGGCCGGCGCTCGAGGAAATGTTTCGCACCGATTCCAATCGTATGATTAAAGGAAGGGCGCTCGAAGCCCTGGCTTTGTTACGGGACAAGGACAGCATTCCCCTTTTTGAATCTCTTCTGAACGACAAGAACGACTATTACCGCGAACTTTCGGCTGAAGGCCTCGCGCGCCTGGAATACAAAAATGCCGCCAACTGGAAATCTCAGTACGAGCAGGAGAAAAAGCCAAACGTCCGAGTTGCTCTCGCGTACGGACTCGCCGCATCCGGTGATCTGGACTACGTGAACGATCTGGCCAACGCGCTGGACAGCCGGCAATCCAATCAGGCCGAGGTGTATCTCTACGAACTGGGAAAGTTCGACGGCAAGCTGAACGAGATCTATCGTTACCTTCGGAGCATGAATCCCAAAGTACGCGCCGGCATTGTGAGAATCGTCGGCAACATCGGGGATCCCACATCGGCGGATCAGATTAAACCGCTCGTTGACGATTCAAGTACCGAAGTCGCCCGTGCAGCGGTTGCGGCGCTGCGCAAACTGAGCCGGTGAGCACGGAAGCCGTCCGGCAGCCCATTCGAGTTCGTTTCGCGCCATCCCCTACCGGATACCTTCACGTCGGCGGCGCGCGTACGGCGCTTTTGGACTGGCTCTTCGCGCGCAAACACAACGGAACCTTCATTCTTCGTATCGAAGACACGGATGTCGAGCGTTCGAGCGAAGACATGACACGCGGCATTCTTGAAGCGATGACATGGCTGGGCCTCCATTGGGATGAAGGTCCCTACTATCAGTCCAAACGGCTCGATCTTTATCGCGAGACCGCGGAGCGTCTCGTCAATGCCGGGTATGCCTATCAGGATGAAGGCGCCATCCGGTTCCGGGTTCCGGAGGGCCGTGTTACTTACGAAGACGCCGTGTTCGGCGAGATTTCCGTCGAGAGCGATACGATTGAGAATTTCGTCCTGTTGCGTTCGGATAAACATCCGACGTATCACCTGAGCGTCGTCGTCGACGACATCGACATGCGCATCAGCCATGTCATCCGGGGCGCCGACCACATTTCGAACACGCCCAAGCAGATCCTCGTCTATCGCGCGCTCGGCGCCGCGCTGCCCGTCTTCGCGCATCTTCCGTTGATTCTCGGGCCGGACAAAACCCGGCTCAGCAAGCGGCATGGCGCGACGTCGGTGATGGCCTATCAGGAACAAGGCATCGTTCCGGAAGCAATGAGGAACTTTCTTGCGCTGCTGGGCTGGGCGCCCGGCGACGATCGTGAAATGTTCGACGATGAAGAATTGCTACAGGCATTTTCGCTACAGGGCATTTCGAAAGCGAACGCCGTGTTCAATCCCGAGAAACTCGCGTGGTTCAATGCGCAATACATCGCGAAGCTTCCTCACGGCAAATTGATTCCATATCTGAAACCGGAATATGAAAAAGCCGGCTTGTGGAATGGCAGCCTCGAAAAAGAAAACCGTGGGTGGTTTCAATCTTTGATTGATCTATACCGTCCTCGCGCGAAAGGTCTCACGGATTTTCCGAAGCAATCCCGAATGTTTTTGATCGATCACGTCGAATACGATCCGGTAGCCGTGGAGAAGTTCCTGAAGGATGAAAAGGTGATCGGTTACCTGCGCCTGCTCTCGGACCGGTTGGAGGCTTTGACGGAATTCACGCACGAAACAACCGAAGGCGTGGTTCGAGGCCTTGCCGCCGAACTGGGCGTCAAAGCCAGAGTCATCATGAATGCAGCCCGTGTCGCGCTGACAGGGCAGTCTGTAGCGCCGGGTCTTTTCGACGTGATGGCATTGTTGGGCCGCGAAAAAACAGTGTCCCGGTTGCGTGCGGGTTGCTGATGCCGGTTACTTTTCGCATATAATCCACTTCCCTATGACCTGGTTCAAGCGCGAGAAAAAGCCGATGGAGGCGCCCGACGAGCGGCGGGTTGTTACCGAAGGCCTTTGGATCAAGTGCAGCGGTTGCAAAGAACCGCTGTGGAAAAAGGATCTCGAAGCGAATTCTCAGGTTTGCGTGAAGTGCAACTATCACTACAAGATTTCCGCCTTCGACCGCATTCATCTTTTAATGGATCCGGGATGGAAGGAACACGATGGATCGCTGTATTCCACGGATCCGCTCGAATTCAAAGCCAGCAAGCCGTACAAGGAAAGTCTTAAAGTCTTGCCCGGAAAAGTCGGAGTGCTGGAAGCGGTCGTGACGGTTCAGGGCGCAATGGAAAATGTTCCTGTCGTTCTTTCAGCCATGGAGTACGGCTTCATCGGCGGTTCGATGGGTTCCGTGGTCGGCGAGAAAATTACACGCGCGATCGAACGCGCGCTCGAGAGTCAGTCGGCGCTTGTGGTTATTTCCTGTTCGGGAGGCGCGAGGATGCAGGAAGGCGCGCTGAGCCTCATGCAGATGGCTAAAATCTCTTCAGCGCTGGCGCGTCTCGATCAGAAGCGGCTTCCTTACATTTCCGTGCTGACGGATCCCACGACCGGTGGCGTTACCGCCAGCTATGCCATGCTGGGCGATCTCAATATCGCCGAACCCGGCGCTCTCATCGGATTCGCCGGTCCGCGTGTTATCGAGCAGACCATCCGTCAAAAACTGCCGGATGGATTTCAGCGCAGCGAGTTCCTGCTCGAACACGGCATGATCGACGCCATCGTCCATCGTAAAGACCTGCGGTCTTTCATTGTGAATGCCCTTCGAATCTTCATGTAGAAAATGACCAGCGTCATCACGGTTATCGGCGGCGGACTCGCAGGCTGTGAAGCTGCATGGCAGATCGCGCATCTCGGTGTGAAAGTCCGGCTTTACGAGATGCGTCCGGTGCGGAGCACGCCGGCGCATCGAACCGGGCACCTTGCCGAAATTGTCTGCAGCAATTCCTTCAAATCGAATCAACCGTACAACGCATCATGGCTGCTGAAGGAAGAACTGCGGCGCATGGGATCGATCCTCATTCGAATTGCGGACTCGGTCAGCGTTCCGGCCGGAAGCGCGCTGGCGGTCGATCGCGAACGCTTCGCGGCGAAGGTCACCGAAGTCATTTCGGCGGAATCGAACATCGAACTCGTTCGCGAAGAGGTTTCCGTTATTCCAGGCGAGGGGATCGTGGTGGTGGCAAGCGGTCCGCTCACGTCGGCGGCACTATCCGAGTCCATTCGCGAATTCTGCGGATCGAAACATCTCTATTTTTACGACGCAATCAGTCCGATCGTCGATGCGGGAAGCATCGATCTCTCGAAGGTGTATCGAGCGAGCCGTTATGGAAAGGCATCCGGCGATTATCTGAATTGTGCGATGGACCGCGATCAATACAATGCGTTCTACGATGCGCTGATCGCTGCAGAGAGCGTCGCGATTCACGAGTTCGAAGATGTTTCATATTTTGAATCCTGTTTGCCGATCGAAGAACTCGCGCGCCGAGGCCGCGATACATTGCGGTTTGGACCGATGCGTCCGGTCGGCCTCGAAGATCCTGCAACGGGGCGCGTTCCACATGCCGTCGTGCAGTTGCGCCAGGAAGACCTGATGCAGTCGAGTTACAACATCGTCGGGTTTCAGAATCATCTCAAGTTCCCGGAACAAACGAGAATCTTTCGAATGATCCCTGGTCTTGAAAACGCGGAATTCCTGCGGCTCGGACAAATTCATCGCAATACGTACATCAATGCTCCCGGCATCCTCCTTCCGGCGATGAACGCGCGGCTTGATCCACGTGTATTTTTTGCCGGGCAGCTTGCGGGTACGGAAGGCTATATCGAAAACGTCGCATCGGGATTGGTCGCGGGCATCAACGCCGTCCGCCAGGTTTCAAATGAACCGCCAATGATATTTCCGCCGGAAACGGCGATCGGATCGCTGTGCAGGTACGTGTCGACGCCGCAAAAGCATTTTGCGCCGATGAACATCAACTTCGGACTTCTTCCGCCAATGGATACGCCCCGGCGGATTTCGAAAACCGATAAAAATCGCTTGCTGTGCGAGCGCGCGCTGGAATTATGCCCACCCGTATCAACATTAACGGCGTAATCACACGAGCTGAGGACGCAAAGATTTCCGTTCTCGACCATGGATTGCTGTTCGGCGACAGCGTTTACGAGACATTGAGGACATACAACGGCAAGCCGTTTCTCTTCTCCCGGCACTTTGCCCGGCTGGAACAATCGGCACGCGCGATTGATTTGAAACTTCCCTGGACGAAATCCCAAACGTTCGAAGAAATTCAAAAGACCTGCATGGCCGGAGAATGCCGCATTCGCATGGTGTTCACGCGGGGCATCGGCGAAGTGGGCGCCGACATCGAGACCTGTAGTGACCCGGCCGCCATTATCATCGTGGTGCCGTTGATTGTTCCGCCCGAGCGGATCTATCGCGAAGGCGTCGATGTGATCATTTCCCAGGTGCAGCGCAGCGAGCGATTCGCGAACGCGAAAACCGGCAGCCTGATTCATCAGGTCCTGGCGCGGCGTGATGCGAAATTGAAACACGCATTCGAAGCGATTCTGCTGACGGCCGGCGGAAAACTATCGGATGGAATCACGAGCAACATCTACATTGTGCGCGGCCGGAAACTTCTGACTCCCGGCCCCGACGCCGGAATCGTTGAAGGCATCACGCGTGGCGTCGTCTTAGATCTGGCTCGCGCCGGCGGACTTGAAGTTGTTGAAGGCTTGTTTGACACCGATGAGATTGCTGCTGCTGACGAAATGTTTCTCACCAGTACCACTCGTGAAGTTGTGCCGATTGCGCGCGTCGATGGCAAGCCGGCCGGCCGCGGCGTTCCGGGCCCCGTGACATTAATGCTTTTGAATGCGTATCGCGCGGCGCTCGAGCAGCTTGTTCTGGAGGAGTAGTTGAGAGAACACATCGAGGCATTCCTCGAAGCCCTTCGGAATCGGGCGTTATCCGAACACACCCTCGCGGGCTACGAGTCCGATCTCTCCGACTTCGAATTGTTCGTCAACGCCCGCAAAGCGAGACTTGCCGATCTCGATCACACATTCATTCGAGACTTCCTCGGTCATCTTTACGATAAGAAACTTCAAAAGAGCTCCGTCGCGCGAAAACTCGCGTGCCTGCGCACGTTTTTCAAATTCCTCGTGCGCGACGGCCGATTGAAACTCAATCCTGCCGAATTAATCGCTTCGCCGAAATTGCCGAAAAAACTTCCTTCGGTTCTTGCCGAAGACGAAGCCGCCGCCGTCGTGGAAGTGCCCAGCGGTTCGACGCTGAAGGACCTGCGGGACCGCGCCATTCTCGAATTGCTGTATGCAAGCGGGCTGCGGGTGCGGGAATTGGCGGGACTCTGTGACGACAGTCTCGATATGTCCCAGCAACTCGTCCGGGTTCTCGGCAAGGGCCGAAAACAACGCATTGTCCCTTTCGGAGAATTCGCGGCGCGCGCTCTTCAGGCTTATCTCGTGGAGCGCGACCGCGCCGGTTTTTCCGAATCGGAAGACGACGGGCACGTCCCGCTGTTTGTAAGTCTTCGAGGCCGGCGTCTGAATGTTCGCGATGTCCAGAGACTCGTCGAAAGAACTCGAATGCACCTTCCGTCAGGCCGCCGGCTGACCGCCCATACCCTCCGGCATAGCTTCGCTACGCACCTTCTGGAGCGTGGCGCCGATCTCCGCGCCATTCAGGAACTTCTGGGGCATTCCAGTCTTGCAACCACGCAGAAATACACCCATGTTTCCCTTGAACACGTGCGCGCCGAGTACGATAAAGCGCATCCCAAGGCCAAGCGAGATTAAGGGAGATTCAGGGACGCTCCCCCGAATTCATGCAATTCAGAATTCGGGGGTGCGTCCCTGAATCTCCCTGTGTATAATCATCGTTTGTCTCTATCGAGGAGGATGCGACTATGTACGCCGTGATCCGGTCGGGTGGTAAACAATATCGAGTGGCGCCCGGACAAACAATTCGGCTGGAAACCGTGGCCGGCGAAGTCGGCTCGAAAGTGGAGCTGAAGGATGTATTGCTGGTTGAAAACGAGGGCAACATTCAGATCGGCGCGCCGCTGGTAGCCAACGCAAAAATCGAAGCCACGGTCATTGAAAACGATCGGGCCAAGAAAATTCTCGTCTTCAAGAAAAAGCGCAAGAAACAATATCGCCGGACGCAGGGACACCGGCAGAATTTCACCGCCGTTCGAATTGATTCGATCATTGTTTGATTTGGAGTTTCAGTCATGGCACATAAAAAAGGAGTCGGAAGTTCTCGCAACGGCCGGGACAGTCATTCGCAGCGGCTCGGAGTGAAGCGGTTTGCCGGGCAATTGGTAACCGGTGGATCGATTCTTGTCCGCCAGCGCGGAACGAAATTCAAGGCCGGCCTGAACGTCGGTATCGGCAAGGACGATACGCTCTTCGCAAAGATTCCCGGAATCGTGCAATTCGAAGACAAGGGTTCGGGTGGAAGATTCATTTCGATTCGAGCGGTCGAGTAGAGCACAAGGCGCAAAGAACGCCGAGAAGATCAGTCGGGGACAGACAACGAAATTGAAAAACAGATTTCGATGTCTGTCCCCTTTGTGTTTTTGTACCCTTGTCTCTTTGTGTCCCTGATATTTTCCACATGTTCATCGACGAAGCCAAAATCACAGTCAAGGCCGGCGACGGCGGGCACGGATGCATTGCATTCCGGCGGGAGAAATTTGTTCCGCGTGGCGGACCCAGCGGCGGTGATGGAGGGGCGGGCGGGAGCATCTATCTCGTCACGGATATCCACGAGAACACACTTCTGAAATTCCGCTTTAATCATGTCTTTCGCGCGGAACGAGGCCGGCATGGCGAAGGCAGCAATCGTCATGGCCGAACCGGTGAAGATCTGGAAATCAAGGTTCCCATCGGCACTGTTGTGTATGACGATGCGACCGGAGAGATGCTGCATGACCTCACCAGGTCCCGGGAGCGAGTGCTGATTGCAAAGGGCGGCCGCGGCGGCCACGGCAATGCCCATTTCGCTTCTTCTGTGAATCGCGTTCCGCACAAGGCGCAGGATGGCGCTCATGGAGAGGATAAGGCTCTCCGGCTGGAACTCAAGCTTCTCGCGGATGTGGGGCTGGTCGGCTATCCCAATGCCGGTAAGTCCACGCTGATCTCCCGTATTTCAGCGGCCCGGCCGAAGATTGCGGACTATCCCTTCACGACGCTCGAGCCGCAGCTTGGAGTTGTCTCCATGGATGGCGGCGAGAAATCCTTCGTTGTAGCCGATATTCCCGGATTGATCGAGGGCGCGCATCTTGGACATGGTCTCGGAATTCAATTCCTGCGGCACATCGAACGAACCCGAGTCCTGCTGCACCTGATCGATGTCTCCTCCCTGAACGATCGCGATCCCGTGGATGAATTTCATGCGATCAATACCGAACTTGCGGAACACAATCCGGATTTGCCGAAGAAACCGAAGATCATTGTTGCGACAAAAATGGACGCGGCGGACGCGAAGAAGGTGCAGAAGCTGACTCGATGGGCGAAGAAGAATAATCTCGACATGATCAGAATCTCTTCAGTCACCGGCGAAGGTCTCGACGAACTCAAGCATGCGGTCTTCAGCAAAATTGGAGAACAGGGCGCGGGTTCCGCAACATTAATCGCAGATATGTAGCCGCGGGTTTTATACCCGCGTTCTGATCCCGTTTTTGATATTCTTTGCCCCACCATGAAAATTACTTTTGACAGGCGCGAGTTCGTCAAACTCGCGGGCGCGGCGGGCGCTGTTGCGGCGCGAGGCGAATGGGAGCAGGCGCTGGCGTTTCAGCAGGCCACGGCTCCGGGACCGGACGCGGCAGAGAAAGATCTGGTACTACTCGCTCTGGATGCGGTGAAGTCGGCGGGCGCGAGCTACGCGGACGTGCGAATGACCCACGGCAACACCGAATCGATCGGGACGCGCGAGCGGCAGATCACCAATGTCAGCAAGGGCGAAACATATGGCATCGGCATCCGCGCGTTGGTCGGCGGATCCTGGGGTTTCGCGGCGACTCGCGATCTGCGTAAAGACGTTATTGCAACGACCGCCAAGCAAGCCGCTGCCATTGCGGCTTCCAACGACAAAGTCAATCCCGTTAAGACCACACTCAGTGCCATCAAGAAAGTGCCCGATGGACGCTGGATCACGCCGCACGAAATTGATCCGTTCACAATTCCCATCGAGAAGAAAGCCGAGCTGCTCTTCAAGACAAACGAGGAAGCTCTTCGCGTCAAGGGCGTGCGATTTGTAACGTCGAGCATCAATGCGATACGCGACAGCCGCCTTCTCGGCACCACCGACGGCTCGATGATCCAGCAGACATTCCTGCGGATCGGTCCAAACGTCAATGTCACGGCCGTGTCTGCGGACAATGCGGATTTTCAGACACGCAACGCCGCATTGAATCCTCGCGGGGCCGGCTGGGAATATGTGGTGAGTCTGCAGATGTCCGAAAATGTTTTGCGATGGGCGGAAGAAGCCGCAGCCAAACTGACGGCGGCGCCGGTCTCCGCGGGACTGTGGGACCTGGTTCTCCATCCATCGCATCTCTGGCTGACGATTCATGAATCGATCGGACATCCAACCGAACTCGATCGCGCGATGGGGTTTGAAGCGAACTTTGCGGGAACCAGTTTTCTGTCGCCTCCCGAAAAAGTTCTCGGCAAATTCAAATACGGACCCGCATTCATGAATATTGTGGGCAATCGAACCGAACCCGGTGGATGTTCGACGTGCGGCTGGGACGACGAAGGAGTGCCGTCGCAATCCTGGCCCATCATTGATAAAGGCACTTTCGTGAACTATCAAACGACGCGTGAACAGGTGTCGTGGATTTCGAATATCACGAAAGTTCGAGAGAGCCTGGGTTGTTCCTATGGCCAGGACTGGGCGTCGATTCCATTTCAACGCATGCCGAATGTCAGCCTGATGCCGAATCCTCAGAATGTGAGCGAAGAAGATGTGATCTCGGCGACCCGGCATGGAATTTTCATCGAAGGCGATGGTTCTTATTCCATCGATCAGCAGCGTTACAACTTCCAGTTCGGCGGCCAGGTTTTCTGGGAAATCAAAGACGGCAAGCGTACGCGGATGCTGCGCGATGTTGCATATCAGGCGCGGACGCCGAACTTCTGGAATTCGATGGCGTTGCTTGGCGGCAAGAGCACCTATCAACTCGGAGCGGCTTTGAATGACGGCAAAGGACAGCCGCAGCAGGCGAACGGCGTTTCGCATGGATGTCCTGTAGCTTTGTTCCGGAATGTGAATGTCATCAACACGGCGTAACACGCAAAGACACTAAGACGCAAAGATACAAAAATGCAGAACACGAAACGTCACGGACTCTCGGCTGAAGAATCGCGGCAGCTTTGTCAAAAGGTTTTGAGTTTTGCCAGGGCCGACCAGACTCGCGTCAACGTTCAATCCGGCATCAGCGGGTTCACCCGAACGGCGATCAATCGAGTGACAACGGCCGGGGAAACGGATGATGTCGCCGTCCGCATCACGAGCGTATTCGGAAAACGTGTGTCTTCGATCAACACAAACCGCCTCGACGATGCGTCGCTCGAGCGTGCCGTTCGTGATGGCGAGTCTCTCGCAAAGCTCGCGCCGGAAAATCCCGAATACCTCCCTGAGTTGGGAGAACAGAAGTACACGGAAGTGAACGGCTATTACACGAGCACCGGAGATCTCACGACGGAATCGCGCGCGCGGGCCGCCACGTTGGGCATCAAGGCGGCGGATGCGGGAAAGTTCGTCGCTTCGGGCTTCATCGAGGTGAACGCAGGCTCCGAGGCTGTCGCGACGTCGAACAGGCTTTTCGGCTATTACGCCGGAACGGGTGTTGCATCCACTCTGACCATTCGCACGCCTGACGGTCTTTCTTCAGGATGGGCCGGCGATGAAGGAGCCGACTGGAACACGATTGAATCCGCGCGCATAGCGGAAGATGCGATGCGAAAGTGCCGCGACTGGCGCGGTAAGACTGCGCTCGATCCTGGAAAATATGAGGTCATTCTCGAGCCCACCGCCGCGGGAATGCTGATGATGCGCATGCTGAACGTTTTTGATGCAAGACAAGCCGATGAAGGCCGCTCATTTTTCGCGAAGCGCGGCGGCGGGAATCGATTGGGCGAGAAAGTGTTCGATGAACGGATCACGATTGTCAGTAATCCAGCGGAAAAGAATGCCGAGACCTCACCGTTCAACAACGCGGGATTGCCGGTTCAGCGCGAAACGTGGATCGAAAAGGGAGTCTTGAAGTCGATGGCCTACACGCGATTCTGGGCCATGCAAAAGGGAGTTCCACCGAAATCGAATCCATCGAACTTCATCATGACGGGCGGCAATGCTTCGCTGGAAGACATGATCCGGGATACAAAACGCGGAGTGCTCATCACGCGTTTCTGGTACATCCGGCCGTTGAATCCAAGGACGATCGCGGTTACCGGCCTCACGCGCGACGGCACGTTCCTCATTGAAAACGGAAAAATCGCGCGCCCGGTGACGAATTTCCGCTTCAATCAATCGCTGGCCGAACTGTTGGCGAATGTCCAGATGATCGGCAGTCCAACGCGCGTTGCGGCCGATGAAAGCAGCTCCGTGGGAGTACCCGTTGTCGTGCCGGCGTTGAAAGTCCGGGACTTCAATCTCGCCAGCGTCAGCGATGCCATTTAGCCTCGGACGCCGAATCAACAGAAACGCCAAAAAACTCGTGACATCGCCGCCCGCCCTGAGTATGTTCTGTCGCAGCAAGATCAGGAAAGCGTCAAAAACTAAGGTGGGGGCAACCATGAAAAAACTGTTTGTTTTTGCGGCAGCATTCTCAGTGCTGTTGCTTGCGTTCAGTGTGGATGGGTTTGCACAAGCCGGCAATGCGGCGGTGACCGGGACCGTTGAGGATCCATCAAAAGCCTTGATACCGGGTGTGATGATTAGTGCGACCGACGTGGCTACCGGTGTCGTAACGACAGCGATCACGAACGAGTCGGGTGCGTACAATATTCCCAGCCTCCTGCCGGGCACCTACAAATTGACTGCAGAGCTCCCGGGTTTCCGGGGTGTGACATTCAATAACGTCGCGTTGAGCACGAACGAGACGAAGCGATTTAATTTCACGTTGGAAGTGGCTTCCCAGGCGACGAATGTGGACGTCACCATCGATGCCACCGCACTGCTCACGACTTCATCGGCGACGATCGGCGAAATTCTTCCCGAGTACAAGACTCGCGAGCTTCCGCTTGTCGGCAACAATGTGCTCGACCTGATCAGCGTTATGGGTGGGGCTCGTGTCAGCGCACTGGGCGGTACTTTCACGACATTTGCGGGCATCAGCGCGGCTTACGTGAACACCACAGTGAACGGACAAAGCGTCAATGATGGGCGATATGAAGCCGGTGTTTACGGAACGACGCGCATCAACCCCGATCTTGTCAGCGAAGTGCGCCTTGTCCTCGCTCCTGTGGATGCGGAATTGGGGCGCGGGAACGGTCAGGTCCAGATCCAGACGCGGTCGGGCACGAACAAATTCCGCGGCACGGCCGTGTGGGATGTCCGCAACAGCGCGCTCGATGCCCGAAGCTGGCTGGACAACCGGACAGTGCCGAGACCGACGCGCAATTGGGCGAATCAGAATCAATACACAGTGAGTTTCGGCGGGCCGATCATCAAGAACAAGACGTTCTTCTTCGGATTGGTCGACGGCCAGATCGCGAAAATTCGCGAGAACACGAATGCAACGGTGCTAACGGATTGCGCGCGAAACGGCATCTTCCGGTTTTTTCCCGATTGGAATAACGGCTCCTATAATTCCGCCGCGACGCCGTTTTCGGCAACACCGAGCGGAACCGCATCCACGCCGGTTGTGGATTCCCTTGGAAACCCGGTAGCACCGGCAAAAACGCGCACGGGTGCGGCTTACACAGGCACGCTGCAGTATCTGAGCGTTTTCGGAAGGCTGAATCTGCCCGCAAAATTTCAGGCGAATTCGGATTGTTCCAACGCACTGCAGTATCTGCAATCCAACACGCCTTGGGATACCAACCGGACTCAAGTCGATACATCCGGATTTGTGAAAAAGATATTAGGCCAGATGCCGCGCGCAAACGCCTGGGATGGCGCCGGAATCGATGGGCTCAATACGGCGGTATTCCGATGGACGCGTCCCCGAAATGGTAATGACGACGTGTCCGGTGGTACCAGTAACGACACCGAGCGCAAGCAGGTGAATATTCGGATCGATCACAACCTCAGCACGCGTCACAAGTTGTTCGGCAATTGGCAATATGAACGCGACTGGGTCGACAATTCGGGCCCGGCTTTTCCCACTGGTTTTTGGGGATCCGTCCAACGCCGGCCGATGGTAATTACGTCGGCATTCACGTCGACGCTGTCTTCGACCCTGGTCAACGAAGCTCGAGTTTCCGTCCGCCGCAATTTTGGAAAACAGTACGAAGCATTTGACGATCCCACTTACGGAAAAGCGGCGAAGGAATTCTTTCCGAAGATCAATGGGCTTCCCGTTATTGTTGGTTTGACGCTTGGCGGCGGCATGATAGGCGCAGGCGACTTTACTCGCGGGAATACCACGACCCTCTGGACGTATGGCGACACGGTCAGTTGGACGAAAGGAAAGCACGCTTTCAAAGTCGGCGCCGAATTCCGCCCTGCGGATTCGACAGGCTTCAGCAATCTCAACTACTATCCACACGCCAACGGCGGCGCCGGCAATTTCCCATTCCCGATTTTCAGCAACAACGTATCCGGAATGCTCACCAGCAACAGCGGCACCATGGACAATGTTCTGAGTTTTCTCTCCGGCTCGGTGGGCAGCCTGACACAGCTTTACTTCCTCAGCAGCGCCCAGCATTTGGACAAGTATGACGACCTTCGGACGTCGCCTTTCCGCGGAACCGATTTTCGTCAGAACGAAATGTCCTGGTTTGCGAAGGACGATTGGAAAGTACGCAGCGATGTCACGCTCAATCTGGGCCTTCGATATGAATACTACGGTTCGCCCTGGGAAGCGAGGGGCTTGACTCCCGCGCCGATCGGAGGCGGTCTTGCGGCGTTCGGTTATTCCGGCCGCAGCTTCAACGATTGGTTCGCACCCGGCCAGCGTGGCGACGCAACGGCGTTCGAATTCGTCGGGCCGAACACACCGAATCCCGGGAAATCACTTTGGAAGGCGGATCGCAACAATTTCGGTCCGGCTGTGGGTTTTGCGTGGCAGGTTCCGTACTTCGGAAAAGGCAAGACAACCGTTCGCGGCGGATATCAAATCACCTACCAGGGTGGCGGCCGCAGCTTCAATCTGGATCTCGATCTGGGTTATGCGCCGGGCATGATTTTCACTCCAAACCTCACCGCGGATCCCACGACGTTCACTACACTGGCCGACCTTTCAAACTCCAGCGCATGCGCCGGTTTCGGTTGTCTGCCGGTTCCCAATACAACGAAGCCCATGCAGCCGATTCCGAATACGTATCGCGCAACGATCGCCGGTTGGAGCGGCTTCCTGTATGACCCGAACTATGTGTCGCCATACGTTCAAAACTTCAACCTGGGCGTCACGCGGAGTCTTCGCCAGAACATGACGCTCGAAGTTCGTTACATTGGAACGCGCGGTCTGAAGCTGTTCGATACACTGCCTCTCAACAGCCGTAACTATTTGACGAATGGTTTGAAGGATGCATTCGATGCCGCGCGCGCGGGCGGAGAGTCCGCTCTGTTGGATAAAATGTTTAACGGGATCAATGTCGCAGGCGCGGGGTATGGACCGGTAGGAACTATGTTGAATGGTGTACTCCAGACCGGCGCGATGCACCTCCGGGCAACGACGACGGGCAATATTCAGTCGATGCTTGCCAATGGTAACTACTCCGGTCTGGCAGGAGCGCTGAACACCTTGAATTACAACAAGACGTTCACCGGGAACGGCGCCCTGCCGGACATTCCACTCAACGTGAATGGTGCGGTTCTTCGCTACAACAACTTTCCCGAGAACTTTATTTCGGCGAATCCCCAGTTCAGCAGCATTGGGTTGAGAACAAACCTCGACACGTCCCACTACCATGGTTTGCAGGCGCAATATACGCTGCGTCCGACTTTGGGATTCAACTATACGGGGACGTTTACGTGGTCCAAGAGCACGGGTTCGCCGCCAAACGGCGGATTCGCGGATCCGAGAAACCGTAGTGAATACGGAGTTCTGTTCGGACATCGCACTCTGGATTTCCGAAGCAACGGCACGCTGGAATTGCCGATCGGGCCCGGCAAGCTCCTTTTGAAGAACAGTTCCGGATGGCTCTCCAGGCTTGTTGAGAAATGGTCGGCAAGCGCCATCCTCCAGATGACGTCCGGCCGTCCGAACACCATCGGTGCGCAGGCCATGCTTTTGCAAGGCACAGGCACGCCCGTGATTACGCCTGAGGGTGTGGCGATGTTCGGAAACTTCCCGTCGTTCTTCGGCCACGTCGATTGGCCGGATGGCGCTCTTGCGGGCAACTACTTCCCGGCCGATACGTTCTTCCGCGTACCGGATCCCCAGTGCAATTCAGTTACGCCGGCGCAAAATCTTAACGGGTTGACGGGACTCAATCCCGTTCAGCGTTGTACGCTGCAGGCTCTGGCGCGGCCGCTCCCGGCAGGCAAGACCGGCGTGATCGGCCAGAACGGCATTGTGGACATCGGCACGGCCGGCAGTCCACGGGCCGGTGTGATTGTGTTGCGCAATGCGCTGCCGGGTGAGCGCGGGACGCTCGGGCTCAACACCATGGAGGGTCCGGGTCTCTGGTTCCTTGATGCAGCAATGAGCAAGACGGTTCGCATCAACGAAACCAAGAGCATTCAAATGCGTGTGGATGCCAAGAACCTCTTGAACCATCCAACACCGGACGACCCGGGCATTGGTTCGTGCGCTGCAAATGTCGGCACGAATCTGACTCTCAACAGCAATTCGCCTTTCGGCCAGATTGGCGGAAAGTGCGTGGCGGAATCCGCCGCCCGCCGTTTCCAGGCCAGTCTGAGATTCAGCTTCTAAGACAATTCCAGGGACGCACGCCCGAATTCTGAAGTGCAAGAATTCGGGGGTGCGTCCCTGGAATTGTCTGTCCCTGAAATTCCCCGCCCCGATTGCCCCTTTTTCGCGCCCATGGTGTCCGGCTGCTTGAACCGAATGGTATGCTGAATTTTCATTATGAAAACGATCGCATACCCTTCACACGTCGCGGATACACCTATGGGGCGCGGACTCATCGCCGGCGAAACAATTGAAGAAGGCGCCGTTGTTGAAAGGCTCGAGGGCCGCGCCATTTCTTATAACAAAATCCCTGAAGCCGATATTCGAAACGCCTTCGAGATCGATGACGATCGATGGATGGTTCCGCAATCCAATGCGCGATTCATCAATCATTCCTGCGATCCCAATTGCTATATCTCAAATAATCTCGATGTGCTGACACTGCGGAAAGTACACGCCGGCGAGGAGCTGACGATCATGTATAACGAAGTCACGATCGAGAAATACATGAAGACCGGCGCAGTTGTGCCCGAATGGGATCCCCGGCGAACCTTCGATTGTTTCTGCAGCGTGCCGAAGTGCATTGGCCGGATTGACCGGTACATTGTTCCCGTTCCTCAGGACCCGAACAGCCGCGGCGTCCGAATCGGCGTGGTCGATCATCATGGGCGCGGCATGTTTGCGTGCCGGAAATTCCTGAAGGGCGAGTTGATCGAACGCGCGCCGATCATACCGCTCAATGAAAAGCAATGGCCGCAGGCTCAAAAAACCATCCTGTCGGATTACGCCTTCGATTGGGGTGAGAAAGACGAGCAGGCGGCGATCGCTCTGGGCTACATCTCGATTTACAACCATTCGTATTCGCCCAACGCGCAATTGGAACAAATGCTCGATGAGTTGATGATGGAGATCGTCGCGATCAAGGACATTCTGCCCGGCGAGGAAATTACCATCAATTACAACGGCGAACCGACGAGCCAGGACGATTTGTGGTTCACGGAGAGGCAGCCCCGAAAGCGGAGCGGGCGACGAAAGTAATGGAAATATGCGGCATTTTTCATCGTCCTGTAACAGCCCGTTCTTTGGCACCTGTGTTAGAATGCCCACCGGAACATGAGGATTGCGATATTGGGTGGGACTTTTGATCCTATCCATAACGGACATCTCGCCGCCGCTCAATCGGTCGCGGAAACTTTCCAAGTCGATGAAGTTCACTTCGTTCCTGCGTTTTCTCCGCCGCACAAAGAATCTCGTGGAATAACGTCGCCGTTTCACCGGCTGGCCATGGTGGCGCTCGCCACGATTTCGGCCGATCGTTTTCGAACGTCGACTATCGAAGTGGATACTCTCGAACGCCGTTACACCGTCGAGACTCTCGATGCGATGAAGAAAGCGTACCCGGGTTCGGAGCTGCTGTTCATCATTGGAACAGACATGTACCAGGAAATCGAAACCTGGAAAAACTACAAACGCCTTTTCGAACTGGCTCACCTTGTGATTGTCAACCGGCCCGGATTTCCGTTCCGTGAGGATGTCGCTCCATTCCAGATCATTAACGAAAAACAGACGGTGTCTTTGCCTCAGAATGCCGCCGTCTTTTATCTGCCTTTCGTCCAGCAACCGATTTCTTCGACAGAAATTCGAAGCAATCGCAAGCGTGGACTGGAGGTTCGCGAATGGCTGCCGCCGCTCGTCTGGACTTACATTGAAAGGCACAAACTTTACACTTGAACACTAAGGACACGAAGTGACGAAGTTAACGGGCCTCTGGTAACGAAAGGAGAAGAGAAAAACACATTGATGGACAAAGAAAATCAACTATCCGAAGCGATCGAAGCAGCACTCGACAAGAAAGCTCAGGATGCCGTAGTGCTCGAACTTGGCCAGATTTGCTCCTTCACGGATTACTTCCTCATTTGCACAGGCACTTCATCCAGGCACAACCAAACCATTGCGGAACACATTGAAGAAACGCTTAAGAAGCAGGGTGTGCGTCCGCTGCACGTCGAAGGACTCGGAGAAGGCGAGTGGATCCTTCTCGACTATGTCGATTTCGTCGTGCACATCTTCTCAGCGCGGTCGCGCGAATTCTACGACCTGGAACGGTTGTGGCGCGCCGGAAAGCGGCGCGATGCGCACGAGTTGATCGGGCAGCGCACTCGATAGGTCGGATGCGGCCTTCCTCGTCCATCAGCGATTCAACATATCCGATGGTGTTTTCTTCGGATTCACCGTTGATCGAGGTTTATCGAACACTCGATAAAGTCCGCGAGAATTCCACTACAGTTCTCATCGAAGGCGAAAGCGGAACCGGCAAGGATTCGCTTGCGCAGTGGCTTCATTTCAACAGCGCCCGCAAAGAAGGTCCTTTCATCAAAATCGATTTCGCGTCGCTGCCCGAGGACCTCGTCGAATCCGAACTCTTCGGCTTCGAGCGCGGCGCGTTTACAGGGGCAGTTTCCGGCAAGCTGGGAAAACTCGATCTCGCACAGGCCGGCACGGCGGTTCTCGATGAGATTGCAAGTGTGGATCTGGCCGTCCAGGCCAAGTTACTCAATGTTGTCGAAGGAAAACAATTCTACAGGTTGGGAGGAACCAGGCCTGTGGAACTGGATGCGAGGATTGTCGCGCTTTCCAGTGTTCCTCTCGCAAAGGCCGTCGAGCGCCAGGTCTTTCGTCAGGATCTGTTCTTTCGATTGAACCTCATTACGATTCGAGTGCCGCCTCTGCGCGAACGCCGCAATGAACTTTTTCCGATGGCGGAGTTTTTGCTCGGCCAACTCTCCCGGAAATACAAGTCCAATGCGAGACTCCATCCCGGTTGCGCATCGATATTCGATCAGTACGATTTCCCCGGGAATATTCGCGAATTGAGGAATGTTCTCGAGCGTGCTGTGCTGATGGCGGCGGGCCCGGAAATTTCTCGGGATGCTTTTCCGCCTGCGTGGTCTTCAGGAACAGGTCCGGGAGCGAAAATGCGATCACTGGAAGATGTCGAGCGCGAGTACATTGCTGAAGTGCTTCGTCAGACGCGTGGAAAGAAAGTAAAGGCTGCGAAGATTCTCGGCATCAGCCGTAAAACGCTCCTCGAAAAGCGCAAGAAGTATGGGCTTGAATGAAGCTGCGGATCGTCTGGGCCGGCAAAACGAAGAATCCCCACATCGCGCGGCTTTGCGAAGACTACATCGGCCGCATCAAACATTTTCTTCCAATCGAGATTACTGAAGTCAGGGAAGCGAAGCTCTTCGCCGCATTGGAGGAGTCCGACCGGGTGGTGGCCCTGGATCCCAAAGGCAAGGCGTGGACTTCGGAGCAGCTTGCCAAATTCGTTCAGCAGCACATGACGGGTGATCCGCGGCGGCTGACCTTTGTCATTGGCGATTACGCGGGCCTCTCACCGGAAATCAGAAAACGCGCGGATGTTCTGTGGTCGCTGTCGCCTCTGACCTTCACTCACGATCTCACTCGCGTGCTGTTGTTCGAGCAGCTTTACCGCGCCCTCTCGATCATCCATAACCTGCCGTACGCGAAGTAGAGCTGAGGGTACGAGGACACAAAACCCAAAGCCGCCGCTAAGCCCGCAACTTAAGATTTGTGTCTCCGTGTCCCCGGTCCATACTGATTTTGCCCTTTGCGTTTCCCCGACGCGCTTTGATCGACTTCATTCTCAATTTGTTGTTTCCTGTGACGTGCGTGGTTTGCCGTGCGCCGGTGCTGGAGCGCCGCTTTGCAGCGGCGTGTCCGGAATGCTGGTCCGCCCTGATGCCGATCGAGCCGCCGTTTTGTCCCCGGTGCGGCGAACCTGCCCCCGCCATCGAAGGCCTGTGCGGATTGTGCCGCACCGGCGAACATCTCTTCGACTTCGGGCGTTCGGCCCTCCTCTTTTCCCATACGCTTCGCGAGATTGTTCATCATCTGAAGTATTCCGATCGCGTGTCGCTGGCCGGACCGCTCGGTGACGTATTGAAGAGCTGTCTCGAGAAGGAATCCTTTACCAGTGAGGTCGTCATTCCCGTTCCGCTTCATCGGTCGCGCGAACGTATTCGCGGCTACAACCAGGCCGAGTTGATTGCCGCGAGGCTTGGCCGCCGCGTCGAGCCACGGCTGCTGCGCCGCCGGAAAGATACTCCCAGTCAGACCGGACTCTCCCGCAATGAGAGAAAGCGAAACCTTGCGGGAGCATTCGAGGTTCGAGGAACGGCGCCGGAGGAAGTGATCGTCGTGGATGACATCTACACAACAGGATCAACGATGAATGAAATCGCCCGCACGCTGAAGCGCGCTGGAACGAAGCGAGTGGAAATCCTGACGGTTGGGCGCGTCGTGCGCGACGTTCATCCCGCCGAAGCCATCGAGGCTTCCGGGGAAGGATCGAGGGTCCAATGAGCGGAGCCGTCGAGAAGTTCGGCAACAAAACGTGTGTGCAGCGCATGCCCGGCGCGATTTGCGACAAGGCGTCCGAGAACGGGCTGACCGATGAGCGCGAAATCGCCAAGCAGGTCGAGTGTTTTGTGCCGGACGAATTCATCGGGAAATCGAAGCGAAGTATCGTTCAACATTCCGCTCTCGGTGAGAACGATCGCATTTTCAAGCGAGCCGCCCCGGATCAATCCGCTGGCCTGCAGTTTTTCCACTTCATGATAAAAGCCGAAGGTCCGGGCCGGCGCGATGGTGTCCGCATAATTCGTGCCTGTGAATTCGACGTCGACGCTTTGAACGCCGATAAGAGGATGCGAGAAATCGATGTCGTATTTGATGCTGAAACGATCCGAAGGATAAATCCCGAGTGTCTTGTCGCCCTCCTTCAGAACGAATTCTCTGGTAATGCGAATGTACTGCCGTTCCCGATCCTGCTCGGTGATTCCGGCTTCAGTGATCCCGCGCGTATAGGGCAATGCGCTGCCGTCAAGTATGGGAACTTCGAAGTTGTCGAGCTCAATGTAAGCGTTGTCGATTCCCACACCATAGAGCGCCGAAAGCAAATGTTCCACCGTGGAAATCCAAACCCCGCGGCTCATCAGCGTTGTCGCATAAGCGACGCGCGCGACCGAAGCTACATCCGCGCGCAGTTCGAAATTATCGAGATCGACGCGCCGGAAAATAATGCCCTTGCCTGCAGGCGCTGGAAGGATTCGAAGGGTTGCCTGCTCGCCCGTGTGAAGCCCTATCCCGGAAAACTCGATCGGGCTCGCAATCGTTTGCTCACGCATCGGTCTGCGGGATGCAATCGGCGGGCCGAATCAGCGGCATTGAACACAAACAACTTACAAACCCGTCACGCTGGAAAACCGTGTACATTTGTGCACAGGAGTGTGGCCCGGACGAGTCAGCAATGAAACATCCTCTGTTTCTCATCATTGATGGAATGTCGCAGGCGTATCGCGCGTATTTCGCTATTCGGGGCCTTTCGAGCACGCAGGGATTGCCGACGAATGCGATCTACGGTTTCGCGATCATGCTGAAGCGCGTGCTCGAGAAATATCCGCCCGACTACATCTGTGTGGCTCTTGATAGTTCCCAACCGACGACGCGTCACGCTCAATACGATCTTTACAAAGCGACGCGCAAGAAAATGCCTCCGGATCTGGCGCAGCAGATGCCCTACATTCGCCGGTTTTGCGCGGCCATGCGGATCCCTTTGCTCGCAATTCCCGGTCATGAGGCCGATGACATTATCGCCACGGTTTCCACGAAGGCCGCCGCGGAGGGATTGAATCCCGTCATCGTGACGCTCGACAAGGATCTGTATCAACTCGTGGACGATACGATTCTTATTTTGAATACTTCCAAGGATGATCTGATTGTCGATCGCGAGAAGGTAGGCGAATTGTTCGGCGTCACACCCGAACAGATTCCCGACCTCCTCGGTCTCTGGGGAGATACATCCGACAACATTCCCGGCGCTCCCGGCATTGGAGAAAAAGGCGCGCGCGATCTGATTCAGAAGTTCGGTTCTATTGAAGTCCTGCTGGAAAAGGCAGACGCGGTAACGAATGCGAAGCATCGCGCTTCATTGACGGAGAACCGCCAGCAGATTCTCATGAGCAAGCATCTCGTGACCATTGATACAAGCCTCCCCATCGATACCAACTGGGAGGATTTCAAAATTCAACCTCCGGATCGCGCTGTCCTCATGCCGTTATTGAAGGAACTCGAATTCACGGCCCTCATCAAGGAATACCTGCCGCAGGAATCGGGGCCGTCGATAGAAGTGGCTTCCAGCGAAGCGGTGCCTGCAGACATCGGCGAGAGCTTCGTCTTCGATATTCGCGACGGACACGTTTCATTCTTCACCGGCGGCGCGACAGTTTCACGTGTGCCGCTGGATGCCCGCGTCGCCCAGGTCTTCTCCAATCCCGCCGTTCGCAAAATCACGTACAACCTGAAGGACGCGATTCTGCGGTTTCGCCGCGCCGGAGTGGATATTTCGCCTCCTTACGATGATCCGTTGCTGATGGCCTATCTGTTATTTCCCAATCGCGGCAAATACGAACTGCAGGACGTTGTGTTCGAATTGCTCGGGCAAACTGTCGATGCGGAAGAGGAATGCACACCGTGGATCGATCGCGTGTTCAAGGAGCTATCGCCTCGCGTGCAGCAGGAAGTGGCGGGGCCGTATCAGGAAATCGAGCTCCCGCTGGCGCCGGTTCTGGTTGAAATGGAGCGTGCGGGCATTCGCATCGATGTGAGCGTGCTGGATCGGATGTCGCACGAGATGGGAATACAGCTCGAGAATCTCACGCGGCGGATCTGCGAGATCGCGGAGTGTGACTTCAACATCAATTCGCCGCGTCAGCTCGGCGAGATTCTTTTCGACAAGCTCAACTTACCCAGACCACGCAAGCTCCGAAAATCCGGACAGTATTCCACAGCCGTTGAGATTCTCGAGGAGCTTGCGGAGAAACACGAACTTCCGCGGCTCGTGCTGGAGTTTCGTCAGCTTTCGAAATTCAAGTCCACATACATCGATGTGATTCCCAAACTGATCGATCCGCAGACGAGCCGCCTTCATACGTCGTTTCATCAGGCGGCAGCTTCGACGGGGCGGCTGTCGAGCAGCAATCCCAATCTGCAGAACATTCCGGTCCGAGCCGATCTCGGACGAAAGATTCGCGGCGCGTTTATTCCCGAGGAAGGCTGGTGGTTCGTCTCGGCGGACTATTCGCAGGTTGAACTTCGGATTCTCGCGCATCTGTCGGGCGACGAGCGGTTGGCCGAGGCGTTTTCCGCCGGCGAAGACATTCATCGAAGAACTGCGGCGGCAGTGCTCGGCGTCCCGATTGAAGCCGTAACACCGGACAAGCGCAATCGCGCCAAGGCTGTGAATTTCGGCATTGTGTACGGGCAAACACCGTTCGGTCTGGCCCAGCAGCTCGGAATCAGTCCGGATGAGGCGGCGGACTTCATTTCGAAATATTTTGAACAGTATCAGGGCGTGCAACGTTACATCGAGAACTGCCTCAGCGCGGCGCGCGACACGGGAATGACGCGTACTTTGTTCGGACGCATCCGTCAGCATCCGGAAATCAACTCGCGTAACGGCATGCGCCGCGGCATGGCCGAACGAACGGCCATCAATTCGCCGATCCAGGGCACGGCAGCCGACATTATCAAGATCGCGATGATCCGCATTGAGGACGAGCTTCGCCGCAGAAAGCTCCGCACGCGGATGGTCCTGCAGGTTCACGATGAATTGATATTCGAAGTGCCCGAAGACGAGCTTTCAATTCGCGATACGATCCGGGATCTCATGCAAAATGTGGTGCAACTGAACGTGCCGTTGACGGTCGATGTCAAGCAGGGAAAAACGTGGGAATCTCTCTAACCGTGGTTCCAGAGAGCTTCAATTGACTTCACCCCGGGCCCGGTGTAAAACGCTTAGTCATACGCGACATGAGCACTCAACCTTCCTCGGCGAAAGATCCGATTTTTGATCTCCATCAGAGCTTTATCAAAGCTTCCAGAGAAGGCGACATCCAAACACTTGTTTTACTCGGCAGCGACGATATCGTGTGCATGTCTCCGAATGACACGACGCTTTACGGCAAAGACGAGTGGAAGGCCTGGTGGGAGGAATATTTTCAATTCTTCCGGATCAGTGCCTTGACGGAATCCGATCGCGACGTGGTGATTGCCGGCGATTACGCAACTGAGATCTGGGGCTACATGATCGCGATTGTCCCCGAGTCGGGAACACGGTTTCGAGACGATGGACGCTTTTTGACGATATGGAAACGGCAGGCGGACGATTCCTGGAAGATCTGGCAAATCATGTGGAACAGCATCAAGCCTATCGGAAGCGGGACGAATCGCTATATGTCGAGACTGAAACAAAAGAAAGCGTCGAAGTCATGAGCAATCCCCATCCTGATTTCCACCGGGAGATGCTTCAGGCCGCGCTGACCGGTGAACTGCAACCCGTCCTTTCCCTGTTTGCCGATGACGCCGTCCTGATGCCCCCCAATGACAGCACCTTGTATGGAAAGGGTGAAGTCAGCGCGTGGTTTGAAGAGTATTTTCGGTACTTCCGAATTACATCGAGTGTGGAAACCGAACGCGATACCGTCGATGCCGGTAATCAGGTATTCATCCGCACCGCAGCTACGGTGACAATCGTTCCGAAGGAGCGCGGCGCGCGAATCACAGATGATGTTCGAGGCCTGACGGTCTGGCGGCGCGAGCCCGACGGCAGTTTGAAGATTTCACATCAGATGTGGAACAGCACGAAGCCCGTCGGCGCCGGAACGAATCGTTATATGACACGCGTGCTTCAAAAACGGTCGACCCCACGGCCGGCATCTTCTTAAACCACTCTTTTTTCTTTTGGAGATCTCCATGGATGCAGCGCTTTGGCGTGATTTGCTTCACCCTGACGTTTCGATACTCGAAAAAATCGTTCGTCCGATTCTTGTGTACGTTTTCCTGATAGTCGCGCTGCGACTCGCAGGAAAACGTGAATTGGCGCAACTCAATCCATTTGACCTTGTCGTCCTGCTGACGCTTTCCAACACCGTCCAGAATGCGATCATCGGCAACGACAACTCCGTGACGGGCGGAATCATCGGCGCGACGACGCTCCTTGTCGTGAATTACCTCGTTGTGAGATTTCTCTATTCTCACGAAAAACTCGACCGCCTGGTTGAAGGCGACTCGACCGTTCTGGTCGAAAACGGCCAGATCTTCAGTGACCGTCTCAAAGCGGAGTTGATCACCCATACCGAACTCGAAGAAGCCGCTCACAAGCAAGGGTTCGCGTCGCTCGATGCCGTCGATCGCGCCATCCTCGAACCCGGCGGCGTTCTCACTTTCGTCGCCAAACAGCCGACCCAGGAAGATACCCGTTACTCGGAAGTCCTCCAGCGCCTCGATGCGATATCACGCGACGTAGCCGCCCTGCGCGGGTCCAATTGAAATGGGAGCATCCTTCGCCGAATGGTTCACAAAGCGCACCGGATGCAAAAAAAGCGGGCCGACCCTACTCGCTCCGGTTGTACAATCTACGTCTTCGGGCACGTAGCTCAGTTGGAATGAGCGCTACCTTGACACGGTAGAGGTCATCGGTTCGATCCCGGTCGTGCCCATTTTGCAGTTCTCTAATCCTCAATTAATTACTGCTTCTCCCTGCTGTCCTTCGCTGCTTGCATTAAGCAATTTGGGAACAATAAGAATCGCTCCAGCCGATCAACTGCATCTCGGTGCGATTCGGAAGTGGTGAGTGGAGATTTACAAAGTGATGCGGTCACCGTGGCCTCTCGCTAAGAGTCAATCGAAAATCGAGGGCCAGTCTCAGCAACGCGGGTCCTCAAATATCCATGCGGGACTGCGAAACCCGTTCCTTAGAAAACAGTTTCCAATCGAACTGACACTTTTCCGATTCGTCGAGCCAACAGAGGTCGGGTGCACGAGAATACAAATGATCTGATGCTGTAAGCATGGCAAAAGCTATTGAAGCTATTCTGCTCCGCGATAAGTTGAGATTCACAGCTGATCACGTCCGCCGATTTAAAGCCCGTCATTCTGAAAGTCTTTAGCAAAGCGGCCCTATTCTGTCCGATGGACATAGTTCTATAAAACTTATGATGCGTGCGCCACGCCGCCGACCCACCGGACGGACGCTTTCAAGGCTGAGAACCGTTACACCGCCCTTATTTGCCGCAATCGCGGCGATGGTGGATCAAGAAACGGAGGCGAACAGTAATCCTTATTTATTTAGGCTGCATCATTTCAAACAGGAACTCCTGTCCCATGGCAAACTGACGATGGTGAGCCTCTTTTGCGGCGGTGGTGGGTTGGATCTTGGGTTGGGTTTCGCGGGGTTTCAGTCGCGTGTATCGAGCGATGTAGCTCCAGTTTTCGTTGATACCGTAACCAGCAACCTACCGCATGCAAAGCCGTATCCCGATGACGCATTATGCTTAACCGCTGCCAAGATAGTTGAACTTGTCGGCACTCACCATATTGATCTCGTTGCGGCTGGACCTCCCTGTCAGTCGTTCAGCATCCTGGGCCGTCGAGGTGCGTTGGACGACCCACGGGGTAAGCTGGCACTAAAATACTTCGACCTAGTCGCAGAATTGCAGCCTCGTGCATTCCTTTTTGAGAATGTTCCCGGCCTCCTCAGCGTGAATAGAGGCGAAGATTGGAACCGTCTTCTGGAGTATGCAAAAGACATTACCGGCTACCAATTGCACGTCGGTCGGCTGAATGCCGCACAATTGGGAGTTCCCCAATTTCGTGAACGAATTCTCCTCGTTGGGTTTCGCGAATCTGTCGATGTATTTCAGTTTCCATCTAGTCCAACAGGTGCAGGAGCAGATGAACTAATCGCTGCGATGGCTGTTCATACTGATGGTGTTCCAAGCCGCTACGCCTTGGAATCAGTAGAGGGTCTTCCAAATCACGATATAAGACAGCATGGCGAGCGTGTGATACGGAGGTACAAAACGATTAAGCCCGGAGACCGCGACCGAACCGATCACACTGATCGAATAGATCCAAGCCGTCCTTCCGGCACTGTCCTCGTTGGTTCAGGTGGTGGTGGCGGTCGGCCTCATATTCATCCCTCAGAGCCAAGAGTCATTACAGTTCGAGAGGCCGCTCGTCTGCAAAGCTTCCCAGATTGGTACGTCTTCAAGGGCGGATCTACTGCACAGTATCGTCAGGTTGGCAACGCTGTTCCACCATTATTGGCCTATGAAGTAGGAAAACAAATCGCTGCTGCGCTGACCAACCAAACACGCAAGGAATAGGATGTTTCCCGATTTGCCGTTCCCCGGGTGGTCGTGGCGAATAACTCACCACATGGGTGTGGTGACTCCGACAAGCCTCTACAACATTCTTTGGGCGGCTGTTACGTATGCGAACTCGCGTGATCCAGCTAGCGAAATCAATCAGTACATAATTGCAAACGGTCTGCTCACGGCAAACATTCGCACGGACAGTGGGCAACCAGATGCTTGGCGGGACTATCAACAGATTCTCAGCGAATTGGGCCTAATCTTTTCCACCCAGGTGCAGCGTCAAATCACGCCGACGCCCTTAGGCCTTTCTTTCCTAGATGGCGCTATTTCTTTTTCTGAGCTTATTACCTATCAAGCGCTGCGGTATCAATATCCCAACGGGCACCAAATACCTATCGGTCCCACAAATCGAACTCTGCTTTCTCGCACGCGCTTCGCAAACGTGCCCAATCTTGTCGCCTTACAACAAGCCAGTGGCGTGCAGCTGCGACCGGCCGTTCTTGTTTGGCAAATTTTTCGTGCTCTGGAAGCCGCCGGGGAAAAGGCTTCGCTCTCGCTGTCGGAGATTGAACGATACTTGTTCCGCTGTTCTAGTCATTCGGATACACCAGCATGCGCGGCAGCGCTGATAACAGCTCGTCGGGGTGGTGTTTTGAGCGCTCCTGACTTGGGATCACGCGAACGTCGGAATGCGCAAGACTGGATAAAGTTTCTGATATTGACGCCCCTATTCGAGGGATCACCCGGCAGTGCGGCGTATGTTGCAATGTCTGCCTTCGGCAATGAAAACCGTGAAGACCTTGACTCAATGTGTGACCTCTTAGCCCAACCCGCAGGTTTTTGGTTTGCTAGTGATCCAGCGGATTTTGCGCGCCGCGAGTGGTACGCATACTTCGGTACACTTGACCTTGCGATTCCACTTATTCCGCCGTCAGAAACGATTGTCTTAGCTGAACAATATATTGGCGGGCAGGAAGGTATGGAGGAGAGTCAAAGTGATACTGAATCACTCGTGGCACGCCAAATCGAGTTGCGACAGTTTCAGGCAATCGAATCCAAGGACGGGCGACATGGGTCGCGTAGTATTGAATCCGTGTATAGCGCCGACTTGGCGGAAAGTGCACATCGATTACACGATGCAATGGTGAATCTAATTGCCTCGACTTGTACAGCTCGTGGCGCAAACGTATTTGAAGATCCAGCAACCGTTGATCTTTTAGTTCAGTTTCGGGAGTTGGAGTTCTTAGTGGAGGTGAAAAGCGTCACTCCTCGAAACTTCATCTCAAGGTTGCGGTACGCGATAGGGCAAGTTTTGCATTACGAATATCTACGACAGTTCCAATCCACGACGCCGCGTAGGTGCGTTTTGGCAGTCGCCGCTCAAGTGCCGCCCGGCACTTGGTGCATAGACTTTGTCAATAATCACTTGGACTTTGACTTCCTGTCCTTGCAAGACAATTTACTAGCGGTTGAATCACGCAACGCCGTGGCAAACGAGCTTTTCGGCTGAGTGCGTAAGAGACGGCCCAGTTTGCGGATAACAGTTGACGGAAGTTCTAGTTCATGCTCCCAAATTCTGAGCACTCGCCAACCTGCATGGCGCAACTTCTTACTAACCGCCTGATCCCGGTCAATGTTCCGCTGTAATTTCCCGGTCCAATAATTGAGATTTGACAGTGGGGGTCTTCCGCAATCTGGGCAGGAGTGCCAATAGCAGCCATCAACAAATACGGCAAGGCGTTCGCGGTCAAACACAAAATCAGGTCTGCCATACAATTCAGCCGTGTGCATGCGCCAACCACGGATGCCAGCGCGTACCAGAGCACCGCGAAGCCGCCATTCGGTCGAACTGTTTCCTCGCGACCGGATCGCTGCCATGATTCGTGATCGTGTATTTGTATCGACGTTATCCACCCTTGGGGCATAGTATCACTCCTCCGCAATGGCGAGATAGATGCTGCGTCCTTCCTAAAGCTGGCGGATGTCCCGAGGTCGCCGAAGTCTTTGTCGGACGTAATCAGGATGGACGAGGCTTTGTTCGCGAGATCCAAAACCTCACCGTCGTTGATGCCGGGAGACATCTCGGCGACATAGAGAACGTCATGGCCTTGGGAACGAAGAGCGTCGACGATTTCACGTTCTACTCCTTCGTCGGCAAGAAAGTTCACTTTGTGGGAGTCGACAGCGGATAAACGATATCACCCTTTAGAGCTTGGGATGCGAAGGCTAGCGCAGCGCGAATTGCTTCCTCGGTGAGGCGAGGATGGGAAGCGATGATCTGACCCATGGACTCACCTGCCGCGAGTTTTTCAAGGATCAGTTCAACAGTAATCCTCGTGCCGGCAATGACGGGTTTGCCCATCATCACGTTCGGATCGGATGTAATCATCGCAGCCATAATTCTTTTTATACCACTGTCGCTCACTCTCGACATGAACAAACTTGGGATCTTACGATAACTGTCACTTCTTCGGCGTAAGCTTCAGGATCTTGCCGCCGTTTCCGTCGGTCATCACATACAACGCGCCGTCCGGGCCCTCGTTCACTCCGCGAATTCTGGCGTTGAGGCCGGTCAGCAACCGTTCTTCGGCGACAACGCGCTCGCCGTTCAAGACGAGACGCACCAGTGTTCGGCCGGCCAGTTCCGCAACAAAGAGGTCTCCCTGCCATGCGGGAAAAAGTTTGCCGGTATAAAAAGAAATTCCGGCGGGGGCGATGTCGGGAGTCCAGAAGTAAACGGGTTGCTCCATGCCCTCTTGAGCTGTCTTATCTCCGTTGATGGACTTTCCGTTGTACTCGTGGCCGTATCCGATAACGGGAAACCCGTAATTCTTTCCCTTCTCGACTGCGTTGATCTCGTCGCCGCCCCGCGGCCCGTGCTCGCTTGTCCAGAGTTTGCCGGTGCGGGGATGAATCGCGATTCCCTGAATATCCCGAAATCCCAGCGCATAAATCTCAGGATGCGCGCCGGCGCGGCCCGTAAAAGGATTGTCCTTTGGTATTGAGCTGTCGGTGTTGATCCGGAGTATCTTGCCCATGTTGCTATCGAGAGCCTGCGGCTGCGGCCAGTCCACAGAGTTGATTCCAAGACCTGCCGGGATCGATGACGTCACCAGAAGCGTACCGTCCGGCGCCTGGAGCACTCGTCCCAGCGTTCCTTCGCAGTTGAGCAGGATCTTTATATCTTCGATGCGCTTGTCGTCGATTGAGAGCCGGGCGCGAGAAACCACGAGAACGCCCGGACTGCGGGGCAATGCATCCGGGTTGGCGCCATCCGGAAGAACCGTGTAAGTAAGGTATACAGTCCTGTTCGTTGCGAAAGCGCGGTCCGGACGCACTTCGAACAGTCCCTGGCCGCGGGCCCAGAGATTCGAAGGCAGTCCCATAATCTCCGACACCTTGCCATCTTTGCCGACAAGACGGATGTGTCCCGGACGCTCGGCCACGATCATTCGGCCGTCCGGCAGGAAGTTAAAAGAGAACGCGCCATTCAGCCCTTCGGCGACTGTCTCGACGTTGTATTCGGCGGTCTTCGCCGGGCGCGCGGCGCGCGTCTGGCCGAGCCACGCGGGAATTGGCGCATAGCCGTCCGGCGTCGCGCTTTCGCCCGGAGGTGTTCCTGTCTGCGCCGGTGGACGCGGGGCATTGTGGATTCCCTGAGCCACCGCAAAAGACAAACTCATCAACAGGCTTGCTGCAATACCGAAAACAGTCCTTCTATTCATATACGTCCCTCTGCCGGCAGGCCCTCTATTATGAACTTGAACGTATCAATAGATAACCAGCCGAGGCTCTGTCGCAATGACATTCTTCCTTTTTGTCAGATCGAGCGACAAATATTGTTAACCCGCCGTTCGCGTGTTTTTTCAAATTCCTGAATTGTTTGGATTTTTTGTCCTGGGTATAGGATTGCAAGCCTTCCGCCATTCTTGCGATTTTCATTGTGCGCTGCCAATCGACGATGGCGGTTTGCTGAAAAGGAGAAAGCGCGTGTATCGAAGGATCTTTTTGGGATTTGCAGGTGTGCTGTTTCTAACCATAATCGCGCTGTCACGGCCGGCCGGTATCGCGGTCTCGATCAGTCCGACGGGTGCGGCGGTTACAGCAGGAATGGACCGGAATTTCACGGCCATGGTGACGGGTTCCATGATGACGCCGGCCGTGACCTGGGCTGTTAATGGAATATCGGGCGGCGATCTCAGCACCATAGGATCCATCGATGCCATGGGCCATTACAAAGCGCCTGTGGTTCCTCCTGCAGGATACATGGTCAAGGTTACGGCGACGAGCGTGGAAGATCCCGCGCAGTCTGCATCGGCGAATGTGTATGTCATCTACAAGGCGCCCGTAATCGCAAGCATCAGCCCGTATTCCATACCCCTGGGAGCATTCACCATTTCCGTTACGGGAAGTAATTTTGTGAATGGTGCGCAGGTCCGATGGAACGGTGCACCTCTGCAAACGACGTATCTGTCCATGAGCGCGTTGAAAGCGAATGGAAATGCCACAACAAGCGGAAACGTGCAAGTTACTGTCGCCAATCCGGGCCCGGGTTCTGTTTCAGCAGCAGCCACTCTGGTTGTGGGATCGGGAACGCCCCAGCAGCCCGCGCCCAATCCATCACCGATCACGGTGAGTGTCGCGCCCGCGTCTCCAACTGTTGCGCCTGCGGCCACACAGCAATTTCAGGCCGTGGTCAGCAACACAACGAATCAAAGCGTGACATGGCAGGTCAACGGAGTACCGGCCGGTGATCCATCGAACGGCGTCATCGATGTCAACGGCTTGTATACGGCGCCGGTTGTCGTTCCTATCACTGGAATGGTGACGGTGTCGGCCGTTTCTGTTGCAAACACGTCGAGCATGGGCACCGCTATCGTCACGATCAAAGATCCGGCGGCGATCACGAACGCGCGATTTCTCGATCAGGCAACTTTTGGACCGACGGCGCAGGACATGGCTCACCTGAGGCAGATCGGGATACAGGCGTACATCGACGAACAGTTTGCAATGCCCGAAGCCGCGTGGCCGATGGGGGATCGTTCCATGGCTCAGGACGAGTTCTACTCGAATCTCGGAAATAGCCCGGATCAATTGCGGCAACGCGTCATTTACGCGCTCAGCGAGATCATTGTGATCGCGATGAACAAGAATACGAATGGCGATGAGTTGATTCCGTGGCTGAGAATCCTGAGCAAAAACGCGTTTGGCAATTATCGCTCTCTGTTGAAAGAAATCACACTCGATGCGTCGATGGGCCACTATCTCGACCTTGCAAACAGCGGCGTCTACAGCGGCGCGCCTAACGAAAATTACCCGCGCGAGCTCATGCAACTTTTCTCTATCGGATTGGCAAAGCTCAATCTCGACGGTTCGATTCAACTCGACGCGATGGGACAGCCCGTTCCAACGTATTCGCAGTTCGATGTGGTCCAGCTTGCGAAAGCGCTGACCGGTTGGACGTACGACAATACCAATCACACCGTACCGAACGGCGCTTATTACGCCGGGCCTATGGCGCCATATCCTCCGGGACACAACGGGCAGTCCAAGACGATACTGGGTGTGACCATTCCGGCCGGACAATCGATTCAGAAGGATGTGGATGATGCGATCAATATCATCTTCAACCATCCGAATACCGGACCCTTCGTTGCAACCCGGCTCATCCGAGCTTTGGTGACAAGCAATCCAAGCCCGGCCTACATCGCAGCCGTCGCCGGCAAATTCAACGACAATGGCAGTGGAGTTCGTGGCGACATGAAAGCGGTCATCCAGGAAATCCTCATGAATCCCGAAGCGCGAAATGATACTCCGCCCGCGGATTTCGGACGGCTTAGAACACCCGTTCAATTTCTGCTGTCATTCAGCCGCGCCATGGGCTACGGCATTGGCGGGGCGTCGGGTTTCAACTACCTCATGTATGGCATGAACGAAGGCATTCTCGATCCGGCGTCGGTGTTCGGCCACTACTCTCCGCTCTTCAAAATCCCCAAAGGCGGTGGATTATTCGGACCGGAGTTCCAGATATACGCGGCAAGCGACGCGGTCAACCGTGCCAATTTCCTCTATGGGATGCTTTACCAATATCCATCGAATCCGAGGATTTCCCAGTTCGTGAATCTGGCAGGCAATTCAAACAATCTTATTAACGCCGTCGACAACGCGTTGCTGCACGGACGCATGTCACAGGCGGTTCGCAATGCGATCGGCAATGCGCAATCATCGATGCCGGATAACAATCAAAAGGCCATCAATGCGATTTATCTTGGAGCGCTGTCGGGCGAGTTCCAGGTCCAACGCTGAAGAAGGAGTTTGGAATGAATAAACAATCAGTGGTCTCTCGCCGGAAATTCCTGCAACTTAGCGCGAGCTTCGGAATGCTCGCCGGACTCGGACAACTGAGCAAAGTCCAGGCTGCGAGTGACTATAAAGCTCTCGTCTGCTGCTTTCTGCTTGGCGGCAACGACGGACATAACATGGTGGTGCCGCTCGCCGGTCCGCAATACAGCGCGTATTCGCAGGCGCGGCCGAGTCTTGCTCTCGGCATGAATCAATTACTTGGCGTGAACGACGCGGTGCAGGGCCCATTCGGCTTCCACTTCAGCATGCCCGAAATGAAGGCGCTTTATAACCAGGGAAAGCTGGCAGTTCTATCGAATGTTGGAATGCTCGTGCAACCGACAACCTATGCGAACCAGAACAATCCGAGTTTTCCACTGCCCGCCAATCTGCGGTCCCATCAGGATCAGGTCATCCAGATGCAGACGGGTTATCCCAACTCGAGTGGAAGCAGCGGATGGGGTGGACGCTGTGTCGATCTGATGCAATCGGCCTACAACTACAACGCCGGCTCCCAGTTTCCCGCCTCGATTTCGATGAACAGCCCTGCTCTGTTTTGCGCCGGCGCTCAGGTGCCTGGAACCAGTCTTCAGCCGGGAAACTATATGAGCCAGAATGCGGCAGGATTGTGGCCCGCCTCCGCAGGCCAGGCCCGCCTGAATGCTGAAATGCAGATCGTGAGTACGCCGAGTGGAAACCTCATCATGGACTACGCGAATCGTTCACTCGCGGCGGCGATGAATCTGAGTCCGATCCTTGCTGCTGCCGCGGGCTCTACGACTTTCGTGAAACCGTTTCCTTCAACCTCGCTCGGAAATCAACTGAAGGAAATCGCGCACGTCATCAGCCTGAATGCGCAGATCGGTATCGGCCGCCAGATTTTCTTTTGCAGCCTTGGCGCATTTGACACACATGGAGGACAGTCCTGGCAGCAACAGGACAATCTCCAGCAGGTCAGTCAGGCGCTGGATGCGTTTTACGCAGCCACGATTCAACTGGGTGTCGATCAGCAGGTCACAACATTTACGCTTTCCGACTTCGGACGCACGCTGCAACCGAGCGGATCCGGCTCCGATCATGGCTGGGGAAATCATCATCTGATACTTGGCGGAGCCGTTCAGGGTGGACGGTTCTACGGAAGATTTCCGCTGATGACGAATTACGCAAACTTCAATTCGACTGCCGATGACTTTGCGGATCCGCGCGGCGTCATGCTGCCCGGCCTTTCGCTGGCGCAGTATGGCGCAACACTCGCTCAGTGGTACGGCGCAGCCGACAACCAATTAGATGGGTTGTTCCCAACGTTGCCGAACTTTCCTGTAAGGAATCTCGGGTTCATCTGACGCGTAGCCGATGCCGTCCACGCACAGCAGCGTCCTCGATTTTTATATACATTTATCGGCAGGCAATCGGAATATGGAGACCGTGACCTGACAACGGGCAACGCAAAGACTCACTTGATTGCATCGTTGCTTTCACGGGAGGCCCCATGTATCGAATGAAACTTCTTGTCCTGGCGTCAGTCGCGGCTTCATCCGCGGCAATTCTCGCACAGACACCGGCGGTAACGGTTTTCGAAGGTGCGCGCGTCATCATCGGCGACGGCCGCGCGCCGATCGAGAACGCCGCGTTCATAGTCGCAGGAAATCGAATCACTCAGGTCGGCCGGGCCGGCGCCCTGAAGGTTCCCGCCGGCGCGGCGCGCGTCAGCCTTGCCGGCAAAACCGTGATGCCGATGATCATTGACACGCATACCCATCTGAGTCAAACGCGCGAGATGCTGATCAACGATCTGACGCGGCGCGCGTATTACGGTGTCGGTGCGGCGCAGAGTCTCGGACAGGATACGACCGACGTCTCGTTCCAGATCCGAACCGAAACCGCAGCAGGAAAGATTCCAGGCGCGGCGCGCTTCTTCACCGCAGGCCGTGGCATCACGGGTCCCGAACCGGGACGCACAATGGCCCCGCACTGGGTCACCACTGTTGCAGAGGCCCGCGCGGCGGTCGACGAAGAGGCCGCGAAGAAAGTCGACATCATCAAATTCTGGGTTGACGACCGGATGGGAACCGTCAAGAAGCTGCCGCCTGAACTCTACACCGCCATCATCGACGAAGCGCACAAGAAGGGTCTGCGGACTATCTCGCATATCTACACGCTCGACGATGCCAAAGGAACTCTCCGCGCCGGCCTTGATGCGTTCGCGCATGGCGTTCGCGATAAGGACCTGGACGATGAGTTCATGGCCATCGTGAAACAGCATCCCAATCTCGTGCTGGGTCCGAATATGCCGGACCGGGGCGTCCCGACGGATCTCTCTTGGCTTCGCGTGAGCATTCCCGCGGCGGATTTCCAGAGACTCGAGGCTGCAAACAAGGACAACGCCGAGGCGCACCGGTTCTGGTCGATTCAGGCTCGTAATCTGGCGAAGATGAACGCCGCCGGCGTCAAGATCGTCCTTGGGACGGATGGCAATACTCCCTACGCGCCGCACATCGAAATGGAAGACATGGTCGCGGCCGGAATGACGCCAATGCAGGTGATCGTCGCGGCAACGCGAAACGGCGCTCAATTCCTGCGGATGAACGATGTGGGAACAATTGAAGCCAACAAGAGCGCCGACTTCATTGTCCTCGACGCGAACCCCCTCGACAATATCGTGAACACGCGGAAGATCTCATCGGTCTATCTGCGTGGCGCTGAGATCGATCGAGCCGCATTCCGCGTCAGTCCAACACAATAGTGTTTCTTTGAATGCTCGCCTGGTCGGGCCTGCGCTTCGCGGCTTTTTTATGTCATAAGCCTTGTACAGACATGTACGTCAGTGTACAATTTACAAATTATGAGAATCATTACCTCCACGGATTTCAGGAAGAATGCATCGGCGTACCTCGATTTGATTGAGAAAGGGATCGAGGTTGAAATCCAGCGCCACGGCAAAGCCGTCGCACGGTTGGTCCCGCCTGGCCCGCGAGGCGAACCTGCATGGCGGAAGCCGGGGCTGAAGCTGGCGACCAGGGCTCCGTCTTTATCAAAGGCGGTAATTGAGGACCGGAGATGAACCTTTTCGCGGATTCTTCCGCGCTGGCAAAGCGGTATATCGCTGATGAAAAGAGCGAAGTCTTCGATGAACTGTTACAGGGCGCGAGCAGCCTGACGGTGTCCATACTGTGTCTGCCGGAAATTGTTTCGGCTCTTTGCCGCCGCCGGCGCGAACGGACTCTATCACCGGCACAATACGCGACTGCGAAGAATGCACTCGATGCCGACCTTGCCGATGCCACCGTCATCCAGATCACTGATGAAGTCACTTTGAACTGTCTCCGGATTCTTGAAACCAACCCCGTTCGCTCCTCTGATGCCATCCAGATTGCCAGCGCATTGGCCTGGAATGCAGACGTGTTCGTTTCGGCCGACGCGCGGCAATGCGCGGCTGCAAAGGCTTCAGGGCTTTCAGTCGTTAAGCTTTAAGCAGCGGCAATCTGACTTTTGGCGCAAAGCCGCGGTTGGTATATCACCTCGGGCTCGGATACAATCGCCGTCAAAAATCTGCGAGGTCCGGCATGAAAAGAACACTCCGCCTGCGAAATGTGTTTGCCTTTTTGGGTTCGATGGCCGTTACAGCGGTGATGGGCATGCCCGCTTATGGGCAATGGGTGAAAGTACCTGCGAGTGGAATTCCGCGCGGTGCTGACGGCAAGCCGAATCTTTCTGCACCTGCGCCGCGATTGCCGGATGGTCATCCCGACTTTTCCGGAATCTGGGAATCCGGGAACAACAAATACATCCTGAATATTGCCGCGGATCTCAAACCCGCGGACGTGCCGTTTCAGCCCTGGGCCAAAACATTAGTCGATCAGCGCGCCGACGGCTCACATTCGGGAGAGGATCCGTTTGCCAATTGTCTCCCGCAGGGTGTACCCCGAGTGAGTGCGTCGCCGCCACCGTGGAAAATTATCCAGAAGGCAGATGAGATTGTGATTCTCTATGAGTCCGCCAACACGTGGCGGCAGATCTTTCTCGATGGTCGTGAGTTGGGGAATGACTATCTCCCCACTTTTCTGGGCTATTCCACCGGCAAATGGGACGGCGACACGCTGGTGGTCGACACCCGCGGTTTCAACGGAAAGACCTGGCTGGACCAGACAGGCAAGCCCACTTCGGAAGCCCTGCACGTCACCGAACGTTTTCGGCGAACCGACTTCGGGCATCTCGATATGCAGATCACGATCGACGATCCGAAGGTGTACACGAAGTCCTGGAATGTGAGGGAACAGGCGCGCCTTATGTCGAATACCGACGTGATCGAGAATGCCTGCGAGAACAATCTTGATCTGACACACCTCGGCGGCAAATTCAAGGAATAAGCACTCCACAGCGAGGCACTCGTGTCACTACGCATCGGCGCACAGATCAGCTCTTACGAAGTAACATCCTTGTTGGGCAAGGGCGGGATGGGCGAAGTGTATCGCGCTCACGACTCGCGGCTGAAACGTGACGTTGCGATCAAGATTCTGCCGGAGGAATTCTCGCGCGATCCCAGCCGTGTGAGCCGGTTTCAGCGGGAAGCCGAGGCTCTCGCAGCGCTCAATCATCAGAACATTGCCGGGATTTATGATCTGCAGCAAAGCGAGGCGATTCGATTCCTTGTCCTCGAATTTGTCGAAGGCGACACGCTTGCCGATATTCTTGTGAAACGCGGCAAACTGCCCATCGACGAAGCGCTCGGCATCGCGAAGCAGATCTGCGAAGCGCTGGATGCCGCGCATGAGAAGGGACTCGTGCATCGCGACCTGAAGCCGGCCAACGTGAAGGTCATGGCTGACGGGAAAGTAAAGGTCCTCGATTTCGGATTGGCGAAAGCTCTCGAAAGCGCGCCCGCAGACCCGGTTCTCTCGAATTCACCCACGCTCAGTATGGCGGCGACGAATGCAGGCGTCATCCTCGGAACGGCCGCGTACATGTCTCCGGAACAGGCGAAAGGCCGCGCTGTGGATCGGCGGTCGGACATCTTTGCATTCGGCTGTGTGCTGTTTGAAATGCTGGCGGGCCGCCCGACGTTCGAAGGCGATGACGTGACGGAAATCCTCAGCCGCGTCGTTACGTCCGAGCCCAATTGGAACGCGTTGCCGGCGGAGACGCCGGCATCGATCCAACGATTGCTTCGCAGGGCCCTGAAGAAAAACCCGAGCGCGCGGCTCAGCGATGTCCGTGATGCGAAGATCGAAATCGAAGAAGCGGGAATGGAACCGGCGGCGCCCGCCGTGGTCTCTTCCCCGGCGCGAGGGTCGCGCCTTGTTTGGATCGCATTATCGACGGTCGCTGTGCTCATAATCGCCGCGTTGGCAATACCCGCCGTTCGGCATTTGCGCGAGACGCCTGCGCGCGAAATGCGCGTCGAGATCAACACCCCTCAAACGTCGGCGCCGTTGCAGTTTGCCTTATCGCCCGACGGTACACATCTTGCTTTTATCGCATCAAGTGATGGGCCGCAGCGATTATGGGTTCGCGCTCTGGACAAAACGAATGCGCAACCGATTGCGGGAACGGAAGGCGCCGAGATGCCCTTCTGGTCTGCCGACAGCCGGTCGATCGGATTCTTCACTTCGAGCAAGCTTTCCCGCGTGGATATTGCCGGAGGTCTGCCGCAGTCTCTGGCGTATGCGCCACGTGGTTTTGGAGGGGCATGGAATGCGGACGGCACGATAGTGTTTAATCCAAACGCAACGACTGCCTTGTTTCGTATATCGGCTTCAGGCGGCGAACCGGTTGCTATCACGCGGCTCGATCCGCCGCGTCAATTGAGTCATCGGTTCCCTCAGTTCCTTCCCGACGGCCGGCATTTTCTTTTTTTTGTTCAGTGTTGCGGGGAGTCGGCCGGTATCTATCTGGGATCCCTTGACGGAGGAGAACCTAAACGGTTGACGGCTGCAGACGCCGCAGGGTTGTACTTAAATCCAGGCCGTCTGCTGTTTATCCGCCAGGGAGCTCTTGTGGCCCAACCGCTAAATGTTCAGCAGGCCACACTAACGGGTGACCCGGTCACGTTATCCGGTTCGGCCGGTTATGACACTGCGTTCCTGGGCCTGGCCGGTCTCTCCACTTCTCAAGACGGTCTTGTCGCATTTCGCGGGAGCGGCGCCGCTCGCGTGCAGTTGACATGGTTCGACCGTACTGGAAAAGTTACCGGCAAGGCCGGAGAACCGGATCCCGGTGGAGCCAATTATCCGGCACTATCTCCGGATGGCCATCGCGTCGCGATCAGCCGCTCCTTGCAGGGAAACATGGATCTCTGGCTCCTGGATCTCGTTCGAGGCGGTCTCATGCCTTTCACTTTCGATCCGGGATCCGATCAAATCGCCGTGTGGTCGCCGGATGGAAAGCAAATCGCATTCAGCTCGAACCGGAAAGGCGCATACAACATCTACGTCAAACCCGCGAATGGCGTGGGCGCGGAGCAGGTAGTAGTTGAAAACGGCAACACGAAACTCGTACAGGCCTGGTCGAAAGATTCCCGCTTCCTTCTGTATTACGAAGTCGATCCGAAGACCGCTCGCGATTTATGGGTAAAAGACCTCAGCCACGCGGACGAAAAGCCTCGCCCGGTCGTGAAGACACCGGCTGAGGAAACCCTCGCGCAGTTTTCTCCGGATGGCCGATGGATCGCATACCAGACGAATGAATCCAAGCGATTCGAGATTGTCGTACAGCCATTTCCGGAGGCTACCGCCAAATGGCAAGTATCCACGGATGGCGGCGTCGCCCCGCGCTGGCGCGCGGACAGCAGAGAACTGTACTTCATCGCTCCGGATAGTTCGATGATGGCTGTTCCGATCAACGCGCCCGGCTCAAACTTTGAACCGGGGACTCCCACGAAGCTTTTCCCGACGCACATCACCGGCGGTGGCAGTGTTTCGACAAATACACCTCAGTATGCGGTTTCCGCCGACGGCCGCTTCTTGATCAGCCAGCCGGTTGAAGGATCCATCCCCTCGCCAATTACGCTGATCCTGAATTGGTCCACGGCGCAGAAACAATGATGCGGACAGAACTTTCTCCGCTCGCGTTCAACAGGACTACAATGTGCGGCAATGCCAAACCGTTTTGCAGTGGACGCGCGGCTTGGAATCTTGCTCGCCATCGGCCTGGCCGCCGCGATCACGAGCACATGGATTATTCGCCGGCTCCCCGCTGTTCAATCTTTCGAGCTTCTCGCATACGACTGGCATAGCGCCGCGCTCTCTCCGGTCGCGGCCGATCCTCGCATTGTGATTGTCGCGATGGATGATGACTCTCTCTCCCGCCTTCCGCTCGCTCGCGCATCATATCCCCTGCCGCGATCGTTCCACGCGCGCTTGCTGCACGAACTTCACGAAGGAGGCGCGAAGGTTGTCGGCTTCGACATCATGTTTACCCAGCCTGTTCCCGAAGAAGACGCGCCGCTGGCGGAAGCCATGAAGGAACAGGGGAACGTTCTCTGCGGGGCCGAACCGAAGACCGTAGTCTCCGGCGGCGAAGAGTTATTTCAATTCACCGATCCGGATCCGGCGCTGCGGCCTTTTGTCCGCGCATGTTCATTGGCCGCGTCGCGGCGATTTGGCCGTGTGAGATGGTTTCTTCCTTCGACCGTCGACGAGCAAAGCGGGAAGCGATACATGCACATCAGCGTCGCGCTGGCGGCCGCGTACAATGGCGCGTCCGGCGACGGCGTTCTGCATGAAACATTCGACATCGGTGAGACACAAATACCGGTTGGCGGTGAAGGTGAAATGCTCATCCGCTTTGCAGGTCCTGATGGCACGTTTAAACCGATTCCGTACGCCGAAGTCTACACCGGAGACTGGCGAAGAACACACGGCGCGGATTTCTTCAAAGACAAGATTGTTATCGTCGGCGCCTATAATCGTTTCACTGATCGGCACAACACTCCGGCCGGCGAGATGCAAGGTGTCGAAGTACTCGCCAACGCCACTCAAATGGTTTTGAACTCCGACTGGATCGTGCATTGGAGCGAGACGGCAAATCTCTTCGCGAGGCTGGCGCTTGTCTCCGGCCTTGCGTTCGCCGTCTGGTCGCTGGGTATTCGCCGGGCAGCGCTGATCTTTCTGTTCGAGGCTGTGGTCTGGATTGTTTTGGCGCGTGAAGCGTTCGTGCGAGAGCAGGTTTGGATCGACACGGTTGAGCCCGTCGGCGTGCTGGCTTTTTCGCTGTTGCTTTCGACAACGTACGAGGCAGCCCGGATGCGCCGAGTGTTCAAACGATTCATGCCGTCGTCGATCGCCGATCAGATGCTCGAATCGAGCCCGGATGCCGCGATCGAAACGGCGGAGAAAGAAGTCACCATCGTTTTCTGTGATGTTCGCGACTCGACGCGATTGGGCGAAACGCTGCCGCCGGCCACTGTCGAAGAATTGCTTCGGCGTTACTTCATTGCGGGCGAGGAGGCGGCGTTACGCCTTGGAACCGAATTGGATAAATTCGTCGGCGACGAGATCATGCTCTTCTTCGAACAACGCGACGGCTACGAAGACCATGCCATCCGCGGAATTCGGTGGGCGCTCGCCATTCAGGATGCGGCGCTTGAAATCACGAAATCGGGACTCGCGGGAGATATCGGCTTTCGGGTGGGATCCGGAGTTTGTACGGGCCGCGTCCGGATCGGTCTCGTCGGCGCAAAACAACGTATTCAACACACGGTCGTTGGTGATGCCGTCAATACCGCGTCCCGTCTTCAAACGGCCACGAAAGAAGTAAACCGGGGAATTGTTGTCGGTGAAAGCACGTGGCAGCGAGCGAAAGGGCGATTCAAAGGCGAGGAACTTGGAGAAATTCAGGTTAAAGGAAAACGGGACGCCATGCGGATATACTGTCCGCTCGGAACCATCGACTAACATGAAAATCATTTCTGCGCTTCTCATCATCATGATGTTCGCCGCCTCCGGCCACGCGCAGGCCAATCAGGCGCGCGTTGCCGATGCGTACGGGGCCGTCGAAAAGAAACTCAATCCCGCCGACGCTCGCTGGCAGAGCGTGAACATCGGCGATATGTTGAATCCAAGTGCGGTTGTTCGCACCGGTCCGGGGTCGGCTGCGCTCCTCGTGTTTCCCGATAAGCACGCTTTCCGGATCGGAGAACGCGCTGAAGTCCAATTGAAGGAACTCGGACAAAACAATTCCTATTCCTTTGAAGTGCTCCGCGGACAAATCTGGTCGTTTGTCAATAAAGCGAAGAAACCGGCGAAGTATGAAGTGGAAACGCCGAGCACCGTGCTGGGCGTATCGGGGACTTTGTTTACTGTCGAGCATGATGCCCAGGCGAATGAGTCGGAAGTCAGCGTGGCCGACGGCACTGTCAATGCCGGTCGCGGCGCTGCCGCGCAGCGCGTTGAGAAAGGCTATCAGTTGCGATTGCGCCGTGGACAGGCCGGGGGTGTTCCCCAAAAGCACGATAACCACACAAAACAAATGTGGTCCACGATTCAACAATCCGAAGCCTGGACCAAAGGAAACGCCACTGCGAAATTAAATCGCGAGGCAGAAGAAAAGATTCGCGCCCTCAAAGAACAGCGCCGGCAGGAACAAGCTGTTCAACAACGCCGGGCGCAGCAACAACAGCAGAAGCAACAGAAAAAGGAGCAAAAGAAAAAGCAAGCTCCGAAGAAGTGAATTCGGTGTCAGAACAGGCCGACGACGCGGCCGTCGGGTGTGATATCAATTTTCGTGGCGGCCGGAACTTTCGGAAGGCCCGGCATCGTCATGATATCTCCGCAAATCGCGACTACAAATTCCGCGCCGGCCGAAAGGCGGACTTCGCGAATCGGAACGACGTGATGTTTAGGCGCGCCCTTCAAATCCGGATCCGTTGAGAAGCTGTACTGCGTCTTCGCCACGCATATGGGGAAGTGGCCGTAGCCCTGCTCCTGAAGTTCCTTGAAGCGATCCCGAATCTTCTGATCCGCGATGATATCGTCAGCGCCGTAAATTTCCCGCGCGATCGTCTGCGTTTTTTGCCACAGAGACATATCGTCAGGATAGAGCGGTTTGAACTGAGATTTCTTGGTCGCAATCGTGTTGACCACGGCATGAGCCAGGTCCGCTGCGCCGGGTCCGCCGCTGGCCCAGTGGTCGGAAGTGATGCACTCGACTTCGAGTTGTTCGCACTGCGATTTCAGCATCGCCATCTCGGCCTCAGAGTCCGCGCTGAAGCGATTGATGCAGACAACGGCAGGCACTCCATACTTGCGGATGTTTTCAACGTGCCGCGCCAGATTTGCGAATCCTTTTTCCACTGCCGTAACGTTTTCTTCCTTCAGTCCATCTTTCTTCACGCCGCCGTGCATTTTAAGCGCGCGGATGGTTGCGACAACGACGGTGCAGTCGGGTTTCAAGCCCGCCTTACGGCACTTGATGTCGAGAAATTTTTCGGCGCCCAGATCCGCGCCGAAGCCCGCTTCGGTGACGACATAATCGGCCATCTTGAGCGCTGTTTTGGTAGCAATCACGGAATTGCAACCGTGAGCGATATTGGCGAACGGGCCGCCGTGGATAAATGCGGGATTGTTCTCGATCGTCTGAACGATGTTCGGCGCGAATGCGTCTTTGAGCAGCGTCGTCATGGCGCCCGCGGCTTCGAGTTGAGATGCGCGGACGTACTTCCGATCGCGAGTCTGGCCGACAATGATGTTGCCGAGCCGCCGTTTCAAATCATCGATGTTCTCGGCCAGGCAGAACACAGCCATGATTTCGGACGCCGCGATGATGTCCCATCCGTCCTCGCGCGGAAACCCGTTGCCGACACCGCCGAGCGAAACGGCAATCTGCCGAAGCGCCCGATCGTTCATATCAATTGCGCGCCGCCATGAAATGCGCCGCGCGTCGAGTCCCAATGAATTGCCCCAATAGATATGATTGTCAACCATGGAGGCCAGCAGATTGTTCGCCACTCCGATCGCATGAAAATCGCCGGTGAAGTGAAGATTGATGTCTTCCATCGGCACAACCTGTGCGTACCCGCCGCCGGCGGCGCCGCCTTTGACGCCGAAGCACGGTCCGAGGCTGGGTTCCCTCAAACACACAACGGCCTTCTTGCCGATATGATTCAACGCATCGCCGAGGCCCACGGTAGTCGTGGTTTTGCCTTCGCCGGCGGCGGTCGGTGTGATTGCCGTCACGAGAATCAGCTTGGCATCCGGCCGGGCCTGCAACGTGTTGATGTAATCCATGGAGACCTTCGCTTTGTAATGTCCGTAAAGCAAAAGGTCGCTCAGTTGAAGTCCCAGTTTTTGATGCCCGACCTTGGCGATCGGCAGCATCTGCGCTTCCTGGGCAATCTCAATGTCCGTCTTCGGGTTCTTATGTTGATCGTGCATAGGGCCCAAAAGCATAAAGGAAGTCGTGCGATTTCTTCAATCTGAAATCCTCCTTCCGGGCAGAACGAATCCTAATGGGCGATCAGTTCGGTATTCGCGACTGGTGAGCGATTGGGCTTGATGACGAAGTGGAGAGTGACGATCACGACAACAGAGATCAGTGCAGGAACGGTAGCGGCATAAAAGAGTTCCCGCGGAGCCCAGCCGCTGCGGATCAGAAGCCCGGCGACTGTTGGTCCGACGATGGAACCGACGCGTCCGACTCCCAGGCCGGAGCCGATTCCCGTGGAGCGGAGATCCGTTGGATAGTACGTGCCGGCCAGCGCATTCACCGCGCCCTGGCCTCCGACCACCGTCAAGCCGGCAAAGAAAACCACAACGAAAAGCAACGCGAGAGACAAAGCCGGCTGTCCGATCATCGCAATACTGATACAGGCGATCGAAAAGGAAACCGTCAGTATCGGGATAAAGCCGAGCCTGCCGATCAACCATGCAAGAACAAATGTGCCGGCGACACCGCCGGCCTGCAACGTGGTGCCAACCAGCAGAGACCTGGAAAGTGAAAGGCCGGCATCGCGGAACACGGTGGGCAGCCAGCTCGCCAGAAAATACAGGTTCAACAGATTCATGAAATTCAAAGTCCAGAGCAATAACGTTCCGGCGGCGCGGCCTTCTCCAAATAACTTCACGAGAGGGACGCCTGCGTTCTTTTGCTCGGGCACGACGTATTCCGTTTCTCTGCTCGTCTTCACCGTGCCGTCGATTCGCTTCAGCCAGTTCGCAATAGTTTCGCCACTGTGCCCTCGCATCGCGAGAAACTGCAGCGATTCCGGCAGCAGGAATATCATCAACAGCGAAATGACAAACGGGATCGCGCCGCCGACATAAAAGATCGCGCGCCAGCCGAATGCGGGAATCAACCATACCGAGAACAAACCACCTAGTACCGCGCCGACATTGAAGCCGTTGGATACAACAATCATCAGCAACACCCGCAGCTTCGACGGCGTGTATTCACCGACCAGGGTCATCGCATTCGGCATGATTCCACCCAGAGCAACGCCGGCCAGAAAGCGAAGAACGATCAACGTGACCATGGTGCCGGCGCGGCCCGTCAGAAGTGTGAGCACCGAGAATGCGAGCGTCGTGAATACAAGAACCGGCCTGCGGCCGAGTTTGTCGGCGATCATGCTGCAGAGCAGCGATCCCACAAGGATTCCTGTGAGCGCCGCGGTAAAAGCAGGCGTGAGCGCGGAACTCGCAATGTTCCAGTCGCGAGTCAGGGCAGGCGCGACGTAACCCATCGCCTGGACATCGTAGCCGTCCATGATCAGGCACAAGCCGCATAAAACGAAAACGCCGATCTGAAATGACCCAAGCTTGCTGCCGTCGATGACTCTGGAAATGTCGATCTTGTTGGTCACGATTTGGCGTGAAATGTATCATAAAATCCTTCGATGAACTCTCGCAGATCATTTCTAACCACCAGCATTGGCGCGGGCCTTTCATGGGTTCTGCGGCCGGTATCTGGCGCGGCGCCGGACCTCACGGGATTGACGATCCGTAGAGCTTCCGAAATGCTTCGATCAAAGCAGACATCGCCTGTGGAACTCACGGAGGCATGCCTCAACCGAATCGAGAAATACAACGCATCGTTGAATGCATTCATCACGATTACGCGTGATCAGGCATTGGCCTCGGCTCGTGAAATGGAGGCCGAACAGCGTCGCGGAAAATGGCGAGGCCCGTTGCACGGCATTCCGATCGCGTTGAAAGACAACATTGACACGGCGGGAATCCGAACCACCGGCGCCAGCGAACTGTTCAAGGAACGTATTCCGTCCGAAGATGCGGAAGTCGCGCGCCGTTTGAAGAATGCAGGCGTGATTCTTCTCGGCAAGCTGAACCTGCACGAGTTTGCCTACGGCGGCACTTCAAACGTCACGTACTTCGGGACCATGCATAATCCGTGGGCGCTGGATCACGTTACGGGCGGTTCATCGGGAGGGCCGGGTGTCGCCGTTGCCGCGGATTTATGTTTCGGTGCACTGGGAACGGATACGGCGGGCTCGGTGAGAATGCCGGCGTCTCATTGCGGAATCGTCGGCTTGAAACCCACCTATGGCCGCGTCAGCAATCGTGGTGTTCTTGTGCTTTCCTGGACACTCGATCATGTCGGACCGATGTGCAAGAGCGTCGAGGATGCGGCGCTGATGATGAATATCATTGCGGGATATGACGAGCGCGATCCCATCACCGAAGATGTTCCCGTGCCCGATTACCTGCGCGCTCTCAAATTGCCAACCGCGAAACTGCGGCTGGGCATACCACGCACGCCGTACTACGACAACGTCGACCCTGAAGTCTCGAAAGCAGTGCAGGCGGCGACCGAAGTTTTGCGTAAGCTCACTGCAAGTATCAAAGATGTGGAAATCCCCCAGGCGATCAACGGCGCCACCATATGGGGAGCGGAAGCGTACGCGTATCATGCGCCGTGGTTCAATGAATCGCCCGAGAAATATCAGCCCAGCACACGCAATAGCCTTCAGAATTCCGCAAATGCCAAAGCCTGGCAATACGCGCAGGCGCGGCGGGACATCGATCTGCTTCGCCGCGAGATCAAGAAAACTTTCGTGAACGTGGATCTTCTCATCACACCGACTATGAAAGTTCCCGCCGCTTTGCTCAATGCGCCGGGCGCCGGCGCCGTTGGCGGGAACAACAATGCGCAGTTTGATGTCTTCGGGTTGCCCAGCATTTCCGTTCCGTGCGGATTTACGGCGTCAGGATTACCGATTGGTTTGCAGATTACCGGTGCGCACTGGGCCGAATCGAATGTGCTCGCCCTTGCGTACGCGTATGAACAGGCCACGGAATGGCACAAGCGGCACCCGACACTGGGATAAGGACGCAAATTTCAGGGACAGACACCGAATTCGTACTTCCAGAATTCGGTGTCTGTCCATGTCTGTCCCTGAAATTTGCGTCCTATTTCTGTTGTTCTTCCAGTTTCATCTTGAAGGCGCCCTCTTCAATATCCACTTCGGTTTTGTAACCCTGAGGGTCGATGAACGGGTTGGTCCCCTTGCCGATTTTCGGATATTTCTCGGCAAGGTTATACATGGCCGGATGAGATCCAAGAGGGACATCCGCTGCAAGACTGTGCATCACCTTGAAGCCGCGTTGATACTCTTCCGCGATTCCGGGAACCTGCCTGTTGTTGACCAGAGCGGTGCCGGCATTCACGCCCATGCTGCCAATGATGACGACGTCATAAGTTTTGCCTCCCTCTGCAGCTTTCAAACTCCATGTCGTGCATCCTCGAGTGTGGCCGGGCGTGAGATGCGCAATAAGCGTCGTACCGCCCAGGGCGACCGAATCGCCATCGTGCAGAACGCGATCGATCGGATGCGCTTTTCCACCGGGGCGCATCGCCTGGAGTGCGGGAACATCCTCGGCCATCGCCATCACCTGTGCGCCCGTCTGCTCCTTCACAAGGGCATCACCTTCCTGGTGATCCCCATGCGCATGGCTGCCGAGCACGATTTTGATGTCTGAGAATTTGAATCCAAGTTTTTCAACGGAGTCACGAAGCACGGGCACCGTTCGTTCGTATGTTGTGTTCACGAGAATGTGTCCCTGCGGTGTCGTGATAAGAAACGACGCCAGGCTTTCTGTGCCAACGTAATAGATGTTTCCGATGATCTTGTGGGGCGGGAATTGTTTCGTCTGTTGTTCGTTGGTTCCAACGTTACGGCGGAATAATTCCTCGGCCGTCCAGACTTTGGTGGTTTGGCCGAAGAAGGGAACAGCCGCAACGAGGCACAGAACACACAAAACTTTTTTCATTTATCTTGGCTGAGTGATCGTGTCGATCACGACGGGTTCGCCTTTCTTCACGATCTCGATGCCGCGCTTGAATGCGGCAGCCATGTCCCTGGGATCGTTGATTGGACCGATGCCCGTCAGGCCATAGGTTTCCGCCATCTTCGCGTAATTGATGTTGGGCTCGATCAGCCGCGTTCCGATGTGAGCGCGATCGACGCCTCGATTGCGTTGCGCAGCCATGCGTTGAACGAACATGACCTCCGCATGATATCCGCGATTGTTATGCATGATCGTGAGCAGCGGAATCTTGTGATGAGCGGCGGTCCAAAGCACTCCGGGCGCGTAATTCATATCGCCGTCGGTCTGGATATTGATCGAAAGGCGGCCGTACTTTCTATTGGCAAGCGCGGCGCCAACGGCAGCCGGCGCGTTGTAGCCGATTCCGCCACCGCCCTGTCCGCCGATGTAGCGATAATGCTTGTCCATGTTCCATAAACGGCCCGGCCATCCGCCGATGAATCCCTGCCAGCCCACAAGCGACCAATCTTCATTTTTGATCAGCGGCCACAGTTCGGCCGCAAGACGCGCAAGGCTGATCGGGCTTTGATCCCACGCCCAACGCGCTTCTTCAATCGCCTGTTCGCGTTGTTTCACATGCGCTTCGGCGATCTTCTTTCCACGCTCGTCGAATACCCGCTTCCGGTCGCCGGTGATCTGCTTCTTCACTTCATCGATGAGCGAAGGCAGTGTGGCTTCGGCATCGCCGGAGATGGCAAGGTCCGCCTGCGACATCGGCTGAAAGTCCTGAATATTGCTCTTCATGAAAAGATCCAGCGCCGAAATGCTGATGCTTTTTGCGCCCGCGGGCGGTGCACCTCCACCCTGGACTTCGAGATCAAGAACGAGATCGGTGGGATATCCCTGATATCCGTTTCCGGCAAGAGGGTGGCGCGACGAAATGTGAACGCGTTCGCCGCCGGCGTTAACCGGACATTGCAGCAGATCGGCAAGTTCGGTAACGAGCCGCATCCCTTCAGCAGTTCGAGCCGCGCGTCCGCAATTGATGCGTGGCGCCTGGGCGGCGACGAGCATTTTCGCGGCCTGGCGAACTGCGGCCATGTCCCCCTGAGGCGGCGTCGGCACCGTGAGTTTTGGAATACGCGGGCGCGAACCCGGCATGGCGCGTTCCTGCATTTCCGAATCGATCATGATGGCGACCGGTCCCATTGGAGGCGTCATCGCCAGGCGGTATGCGCGAACAGCGGAGTTCGCGAAAGCGCCGAGCGACGCCGGGTTGTCGTCCCACTTCGTAAAGTCGCGGATCATGGCGCCCATGTCCTGCGCGCTGTGATACCAGTTCACACCGGCGGGACGAACGGCAGCGTCCATGTGATTGCCGATGACGAGATAGATCGGAACCCTGTCCGCATACGCGTTGTAGATCGCCATCGAGCCGTGCTGTGTTCCGACTGTTCCGTGCAGCAAAGCCATGATCGGCTTGCCTTCAATCTTCGCGTAGCCGTGGGCCATCGCGACCGCGGACTCTTCATGACAGCAGGTCAACAGTTCGGGCGCTTTGTTGCCGCCGTAATTAATGATGGATTCGTGGAGACCTTGAAAACTCGATCCCGGATTTGTGGTGATGTATTCCAGGTTCAGCGTCTTCAGAACGTCCATCATGAAATCCGAACCGGGATTCTCGACAATGCGCTCGACCTGCGCTCGAGGCGCGCCGGTGTCCGCGGCAAGCTGCGCGGCGTTCGGCACAACGGCGGATGGCCGCTGTTGCGCAGCTTCCTGAGCCTTTGCCGCAGGAGTCGAGACCAGTGCCGCGGCGCCCGCGGCTGCGCCTTTTAGAAAGCCGCGGCGATTGACGGAACCTTTGGTGGACTTCATAGGAACAGCCTCCTATTTCTCGTTGATGATGGAATTCAGCAGCGGAATATCTTTTGCTTCGGCAGGTTTCTTGAATGTTTTGATGTAAGCGTACAAGTCCGCGCCATCCTGATCTGAAATCACTTTCGCGCTATAGAGCGGCATCTGATTCGTGCGCGGACTGCGAATGTAATTCACGAAGCCGTTCGCGTTGAGAACCGTTGAAACCAATCGCGCACCGTTGCCGGTCTGGCCCGTGTAGCCGTGACATTCCCAGCAACCATATTTGAGGTAGTAGCCTTCACCCCGCTTCGCATCGCCGGCTGAGAGGTTTGGATTTGGCGCGCCTCCGCGTTGAGCGACAAGTGTGAGCGGGAGCGTTAGCGCGGCGATTATGAAAAGCGTCTTTGTCATTGTTGTTTCCAGCCCGGTTTATTTCTTCGCCGGTTTCGATGCGTCTTCGAGGATCTGATTCAACACTGCAATGTTTTTCAAATCCGGCGGGCCGCTTTTGAATGTGCGAATGTAGGCGTAGATATCTTTGGCCTGTTTATCCGACAGCGAGTTTTCCGGGAAATTCGGCATGCTCGTTGACGGCGCCACTGGAGCCTGATTCGATCGCGCGCGCAGAAAACGGACGAAATTCTCTTCGCTCGCGAGATTCGAACTCCAGTTTCCGACGAATGCGCGGCCCGTTTCGCCGTTGTACCCATGACAGGCATAACAGCTATAGGAGTAGAACAGCGCTTTCCCATTTGCGGCACTGCCGGTAACGGGACTGGTTGGCATTTGCGTGTTTCCCGCAGGCGCCGCGCCGCGCGCGCCACCTCCGCGCTGTCCGCCGCGTCCGCCCTGGCCCATTAACGGCATCGAAATGACGGCAACCAGAATCGCGATCGCTGAAATGTTTCTCACGGTTACTCCTTATCTTGGTTGCGTAATGACATCGATCATGTACGGTTCACCGCGTTTGACGCTATCGACGCCGCGCTTGAATGCCGCCGCGAGTTTCGTGGGATCAGTAATCGGTCCTTCACCCGCCATGCCGTAGCCCGCGGCCATCTTCGCGTAGTCGATGAATGGATCGCGAAGACTCGTGCCGATGTGGCCGCGATCGGTTCCACGTCCGCGAACACCGGCCATGTATTCGACAAACATCAGTTCCTGATGCCACGCGCGGTTGTTGTGCATGATCGTCAGCATTGGAAGTTTGTGATGGGACGCGGTCCAAAGCACGCCTGGAGCGTAGTTCATATCGCCGTCGGTCTGGATATTGATCACGATGCGATTCCGGCTCTTCGCCGCGAGAGCCGCGCCGACCGAAGCCGGAGCGCCATAACCCATGCCGCCGGCGCCCTGGCCGCCAAGGTAGCTGTAGGGTTTGTTGTGATCCCAGAGCCTGGCGTTGTGGCCGCCGGAGAATCCGCTCGGCGACGAGAAGCACCAGTCTTCATTCTTGATGAACGGCCAAAGTTCCGCATAAACCCGAGCTGTCGCAATCGGACTCGAATCCCAACCGTTCTTCGACGTTTGAACAGCCTGGGTCAGTCCGTCGATGTGCGCCTGACGATTTGCGGCTGCGTGTTTGGCCGTACGATCCGCAACAGTTCGTTTCTTATCCGCGGTGAGTTGCCGTTTCACCTCTTCGATGATTCCGGGCAGGCTGGCTTCGGCGTCCGCTGTTATCGGAGTGGCATTGGGAGTGGCATTGCCGCCGCCGCCATTTCCGCCGCGCCCTCCGCCACCGCCTCCACGTCCGCCGGCGCCCGGCGCGATTCCGCCGAATCCGACTTTTGCAGTGTCTCGCTCGAGCAGCGTTGCAAGTCCGGGTCCCATGATGGCAGCCTGGGCGCCGCCGGTTTCCAAACCGAGTGTGTAGTCATATTTTGTGTCGGCGCCCGGTCCGCAAAGCGGATGACGCTGCGGAAAACTCATCGGGCCATTCGTTGCGGCCGTGCTTGTGGATGCGCCCACCAGTTCCGCCAGCTCGACAGCATTCTTCACGCCTTGCGGAGTGCGAAGGCGTCCCACCTGAATGCGGGGATTCTGCGCATCGACCAGACCCTTCGCAATTTCCCGCGTGCGTGTTGCGTCGATCCCGGTGATTTGCGGTGCGCGGTATGCCGGGATCTTCATCTCGCGGGCTTCTTCCTTTTGAAGCTCGGTGTCGAGAACAACAAGAGTCGGCCCCTGAGGAGGTGTGATCGCTTCGTTGTAAGCGCGTTGGAGTGCGGTGAGCGACTCCTCGAGCGTTTTCGGCTGCGCATCCCACTTGGTAAAGCTGCGAACCATCGCCGCCATGTCATTCGCGGTGTGTGCAGCAATGAAACCCTGGTCGCGGCCGGCAATCATGAGGACAGGCGTTCGATCGTAGTACGCCTGATAGATGGACATCGCGGCATGCTGCACGCCGATGGTTCCGTGCAGAAGCGCAATCATCGGCTTGCCTTCCGCTTTGCCGTACCCGTGCGCCATCGTGACCGCGGATTCCTCGTGCAACGCCGTGATGAACTCGGGCGTTTTGTTCGGAGGATTTCCATAATTGATGAAAGACTCCTGCAGGCCTTCAAAACTCGATCCCGGATTTGCCGAGACGTATTCAAGGCCCATGTCTTTCAGCACCTGAACCATCAAATCGGAACCGGGTCTCTGAACAGCACGGCCACCGGATGGCGGCCGAACAGCGCCCGCATCCCGCGCGAGACCTTCCTGGGTCGGAGCTGCGGCTACCGGCGCTGCAGCACCTCCACGTTGTGCCTCAGCCGGTGGCGGTATTGAAACAATGGATGCTGCTCCGGCAGCCGCGCCGGCTGCGGCGCCTTTCAAGAAACCACGGCGGTTCATGGAAGCCTTTTTCTTGGCCACGATTCACTCTCCTGAATAGTTTGAAAACTGGTGAAGCATCTTTTATCACGGGAATTCCCTAGTTCCCGTTTTGCGGCGCTTTGCAAACGAAATTCGCGGGATCGTTGGTGCTCCCGGCACCTTTGTATTGCGCAAGCTGTGGATATTGGCAAAGCGGCCGCGCCATATCGACTCGATTATTCGCTACGTGATATGCCGTAAGTTGGTCCGGCCCTGAGCCCGATTCGCGCCATCGCTCGAGCGCTGCCATGAAGTTGATCTGATTCGGACCGGGCCCGTTTCCGCAATGTTGCATGCCGGGCGCCATAAAGAGGCGGATCCAATTGTCCTGTTTTGCGCCCATCTTTGAAAGAACGCTGTTGTAGTAATCAATCGTGTTACCGGGTGAAATCGCCGTATCGTTCCAACCATGATAGAGAATCAGTTTTCCACCACGCGCTTTGAACGCCGACAAATCCGGATTCACCGCATTAACAATCGTGCCGACCTTTTCATCAACGACCTTGAGGTCACGATCGATATCGAACGATTTCCAGTCCCAAGCCAGGCTCTCGTAGGCAACCTGGAACGATCCGAGTGACACTCCCGCGGGCGCCTGGCCGCCTGCGATGGCGGTCCAGCCGGTTTCGCTGCCCGGTTCTTTTCCCGGAAAGATATATTTGCCGGCGGATGTCTTTGCGGGCGCGTACATGCGCTTGACGGCTTCGACCTGCGGTGCGGTCAGGCAATTCTCAGCGTCGCCTGCTTTGCACAACAATGTTGAAGGATCGAACTTGCAGCTCCGCGGATCATTCAGGAGACCGTCTTTCACACCGTCGCGTGCATCGCACGCTTGAATGACGGCGTTGCTGAGCATCGCCGCCTTTGCCGCTGGAACCACGGCCGAGGGGTCTTTCAACACCGGCACTGAAACGCTGAGGTCCCAGGTGTGAAGATGGGTTTGATAGTTCGCGGGAGCTCCCGCGAGAATCGCGTCGAAATCTTCCGGATAGCGTTGGGCTTCCATCAACCCTTGCCGTCCGCCGGTTGAGCAGCCATTCCAATAGGAGAATTTCGGCGCGCGATCGTAGAAAGCGTTGACGAGCGCCTTCGCCTTGAGCGTTGTTTCATGGACCGCGCGATATGCGAAGTCGACAACCTTCTCGGGATGCCCGATTGCAAAATTCGCATTGCCGCCTTTGTGTCCGGTATCGGTCGACGCCGTTGCATATCCTTCCTGAAGAGCCGTCGCCATCGCGGCATAGCTGATCACTCCAGCCCAGCCGCCGTTGCCGACCATTTCAAACTTGCCGTTCCAGTTGTCTGCCGGAAGCCAGACTTCTATTTCGATTTCAGAATCCGGCGATGGTTTGAGAGTCGCGTTGATACGGCAGCGCGCGGGCAACATGACCGGCACGGGCGCCGGCGGAGCGGCCCCACCTGCTGCGCCCCCACCACGGCCTCCACGGCCGCGGCCGCCGGCCGCAGCTTCAGGCGCAGGAGCAGCAGGCGCAGCGGCGGCAGGTGGCGCAGGTGTGGGCGCCGTATACAGGCCCGCTGGAATTAATTCGGCTGTGTTGATCGTTGTGTTCGGGAGTGAAACGGATTTGAGTCCCGCGCATGGAGTCGCGGCCAAAGCTGCGCCGGCGAGCATTACGGCCAGGTTAATCATCGTGGATCCTCCTGAGAGCCGCAAAACTATCACATACAAACGCGGGTGTAAAACCCGCGACTACATAAATGAATTCAGTACGTAGTTCGCGGGTTTTACACTCGCGTTTCTGTTTTCAGGAGATTACTTTCGAGTCGCGGCCGGCGCCGGCTTGCCGAACTTTGCGGCATCGATGGCGACGTTCGCCTGGATATCGGTCATTTCCCAATCGACCTGGCCGTCGGTCCACGTGGATGTCCATTTGTAAGGCAGCTTCACGCCGGCTACCTCTTTGTAAGCCGTGTAATCGATTTGCGTTGGAACGCGGCCAATCGGCGTGTCGTTGAAACGCACAAGCCGCACTAACATCCCGGTCATCTGATCGAAGTACAGATTGACGGGAGGTTGCCGGGGATTCGTTCCCTGAAGGACGGTGACATCTTTATCGCCGATTGATGTTGTGCTGGAGCGCCACGTGGCAGCCATTGATTTCAACTGTCCGGGGAAAGTGGCCATGGCTTCGATCTTGAGCCCGGTGAGATTGTCGCCTGTCAACGGAATCAGAGGCATCGGCTTTTCGATGGCGGCGATCCATCCGGCCGTTCCGTTATATGCAGAGACTCTGTCCGCAAATGCGGCGTGTGTAACCACGGTGCGCTGGTTTGGCGTCTTCGCGTAGATCTCGACCGTCACCTTTGAGTGATGCGTGTCGAATCCGGTGTAGCTTCCTTTTTCAACCACGCTGGTGAGCGCATTGACGCGCTGTGCGCCGCCGACAGCCTGGATATATTTGTTGAACACCTGGTCGGGCGCGGGACCTGCAGGGCTGTTCGGGACCAGGCGGACATCGTTCGGATCCTCAGTCGGGGCGCTGTATTGCACGGTAAGATTCGGCAACGTGCTCGGACGCAAATCTCCGCGATGACAGGTCCAGCACGTGACGTTGCGGACGCCGGCAAAGTTCGCCTTGTTAATCTCCGCCACCATGTTGATCATCTTTCTGGAAGTGACTTTCATCGGAGTGTCGAGGGCGAAGCGGTCCCAGCTCTTGTCGGCATCCGCAACGTGACAATCCAGGCAATTCAAGCCCAGAGCTGCAGAGATCATTCCCATCGTATCCATAAACTCGTCGACAGGAATTCCCTTCAGCACCGTCACATTCTTAAAGGCAACTTCCGCCATTTGCGGTTTCGGGTCCTGCGCGGCCTGTTGTCCCTGACCGGCGAGGGCGAGACCGGAAACGCCCACTATCACCATTGCGATGACACAAGAAATCGTTCGTCTTGATCCGAACTTCATGCTCGTTCCCATCCTTTCAAATTCGATGCCGTCTTCAACCGCGGAAGTATACTCCAGTCTTTCGTTATGCTTGACATAAAGCAGCCGCGCTTCAATAATCGAAGGGCCTTTCTACAAAAAGAGAATTTCCGGAGGGAAAACCAAATGAGACGTCATTTGCTGGCAATGGGTGGTCTCTTGACCGGTCTGGTGATGAGCGCTGCGCCGCTGGTTGCGCATCACTCTTTCGCTGCAGAATACGACAACAACAAACCGATCAAGTTCACGGGCAAAGTTACAAAAGTGGAATGGATGAATCCGCACATTTATGTGTACATCGACGCGAAAGACGATAGCGGTAAGACCGTCAATTACGCCGTCGAAGGCGGAGCACCGAACGGCTTATACAGGCAAGGCTGGAGGAGAGACACGCTGAAAGCCGGCGACTCGATTTCAGTAGAGGGTTTCCTTGCCAAGGACGGTTCGAATACGGTTAACGCCCGAACCTGGGTCCTTCCCGAAGGCAAAAAAGTATTTGCGGGCAATAACGAAGACGGCGGTCCCGCAGCAAAGACTCCGAATCCGTAAGAATTTGTGAAGGTTCCTTTTGCCGGAATTCTCATCGGGATGCTGGCGGCTACAGCTTCGGCGCAGCATCCCGATCTGAATGGTTTCTGGACCAATCAATACACTCCCAATCTGGCCCAGGCTTTGGGCCACGAACCGCCTTACACCCCGTACGGTTTAGAGCGCTGGAAAAACGTCGACACCCAGAATGATCCAACAGGGATGTGCCTTCCCGTTGGCCCTTCGCGCGCTTTTACGGCGCCGATGCCGTTTCAGATCGTGCAATCGCCGAATGTGATCGCGTTCCTTTACGAATATCAAACCATCTTTCGGATGGTTTACATGGACAAGGCGCACCCCAGGGACATCGCGGAGTATCCGGAGTTCATGGGGCATTCCACAGGCCGTTGGGAAGGGAATACGCTGATCATCGATACGATCGGCATCAATGAACGAAGCTGGCTCGATACGGCGGGCCATGAACACAGCGCCAAACTTCATCTCATCGAACGCATCGAGAAGCTGGACGACAATCATTTGAAATGGACTGTCACCTACGACGATCCTGTTTTCTTTACCGAGCCCTGGTCGCTGACGCGCACCTTTACGCGCGGGAAAGACACGGACCGCATCATGGCATATTCCTGCGAAGAAAATAACAAGGACGTCGAGCACCTCCGCAGCAACAAAAAAGCCCAGTAACAATCTACGGCGGGATCTCCAACAGACGGAATCCGTCTTTAGCGCTGGCCAGCATGGGACTCCAGCCTGTCTCCGTTTTGAATTTTTGATTCGATACGCGCTGGCTGCGAGTCAGAAACATGAGATGGCGCCCCGCGAGGATTCGCCACAGTATTCCGGGCGGGCGAAGAAGAAGTTTTCGTTTGACGACCTGGGCCAGAAGCCCGGCGAGTTCCGACTTCCGGAGCGGTTCGTCGTCGACGACATCGTAGATTCCGGATCCCGCTCTTGCGAGCGCATCGATAACAGCGACTGCGGCATCGTCCACCCAGATGAGTGACTGATACGCTTTCGCAGGTCCCGGTATCATCACGAATCCCCGGCGCGCCATTCGAAGCATGTTTTGCGTACCCGGCGACGCCGGTCCGTAAAAGCTTCCCATCCTCAGTACGATTCCGCGCTTTCCGGCGGCGGCAAACCGTTCTACCTCCGCTTCAGCTTTTATCGAGGATTGAAGGATCGAAGCCGGACGAGGAGCGGTTTTCGCATCCATCCATTCGGCTCCTCCATCGGGATAGATAAAAGTAACGCCCGGGTACAAGAAGGTAGTGACACCGGCGTCCAGAGAGGCTTCAACGAGGTTTCGCGTTCCTTCAATTCGAATCCGATCGTTTTCATTCCAGGACTTGCGTTGCGAAGCCTGGTTGGCCGGAGGTATGCGCGTGGCCAGATGAAGAACGGTGTCGCATCCCTGAATGGCTGTCCGAAGAGATCGGACGTCAAACAGACTTGCGCTTACGGGTACGGCGCCGGCTGTCTTCAAACGCGTTTCGTTTGCCGCGGTTCGCGCCAGGGCCCGCACGTGGTGGCCAGTGTCCAACAACAAACGTGTGACCGGCTGTCCCAGTACCCCCGTTGCTCCTGTAATGAAGACATTCATTATTGCTCTGTCCGCGAGTTTATCGGTTCGTATTGTTCAATGGATGGCACTGGGACTATGATTCAAATCTATGACCACGAAGCATACACTTCGAACGCCGTCGTTTGCAGCCGGCGTTCTTGTGACTCTGCTGGTCACATTAACCGCATTCACCCTTCTGCACTGGCACAAGGACTGGACGGATCAGGGATGTCAGTTATGCCATGTCCGGGATCTTCCGAATCTTCACGTCGTCGCTGATGTCGTCTATCGAATCTCGGTAGCATCTCAACCTCACTGGAATTTCGAATTTTCCGCCGATGAGTTGGAATCCTGTATCCGTACGACCTCCGGCCGGTCTCCGCCCGCACCCATTTCCTTCACCCTCTAGTTTTTCATTCAACGTTCGCTGTTTCCTGAAGGAGATGGACCTTTATGAATTCGCGCATCATTACATGTCTATTCGTCGGCATTTTGATTCCGGGGGCCAGCGCCGCTCTGGCTCAGGCGCCGACTGCTGCGGATCTCAATGCCCTTCGCTCGCAAATGGATTCACTGAAAGCCGATTACGAGAAGAGAATTCAGGCACTCGAGAGCCAGTTACAGGCGCTCCAGAGTCAATTACAAACGGCGCCGAAGCCAGAAGCGGCGGTTGCCGCAGCCGCGCCCGAACAACAGCCTGCGGCGCAGGTTCCTCCTGGAGCGCAGGGCGCCGGCGGTCCGGGCGGGGCGTTGCCTGTTTATGGCGGCGGCTCGGCGGCATCGAAGGTGTTCAATCCAGACATCGCTGTTATCGGTGACTTTCTCGGGGCTGCCGGGTCTAACAAAATGAATCCGGATCCTGCATTCGAGATGCATGAATCGGAGGTTGCACTTCAGGCGATTGTCGATCCGTACGCTCGCGCTGATTTCTTCATCTCGTTCGGCGAGCAAGGGGTGAATCTCGAAGAAGGCTACCTTACTTTTCCCGCGATCCCCGGCGGGCTGCTTGTGAAAGTCGGGAAGATGAGAGCGGCATTCGGCAAGGTGAATACGTTGCACAATCACGTCCTGCCATGGGCCGATCGCCCGCTCGTGACGAGGAATCTGGTTGGCGGCGAAGACGGCATCAACGACGCCGGCTTTTCTGTCGCTCGATTGCTCCCGAATCCCTGGTTCTTTCTTGAAGCGACAGGACAGGCGTTTCGTGGAGATTCGAATGACCTGTTCAAATCCAGCAAGAGGGGCGATCTGAGTTACGTCGGACATTTGCGGGGATATCAGGACATCACGGACAGCACCAACATTGATCTTGGTGTTTCATTTTCACGCGGGCACAATTCGTCGGGAATCGTGAGTGACTTCGATCTGGGCCGATTCAAAACAACGCTCTATGGAGCCGACGCCACCATCCGGTGGCGTCCGTTGCAGAGATCGATCTATCACTCCTTCGTGGGACGATCCGAATTCATCTGGAGCCGGCGTGGCCAGCCCGGCGGAGTGCAAAGCGCGTTTGGTTATTACTTATCCGGCGATTATCAATTCGCGCGCCGTTGGTTTACCGGTTTCCGGTATGACCGGTCCAAGCGCGCGGACGACGCAACGCTTATCGATAAAGGCCAGTCTGTGACATTGACCTACTGGCCCAGCGAATTCAGCCAGGTGAGAGGCCAGTATCGCCGGACTCAATACGCGGTGGGTGCAACGGCAAATGAATTATTAATGCAATTTCAATTTTCAATCGGAGCGCACGGCGCGCATCCGTTTTAGTGGTGTCATATGAATATCAAAATCTGTCTGGCTCTATTGATCGCTCTGCTCCTGGCGGGCTTGCCTGCGGCCGCCCAGAGCAAACTCAATGTCATTGCTGCAACGGAGGACCTCGCGGCCATTGCTCGCGAAGTTGGCGGTGATCACATCACGGTGGATTCGATCGCGAAGGGATATCAGGATCCGCACTTCGTTGAAGCCAAGCCCAGTTTCATTTTGAAGCTTCAGAAAGCGGACCTGCTTGTTCTCGTGGGACGCGATCTCGAGATCGGCTGGCTGCCTCCGTTGATTCAGCAAAGCCGCAACTCGAAAGTTCAGGTAGGCGCCGACGGTTATCTCGACGCGTCACTTCAGGCCAGGATTCTGGAAATCCCTCAAGGGCAGATCACCCGCGCGGAAGGTGATGTCCATCCGCTGGGCAATCCTCATTATTGGCTGGATCCCGAGAATGGGAAGATCGTCGCGAAAGAAATATTCGACAAACTGGTCCGGTTTCGCCCGAATGAGCGCGCTTATTTTGAGCCGCGATTGAATGACTTCAATAATCGGATCAACGACGCGGAGAAGCGGTGGACGGCAATGATGGCGCCTTACAAAGGGGTCAAGGTCGTCACATATCATCGATCGTTTCCGAATTTCGCCGATCGATTCGGCTTGAATGTCGTCGGTTACGTCGAGCCCAAGCCCGGAATTCCTCCGACGCCGCAGCACACGCTGGATCTCATCAATGAAATGAAGCGGCAAAACGTTAAAGTCGTGCTCGTCGAGCCGTATTTCGATTTGAAAACTCCCAATTCGATCGGTCGTGAAACCGGCGCTGAGGTTCTCGTCATGCCGCCGTCGGTTGGAGGCACGAAGGAAGTGACGGATTACTTCAAATTGTTCGATTACGATTTGAACCTGTTGGTGAACGCCATCAAAAAGACCGGCGCGAAATAAGAGGAAATCGATGGACACATCTGTTCTGGCGTTTCTGGCGGCGCCCTTTGTTGCGAGCCTCATCCTCACGGGCATTCACGCGTATCTCGGAGTTCATGTTGTCGAACGCGGCGTGATCTTCGTCGATCTTTCGCTGGCGCAGATCGCAGCGCTGGGCGCCACCATTGCGTTGTTGCTTCCGATTACCGGCGGCGATCCACACGCCCCGATCACTTATTGGATCAGCCTCGCCTTCACCTTCCTCGGCGCGTTTGTGTTTGCAACTATTCGCAGCCGTCGCGCGCGAATCCCGCAGGAAGCGATCATCGGGATCTGTTACGCGGTTGCATCTGCGGCTGCGATTCTCGCCATGAGCAAAGCAACATCGGAGAGCGAGCATCTTAAAGACATGCTGGTGGGCAATATCCTTGCGGTGTCATGGCCGGACGTCGGAAAGACTGCGCTGTTGTACGGCGCAATCGGCGTTTTTCATTACGTCTTTCGCCACAAGTTTCTGGCGATCTCGATGAATCCACGAAAGGCGGAGGCGGAAGGAATCTCGCTCAAGTTGTGGGATTTTCTTTTTTACGCGTCATTCGGATTTGTCGTGACGTCGTCGGTGTCGATTGCCGGCGTGCTTCTCGTCTTCTGTTACCTCATCGTTCCATCCGTTGCGGCGATGTTATACGCCGATTCCATCGGCCGGCGCCTCGCCATCGGTTGGACGATGGGAACGGTGGTCTCCGCCCTCGGCGTTTACCTTTCGTTGAAACTTGATCTTCCGACCGGCGCCACAATTGTTTGCACTTTCGGACTGGTGCTCATCATCATGGCGGTGATTCGTCCCTTGATTCAGAAGCATGCGCCTGCCGACATTCATCAGGTCGATTACGCCGACCGCGCCCATCATTAGTGGAGGCGACAAGGGTCTGGCAATTCGAGGGACGCACCCCCGAATTCTGAAGTACAAGAATTCGGGGGTGCGTCCCTCGAATTGCCCCTTCTATTCGTAGAATGCGGGCGATTTTTTCAGTTTGGCGTTGGCGGTGTAGTCGTGCTGGATCCAGAGCTGAGCCTTTGTCTGTTTGAGAAACTCTTCGATGGCCTGCCGGGATGCGATGGTTTGCTGCGCGTTGAACTCCGACGTGGGGACTCGATTCAACTTCCGTTCTTCCGGATAGTGATACAAATCGCCGCTAAGCAAAACCGGTCCGGTCTTCGCGAGTTTCAAAAACAAGACCTGATGGTCGGGCGAGTGGCCGGGCGTGGATTTCAGGATCACCGTGCCGTCGCCGAAAAGGTCGAAATCGGGTTTCTCCACCATGTATGTTTTGCTGTTTCTCAAGAGTCCGTAATTGGCGGGCTCTGTTCTTGGTGAAGGCGGATCCGAAAACATCATTTCCCGTTCGAGTTTGCGCACCAGCCAGATCGATTTCGCAAACAGGTTTCCGTTTCCGACGTGATCCCAGTGAAAGTGCGAAAACGCGACATACGTGATGTCTTGCGGTGCGTATCCCACTTCGGCGAGTTGGGATGTCAATGTCTTTGCAGAAGTGGCGTAGCGAAGCGTTCCCGGAGCGCCGGGTTTGAACGAACTGTCCGGTACAGCGCCGGTGTCCCACATGAGCGTGCCGTTGGGATGAACAACGAGAAAACACGGCATCGACATTTTCGTCGTCGCCAGTTCCTCCTTCTTGAGCTGATAGGGCGTAATGTCGGGGATATCCAGCGTGCCGCAATCGAACACATAAAGCCGAAGCGATTTGGGCGGTTGAGCTTTCTTCTGTCCGGCGACGGACACGGATGTGATGGCCGCAATGGCGGCCATCACGAATATGAGAACCAGGTAACGTTTCTTCATCAGAAGTTGATCCGCGTATTGACAACGAACCTTCGAGAACCCGACGCACTTGTGATGCGGCCGAACGTCCCGCCCGTGGCGTTGATGTTCATGCTCGGATTCCCGAAGTTCGGATGATTGAGAATATTGATGGCATCCAGCCTGAATTCGAATTCCTTGTTTTCATGAATCTTGAACCGCTTGATCAAATCCATATCGAAATTCAGAAGCCGCGGGCCCTTGACCGTACCGTAGCCGAGATTCCCGATGTCTCCCGGACCCGGATTGACTATCACCACCGCGCCCGAACAGACTCCATTGTCACCGGCGCAAATGGCTTTGTTGGTGTAACCGGAGACCAGACCATTGCAGGCGGCCGTCGTTGTGCAAGCCGGTGAAGCGGCGGCGAAGCTGGGATCGGTGGTCTGCGTGTAGCCGTTGAAGTAGACGACACTGCCCGCGAGCTTTGTGATTGTACCGATATCTTTAGGGAGCGCTCCCACGACATTGGGCTGCACTGAAACGTTGCTGATCGTTTGCGTTCCTGTTGCGGAAAAGCTTAAAGGCTGCCCGGTATTGAAATTCATGATGCCGCCGAGCTGCCATTTGTTGACGACCTGCTGAACCCAACCCGGAGCGCTACCCAGAAGGAAGTGTCCTGTGCCGAACGGCAGTTCATAGGTGCCGTTGCTCGTGAGCTGATGAGCTCGATCGAAACCCAGAATCCGCTTTTCCGCGGCGCGATTTGTCGGGTCGCGGAATGTTGCGCCGGCATCGGTGTCCGCCTCGCCGAGGGCTTTGCTCCAGGTCCAGGTAGTCGTGTTGGTGAAACCTTTCATCAAACGCCTGGTGAATTGCATTTGCAACGAGTGGTACGTGGAATTGCCCAGGTTATCCAGCATTGAGATGCCGCCGTATTGCGGATTGGGCACGATGTAGTTTTCCGGGAAGCCGTTCTTGCGAAGCACCGCGCCATTAACGGAATTGGCGGATGAAGCAGGGTTCCCGCTGCTCGGAATCGTGAGCGTGTTTAATGTGTTTAAGAATGCGCCGACGTTTCCGTTTGCCAGTTGTCCGCGTAACGTCGAGTTCGCGCGGACGGCCATGGCGCCGGTCCACGTGGTTCCGTTCACGCTTTGCGCGCCGGTGCCGCCGAGGTTGATTCCCATCAGCATCTGCGTCAACAGAGGTGAGTCTCCACCGGCCCGCACTGCATTGAATGCATCGTAGAGCTCGCGATTATGATGCAGCGCGTCGATCTGGTCCAGATTGATCGTGCCCCACAGTTTCGTACCTTTCGTTCCGATATATCGAACCTCGACCGTAGTGTTGTGCGCGATTTCGCGTTGAATCTCCAGATTCCAGTTTTGCGTGTATGGAGATGTACGGTTATAGGTGTTTATCGTAAGAGACCGCTCGGTTGTCGGAGTTATAAACGGCACTGTAGTGGACGTTCCCGCCGGCAGAGGCACCGGCAGGCTGACCGTCCCGATTGTTGTGTATGTTGCCGGAGTGGACTGAACACCCGTACCGCCGGAGCCGACAAGGTTGATTCCGGGTACCGTACCGACCGTGCTATCCACAGTGATGAAGTCCCGCAATGCCCCACCGTAACTGATCCCGTATCCCGATCGCAGAACCGTCTTGCCTTTTCCAAACCACGGCAGGTTCCAACTGAACCCAACCGCAGGCGCGAAGTTATTAAGGTCATTTCCCTTCAGGTTGGCCAGCACGCCGGGATTCGGTGAGTTCTTTCCGATGAATTGTACCTGCGTCAGATTGCTGCAAGTCGTGTTGAAGTTCGCGGTCCCCGGACTCGAAGGACAGCTCAGTTTGAGAAACGCGCTTTCATCGTTGCCGATGACGCGAGCATCGAGGCCGCTCTCTTCCCATGGTTGTCCGTAGAAATCCCAACGCATGCCGACATTGAGCGTCAGGTTGGTGCGGAACTTCCAGTCGTCTTTGAAGTAGCCGCCCATTTCTGTCTGATGTTGCCGGTAGAACTTGTACGGAATGTACGGGGTGCTGTTCAGAGTCGTGTCCTTGGAGCTTGCAATTCCGAACGATTGGTTGATGCGGCCGACCGAAGCCGAAAGATCCGTCAACAGGTTCAAGGCCTGGGTTGCGTTGTTGGCGCTCAAGCCGGTGAAAGCTGTTCCATCGAGACCGCTGACGGGATTGCTGCCGACGCCAAAAGTAATAAACGGCGTAAAGCCGGGATCGCCGAAACCTCTGGATCTTGTGCTGCGGAATTCGAAGCCACCCTTGAATGCGTGTTTCGCATGGGTCCAGCTCAGGTCATCTCCAATCGAATACATCGGACTGACATGATGGCGCCACGCGCCGAATCGTCCGTATTGCACCCAGGGATTCCAGTTTGATGCCACGGGCTGCATCGGAGCTCCATTGGCGAAAGGAATGTACTTCAGCGCTTCCTGTCCGACGGCATCGGCGCGATTAGCCGGTGGAAACTGTTGATCAATGGAACGGCGGCGGCCGGCGCGAACTTCATTCAGCAATGTAGAGCTCAGCGTTGAAGTGAACGTGATGATGTAGACATCGGGCCGCTTCACAGCTTCGCCATCAAAGCCATTAGGCCAGTTCCGCTGTACGGCTTGCCCTGCGCCGCCCCACGTGTGTTCCCTTGTGCCGATCACACTGAGTTTGTGCTTCGAATTGAAGTTGTGATCGATGCGCATGTTGTACTGGTCGCGATTCACATCCGGACCGTTGCCAAGGGTCAGATCCAGACCTTCGACGCGCCGGGTAAAACGAATCCCCGCATCGTTCAAACCATCGCATGTGGAAGTGGAGCCGGCGGGAGTCGTTCCGCATCCCGTGAATTCGTTCGGAACGGGCATGCGCCGGAGCGTTTCCTGCATGTACGCGCTGTTGCTGATTGAAGTACGAAGCGGATCGCGAAACTGCGCACAGTTGGGAACGGGGGCTCCATTGAAAGTGCAGTTGCCGAACAGATCAATCGCAGACAGAGGCCCTGTCGCTCCTCTCGGTGCTACCGGATTGCCGTTGCGATCGACCGCGGGATTGCTCCCTGTGGCATTGCTGTTATCGGCGCCTGGAAAATATCGAAAGATTCCCTGGCGAGCCATCGGACTCAGCGTCCAACCCACAACGTTTTCCCGCTTCAGATCGCGCTGGCCTTCGAACAATGCAAAGAAGAAAGTCTTGTTCTTGATAATTGGCCCGCCGACCCGGACGCCATACTGGTTACGATTGTCGTAGCTCTTCGGAACGTTGTTGAAATTGTTGAACCAGGTGTTCGCATCGAGTGACGAATTGTGATTCGCCCAAAACGCGCTTCCGCGGATCTGGTTCGTGCCCGAGCGCGTGACCATGCTGACCTGTCCGGACCCGCGCGACGTCTGGGCATCCACCGGGGCCACGATGACTTTGACCTCTTCAACCAGATCAGGGCTCGTGTACGTTAGCGACCACGCGCCATCTTCGAAGCGCCCCGCCGAAACGTTCATTCCATCGCGGGTCGTATTGACCCCGCTAATGCGGCCTCCCGCGAAGTTTGCGACAAGATCGTTGGCGTCGTTTGTGCGCTGAACTCCGGCTGTCGCGCCGATCATCCCAAACACATCGCGGGAACCCAGCGGAAGGTCGCGAACTTTGTACTCGGGAAGAATCGTGCCTACGGAATTGGACGAGGTTGCGAGCAGCGTGTCCGCAGTGGCGGTGACATCGACGACCGTCGCTCCACCTCCGACCTGCAGCGAGAAATTAAATCGCGCCTGCTGAGCGCCGCCAAGTTGAAACCCTTTCGCGGCCGTGGGCTGAAAGCCGGGCAACTCCGCCTTCAGGTCGTAAGAGCCGGGCTGAAGGCTTGCGAATTGATACGCACCCGATTCGTTCGAAATGACGGTCGTGACGATTCCTGTTCCGGTGTTCGTCGCGGTGATGGTGACGCCGGGAATGAACGCGCCGGATGCATCCTGCACGGTTCCGCCCAATGTTGCGTTTGTGGATTGGCATAACGCGATGGACGACAACAGACACAACACCAAAACCGCTACCAAGCAATTCCTCATGTCAGCCCCCTTCAGAAAGATGGATCGATCCGTTGTTTTTTCTGAAATCTTTGATGCGCATGATTGTTGACGGGAGAGCAGAAGGTCAAGAGAAAACGAGGGTAACAACCTGCGTGATTCACCGAAGCCTGGTTTTGCATTGCCTTGACACACCAACCAAACGTGATAAACACTGGCCGCACAAAAAAGTGGATCTTGAACAAGGTGAATTGAATGGGGGAGGAAATATGCAAAAGCTTGCGAAACGTTTCTTCATTGGGTTCCTGTTGTCCGCCGTCGCCTGTGTCTCGGGATGGTCTCAAGGGACGGGTCAAATCAGTGGGACGGTGAGAGATTCCAGCGGCGCCGTATTGCCGGGCGCGGATGTCACCGCAACCCAGACCGAGACAGGGATCGTTCGAAATGCCGTCAGTAACGAAACGGGCGGATACGTTCTGCCCAACCTCGCTCTGGGACCCTACAAGGTCGAGGTCAGCCTGCCGGGATTTCGAACGTTTGTTCAAACCGGGATTGTGCTGCAGGTCAACAGCAGTCCTGTCATCAATGCCACGCTGGCCGTCGGCCAAAAGAGTGAGTTGATCGAAGTTCAAGCCAATGCCGCCCTGGTGGAAACACGCAGCGTTGGTATCGGACAGACGATGGAAACCCAGCGAATCCTCGAATTGCCTCTGAACGGTAGAAACGTCACAGAGTTGATCTCGCTCGGCGGGGCCGCCACGGATGTTGGGGCGTATGCGTCTCAAACTCGAAGCATGTCGGGCCAATCGGCTATTTCGGTTGCGGGTGGACTGGCCAGCGGTGTGAATTACTCTCTCGATGGCGCAATGCATACAAACCCCTACGACCATTTGAGTCTGCCGCTGCCGTTCCCGGATGCTCTCCAGGAATTCAAAGTAGAAACCAGCGCGCTTTCGGCCTCTCAGGGCCAGGCTTCCGGAGCGCAGGTAAATGCGGTAACGAAGTCAGGCACCAACGATTACCACGGCAGTCTCTTTGAGTTCGTTCGGAACGACCTCTTGAATGCCACCGAGTATTTCGCCCGGTTTGATCCCGTGAAAAACAGGAAAGTCCAGAGTTCACTGAAACGGAATCAATTTGGCGGAACGTTAGGCGGAAAGATCATTGCAAACAGATTGTTCTTCTTTGGCGGGGCACAGTTCGAGACAGACCGGTCGGATCCATCGAACGTTCAGGCATACGTACCGACGGCTGCAATGCTTCAGGGCGATTTCTCAACTGTCACTGCAGCGGGGGCCTGCCGTGCGACACCATTGACGCTGATCAATAGTCCCGGCGTGACCTTCACCGGCAATAAGATCGATCCGTCATCGTTCAATCCGGTCGCACTGAACTTCATCAAAAAACTTCCAACGACAACCGATCCATGCGGTCTGATTACTTACGGTGTTCCGAATAAACTCAACAGCAAACAGATCATCGGCAAGACGGATTGGCAGTTGAACGCAAAGCATTCGATCATGGGACGCGTCCTGTTTACCGGCGACAATCTCCCCGTTCCTTATTCGCTCGCACCCGACAACCTTCTGACAACCGCCGCGTCGGGCCGCCACACTCTCGCGCAGTCTTATGCACTCGGCGATACGTGGCTCATCAGTCCCAAGACGATTGTGTCAACCAGGCTTGTTACCAACTACACCGATGTGGATCGGCTGGGAGCGTCCTTCTTCAATTACGCAGACATCGGTGTGAAGAATTACTACAGCTACCAGCCCGATTATCTCCAGCTCGCCATATCGACACCGGGTTTTGCCCTGGGCGGCGGCGTGCAAAATACGTCCACATACCGCACGTTCTCGACCGGTATCAATAATGATGTAAGCCTGTCGCGAGGGGCGCACCAGTGGTCCATCGGTGGAGCGATCGAATGGGTCGATTCCAATTCGAATGCGAACGTCAGTTCTTCAGGGTCGTTTTCATTCACAGGGTCGCGGACCGGTTTGCCGTTGGCCGATTTTCTTCTTGGTTTGCCGGCCTCGTTCTCGCAGGCAGGACCGAATACGGATTACATGCGGAAATGGTACACGGCTTTCTACGTCGCCGATTCCTGGAAATTAAAAAGCCGTTTGACGGTCAACTATGGCCTCCGTTGGGAACCGGATCTTGCAGAGACTTTGACTCTGGGCCGCGTCGGCGACTACATCGAGAAGAATCGTGCGTCCGGCGTCAAGAGCACTATGTTTCCCAATGCTCCGGCAGGAATGACTTTTCCCGGTGATCCCGGCTTTCCGGGCAAACGCGGCCGCGACCGGAATTGGGCTGTGTTTGCTCCGCGGGCAGGATTTGCATGGGATGTGCGTGGCGATGGAAAGACTTCGGTCCGAGCTTCACTGGGGATCGGATATGAGTATCCAAACGCGCAATATCACCTCTGGACTTCAATCATTCCGCCATGGGGATCGAGCACTACACTGACGAACCCCAGTTTTACCGATCCGTGGGGAACGTTTCCCGGCGGCAATCCATTTCCCCGCAGCTTTACTTCAAACACCACGTTCATCACGAATGGAAACTACACCGTGCTGAGCAATGTCCATCCGGCCCAGGCCCAGAACTGGAATCTGGCGATTCAACGTCAATTGGGCAGCGATTTCCTCGTTTCAGCCAGCTACCTGGGAAGCCACACGATCCACATTCTGGGGTCCGAACAGTTGAATCCTTCTGTGTTTTTCCCAGGCGTCAGTGATGCGAGCGGCAACTGCATTGCCCAGGGATTGACCTTCAAAGCGTCGTCTGTTGCAGGGACAGCGTGTTCCACTTTTGCAAACACGAATCCCCGGCGCTTCCTGCAGTTGATCGATCCTGTCAATGGTCCGTATTACTCGAACCTTGTGCAGGTTCAAAGCGGTGGTGTCGCCAGCTACAACGGCATGCTGCTGGAGTTGCGAAAGCGCGCTGCCAAGGGGATTACCGTCAGCGCGAACTACACGTGGTCCCACTGCATTGGTCCATTTCAAGGGAATGAAGCCGGAGACACGGGAGCCAACCCGGCGATACCGAATCCCTATGTGGGCGACCGCAATCGTGGCCGCGGCAATTGCCTGAGCGATCAGCGCCAGTTGATCAATTTGACGTCGGTGCTCGAGATGCCACAGTTTTCCAACAAGACGTTGCGAATTGCTGCATCGGGCTGGAAGCTGGCTCCACTCTACCGGCATCGTACGGGTACCTACCTGAACGTCGTCGCCGGCGCCAGTAATGATTTCGCACGAAACGGATCCAACATCAACAGCCAACCCGCTCAGTATGTCGGTGGCAATCGCATCGGCGATGACTCGGGTGGTCCACTCAGCTTCTGGCTGAATAAAGCGGCATTCACAAATCCAACTGTGGGTACGCTTGGGAATGCCGGGACGCGATCGGTTGTTGGTCCCTCTCAATGGGACTTCGATATGTCGCTGTCGCGGAATTTCAGATTCAGGGAAGCACAACAGGTTCAGTTCCGGTGGGAGGCTTATAACGTGACCAACAGCTTCCGGCCCACAAACCCGAACGCGGACATCACCAGCGCTCTGTTCGGTCAGCTCCGCGCATCGCGGTCACCGCGCATCATGCAGTTTGCGTTGAAGTATCTGTTCTAAAGACAATTTCAGGGAACGCATTTGAGAGTGCAGATCCCAATATTTGAGATCTCAGATTTTGGGATCTCCACTCTCAAATGCGTTCTGTCCCTGAAATTGTCTCTGAGGTTAGTCGAAGGTTTCACCGGGACGGCCGCCCCAGGTAAATCCATCGGATGTGCGTTTCAGACGAAGCATGCGAAGGCGATGATCTTCGGGATTACGTCCGGGATTTCCAACAATGATGACATGATCGCCAGGCTTCAACGTCTCTCTGGTCACGCCCTGCCGCCCGAGTTGACCGCCGCCGCCCCATTCCACTGCCCAACGAACCGGCTGGCCCTTTTCATCTTTTCCTTCGACATGGACGAAAGAGTGCGGATTCCGAAAAAGAAACTGAACCATGTCGCCTTCGATGGTTTGCTGTTTGTCTTCGAAGTAAGTTGCGGCAAATGAGTGATGGGCGTAAAGCTGAAGGCCAGTCAACAAGACGCCGGCAGCTATGAATAAAACAAACAATCTGGCTTTCACGTTTCCTCCTGACAGAAACACCATTCAATAAGGACGTTCGGCAAATTTCACACCCGATCCCGATTTATGTCAACAGGATGATGGTAAAATCCACCGGCGCATTCTGAAACGCGAATATTAGCTGTTATTTTTATACACGCTATGTTATAAAAATAACATTCATGCCGGACCGCATACATTCAGCCTTAAGCCGCCGCGAGCGGCTCATCATGGACATCCTCTACCGGCTGGGCCGCGCCACCGCGAATGAAGTGATGGCCGCCTTGCCGGACGATCCCAACTCCTCGACCGTTCGGACTCAGCTTCGAGTGCTCGAACAGAAGGGACACGTGCGGCATGAAGAACAAGGCCTGCGCTACGTCTACATGCCCACCGTTCCGAGGCATGCCGTCCGTCAATCGGCGTTGAAACATCTCATTGAAACGTTCTTTGAAGGATCGGCGGAAAAAATGCTCGCCACGTTGCTTGGCGGCGACGGATCGAAACTTTCGGATGAAGAGCTTCATCGGCTGGCGCAACTGATCGAAAAAGCCAGAAAGGGCGGCCGGCGATGATCGTTGAAATGTTCAAAACATCGCTGATTTTGATTCTCGCCCTGGGCACTGCAACGATTTTTCGCCGGCGGTCGGCGGCATTGCGCCACGCGGTTTTGAGCGCCGGTCTTGTGGCCGCGCTGGCCGTTCCGCTGCTTAGCCATCTTGTTCCGGAGTTGCCGGTTCCTGTCGAAAAGGTAGCAGCGCAGGTTAAAACCCCCGAGTACATCGAGAAGCAAGTATCTTCCGTCTCTTATGTAGTCGCGGGTTTTAACCCGAGCCCGCTCGAGGTTTCAAGGCGAGTGAATCCTGTCTTGGCGATATGGCTCGCCGGTTCAATCTGCGCCGGTTTTGTTTTTGTATTCGGCGTTGTCCGAATCCTGTGGATTGTCATTCGAGCCGATTCCGCAACGTCCCCAGCGTGGAATCAGGAAATCACCGGTCTCTCCCGCACTCTCGGGCTGCGCCGCCGCGCGTTGCTCATTCATACCACCGGCAAACTTGTCGGCACGTGGGGCTTCCTTCGTCCGCGTATTCTTCTCCCCGATTGCGCAAAAGAATGGGATAACCATCGAATTCAAATCGTGCTCGCTCACGAACTCGCTCACATCAAGCGTCTGGATTGGCCGATCCAGATGCTTGCCGAAATTGCACGCACCGTCTACTGGTTCAATCCTTTGTTCTGGATCCTCTGCTCGCGTCTCCGTTCTGAAAGTGAATATGCCTCAGACGATATCGTTCTTGGGCTTGGCATCGATGCCAAAGATTATGCGGCGCACCTCCTCGACCTTGCGCTCGAATTGAAAAGCTCCAAACGGGTCTGGTCTGCAGTCCTCGCCATGGCCAACCCGCCGAATCTTGAAAGGAGATTCATCGCCATGCTGAATTCTTCACTGAATCATCGCTCGGCAACACGTACCATGATCGCGGCCGTGGCCATTCTTGCATTTGGAATTACTTTGCCGCTCGCCGCGATGCGCGCCGTGTCACCGTCTGCAATCGAGCCGGCTCCCTTGCTTTCGCCGCCGAAGATTGAGATTGCACCGCTCGAGCCACCGAAGAAAACATCTCCAGTAAGGCGGACAGCGGCCTTTCAGGAAGCCTTTGGTTCTTTTTCCGGCTATGTGGCGGATCCCAGCGGCGCCGTTGTTCCAGGTGTCTTCGTGGCGCTTGTGAATAACGCCACGAATCAAAGCGCCACGACCGTCGCTAATGAAACCGGGAATTTCGCATTCGCGCGTGTTCCGGCCGGGCGCTACGAACTGCGCGCCGACTTGCCGGGGTTCACGCCGTTCCGGCGCGGGAATATTGACCTGGCGGCGAATCAAGAGGTCCGCTTTAATGTGCGGCTTACTCTCGGCGGCCTGCAGCAACAAGTTGTCGTTACGGCGGTCGGTCAGCCGCGACCCGCTCCGCCTCCGGAAACGCCGCGGCGAATTCGTGTCGGTGGAAATGTCGCCGCGGCCAACCTGATCAGTCAGGTCAAGCCAATCTACCCCCCGAGCGCGCAGGCTGATGGAATTGAGGGTACCGTGACGATAAACGCGATTATTGCCACCGATGGAGTGCTGCAGATACACAGCATGTCGAGTAACTCGTCCAATAAAGATTTTGTGGATGCTGCATTTACTGCTGTCAAGCAGTGGCGTTATCGTCCGACGATGCTGAACGGCAGTCCCGTCGAAGTCCTTACGACCATTGATATCGATTTCAAACTCACCCAGTAAGGGGAGGGGCCAAGGGGAATTCCAGGGACGCACCCCCGAATTATGGCACTTCAGAATTCGGGGGTGCGTCCCTGGAATTCCACGTAGAATCCACGCGTGAGTTCAATCGCATGGATTTCGAATCTCGCGCCGCGCGAACGCCGTGCGTTTATCGCGTGCGTTGGAGGCTGGGCTCTGGACGCAATGGATGTCCAGATGTACAGCTTCGTCATTCCTGCGCTGATCGCGACGTGGGGAATCACCAAAGGTCAGGCGGGAGTTCTCGGTACTGCGGCGCTGCTCGTTTCCGCCATTGGTGGCTGGGTTGCGGGATGGTTTGCGGACCGGTACGGCCGAGTCCGCACGCTTCAACTCGCCATTCTCTGGTTTGCCGTCTTTACCTTCCTTTCCGGTCTCGCTCAGAACTACGAACAACTTTTCGCGGCGCGCGCGTTTCTCGGCCTTGGCTTTGGAGGCGAGTGGGCGGCGGGAGCCGTCCTTCTCGGCGAATCGATCCGCGCGGAACATCGCGGCAAGGCGATGGGCATCATGCAAGCCGGTTGGGCCGTCGGTTGGGGAATGGCAACGATTCTCTATGCCGTGTTCTTTTCGGTTTTCGCTACTGCCACCGCCTGGCGCACTCTGTTCCTGGTTGGAATTGCGCCGGCGCTTCTGGTTTTCTTTGTGCGCCGATTTGTCGAGGAGCCGCCGGTCTATCTGGAATCGCGTAAAAAAATGCTCGAGCAGGGCGACAAACCTTCATTCCTCGAAATCTTCAAGCCACCGCTGCTGCGAATTACGGCTATCGGCGGTTTGATGGGTACCGGAGCGCAAGGCGGATACTACGCCGTCATGACATGGCTCCCGACCTTCCTTCGCGACGAACGCGGCCTTTCGGTCCTCGGCTCGACCCGCTATCTCGCCGCGCCGATCAGCGGCGCCTTCTGTGGATATCTCACCGGCGGTTTTCTCGCGGATAAAATCGGCCGCCGCTTGCAGTTTCTCGTTTTTGCGATCGGAGCCGGAGTGGTTGTGATCACCTATACGAGTTTTTCATTCGGCAACACTGCCATGCTGTTTCTGGGTTTCCCGCTGGGCTTTTTTGCGTCAGGCGTGTTCAGCGCGATGGGTGCCTTCTACACCGAGCACTTTCCCACGCGAGTTCGCGGAGTGGGCCAGGGCTTCGCGTACAACCTGGGCCGTGGAACCGGCGCGCTCTTTCCTGCGATGGTCGGATATCTTTCCAACAGGATGCCGCTCGGACAGGCCATCGGCGTATTTGCCGCGATTGCTTATCTCACAATGGCCATTGCCGCGTTCCTGCTCCCGGAAACCAAGGGAAAAGTCCTGACGGCTTAGCAGCTATTGACGATTGCATACGGAAACAGGGTACCACGCCGGCCGCCGCTCACCTTCTTTCTCGCCACGGCCTGAGGACGGAGTACTCCGGTACGGCAGTGCTGTATTCGAGTTCCGAACGGATCAGCCGCCGCCGGATCAGATTCCGGACTGCCGCCTGCACGGCGCTCTTGGACAGTCCTGTGTCGTTGGCGATTGTTTGATGACTGACTTGAACGCGGCGCGAGCGTGAAACCGCCAGGCGCGTCCACAAATAAAGGTAGACGATGAATCCAGAGGGCTGCTTGTCGTGACCCACCAGGTCGCGCATCAGGACATCGATCACATAGAAATCAAAACGGATGGTTTTCATAGGCTATAGTGATAAGAACTATAGCAGTTAACAAGACCGTTGACGCTATCAAAACGTCTTCAATATATTTTCGGGCGAAGGAGAGACCACCGTGATTACTCATGTCAAATTCGTAAGCATACCGAGCCGGGATCAGAGTAAATCCCTGGCGTTCTATACCGAAAAACTTGGATTCAAAGTCGTCACCGATCAGCCATACGACGATAAACAACGATGGATTGAAATGCGCATCGGCGGATCGGATACCTGCTTCGTCCTGTTTACGTCCGACGAAAGCCGCATCGGCGGTTTCTTCAACGGCGCTCTGGCATGCGACAACGTCGAGCGAACCTACGAGGAGTTGAAGGCCCGTGGAGTGGAATTCATGGGACCGCCGAAGAAAGAACAATGGGGAACGTTCGTCGTGTTGAAAGATCCCGACGGCAATCAGTTGTTGTTGTCATCGCGATGAGTCCGTCAGAGCCACGATTTCACCGCAAACAGAGAGAGGCCGCCGGCGAGGAACATGTAGGGTGTGTCCCACGTATGCGGTGACCATGCCTCTGCGAGCGTTGTGAGAAGCGGAACCGTGATCAGCGCAGCGATGAATTGAGAAGACGTGAAGCTGTTGTGAAAGAGACCCACTGCGATAATGCCGGTCACCAGCACACACGCACTTCCCTCGTAGCTTCGTGTGTGGCGGCGCGCCATGCTCAGGAAGGTTCGAGTGGAATATTTGTGGCGGCCAAAGCGGATGCCGACCGGTTCCGCCATTCCATCGCCGATACCATGAATAAGAACCGGGATTATTGCGAGCTCCTGCATTCTGTTTCGCTCGAACGCGATGGACATCGGAATCAGAACGGCGTAGCCGGCAACAATCTGTGTGCTTAGCCAGAGTAAAGTGTGCGGCCGGTCTTCCGGCCGGTCGAACGAACTGAACATCGTTTGAAAGACTCGAACCCGCGATCGAATCTGTTTTAAAAAGATGCCCAGCATCAGAGCCGCGCCCAGTCCGCTCAGAACGGTTGTGCCGAGTGTCCGCGAATAGGGAAACAAGCGGCCGAGCACCAGCGGCACAAGGTACAGCGCAAAGAAATTGACCTTCCGCGTGTAGTTGACCTTGACGCCGAACCGTTCCACAAGCAACCCCGAAGAGTAAGCCACGCCGGTGAAGATGGCCGTCTGGCCGAGTTCCCACCACCAGAAGTTGGGATCCATGTTGTTCGTGGGCCTCCGCTACGAAGATGTTTTGCGGAGCTTACCAGAGTTGTGACACGACTTGTTTCCAGCTTTCGAGCATCTGCGGATCCAGTGCAACGATGCCCTCTTTGGTGACACCGGCCGGCGGGGGAAGGAGTTCGGCGAGCCGATCGACGGCGAGCCGCCGTTGCGCTTCACGTAAACGAGGGATCAGGTGCCAGAGCGACAAGCCATCGCGAATTCGAGCTTCGCGAAGTACGATGGCAAGAGCGTCATCATTTTCAAACATCCCGAGAACGGCGAGTGCTTTCTTGAACGCCGGCGAAGCATCGTCAAAGTATGGTGTGCCTGGACCGTGGCCGGTCCGAGTCAGGCAGAACGCTCCCGCCGGAACGATCACTTCCCGGTGGTCTCTCTCCAACGACACAAGCCCCAGCGTCACATGCAGCAGGCTGCTCCCATCCTTTTGAACTTCGAGCGTGTATTGGCATCCAAGATCCACAGCTCTCGCCGAAGGTGTGTCCACGACGAACAGCCGCGGCGGAGCCCAGGTTCTGGCTTCGAGTTTTCCTCGATCGAGCGCGATCCGATGCTCGTCGGGCCGTGTTACGAGCAATCGTATTCTGCTGTCAGGATCGATGGTTAACTGGCCGATGTTGGCAATCTTGATTTGGGCCTGCGACACGGCATCGGTTTGAAGAGCTTCTCCGGGATGCAGCCGTCCGCCGCTTTCCGTGCGCGTGTTTCCGATCCGCGCCGATCCTTCAACACTCGCAACTTCCCATGATGGCGATTGCGGAACGGTCGTCTGGACCATCGAACCCATCGCAACGGCAATGAATATCAGAGCGGCGACAGCCACAATCGGCGTCCACCGAATTCGAGAGACAGCGGGTTTCGGATCCTTAAGTTCAAACCAGATCGATTTAGGCGCTTCCTTTGTCGCAATCGCCGACATGAGCCTTGCTCCGAATCGGATTTCTTCGTACGCCGCGCGGCACTTCGCGCACTCATCAAGGTGCGTCTGCACGAGGTTTCTGTCTGCGGCGGTCAATTCGCCGTGCAGATAAGCCGAGAGATGTTTCACGACATGCTTTCCGAGCATTTTCATTCTCCCGCCGGGAACGTGTCCCGCAGATGCGCGAGTTTTTGCGCAAGCAATCGATGGCCGCGATTGAGGCGAGACGCCACGGTCCCTTTGCTGCAACCCAGAGCGACGGCCATTTCGTCGTAAGACAAGTCCTCGAAGTATTTCAGCAGAATCGCAATCCTGAGTTTCGGTTTCAGTCCGGCAATCGCAGTTCGAACCGTCTCTTCCATCTCACGCCGTATATGCGCATCCTCAACCGACCGGCGCTTGTCGCGAATCTCCAATTGCTCCGTTCCGAAGGAAAGAAAGCGGCGCATGGCGCGTTTTCGGTCCAGGCACGCATTCACGACAAAACGATACAGCCATGTAGCAAACGACGAGCGGCCTTCGAACTTTGAGATGCTGGACATCAACTTCAAAAACACCTGCTGAGTAATATCTTTCGCCGTATCTTCATTGCCGTCGCAATAACACAGGGCAATCGAATAGACACGATCCTTATAGCCCTCGAACAGGAGCCGGAAGGCATCCGAATCGCCGCACTGGCACGCTTCGATTGTCTGGTTATCGATGACGTAGGCGCTCAATGTCAGCCATTAGACGATGGGAAAGGCACACTTCTTCCTTTTATTTGTGCCTTCGTGGTTAAGGGCCTACCTTGGGATCTGCGGAACCGTCAGGTGGAAGATCTTCACCGTCGCTCCAGGCGCCGCCTGAATCGTAGCCGTTTCGGAGGGTCCCAGGTAAATTCCCATGCCCTTCTGGACCTGGTGTTCTTTGTTTTCCAGCGAAATGCTGCCCTGTCCTTCCATGAGATAAAGAAGCTGATGTTTGGGGCCCGCATCGGCCTTAAACGTTTCCCCGGCTTTCAACCAGCGCAACACGCCGAGCACATTCTTTGCGCCGGCCAATTCGTTATTAAGAATCTCGGTGAACTCACCCTGCGGAGTCTGGACTCGCGGAAGTTTACTGGTATCGATAAAGAGTGTATTCGGCATCGGCGTCTCCTATGTCTGGATCCAGACTCCACCCTCAACGCGGTTCCAGACGAGATCTTCGGGAGTGCCATCGAGGATTGTTGTTTTGAATCGATTGGGCGCCTGAAACTCGAAATAGAACAACCCCGTTTCTGTAGCGCGCAGGCGATGCCTGGCTTCAGGCGGAATGAAAACCATGCTGCCCGGGCCTACGGGTGTTTTGCCGTCGGATGTTTCCACGATGCCTTTGCCTTCGATGATGAAGTAAAAGTGTTCGCAGTTCTCATGAAGGTGGAACGGCGAATAGGCGTTGGGCGCGTAGCGCATGATGCCGGCGAGCATGTCGTCGATATTCGTCAGTTCTTTATTGACGAAGAACGTGCGCTCGCGGCCCGGCACGGCCGCAATCAGTTTGGGCAATTGATCCTGATGAAAGATGTATGCCATGCGTTTCTCCTTGCTTAGATACCCGAACTATTTTGGCCGATAGTTGACGCGAGCCACTTCCGATATCGGCGTCGGCGCGACCTTCACTCGAATTTCACTCTGCGTGTGGCGCTCGACGGTCGGTTTTGAAGTTCCTCGTTTTTCTTCGCCCCACACTACCGTGAGTTCGGTGCCGATCTCGCTGAGTTCAAGATCGATCATCGCGAGCGACAGCATCGTGCGTTCGTTGTATGTGTAACCGGTGTATGTCGAGATGCCCACCGTTCTGCCGCCCTTCACGACTTTGTCGTAAGGCAGCGTCGAATAGTTGGCCAGGGGCAAATCGATGTACTTCGCCGCGTCACCTCCGGCGTGCATCATCGAGCTGAAGACGCGAGCGACATCGTCACCGTTCCAGACCAGCGTGACTTTCTTCCGCTTCTGATTCTTTTCCATTTTCTCGACAGCCGCGCGGCCGACAAATTCATGATCGAACTTCACGAACGGGCCGTAGCCGAGATCGTATGGCGACAGATAGTAATCGGTGATGTTATCGGATACGTAGCTGCCGCCCAGCGACGCCATCGCTTCATAGCTCGTCGAACTCAGCCAATTTCGGTAAGCCTTCAACTCGTCGCCGGTGTAAATCGCCGGAAGCGGAGATGGAATCCAGCCGGATTCGAGGCACGTTGTCGGATATGCTCTCGAGCCGATCTGGCGGATCTTGAATTCCTGTCCAGCGGCAACAATCGCGTCACGCACGGCGTTGCCGGATTCCCATGGTCCGAAGATTTCCCAGCCAGCCTGCCCAACCATCCCATGACGCAATGCGCGAATGTCATGGCCTGCGATTTTGAAATGATCCATGTAGAAGAATTTGATTTCCGGAACGGCTTTACCGGTGATCTTCTCCATGAGCCTGACAGCGTGCGGTCCCTGAACCTGATATCGAAAGACTTTCCGGCCACCCTGATTCACAAACGATCGTTCGTCCTTGGCTGCTTTGGCGTTATAGCCGCCGGTCTCCACGTTGAATTGCACCCAGTTCGCGGCCGGAGGACGGCCGACCAGATTGAATTTGTTCTCGGCGAGCGGGAAAAGAATCGCGTCCCCGATCACATGTCCACCTGGAGTGCATGCCACAAACTGCTTCGCCTGATTCAGTTTGAAATTGTTGAACGTATTGACGCCAAGGTTTGTGAAAACTTTGAGCGCATCAGGACCTTCCACATAAAGATCCGTCATGTGATGCGACAGATCGAGAAGAGCGCAGTCTTCGCGCCAGGCGCGCTGTTCATCTCTCCAATTGGTGAATTCAGTCCGCACCACGGGAAATGCGTAAGGTCCGATTTGAGAGTTGCGCAACATTTCAACCGGGTTGCGAGCCGCTTGTAAGACATCCTCCAGACTTCGATTACTCATAAAGGCGAATGATTTCCTCCGATCAGATCGGCTTGGGATAGGGACCGAACTTTAGTAATCCCGCAAGCATAAATCAATAGCATTCCCGTTTGATACAATCCCGCCCGCGTGAAAGCAGATGAAAAGTCGATGGGTTCGTGGCTGGCGGCGCTGGGCCTTCGTTTGTCGGGATGGTTCGAACGATGGTTTCCCGATGCATTTGCGCTGGCGATTGTTGCCGTGATGATCGTTTTTCTGGCGTGTCTTGCCGTTGGAAGTCCGCCGATTCAGACCGCGCAGTGGTTCGGTGCCGGCTTCTGGGACCTCGTCACATTCACCATGCAGATGACGATGATCATCGTCACCGGCTACGCTCTCGCCACCGCTCCGCCCGTTTATTGGATCATCCGGAGGATTGCTTCCGTTCCCGAAACAGGCAAAGGCGCTGCTGCGTTCGTCGGATTGTTTTCGATGCTGGCTTCGCTGATCTCGTGGAGCTTCAGTCTGATTTTCAGCGGGCTTCTTGCGCGCGAAGTAGCGCATCGCGTGCGGGGCGCGGACTATCGCGCGATTGGCGCCGCCGGTTATCTTGGCGTCGGCAGCGTTTGGGCGCTCGGATTATCGTCGTCGGCTGCGCTCATCATGGCGGCGCCCGCGTCGCTGCCTCCATCGATATTGCAAATCAGCGGCGTCATTCCTCTTTCTCAATCACTGGGCTTGTGGCAGGGAATGCTGATTGCCGCTTCTTTGATCGTGGTCTCGATGTTGATTTCGTTTCATTCTCATCCCGAACCCGCTCAGGCTCGCGGGATGGACGCCATGGGCGTGAAGTACGAGCCTGCGGCAATAGAATCGAGCGCGCCTGAAAAACCCGGAGAATGGCTCGAGTACAGTCCGATCCTTACCGTGTTGATTGTCGGCTTCGGCGTAATTTACATGTTGCGCGAAGTTGCGGATAAAGGACCAGGCATCGTTCTCGATCTGAACCATTACATCTTTACTTTTCTAATGGCCGGCCTGTTGCTGCATTGGCGGCCGCGATTTTTCGTGCAGGCGATCAGCGCCGCCGTACCGTCGGTCGCAGGTGTACTGATTCAGTATCCGCTCTACGGCGGCATGGTGAAGATGATGACCGAGTCCGGCCTCGCCAAACATCTCGCTCATTTTTTTGTTGCTGTTTCGACGCATCAGACATTCCCGGTTCTGGTCGGCATTTACTCCGCATTCCTTGGATTGTTTGTTCCTTCGGCGGGAGGGAAATGGCTGATCGAAGCGCCCTATATATTGGATGCGGCGAAGTCGCTGCACGTGCATCTCGGCTGGACCGTCCAGATCTACAACGCAACCGAAGCGCTCGCGAATCTCATCCATCCTTTCTGGATGCTTCCGCTATTGGGCATTCTCGGTTTGAAAGCCCGGGACATCGTCGGTTATTCGATGCTTCAGTTTGTCGTGCACGTGCCGCTCGTGCTGTTCCTGGTTTGGGTTTTGAATTACACCCTTTCCTGACGTAACTAAGTGTAGTGTCTCCTAAATAGCTGGACAATTGTTGCGAGCACCGAGATGGACCCACGCCGCCGCAACCCTTCGGGCCGATGGGTATTGCGGGCGATCTCGTCGTCGCGATACGTCGGCGAT
>CAZWGA010000016.1:0-93728 GCA_964633285.1 uncultured Solibacteraceae bacterium | reverse complement strand
TTTTCGGCAGCTCATTTTAGCTGTGAAAAGTGTCTAGGAAAGTCTGGGAAGTCCAATGATACCGCCACAGCCAGGCCGTTCGGCATATCTGATTCCAATACTCTGGCTCTCTGTTCAGTTACACCACCCGAAAGCTGCCTTAACGACTCCTCCGGGAGCGTCTTCCATACTGTATTCGCGGCAAAGGAGGCCGCCAGTATGGGACAAACGAAGGCTCGAAAATCAAGACCAAAACGCCCTAAAGCCGTTCTGCGTCTTCTGGATTTGGAGCACTCGAAGAGTGCTGTTTTGAATTCACTTGCCGCCGTGAGTTCACAGCAATCTTATGGACGCGCAATCGATGAATTCATAACTTGGTACTGTTCAGAACCCCGGTTATCCTTCAGCCGCACAGTCGTGATACGTTACCGAATTCATCTTGAGCAAAAGAACCTCGCGGCATCAACGATCAATGTACGCCTCGCCGCCGTTCGACGTTTGGCCTACGAGGCGGCCGACAATGGCCTTCTCGGTCCGGAGCTCGCTGCCGGAATTCGTAGAGTCAAGGGAGCGAGGCGGCTCGGTGTCCGAGTCGGGAATTGGATCAGCATTGAACAGGCACGTGCATTACTGAGCAGTGCGTTCCCTAACAGCCTGCGTGGAAAACGTGATCGTGCTATGGTTTCGATCCTTCTTGGCTGTGGTTTGCGGAGGGCTGAAGCTGTCACGTTAACGGTAGCAGACCTGCAGGTCCGAGAAAATCGTTGGGTAATTGCCGATCTGCTGGGCAAGGGGAAGCGCATCCGAACGGTACCTGTTCCAAGCTGGACAAAGGCCGCGCTCGACGAATGGATCACCGCGAGTCTCATCTCTGACGGAAGGGTCTTTCGCCGAATTAACAAGAATGGAAAGATCTGGGGCAACGGAATCACCACGAAGACTGTCTGGCACATCGTCAGAACCGCCGCCAAACAGGCTGGAATATCCCAGCTTGCCCCGCATGATTTGCGTCGCAGCTGTGCGCGGTTCTGTCATATCTCTGGAGGCGAGTTGGAACAGATTCAGTTTCTGCTCGGACACGCCCAGTTCAGACAACCGAACGCTATTTGGGTTGCAAGCAAAGGCTTCATCACGCAGTAAACGACCAAATGGGCCTGGAAAGCGCTTGAGTCAGATTCCCCACAGCACATCTTCAGTCGCCCCAAAGAGCGCCGGCCAGCCCGCTGGAGAGTGCGTTGTCGGGGACACCGAACCCTTTCTCCCAAGCCGACTTCGGGGACCCTAAGCAAGGTTTTCCTAAATGCCGGGAGACGCCTCAGGGATTAATTGGACTTCGACCGTTGCTCCATCTTTCAGGTCTTTTTCGGAACAATCCCAAAGCGTTTGGTGTCTGAGCAATCATGACGATAAAAACCAAGGCTTTGATAACCGGTATATCCGGCATATTCCTTGTCCTTCCTATAGTTGCGCAGACCTTCGAAGTCGTTTCGATCAAACCAAACACATCCGGCGCTCCCGAAACGACGTTGCGGCCTGATCCAAGCGGACGCCTTGTCGCAATCAATACCACGACCAGAATGCTGTTGCGCGTCGCCTTCGACGATAAGAGTGTATATGGCGTGTTGCCTGATTTTCGCGTTGATGGGGGGCCAGATTGGCTTGCGACAGACCGGTTCGACATTCAAGCTCAGCCGCAGCAGCCGATTCGTCCCGAAGACATGGGTCCAGCAGTCCTTGTGATGCTGGAAGATCGATTTCGACTGAAAGCGCATCATGAGCAAAGGCAGTTACCGATCTACGAATTAACGGTCGCAAATGGGCAATCGAAAATGAAAGCGGTCGATGCACCGACGCCCGGCGTCGAAGAAGCTGCTGGCCCTCCGGCGCGGCCTGGCCGTGATGGCCTTTTGCCCGCAAACTTTAAACCGCCCGCCGGCCACGTCTTCGGCAACTCCGGTGCAATCATCGGCTCGGCTGTACCCGTCACCCAACTCGTCTATGTTCTCTCTCAGCGTTTGGATAGCCCGGTCGTAGACAAAACGAATTTAAAGGGCCTATTTGATTTCCGATTGGAGTTCGCACCGATCGAGCTTTCCGCACCGATCGACCCGCGACCGTCAGTGTTCGCCGCCCTCCAGGAACAATTAGGACTCCGGTTGGTCTCAACGAGAGGGCCAGTTGATGTTGTCGTTGTGGATAGCATCCAGAAGCCGAGTGAAAACTAGCGGGCCCAAGCGTGAGTGACGGGAGCTGTTGTACACGCTGAGTACGTCGCACCTGTCGCAGTGTTCCAGAAGTCGGCAAACCGTACTTGTGACGTTGATTTCGTCTTCTCGTTCGCCATTGCGCCATTGCTCCGAGATCCGTCGTCAAAAATCACGTCCTGAAAGACGCATCGGTACCGTGAAATGGGGGGAAGGATCGCCGAAGGCCTGATAGCATTGATTGAAAATCGCAAAAATGGGAATCGAACCCGGGTTCGATTCCCATCCATAGCCCCAACGGGAATCGAACCCGTGTTTTGGCCTTGAGAGGGCCACGTCCTAGCCGCTAGACGATGGGGCCGAGCGACCTGAATAAAGTAACACAGGATATTTAAGAGTGGAGATTCCAATATTGGAGATCCTCAAATATTACGATCTGCACTATCCAATAAAAGTTTCTGGAGCATGGCCGCTTTTGCCCAATCATTTTTCAGCATCGAATACACTGCCAGATCCACATAGTGATCGTAGAGCCATTCGGCTTCACGGAGGATTCCTTCGAGGACAAAGCCAAGGCGCTCCGCAACCGCGCGGCTCTTTACATTACCGACGGCGCAATGCAGCATGACGCGATTGCAGCCCTGATTAGTGAATGCGTAATCGGTAAGACGCGCCGTGGATCGAGTGACAATGCCGCGGCCCTGATGTTCCCAGTCCAGCCAATAGCCGAATTCCGTCCGGTGATTCAGTGAATCGACATAATGTTCGCCGATGATACCGGCGAGCCGGCCATTCGCGAAGATACCGAGAGTAACGCCGTTTGCATCGTCAGCTTGTTCAAGGGACCGGCCGATGAATCGCGCCGTATCATGAATGTCGGTGCTGTTATCGAGCCACGGAAGCCATTCCTTGAGATGCGTTCGATTGCGGTCGATCAAGTCCGTCAATTCTTCGGCGTCCTCTTCCGCAATCTGCCGCAATGCAACGTTCTCGTCGACGCGCAATATCAATGGATCCATCGATGTTCTACGTATTTACGGCATCAGTGAGTGAGTGCCGTCAGTTTCAAATCCCCGGTCGCAGCAAGCGGGCTGATGCGCGGTCCTGGAATAATGATGCCTGCCAGATTCAAGGGGTCGGCAGGCGCAATATGAAGCAGATCAACGGCGTTGTCGCGCCGCACAGAACGCAGCAGATCGACGGCTTCGGGCCTGCCGAATTGTTCCCCGAGAAATCCTGAGACGAATCGGCCTCCGCGAATCTCTCCGCGGGCTTCAAGACGCCGAAGCGCAATCAACAAGTCACGCCAGGCCGGCGTGAGCGTTTCCCGCGCGAGAAGATCGCGAAAAATGACACCCCAGCGCAGCAAAAGCTGCCGCGCGAACGCTTCATTTCGATCTTCAGACGATGCCTGAACGCCGGGGAATTCCAGAAGAGCCCAACGACCCGCGGCATGCCGCGGCATCTTCGATCGAGAACTTCCTTCGCCGCGCCGCCGTTTTGGATCAATCAGGGCGCGCAGATTTTCAAACCCATCCGCAGTGACGAGTCCCGCCGCGGCCAGTTCCCACAACGCGTCTTCCACCTGGCTGGCCAATTGTCCTGTCGCCTTGACGAGTTCGGGAAGAAACGAAGCTCCACGTTGCTGCAGAGTATCCGCGACGTCGCGAGCATGCTGCGAGAGCCCTTCGGCGCCGCCCCGGGCCTGGACGAGCCATGCAGCATCCTCCCTCAGAAAGATCGAAACCGGTGCCGTACGCGTCGGACGAATGCGGCGGAATTCGAGGGACGCACCCTGGAATTCCGGATCTTCCGAATTCCGGGGTGCGTCCCTCGAACTCCGAGCTGAGAGCGACGGGTGTGGTGAAAGGCGGCCCCAGATCACTTCTCCCGACAGGCACAAACGATCCAGCAGCTCCGGTGTATAACGCGCGACGCGCCGGCGCAGAACTTCGGATTCCCATGCAGCCGCCGAAATCTCGTATCCCTGAAGCTGTTTCAGGATTTGAAGTGTTCCGTCAACGCCATGCAACTGCGTTCCGGGTGATGCGTGTTGCCAGGAAAAAAGAAACCGCATGAAATCCGCGGCTGTCACCGGCTCGATTTCTTTTCTGAGCCGTCCCAATGTGAGGCGATGAATTCGCGCGAGCAATCTCCGGTTGCACCATTCGATTTCGTTCTCAGGGCGCTTTGAAGCCGCGGTAAATCGTCCGCGCAGGATCTGGCCGCCGGCCTCGAGCTGCGCCATGCACGCTTCGACGGCATCCCGCGGCAGGCCGAGCCGATCCGCCAGAGCCGTGACCGTTGTGGGGCCCGTCGATTCCATCCAGCCGCGCACTGTTGTCAGCGGCCCTTCTGCGGTTTCGTTGATCTTCAAACGTTCGGCAGCGATCCAGTACTCACAGCCGTTGCGGACGATGACTTTCGCCCTGCGCATCGCCTCGAGGTCGTGGAAGTAGCCGGCCCATTCCGGAACGGGAGGAAGAACAATCAAGGTCAAGAGTGCGTCGTGGAGCTCATCCGGATCGCGCACAAGAGGCCAGGATTCATTGAATACGTCTTCAATGGCCTGCGGATCGAGCGCGCCGATTTCTCCGGCATCCACTCCGAGCGTGCGCCGCATTTGTACGGCGCGAGCCCGGCGTTCTTCCAGTGGAGCGTCATCGAGGTAGGCGTATGGATTCGCGTTGAGGATCTCATGGCAAAACGGGGAAGGCTCCGCGGTGTCCACGGCAACGGTTCCAATACGTCCGTCCGTCATCGCATTCAGGATTTCCTTGAGGCCGTTGAGATCCATGGCTTCATACAGGCAATCGCGAATGGTCTCACTGACGAGGGGGTGATCGGGAATTCGAATTTCGCCGGCGATGTTATCGCCGCAGGCCGCCTGATCGGGAAACACGGCCGCAAGCAGGTCATCCGAGCGCATGCGTTGAATGGGAGGCGGCACCTTGCGCCCGCGCGCAAAGCGCAGAACGGCGAGCGCGCGTGAAGCATTCCAGCGCCAGCGTGAAGTGAACATCGGGGAGTCGAGCATGGCCTGCGTCAGGACGTCTTCTACGGTAGCGGCATTCAGAAACTGAAAAACAAGCTCGAGTGGAAAGCTGTGCTGCTCGCCCAGAGAAATAACAATGCCGTTGTCGGTCGCAGCGGCCTGCAATTCAAAATTAAACGTCCGGCAGAAACGCTTTCGCAACGACAGGCCCCATGCGCGATTGATCCTCGCTCCGAATGGCGCGTGCAAGACAAGCTGCATGCCGCCTCCCTCGTCGAAGAAACGTTCCGCGACAACTTTTTGCTGGCCTGGAAGAGCCCCAAGCGCCGCGCTTCCGGCGTGCACGTACAGAGCCGCCTGTTCGGCGCCTCGCTTGTCGAGTGCGCACTCACGCATGAGCCATTCGACAGGCGCTTCCTGCTTTTGAATTTCTTCACGAACAGCCGCCACTTCGGCCGACAGTTCAATCGTGCGGCCCGGAGCTTCGCCGTTCCAGAACGGAATCGACGGCGCCGCGCCATGCGCATCTTCGACACGCACACGTCCCATCTCGACGCGACGAATGCGCCATGACGTCGTTCCGAGCAGAAAGACGTCTCCAGCCAGGCTCTCCACGGCGAAATCTTCATCGAGTGTGCCGACGATCGTTTCATCCGGTTCGGCGACGACGTAATAGTTGGCGTTCTCGGGAATCGCGCCTCCCGATGTAATGGCGGCGAGCCGGGCGCCGCGGCGGCCGCGGACGAAACCGTTGACCTGATCCCGGTGAAGGAACGCGCCGCTTCGTCCCCGCTGCGTGGCGATCCCTTCAGAGAGCATTTCGATGACGGCATTGAAGTCTTCACGGCGGACGCCGCGATAGGGATATGCGCTTCGAACCAGCGCAAACAATTCTTCCTCGAGCCAGGGTTCGCAGGCTGCAGCCGAAACGATTTGTTGCGCTAGAACGTCCAGCGGCGAAGCCGGAATCGACAGAGCATCGAGCGCACCCCCGCGGATCGCGTGAACCAGCGCCGCGCATTCGATGAGCTCGTCGCGCGTTGTGGCGAAGAGACGGCCCTTTGGCACGCTTGCAGGATCGACGCGATGTCCGGAACGTCCGATGCGCTGAAGCGCAACGCCGATCGAACGCGGCGAGCCCATCTGGCATACAAGATCCACGGAACCGATATCGATGCCGAGCTCGAGTGACGCCGTTGCGACAACGGCGCGCAATTCGCCGTTCTTCAGTTTTTGCTCCGCTTCGAGACGAAGCCCGCGGGACAGACTGCCGTGATGCGCCAACACCGCGGTTTCCCCCAGGCGTTCGGCAAGGTGATGCGCAACGCGCTCCGCAAGCCGGCGTGTGTTGACGAACACGAGAGTCGTCCGGTGAGCCAGGATCAGTTCGGCCAGACGATCGTAGATCTCTGCCCACATTTCATTACTCGCAACCGGGCCGAGTTCGTCTTTGGGCACTTCAACAGCCAGGTCCAACTCGCGTCGATGGCCGCGATCGACGATCTGAATCGGTTTGTCCGGCGAAACATAACGCGCGACTTCGTCGATGGGACGAACGGTTGCGGATAGTCCGATCCGTTGCAGCGCGGCGTACCCGGCCTTCATGACGAGGTCGTCGAGGCGCGCGGCCGACAGCGCCAGATGCGCGCCGCGTTTATCGTCAACGATGGCGTGAACTTCATCGATGATCAAAGTTTTCGCCGAACGCAGCATCTGACGGCTTCGCTCGGCTGTCAGCAGGATGAAGAGAGATTCCGGTGTCGTCACCAGAATGTGCGGCGGTCTCCGGGTCATTTGCTGCCGCTCGGCCATCGGCGTATCGCCGGTCCGGACAGCGGCGCGAATCGGCGGCATCAATAATCCTTTTTCCGCAGCGAGGGCCGCGATCTCCGCAAGCGGGCGTTCGAGATTCTTGTGAATATCGTTACTCAGCGCCTTCAACGGCGAGACGTACACGACATTCGTGTCATCGCCGAGCGTGCCATCCAGGGCGGAACGCACGAGCCGGTCGATACAGGAAAGAAATGCGGCGAGGGTCTTGCCGGAGCCGGTCGGCGCCGAGATCAGAACGTTCCGGCCTTCAAGAATTTCCTTCCAGGCGAGTTCCTGCGCTTCCGTCGGCTTTGCGAACGAGCGTTCAAACCATTCCTCGATGAGGGGATGAAAATTCATGACGTCATTATGATGTAGTCGCGGGTTTTATACCCGCGTCATAGGACCGCCGCTTTTGCGACGGCGGCCGCTTCCGGGAGGCTTTCCATTTTCCAGCAGAGATCCATCACTTTCCGCTGGCGGTCCGCGGAGAGGACGCCAGTGGCCAGTCCCTTAAACTTCGCTTCGAGATCCGAGTCGCTCATCGGATGATCAAGGCTGCCAACAGCATGCTCAACGAATTTCTCAATGCGGCGGCCATCTCCCGTGATCAGCGTGATTCGAACCTGATCTTCATGCAGCGTTGAATCGATGGCCGTCGAAACTCTATCGCGAAGGCCCGCAATCGTCCGATCCCTCACTGCGCGATCGCTGAATTGATCGATACCACCGGCGCCTTCAATCAAAGCGACACCGGCTGCGTGATAGATGCTGAATTTTCCTTCAAGTCCTGTCTGGGGAGACTTCTTGCTGGTGAGTTGCATGACGAGTGGATGAACTTTGAGTTCGACTTTGTTGATCTGGTCTGCCGCCAGTTTCGCTTCATTTCGAAGTTGAATGCATCCGTCGATGGTGGCGTGCATGACGACACCGCAAGCGTAGGGTTTATATGTATTCTTTGAAATCTCGAATGCGGATCCGAGCTTTCCCGTGATGTCTCCATAATTGTGAGCCGTGCTGACGACATTCACCCAGCCATACTTTGCTTCCAGGCTCTGCTCGGAACTCGTGAAGTTCTTCGACGCCAGCAGCGCGGCGGTCAGTCCATTTTGAGCAGCACGTCCCGGATGAAAACTTTTCGTCATCGAGCCGAACATTTCCTGAAGGCCTACCGGCTGAGTTGCGGCCAATCCCAGTGCCCACAACATCTGTTGTTCGGATAGCCCGAGTAATTTACCGGAAGCGGCGGCGGCGCCGAACACCCCGGCCGTGCCGGTGATATGCCAGCCGGCATCGTAGTGTTTGGGATAAACGGAATTACCGATGCGGCATTCGACATCGACGCCAATGACGAGGGCATTCACAAAGTCGGTTCCTGAGACAGCCCGATGCTCGCTCAACGCGAGAATGGCGGAGATGACGGGGCCGGCCGGGTGAATGATGTTGCGCGAATGGGTGTCGTCATAATCGAGAACGTGCGAGCTGATACCGTTAATCAAAGCCGCATGCAGAATATCGAAGCGGTCTTTTCTACCGAGAATGCTCGCCTGTGCGGGTCCGGAAAACGGCGAAAGCGCAGACACCGCGATTGCTACAGTTTCATGACGCGATCCTCCCAGCGTGCATCCGACCCAATTCAATAATGTGCGCGCCGCCTCTTTCTTTACCGATTGCGGCAGATCGGCCGCCTTCATGGAAACGATGTGGCGTGCGAGCGTCCGAGTGACTTCGCCTGGAATTTCAGCCGGTTTTTCGGATCCGTTCTGGGGAACGAGAGGCGACAAACCTAATCCTCCCGATGCGACGAGAAACGCGCGACGGTTGATGTTCGTCATTCTAGTCACCCTTGTAAAGTTGACGGAACTGGTCGCGAAGCCGGGCTACCTTCGGCTGATCATTAATGACAATGTAGAGATCGTTCGGATGATGGACGAGATAATCCTGATGATACGCCTCGGCAGGATAAAACTTCTCCAGGGGTTGAACCTGAGTCACGATACGGCTTCGGAACACTTTCGATGCGCTCAACTGGTCAATGTAAGCCTGGGCGATTTTTTGTTGTTCCGGATTGATGAAGAAAATCGCCGATCGATATTGCGTTCCTTCGTCGGGGCCCTGCCGGTTCAATTGAGTCGGATCGTGTGCGACGGAAAAGAAAACCTGGAGAAGCTGGCCGTATGTAACTTGTGACGGATCGTACACAACCTGCACCGACTCCGCATGTCCGGTTTTGCCGCTGCTCACGATCTCATAATGCGCGCTCGCTGCAGTCCCACCCGCATAACCCGACGTTGCGTTTTTCACGCCTTTTAAGTGCTCGAACACGGCTTCAATGCCCCAAAAGCACCCGCCGGCAAAAACCGCAACGCGATCTGTGCTGGACGTGGCCCGTGCCTCATCCACGGCCGGAGCCGGAATGCTGATCGCAGCGCTGACCTTGCTGCATGCAGTAGTGAATACAATACAAACCATCAAAACGCTAACGGCAATACGACGCATACGTGATCCTTTCGTGTTCGGCCAGTATCAGCCACAAGGCGGCGAATCGCAAGGCACAAGAAACCTCCTAATCCTGGAAATATCCTGAATGCCGAGAGCCATTAACGCGCCTTCATGAATCTCTGCGTTAACGGGAAAAAAGAGCTTGGGCGCTGTCGCGGCCGCAAAGATCCGCCGACCAAACTCGGAGGGAATGATGGGATCGCGAGTTCCTTGCACAACGACGATCGGCACATGAAGCGAAGGAACACGCGAAAGCGAATCGTAACGCGTGCGGAATGCATACCCGATAGGGATAGAAAACGCATAATGTTTCGCCATGTCGCGAATGCTTGTAAACGGCGCTTCAAGAATGATTCCTGCCACCGGTTCCTGATACGCCACGCCTATGGTCACCGCGCAACCCAACGATTGCCCGATAAGGAAGATCTGGTTGGATTGAAAGCCGCGAGTCTGTACGTAACGAATCGCGCCGCGCAGATCGGAATACGTTCCTTCTTCTGATGGCTTGCCGTCGCTTTGACCGTAGCCCCTGTAGTCATACGCAAGAACGTTTTCCCGGAACTCACTGAGAACGAACTCGGTGTAATCGACGCGATCGCCGATGTTTCCCGCGTTTCCGTGACTGATGATGAATACCCGTTTGCTGCCGTCGAAAGGGATAAACCAGCCGTGTAACGGTGTGCCGTCAATTGCAGCGAAGCGAATGTCCTCGTGACGGTGGTGGGGCTTGCCGGCCAAAGTACGCTCGGGATAAAAAATGAATCGGTATTCAAAAAACCAGAGGTAAATCGCAAGACCCGCGACCAGCATGAGACCCATTCTCAAAAGCGCGAAACCGATTTTTTTCAGCATCATTTTTCAGAAGTGCTCAGGATGTCGGCGGCGCGAAAGAGTTCATCGGCCGATTGCAGGATGATGCGGCGCAGCCGAATCGGATAATCCTTCTGGCCGTTTAAGAAATTGCGAACGATATCTGCGGCGGCGCGGCGATTGTGTCCGCCAAGAGTGGCGTCCATCCAGTTTTTTGGAAAAAAGATATCGCCGGTGCGTTGGATGTCGCGAAGCAGTTCCAATCCCGGACGGATATATTTTTCGGAGGATGCCTCTCGCAACGGATGATGGAGATATCTCAAACCTTCCGTGACCCAGGGTTCGCGCCGTCGATTTTGAACATCCGATAACTTTCTGAACCATTCACTTCGGGTTTCTTCTTGATCCGAAAGCGCAGGAATCACAAATTCAAATCGGGCTTTGCGATCGGGGTTCATGAAGCGTCCGCGTTGCTCTTCGAGAATCGCCGCCGCGTTCGGTACGGATCGAACGGCGAGTTCGAGAGCCATCGATGCTTCGTCAGGTTCCGCGAGAGTCAGACCGGGGATCTTTTCCTGCCGCCGCCAGACCCGTTCCAGGAAAGCAACGCCGTCCGGGGTTGTGACGGTTGACCGAAAAGCGGAGAAGTATGTGGACTTCAGACTTGATGAAGCCGCGTGATCCAAACCCTGACGGAGCGTGCGTTCCAGAGCCGGCGCGACGCGTTCTCTGGCCGGAGCAGAAAGAAAGTCCCAGAAGGTCTGGTTCATGTGGCCGAGCACCAACTGCACGTTCTGTTCTGTGTCCTCGTGCGGCAGCGCTTCGAGCGCAAGAGACATGAAGCCGGAAGGTTGAACACGGCGATCGAGCAGTTCCTCCCACAGCGTGAGCCATGCAGCTCCGCGCGTCAGCGAGTCCTTCAGCTCGGGAAGATGCCGCATCAGGAAGGTTCGCGATGCGTCATCGAGCGTGAAGTCTCCGTAAGCAAGACCGCGGCCCGTGGGCAACACGAAATCGAGCCGGGTTATTGCCGCCGGTATCTCAATGTCGGCCCGCTCTTTTTGAAATTCAACAGGGACCGGCGTCGTTGCGGCGCCGGAGCCCAACAAAACATCCATGTGCTGGGTCCAGTGCAGCGAGCGTCCCGCCTCGGGATCCGATTGAACGAAAATCACGCGGCGGCCATCGATCACTGTTTTGATGGATGGCCGCCCGGCTTCTTCAACCCAGGCGCGGCTCCAAGCGGTGAGATCAAGTTCGGTGCGGTCATCGAGGATCCGAACGAGATCGAGCCACGTCGCATTTCCGAACTGGAATTGTTTCAGATAGGCGCGCAAACCATCCTGCAGTTTGTCTGGGCCAAGAATAAGTTCGAGCTGCCGCATGACGATGGGCGCCTTCTGGTAAATGATCGCGCCGTAAAGACTGCCCGCTTCATCGAGATTCGCCAGTTCCTGACGAATGGGGTGAGTGCCGGCCGTCCGATCCACGGAGTAGGCGGACGGATAATTGGAAGTCAGGAAACGAAGATCGTGATTCACTTTGGGAAATGCGGGATTCACAATCTTCGCTGCCATGAAGTTGGCGAAGACTTCCTTCATCCAGACATCGTTGAACCACTGCATCGTAACAAGATCGCCGAACCACATATGCGACGTCTCGTGCGCGATGGTGCTGGCCCGATTCAGCATTTGATTTTCGGTGGCCGATTCATCCAGCAGTATCGATGACGCGTTGTAGAAAATCGATCCAGGATGCTCCATCCCGCCGAATTGAAATGAAGGAATCAGCACGAAATCGAATTTGCCGAAACGGTAGGGAATTCCGGTGTAGTTCTCGAGCCACTCCAGGGCCGACGCATGAAGGTCGAAGACGGCCTGTTTATTCCGTGCTACTTTTTTCGCATCCGTTTCCCGATGAAACATCCGGTACCAGCGCCCATTGCGTTCCGCCGTTTCAATCTGAAATTTGCCGGCAGCAAACGCAAACAAGTACGTCGAAATGGGCTGCGTTTCGGCGTAGCGGATTCGCGTGCGTCCACCTTCGGCTTCATGAAAGGTTTCCGCCCCGTTGGATACGGCCTGCCAGTCCGCGGGTACGCTGAGTTCGAGCGAGAATCGCGCTTTCAGGCTGGGTTGATCGAAACAGGGAAACGCGAGATGCGCTCGCGCCGGAACAAAAAGCGTATACATGAAATCGGGATTCCGGTTCAGCGATGCGTCACCTGCCTGGAACGCAATCTCGATGACGTTTTCGCCGGGCCGAAGTTCCCCGGCGGGAATAATGATGTGATCCTTCGTGACGCCGAATTGGCTAGCCTTGCCGCCGACAGATACCGATTTCAGATGATCGCGGCCGGGGCTGAAATCAAGAACCAGCGGATTCTGGTTGCGTTTCACAGTGAAGTGAATGATGGCCTTGCCCGTGATCGGAGATGATTGTTCGGCGGGAATAGAGAAAGTGAGGTCGTAGGACAATCCTTCGATGAGCGTGGCGCGTTCCGTGGCGAGTTCGAGAGACACTCCCGGCGCCTGTAATCCGGCGTCTGTGACGTCCTTATTATTGGAATGACAGCCCGAGTCGAGGGCCATAAACAAAAGGAAGAGTAATACGAAGACGCTTGAAGAACGATTGGAATTACAGGCGCGCATTCAAAAACGATTGCACTATGTCCCATGAAAGCTTTGCGGCGCCGGGCTCGTAGCTTTTTCGCGCATCGCAGAAAAAGCCATGATCGGCGTTCGAAAAAACGATGTCCACATAGTCTTTCTTCGCTTCGCGCATTGCGCTGGTCACCTGATTACGCTGGTCGGCGGGAATGTGATGATCCAGTTCACCCCATAGCAGGAGCATCGAAGCCGAGATCCTGCTCGTGCGATGCAGAAGGTTCGGAATATTTCCGCCGTAATAGGAGACCGCCGCTTTAACGGGCACGGCCGAATTTGCCAGAAATGCTGCGCGCCCTCCCATGCAATAACCGATGCATGCGATATTGCCGCCGGCGCCGCCATTGTCTTTAAGCCAGGCGTATGCAGCCTGAATATCGGCTTCCATGCTCGCTTCTTTTAGTGCCTGCATATGCGGCATCACAGCAGGGAAGTTGTCGTATTGGCCTTCCCACCTGGGTGGCGCAGTGCGATGGAAGAGTTCGGGCGCAACCGCAGCATAGCCGAGCGCGGCGAAACGTTGGGTCACGTCCCGAATGTGTGGATTGACGCCGAATGCTTCCTGGAATACAAGCAGCCCGCGCTTCGCCGTCTCGCCCGCGGGTCGTGAAGACCATCCCAGCATTGAGGTCCCATCGCCGACCTTGATTTCGACGTAATCTGAAGTGATGTTCATCGTTTGCGGGAGAGATTATCATGGGAAATTCTCATGACGCGATTTGATTCTCCACAAACAATCGTGACTGGAGGAGGCTGCCGCGCGCAGTCTGCGGAGTTGCTTGCAGGGCTGCACGCGCACGCGGTCCTGATGGTGGTTGATCCGTACTTTGCGGGTGCAGATTTCGTTGCGGAGATTCGTTCGAATCTGATGCGCGCCGGCATTACGAGCGAAGTCTTCAGCGATCTGCAGCCGGATCCCACAGATGAAAATGTCATAGCGGGAACCGGGCATCTTTTAGCGATGAAAGCGGACGCGATCATGGCCATTGGTGGAGGTAGCGCGCTCGATGTTGCGAAGATGGTTTCGGCTGCCGCGGCGAACACGGGACCGTTGAGCCAGTTTCAAGGCTACCACCGCATTTCCCGGCAGGGTGTGCCGGTGATTGCTGTTCCGACAACGGCGGGCACTGGAAGCGAAGCAACGAAGGTGGCGGTCATCACCGACACGACGCGCAACGTAAAGATGATGATTCTCGATGCAAAGCTCATGCCGGCAGCCGCAATCGTCGATTATGAACTGACCCTGAGTATGTCGAAACCTCTCACGGCGCACGTCGGTGTGGATGCGCTGACTCACGGCATCGAAGCCTATGTTTCGCGCAAAGCGAATCCGCTTACGGACCCGGTCGCGCTTTCGTGCGTCACAAAGATTCGCGCCAATCTGAGCAAAGCATGGGCTGATCCCGGAAACAAAGAAGCGCGTGAGGCGATGTCGATTGCCGCGTTGCAGGGCGGCCTGGCCTTCACAAATTCCAGCGTGTGCCTGGTGCATGGGATGAGCCGGCCGCTCGGGCTGATGTTCAAGTTACGGCACGGCTTGTCGAATTCCGTTTTACTTCCCGCGGTGACGCGTTTTTCATGGCGCGGCGACAAGTCTCGATATGCCGATGTCGCGAGGGCGATGGATGTCGCGCCCCTGAAAAGCTCCGACGACTTCGCATGCGAGGCATTGGCCGAGTGGCTTCAACAACTCAACAATGATCTGGAAGTCCCGAGGCTTCGCGAATGTTGTGGCGGTGACGCCGACAGATTCAAAAACACTCTTCCGAAGATGGCTTCGGATGCGCTGGAATCCGGCAGTCCGCAGAACAATCCCGTCGTGCCTTCATCCGAACAGATCATCGAGTTGTTTGAAACAGCGTGGTGACTTCGCAAGACGCCGGCTATGGAGCATTTCTTTGCATGTCCTTATTGCGGTGAGGAAATTTCGATGGTTCTGGATACATCCATCTCCGGCCAGACCTACATCGAAGACTGCGAAGTGTGCTGCCGGCCGATTGAGATTCAGTACACGTGGGAGGATGGAAGCCTGGTGGGTTTTGACGCCAGAAGGAGTGTCTGAATCCGCAGTTCCTTATTTCAGGCCGAGTGCGCGCGCGGGATTTGTTTTCGACATCAAGTCCACGTCGGCTTGAGAGAATCCTTCTTTGAGCAAAGCGGCAAAGAATGCAGCGAGGCCATCGGGATGCAATGGATTTCCCGGCTGGCCGAGGTCGCTCGATAGAATGACGGCAGCGGGCCCAATCGCGCGAATGGCTTTCGCGTAATCGCCGATTCGAAACTCCGGATTGGCGCCAAGCAGGCCGCCATAATCGATTTCAATAAACGCGCCGGTTCGCGCGGCTTCCTGCATTTGCGGAATCGTCATGCGCACAGGCGATTTCATGGCGTGTGTCACCACAACGTGCTGCACGCCCTGGCGCCCGGCTTCTCGAACAATCATCAGCCCTTCTTCCGCGGAAGAATGACCTGTCTCCAGCAGCAACTGGTGTTTTGCGGCCAGTCCGATAACTTGAACAACTTCGGGAGTCAGTTGTCCATTTCTGGCAACGGAGACAAACGGACGATTCTCCTTGGAATCCTTTACCTGATTCTCCGCATCGAATGTCGGCAGCCAGATGACCCGGCCAAAGCCCCCCTTCAACAGAACCATGCGCTCTATCGCTTCCGGATTGATGCCGCCGACGGATCGATTCAAGTCAATACCGCCGAATACTTCAAGGCCGGGCACCGCTTTTCTTACGGCGTATGCCAGCGCGGCTGTCGACTCGTAGTGATTTTTCAAAACGAGACCCCGCATGCCGCGTTCTTTGGCGAGACGCGCGAGATCGATAGCGTCGATGGAGCGCGGACGGCTGTCCGGATCGGAGTGCGCATGGATATCGATGACGCCCGTCAGCTTTGCTGGAGTTTGCGCGGCTGGAGCCGGCAGCAGAAAACAGAGCAGGATGATGAGGGGTTTCAACTGGGACGCAGGGATTCGAACCCCGATAGCATGATCCAGAGTCATGCGTCCTACCGTTGGACGACGTCCCAAGGAATCGAACTGGGAAAGATTAACATAACCCAATCCGTTTGAAGAGAGCTGCAGGCAGTGGAAAACAGGGTTGTGTGCAGGAACTCTGGGACTCCGGCCTTCAAGCGTGGCGCGTTGCGACCGATCTCCCCCGGAGGGAGAGATCGGTCAACGTTTAAGTCGATTTCGACGGTACGCCTCGGCAAGACATCCTAAGCCGACGGCAAACAAGCTCAGTGTGTTGGGTTCAGGGACGTGCGTGTTGGTCGTACCCCCAGTCAGGTCATCCGACGCGGCCCAGACTTTGCCGCCGCTGGTTCCGTTTCCCTGGGGGTTATTGTAGGCAGTTGCCTGGAAGTGGAGAACGGATCCGGCCACGCCGTTGGTGACATGAGCGGTGAAAGTGACTGTGTGGTTTTTGTCAAGCCTGGTCGTCAACGTTGCGGGGGCCTCCCAGCATACGGCTTGTCCAGGTTGAGTGCTGTTGCACCCGCCACCGCCTGCTACGCTGCCATTGTTTTGGCCACCATTATCGACAATGTACCCGGATGGAGCCGTTCCGAGCGTCGGGCTGCCGGCAAATGTGAATCCCTTGAGCGTTACGTCGCCCAAATACCATCCGTCGCAAGACTGTGAAGTGCAAGTGAACGTCAAGGTGACTGTTGTCGACGTTACCGATCCCGTAACAAAAATGGAAGCATCGGTAAAACTATCGGCCATTGCGGGAACCGCCGCCACCAAAAGAACGATAAGTAACAGTAAGTAACTCCGCATTCGCATTCTTCGCACCCCTAATGAGGTCCTAAGTATCCTTACACGGACCCCCTCGTTCGGAAGAAACGGTAGCAATCATTGCACCATCCTAAGTCGAACTCTGAGATGGCGAATTAACATCAAACAAATAAAAGGCTTAGGTGAGCATAGAGTTCGGTATTCCGTACGTGATGGTTTGTCTGCAGTGTAAAGGATTCCAGCGCCTTGTCCGGGGTTAAGCCACCTAAACTATTTTGAAATAATCATTTAGATCTAATCAGGCCCTCCTGCAAGAATTGTAAAGAAATACGACAAAACTTCATCATGAAGGGTCTTCTTTTCAAGTGGTTCCCTAACTTCAGATAAAGATGGAGGGCCGGGTTTTCAGGGGTTCCGGGCCCTACAAAAGTCACGATCGATCAGCGTTCAGATATCGACTATAATCGCTCACCTCCGGTTTGTAGACTATGCGAAGGAGCGCTAGTTCTTGAATCTGCCATCAACAGAAATAAGAATTCGAAAGCGGGTTGGGAGACGCCGACCCAGCAAAAGGCGAGCCAGGCGAATGGCAATCATCCGCAAGGTTCTCCTGGCATCAGCGATCGGCATTCCCATTCTTTATGGCATTTTCTGGTTTGCGTTCAGGCAACCGACTCCTGAAGAGTTGATCGCTGCCGGTAAAAAGTTATACGAGAAAAAGGATTATCCCGCTGCGGAAATCCAATTCTTGAAGGCCATTGATCAAGACAACACGAACAGGGAAGCTCGTTATCTCCTCGCCCTTTCTTACTACGATCAGGATTATCTGGGGGCCGCCGCCAGACAATTGAATGATCTCCTGGATTATTTTCCCGAGGAGACCGAAGCCAGCATCCGGCTCGGTAAGATTTACATCAAGGCAGGAGGGAGAGACTCGAAGTACTACCATCATGCCAATGAAATCGCTCAAAAAATTCTCTCGAAAGCGCCGGATAATGCCCAGGCTTTAGCGTTGTGGGGCGATTCGGCTGCGGGCCTGGGTAACCATGATTCGGCATTACCGCTGTTCGAAAAATCGCTGAGCCTGAATCCCAAGAATGTGGGTGCGCTGGTCAGTTTGGGCCGGACTCAGACGGAGTTGAAACATTATCCAGAAGCGGAGCATGCTTTTCTGGAGGCACGTCAGATTGATCCCAAAGACATCGTCGTGCTTGCTTCCCTGGCTACGTACTATCGTCTGCTGCATGAAACCGACAAGGCTGATGCGGTCTATTCCGACGCCCTTTCCCTCTATCCCTCCGATAAGACGCTCTGCCTTCAAGCCGTTGACTTCTACCTGGAACTGGCCCGTTTCGACAAAGTTGAAAAAGTTCTGCTTAACGCACAAGCGAACACTCCGAGAGATCCGGCGCCGGCACTTTTGCTGTCGGATCTCTATGTCGGTCAGAATCGCTCGAACGACGCGCAGAAACTCCTGTTCGACCTGAAGGTGAAACTTCCTGGCGATCTCGATGTTGCTTCGAAGCTCGCTTCCAACCTGCTCGGAAATGATCCGGCTCTTGCGCGAACTGAAGCCGAACGTATTCTCAAAGCCGACCCCAATAACCCGATGGGCAACATTGTTCTGGGGCAACTCGAATTTGCCGCGGGGCGGTACGATTCGGCCACGGCGATTGTGAATCGGGTGATTACCGCCAAGTATCCACAACCCCATTTCGTGCTCGGGAATATTGCTACATCTCGAGGGCAGGTGGATCTGGCGCAGGATGAATTTCAAAAAGCTCTGGAGATGGACAAGACCTATCTGCCGGCCCGCGTTGCCCTCGCCGAATTGTTCATGAACAAGGGCAGAACTGGTGATGCGCGGGCAGAACTAACGAAGGTTCTCGCAGCCAAGCCCGGCATGATCGAGGCGGAGCTTATCAAAGCCAACCTGGACACAATGGATAAGAATTACACCGAGGCCGAACGCCAGTTAAATGCCCTGGTAAGCGCGGATCCGAACAACCCGCTGGTACATCGGCAAATGGCCATCTACCTGGAATCGCGCGGCCGCATCGCCGAAGCAGAGAGGAGTTATCTGCGGGCGCTTGAACTTCGTCCCGACTCTCCGCAACTTCTGCAGGATCTTGCTCAGTTTGATATCCGCCAGAAGCAACCCGAGCGAGCCATCGAAGCCATTCAGAGGACGAGTGGCACGGATAATCGGACACAGGCATTTCATTATGAACTCATGGGGCTTGTCTATTTCAGAGCAGGCAAACTGGAGGAATCTGAAAAAGCATTTAAACTCGCGCTCGAAAAAGATCCTGCCCTCATCAGTTCTGATGCTTATCTGGCGGCTCAGTATGTTCAAAGCGGCCACGCCGACGTCGCTTTGAAACAGTTGGACGAAATCAAGAAAAAGAATCCGCAGAACGCAAGCACGTACGCTATCGAGGGATTGATTTATCAAATGCAGGGCAAGATCGAGGATGCGAAGCAGAGTTACCTGGATGCTCTCCGCGTCAATCCAAATTACGACACCGCCGCCAATAACCTTGCTTACATAATGAGCGAGGAAGGCATTGATCTGTATTCCGCCATGAATTGGGCGCAATTGGCGCGGAAGCGGCAACCGGATAATCCTCACGGAGCCGACACGCTGGGTTGGATTTACTTTAAACTACACGATTATGCAAACGCCCGTGATCAACTTAAATTTGCAGTTTCAAGAGAACCGGACAATCCGGTTTTTCTATACCATCTGGGCATGACGTATATGTCCAACACGCAAATCCCGGAGGCTCAGGCGGCGCTTCGGAAAGCGGTTTCCAGTTCAGTGAGTTTCAAAGAAAGAAACCTCGCGCAGATGGCGTTGAAAGAGATAACAGTCACCAAGTAATCAAACCTGCGATTTCAAATACTCCGCCAGACCGCCCAACTCTAAAAGCTTCCGCATGGACTCGGGGAATTTCGGAAAGTGATAGATGCGATCCGCTCGCCGGACTTCGCCGGCGCCGAGGTCCACTTGAACGTCATCTCCTTCCTCAAGGGCCTCGTACAATTCCGGACATTCAACAATGGGAAGACCGGAGTTGATGGCATTCCTGTAGAAGGTTCGCGCGAAGGAACATGCAATGACTGCTTTGATGCCGAGACCCATGATCGCGGTTACAGCCTGCTCTCTCGCGCTGCCGCAACCGAAGTTCCGGCCGGCGGCAATGATGTTAAAGCTCCTGAGTTTTTTGGGAAAATCGCCGCCGAGAACTTCGAAGGCGTGTTCGGCGAGTTTCTCGGGTTCTATATATATAAGGTAGCGGCCCGGGATGATAACGTCGGAGTTGATGTTGTCGCCAAACTTATAAACCCTTCCCCGGATTTCGTTTTCCACCCGCTAGACCTTTCTGGGATCCGCGATGACCCCCTGGATTGCAGAAGCAGCCAGCGTTGCCGGACTGCAGAGATATATCGATGCTTTGCTGCTTCCCATGCGTCCGAGGAAATTCCGGTTGGCGGTTGAAAGGCAGACTTCTCCATCGGCGAGAACGCCGCCGTCACCGGCACAAGCTCCGCAGCCGGGATTCGTCAAAGTTCCGCCACTTTCAATGAGCGTGGCAAGGACGCCGCTCTTGATCGCTTCGAGCATGATTTCCTTCGAACCGGGAGTAATGATGAAGCGAACATCGGGATGGATGTGCCGGCCACGCAACATGGCCGCGGCGACAACCAGATCTTCGTACTTTGCATTGGCGCACGAACCGAGGAACACCTGATCGATGTGCGTCCCCGCGACTTCCTCAACGGGTTTTGTATTTTCGACTTCGTGCGGGCACGCGATCATCGGCCCGAGTTCTGAAACGTCGACTTCGATGTCCCTGCTGTACAGCGCATCCGCATCAGCGTGGATTTCCGTGTATGCGCGCCCCTTCCTGCGATGCTCCAAATACTCGCGGGTTTTCGAATCGGGTGGAACGAACGCGCACTTGACTCCCATTTCCATGGCGAGATTCGTCATCGTCATTCGTTCGGAAATGCTGAGATTGCGGACTGTATCGCCGTAGAACTCGACGGATTTGTATGTGCAGCCGTCCGCGCCGAGCATTCCGATCAACCGCAGCATGAGATCTTTCGAGTAGACGCCAACCGGGAATCGGCCCGTCAGGATGATCCGCACGGTTTCCGGAACTTTCATCCAGAGTTTGCCGGTAATCCATACCGAAGTGACTTCGGTGTATCCGATGCCGGTGCCCAGCGCTCCAAGGCTTCCGTAGATCGTGCAATGAGAATCCGTGCCGACAATAAGATCGCCGGGGGCGACGTGTCCTGCTTCCATGAGAACCAGATGAGCGATGCCGGCATCGACGTCGTAGAATTTCTGCACGCCGAATTTCCTGACGAAGTTGCGGCTCTTTTGATGATCCGCGGCATTCTTTTCCGACTTTGCCGGCGCGATGTGATCGAGTACGACCGCGATCCTGTCCGGATCGTAGAGTTTTTTGCCGCCGACTTTTTCCATGACGCTTACCGACCGCCAGGTCGCTGTGTGGCTCATGACAAGATCGGGATAGGCATCGATGATCTGGCCGGGCGCCACAGTCTCCTGTCCCGATTTCTTTGCCAGTATTTTTTCGGCGATTGTCATTCCCATCTATTTCGTCTCCAGATAGGGAATCGTCTGGGGTCCGTGGGGCAAAACACAAAGAGTCGCGCCGGGACCGGCATCGCTCAGCGCGGCCCCGATAGCTTCTCCCAAATTGGAGATGGGTGTGAAGTGTGCCCCTCGAATCTGTTCGTCGGAGAGACAATCCGCCTTGACGAGTACATTGGCTTTCAGTTGAACCATCGCTTGAATCTGCACTTGCCATTGATCGGGCTGTGAGTAACCGGGTGCTGTGATCATGTCGAGCAGCGCGCGGGGTGATGGCTGCGAACTGAGAATCTGGCCGTATGAGCCGTGAGCCGGAATGCCGTCGCGGCATTCCGCGGCGCATACGATCGTTCCATTCTTCTTGACGATCCTGGCCGCCGCGGACATTCCCTTGACTGCCTGATACAGATTCTGATCCAGCGGATATCCCGAATTGGTGGTGACGACCACATCGAAAGGTGTGGGAACGCTTCGCATCGCGTTTTCCCGGGCAGCCTCACAAGCCGCTGCATGCTCTTTCAGCAGGTCACCCGCAAAGGCGGCGGTGATCTGCTGATCCCGGTTCAACGTGACATCCAGAGCAAAATCGACCCCAGTCATTCGGGCAATCTCACGCACATCATCGTGTATTGGATTGCCGGCGGTGATTCCCCATGTGGCATTCGGATGCCCGATGCGCGCGGCATTGTGGAGTTCCATGACGGTTTCAAGCCCCGCAAGCCCGGGAGCAACCATCTTGGGACCGCCGCTGAAACCCGCAAAGAAATGAGGCTCGACAAACCCGGTTGTGATTTTGAATTCGCATTCGGCCCATTTCCGATTCAACAACACGCGCACGCCGGTTGTTGTGTCGCCGACATGCTTCAAAGAGTCGTTGTCGCGTGCGTTGTGGCAGACGATGCGGCAATGGGTGGCAAATTTTCGGCCCAACATGCGTTCGATTTCGGCATCGGAGTTGGCTCTGTGAGTGCCGGTCGCGATGAAAATCGTCGCGGCGTCTAATGGGTATCCGGGGAGTTCGGAGAACAACGCTTCGAGCATCGATTCGCGAGGCTGTGCGCGAGTGATATCGCAGACGGAAATTCCAATCTGCATTCCCGGCCGCACGAGCTCGCGCAGAGGAGGTTTGCCGAGGGGTTTCCGAAGCGCCGCAACCAGTGTGCGTAAGGGATCGGCCGCCGGCGGTACATACAGAGGTTCAATGACCGTCGTATCACGATCGGGGAAATCCGCGAACAACCCAGCCGATCCGTAATCCAGGCGCAGTCTCATGCGCCATACAGTTTCGCATAATTTGGTAAACTGCTGGGGCATGATCGTCTATGCGGGCCCGGTCGATGACGCAGTCGAACTCATCCAGTTTTTCAGGCGTGAAGTCGGCAAAATGCGGGCCTTGCGTAAGCTTGTGGTGAATCGGGAAAAGACCGTTGTCTCGGATGTGAATCGCGACACGATGGAGTTTCCGGGATTGACTTACGGCTGCGCAAGTCTCGATGAATTGCTTCGTGAACTCGGGATTGTGTTCAATCCTCAGACTCTTCACAACCCGAATGCCACGCCCAGCGGAACAAAGGAATTTGATATCAGCGCGAGGTGGACATGGGGACATGACCGCGTGATGTAGTTCATTTGGACTGTGACAACTGCCGGTACCCGTGGAGCATTGAACATGGACCACGGAGCATTTTAGATTTATCCTTTCCCGAATCGATCAGGAGGAAAATTCCATGCTCATCGCCATCGCAACGTTGCTTCTGGCAGCCGGAGCTACGCCCGTGCCGAAGGTTACCGGGCCGGTTCCCGTTACCGCCGATTCCTATCCATTCATGGCAGCGAATCACGCGACGCCGGCCGTCGACCTTTCCAAACTTGCATACGTCGAAGAGGAATACATTGTGACGGGCAGCGCGAATGTTTACGACTGGGCGGCGGATGGCACGGTAAACGTGAAGACTCCGAACGCGCCTTACGGGACGCGAATCCTCGTGCGCCGGCCCAAAGACGCGGCGCGATTCAGCGGGAGCGTAATGGTCGAGTTGCTTTTTCCTGCCCGGCGTTTCGACTGGTCGATGATGTGGGGTTTCACCCACGACTACATCATGGATCACGGCGATGCATGGGTGGGGATCTCCCTGCCCGCTGTTGCCGACGGATTAAAGAAATTCAATCCCACACGATACGCTGCCGTATCGTTTGCGAACCCCTCCCCGAATGCGCCGTGCGGAAACAATGCCGCTCCGCCCTCCGAAGAAGGTTTGCGGTGGGACATGATCAGTCAGGTTGGAGCACTCCTGAAAAGCAATGTTGCCGGCAGGCCGCTAGCGGGTCTTCGCGTTCAGAATCTCTATCTGACGACCCAGGGGAGCGACGTCGCGACATACGCGAATGCCATTCACGCAAATCTCGAGAACGGCAAACCTGTCTATGACGGTTATGTGTTGAAGGCCGGTTTCAACATGACGCGACTCAATCAATGCGCGCCGAATCCCTCTCCGGCCGATCCCCGTCAGGCCATCAAGAACGTCGGCGTGCCGGTGATCGAAGTTGCGGCACAGGGAGAGATTATCGGAGGAACTTTCGCTTCGCGCCGCGCAGACAGCGATGAGCCCAAGGATCGATTCCGGCTCTATGAAGTCGCTTCCGCCGGCCACATCGATAAGTCCGCGTATTACGGATTTCCGGTTCAACCCGATCAGGTTGCGGCAGTGGGCAACGCGCAGGGAACAGTGGAGTGGCCGTTCAACGCAAAATGCGATCCGGAAATTCCATTGATGGAGCCGAGCCTGATCGGCTTCGTCTTCAATTCGGCGTTTGCGAACCTCGACGAATGGGTGAAAATGGGAACTGCCGCGCCTCGCGCCGAGCGCGTCGAACTGAAGGATGCGGGAACACCCCAGGCTGCGGTTGTTACAGATAAGCTGGGACACGGACTCGGCGGAGTCCGCACGCCATACATTGATGTTCCCGACGCCACTTATTTCACGAGCAGTCCCGGGCCCGGCACCTGCCGCGAAATGGGGCACAAGGTTTCGTTCGACGCGGCGCGCATCAACGAACTTTACGGGAGCCGCAAGAACTACGCGAGCCGCATGACGGAAACGGTCGATCGCCTTGTAAAAGAACACTGGCTGACCGAAGGCGATGCGAAGAGGATCAAACAGTCGCTTACGGCAAACAGCAATTGAGCCTGATGCGATCCTCGTTCGTGATCTGGCTGCTGAGCGCTTTCTGCATATCTGCTTTTGCGGAGACACAGGAAAAAACCGCAACGATTGCCGGCACTACCGTTCACTACAAAGTCATTCTGCCTCGAACATACGATGCGTCCCGCGCCTATCCGGCCGTGCTCGCTTTTGCCGGCGGTTCACAGACGATGCCGATGGTGGATGGGATGCTTGCGAGGAACTGGGGCCTGGAGGCGCAGCGGCGTGGATACATCATTGTGAGTCCGGCTGCTCCCGGCAATGATCTCTTCTATCAAAAAGGCGATCGGATCTTCCCGGAGTTCCTCGATCAGATTCTGCGCGATTACAAAGTTCAGGATGGAAAACTCCACATTGCGGGTTTCTCCAGCGGCGGTCTAAGCGCGTTTCACATTGCGGCGAAGTATCCGCAATACTTCAAGTCGGTCACGGGATATCCGGGATATCTCGCTGATGAAACCCCACTCGACGCTTTGAGTCCGCTTTGCATCTACATGCACGCCGGGGAACTCGACTCGAGTTGGATCGGTGCGATGCGGCAGCAATCCGATGCGCTGCGCCGGCGCGGCTTTCATGTCCGCATGACCGTTGAAAAAGGTCAACAGCACATGATTCAAACCCTCGCCGGTGATGGCGCCAAACGCCTCTATGATCAACTGGAAGAAGCTATGAAAGGTTGTAATTGAAAGGAGTCCGATGAACAGAACGTTACGCTGGTTGTTATTGGTGGCCTCTATACTGACTATCCGTGCTCTGGCGCCCGCGGCGCAGAATCGGGGCGTCCGTCCGAATATTTTTGCTCCGCCGGCAACGGCGTCCGGTCCGATCGCTGATGCAGTCAACGGCATTGTTACGGCCTTCAACAATCACGACACCGCGTATTTCGACAAGGTTCTCGATCCGAATGCCGTGTGGCTGGATGAAGACGGGCATCACCTTCTCGCCAACGTATGGATCAATCGGCTTTTGTCGGCGAATCCTCCAAGGAAGCTGAGCATCACCAATCTGAGAACATCAAATTGGGATACCGGAGGCTGGGCGGGTTTCAACTACGTGATCGAGGGCACCAATCGGGTCAAAGGCACCAACAGTCTTGTTTTCCGGAAGGTTGGGAACGACTGGAAGGTTGTGCTGGTCCACGGTGCGGTCGACACGCCTGCTGTTGCGCACTAATGGAGCGTCGTTTGAGCTAGGGAAACGGGCAGGCCGTCAGGATCGAGCACGATCGCGAGCCGGATTCCTTGCTCGGCCCTCTCCATCGGCGGCATGAGCACGCGCGCTCCTTTGGATTTCACTTCTGCGAAGGCCTGGTCGAGGTTCTCCACGTTGAATCCGAGCGTGGCTCTTCCGGCGATTTGTTCTTTACCTGATGGTAGCGGTCCGGGGACGCCTCCTCCATGAAGCGCGAGCGTTGTTCCGCCCGCATCGAATTCAGACCAGTCCGGTGATTGAAATCGAAGTGTGAGACCCAGGGTGTCCTTGTAGAACGAGACAGAGCGATTCATGTCGGAGACCGTGACCATCGTCAGCATGCTTTTCATGGTCCGGCATTATAGAGTACTTCGGCGTCGGCGTCAGACCCTTGTTGCATCAGCTTGCCGGGTCTGACGCCGAATTGTGAAACCACCAAAGCACGGGCGTTGTGGTAAAAGGACCGGATACCGTGCCGCGTATCGGAGGTTGTGATGTGGACTCGCCGTTCTTTTCTTAGCCGGCTTGGTGTTGCAGGCGCAGTATTGCCGTTGCGCAATGCAGCAAGTTTTGGACAGGCGCGAGGAGCGGCGGCTCCAGCGCAGGGTCCGCAACTGCCGCTTCGCACGACAGGCCTCGAACACTTCGGCATGACGGTGCCTGACGTTGCGAAAGCCGGATTGTTCTATGGATCGATTTTCAATCCGGAACTGCACAAGGAAAACAGTGAGCCGTTGCGATATTACGTATCCATGGGGATCGGATACATCGCGCTAGGCATCAATCGGCAGGCCGGGACGCCATCGCGTATCGATCACTATTGCGCGCTCGTTGACGGATACAACGCGCAGGCATTCCGGCAGGAACTCGACGCTCAGGGCATTACCGTGAATGCCGGCGGCGTCGGCATGATCGGCGACGCGGATGGAATTCAGCTTCAATTGCTCGGTATTCCCGGCGGCCTGGCGCGAACCACGATACCTGCCGGGCGCATCACGGATAAGTCCGCTCTCGTGCATCCGCTAGGTCTCGATCACATCATGTTGAGTGTGACGGACGTTGAAAAATCCGCGAAATATTACCGATTGTTGTTCGGCAGGGAATGGTCCAGGAATACCAACCCGGATCGATTGTGGTTCCAGATCGGCGGCACGCGGCTCGGAATACAGGCCGTTAAAGCAGGGGAGACGCCGAGGATCGATCACTTCTGCGTCGGCGTCGCAGGGTACGATCCCGCGGTTGTTGCGGCCGGCTTGAAAAATCTCGGCGCTGAAATTCTATCTGCGGCGGATGAAGCTCAGGATCGGTCGCGTTTCAGGGATCTTGAACTTTTGCGATTCCGGGACCCGAATGGAATTATTGTGGAACTGCGGGGCCGGTTGGCATGAGGTTGGAGTAAACAGCATGAAATGGTTTTCGGTGTGTTTGTTGTTAACCGTTCTGTTCTTCATTATTCCTTTCCATGCGGCAGATACGCTGCCCCGGGAACTTACCGATGACGCGTTCTGGCGCCTTGTTTCAGACTACTCGGAAGAAAGCGGCAGCTTCCGTTTCGAGTACATGTCGAATGAACAAACCTTTCAATACGTCATTCCGCGGTTAAAGGAGAATCGAAAGCCCGGCGGCGTTTATCTGGGTGTCGGTCCGGAGCAGAACTTCACCTACATTGCGGCGATCCATCCTCAAATGGCTTTCATCGTCGATATACGCCGGCAAAACATGGTGGAGCATCTGATCTACAAGACGATTTTCGAGATGTCGTCGAATCGCGCCGACTTTCTCTCGCACTTGTTCTCGCGGAAAATGCCCGTGGGTTTGACGGATAAATCGACGGTCCGTGAGATGTTTGATGCTTTTCGCAGAAGTCCGCCCAACACGGGGTTCTACCTGCAGAATCTTCAGGCCATCAAGGATTCTCTGATCAAGGAGCACCATTTTCAGTTGACGGCCGACGATAAGGAATCCATCGATTTCATTTATAGAGTGTTCTTCGATGCGGATGGAGCTTTCGGCTATTCGAGGTCCGCATTTACCCCGTTTGGAGGAGCGACGTATTCCGACCTGATGATCGCCACAGACGAACGCGGTGTCGCGCGCAGCTATCTTGCGAACGAAGAGAATTTCCAGGCCGTGCGCGAACTCGAACGCAGGAATCTGGTTGTTCCCGTCGTGGGAGACTTTGCGGGCAGCAAGGCGCTGAGAAGTGCGGGCCGTTACATTCGGGACCATGGAGCCACAGTCACGGCGTTCTATACCTCCAACGTCGAGCAGTACCTGTTTCAGCAGGGCGACGACTGGCGCCGTTTCCTTGCGAATGTCTCAACATTTCCGCTCGATTCCTCGAGCATGTTCATTCGAAGTTCTCACTTTGCTTACGGCGAAGCGCAGCGCCAGCAAAACCGCAGCCGGTTTATACAACTGCTGTCGCCGATGGCTGAAGTCGTCAAGGCTTTCGGTGCGGGAAAAGTGACGGGCTACGAGGACGTGATTCAAATGTCGAAGTAGTTCGTCATCAGGATCGGGAAGAACAAGCCTACCGGAATATTCCCGTATGCCCCAGAGAGTATCTGCCGGGTTGAGGATAAACACATAACCCGTGCGGTCCTTTGCCCACAGGGATTTTCGCGATGAGATGGCCATCGTTCGTGTCGATGGCATACACCTCGGCGTGATAACGCCCGGAGAGCCACAACACTTTTCCATCGGCTGAAACGCCGCCCATGTCAGGGCTGCCGCCGCCAGGCAATTGCCATTTCTTGACGACCTTCCGGGTTTTGAAATCAATCAACGATATGCTGCCTTCCATTCGATTGGAGACATACAAAACCTTCGAGTCCCGGCTGACATAGAGTCCATGCGCCCCGACGCCCGTTGGAATGAAACCGATCTTCTGAACCTTGTCGCCATCGATGAGATGAACGCCGTCGGCATGCATATCGGCGACGTAAAAAACTTTTCCATCCGGAGAGAGCTTCACATCCTGCGGTCCGTTGTGCGGCCCCAGTGTGATGCTGCCCACGAGCTTTTGAGACTGCACATCAACCTTGATGATTTTGTCGCCGAACTCACAACTCGCGATCAGATAAGTTCCGTCCGCGGAAAAATCCATGTGATCGATTCCTTTGCAGTTGAACCAGACGGAATTCTTCAAGGCCATGGTTTTGGGATCGCGGAACATCAGCCGCATCATTTGTTCGGCAACGACAATCGCGTATTTGCCGTCGGGCGTGTAATACATGTTGTACGGATCGTCGACGGGAACTGTCGATCCTTTCTTGCCTGTCGCCGGATCGATCGAAGTCAAACTGTCTCCCTTGTCGTTGAGTATCCATAGCTGTGTCATGTCATACGACGGCGTGACATGCTGCGGCTGGCGTCCCGTAGGAATCGTTTCGATGACTTTGTATGTGGCGGGATCGATCACCGAGACCGTGTTGCTCTCAGTGTTGGGAACATAAATTCGAGGCAGAAAACCCTTCACTGCAGGACTCAGCGCGTTCGGGCGATCGGCGGCATAGATATCATTCGGATCGAGCGGCGCCGGCATTCCGGGAAGCAGTTTCGATTGAGCGACGGCTGCGAGTGTGATGAGAAATGCGAGAAGAATGGAAGCTATGAATGTGTTCTTCATAGCTTCCCATTATAGCTTCCGGCCTTTACTTCTTTGCCGGCCAAACCACGCCTTGATCTTCTTTGGTTACCGGCGCCAGCCCCTTGTACACAAATTTCTGCACGCGCTGGCCACGATATGTTTCGGTTGTATAGATGTTGCCTTTGGAATCGGTAGCGATGCTGTGCACGCCATAAAACTCGCCGGGCTGCCGGCCGCCTTCTCCAAAAGTGGTGAGGATCTGGAGTGACTGGCGGTCGATGATGTGAACACGATCGTTTTCGCCATCTGCAAGGTAGATGTATTTCTGCTGCGCGTCCTTCGAGAACGCGATGTCCCACACCGAACCGGATCCCAGCGTCTTTTTGTTATAGAACATCTCTTTCACAAAAGTTCCATCGGGCTTGAACACCTGCAGCCGGTCGTTCGCGCGATCGCAAACATAGAGCATTCGGTCGACGGACAAATCGGCGCAATGAACGGGATTACGGAATTGCTGGGCCGGCGGCGCGTCCGGATTGTAGGGACCCAGGTTCGCATCGCTGGGTTTGTTGCCGTATGCGCCCCAGTGTCTTTTGTATTTGCCGGTATCGGCGTCGTACACAATCACGCGATGATTGCCGTAACCATCGGCGACGTAGACCTCGTTGGTCATCTTGTCGATGAACGTTTTCGCCGGGCGCCGCAGATTCTCGACATCATTGCTTCCCTTGCTTTGATGCGGCTTGCCGATTTGCATCAGGAACTTTCCGGCCTGAGTGAACTTCAGGATCATGGAATCATCGTTGGGATAACTGAGAGCTGCGGAGGACTGTTCTTCATTTTGTTCCTGCCCGGTGCGTGCCGTTGCCGCAGGCTGCTGCCCGCGAGCGGCAGCTTGTCCTCTTGGAGCAGCGGCGCCGCCCGCAGCAGCCGTGCCGTTACCGCCGATCCAGACATTGCCTTTGTAATCGATCGTGACACCGTGATTGGATTCCGGCCAATCGTATCCCTGCGCCGGTCCGCCGAAGCTCGATACGTAGTTGCCTTCCGCATCGAAGTGAATCACCGGCGGTGCGGGTGCACAGCATTGCGCGATCGGCGGATTCGTTGTCGCATGCACTTCGCCGGGTTCGAGCGATCCCGCACGATGAATGATCCAAATGCCATCGTTCGCATCGACCGACACTCCAATGGTCTGGCCAAGAATCCAGTGGTTCGGCATCGGCTTCGGCCACAGCGGATCAACTTCAAATCGCGGAGCCATCACACCGGCCGCTTCAACCGCAGCCTTCTTCTGCAGAATCACACTCGTTCCGGCAAGCGCGGCCAGCGCTACCAGAAAGATCGCACCAACGTAGAGATTGCGCTTCATGCTCCCTCCTTCCCGGGATTGAGAGGAATTTTTTGTTGCGCGGTAGTTTACAACAACATTCCCGCCTGCGCGCGCCTTGCATTGGACAGACAGACACGACGTCAGAACGACACAGTTTGTATTGACATATCAATCCCATATTGCTTAACTGTCGCGCTCAGGAGGAATGACGATGAGGTATGGAATCTACGGCCTCGTAGCCGTAGGATTTGGCACGCTTTTGGCCGTAACGCCCGTTCTGGGGCACCACGAGATTCTCGGAAAATTCGACGACAAGAAGCCCATGACTTTGAAGGGTACTGTGACGAAAGTCGATTGGGCGAATCCTCACGTTCACATTTTCATCAATGTGACCAGCGGAACCAATGTGAGCAATTGGGCGGTCGAGTTGGAGAGTCCGGTGGATCTTGGAAAAGCGGGCTGGAAGCTGGATACCGTGAAACCCGGCGATGCATTAACCGTGCAGGGAATCACGGCCCGCAATGGAACGAGACAGGTCTGGGCAAACTCCGTCGTCATGGGTACAACGAACAAAAAAATATTCGATATCCCGGCAGTTGCGGCAGCGCGTCCTGCGGCCGGCGGTCCGGCTCCGAAATGGCCGGACGGCCATCCACGCCTGGGACCCGTTCAGGGACAAACGGGATACTGGGGCATGCCGACAGCCACCGGACTCGTTCAAACCGGCGCCAACGTCCAGATGGACGCCTATGGTCTTTTGAAGAACATTGCGGATGTGGACAAAGTCGCTCCATTTCAGCGCTGGGCGCGCGATTTGTATGAATTGCGCCAGAAGAGTTTCCTGAAAGACGATCCGATGTTCCTTTACTGCAAACCTCCGGGAGGACCGCGACAGTTCCAGACTCCTTATGGCGTTCAGTTTGTCGAGGATCAGGATCGAAAACGCATTTTTGTTTTTGTCGGAGGCGGCAATCACAACTATCGAATCATCTACACGGATGGCCGTGCGCAGAAAGGGCAGATTCGCGGAGATGCGGACAATCCTCTTTATTACGGCCGCGCTGTCGGAAAGTGGGAAGGCGACACGCTGACCGTCGATACAACCGGCTTCAACGAGAAATTCTGGTTTACCAATGGCGGGCTTCCACATACGGAGCAGTTGCATCTGATGGAACGCATATCGCGGCCGGATGCCAATACCTTGAAATATGAAGTAACAGTGGATGATCCCGGCGCGTATACAAAAATGTGGACCGGCACGTGGAATTTGCGGTGGATGGCCGGAGACGAATTGCCGATTTATTATTGCCAGGACAATCGGCCTTAGTTTTTGAATCTATACTGACCAAAACACAGGAGGAAGTGCATGAAGAAATGCGCAATTGCTTTGCTGACTCTCGCGATTGGCGTGATCGTGCTTGCAACGCCGTCAATGGCTCACCACTCGTTCTCCGCGGAGTATGACGCCACAAAAGTCACTACTCTTACCGGTGTTGTGACGAAGGTGGAGTGGACCAATCCGCACGTGTGGTTCTATCTGAATGTGAAGAATACAGACGGAAGCGTCACGAACTGGGGCTTCGAAATGGGTCCTCCGCACGGACTGCAGGGCCGTGGCTGGACGCGCACGACAATGAAGCTCGGTGATCAGATCACCGTCACCGGTACGATGGCGAAGAACGGCAGCAATCGAGCGAACGCCCGAACCGTCACGACGGCAGATGGAAAGAGACTCGGCGCGGCATCGAGCGAAGGCGAGACACCGTAGTTATGCGTCGTTTAATTTTCGTTTGTGCAGTCTTTCTGCTGGTGCTCATAACGATGTCCCTTGCGCCTTCCCTGATGCAGGCGCAAGGGCAGCAACCGCCGGCCCAGGCTCAACAGGGCGCCCAACCCGGGCAACAGCCCGGCCAGGGCAACGCCGGACAACGCGGCGGCGGGCGCGGATTTGGCGGGGGCCGCGGGAATCAGCCGGCCGTCCCATCCAAGCCGACTCCCCGTTGGCCCGATGGTCATCCGAGACTCGGAACTCTCGCTGATGAAAAAGGTATCTGGGGCGCGTGCTGCGGCAGCCTGGCAAATGCAAATGAAACGCCATTTCAACCATGGGCCAAGGCGTTGTATGAATACCGCCGCAATAATGAGTTCGAGCCTCACACGCGGTGCAAGCCTTCAGGTGGCGCGCGTCAGTTTGTAACACCATACGGAACCGAAATCGTCGAGGCGCCGGAACTCCAGCGTATTTACATCTTTGATATCGGTGGTCCCCATACTTTCCGAACGATCTACCTCGATCGCAAGGAACATCCGAAAGATCTCGTGCCGAGCTACTACGGTGACTCCATCGGTCATTGGGAAGGCGATACGCTCGTGGTGGATTCAACAGGCTTCAACGAAGGATTCTGGATGGACCGCGCGGGATCACCGCACACGGAAAAACTTCATTTCATCGAACGCTTCACGCGCACCGATTACAACACAATGAAATACGAAGTCACCGTGGACGATCCGGGTGCCTACACCAAGACCTGGTCCACCGCGCCGTTCCAGTTTCGCTGGACTGCCGGACAGGAATTGTTCGAGTACGTTTGCCAGGATAATAATCACGCATACGATCTTCTTGTCGGCACGCTCGAACGCGTGGATCGAACGAGTCCGATCGTTCCGTAAAGTAACTCTTGGAGGAATAATGCGATTGAAGACCGCATGCGCGGCGTTCATTTTAGTAAGTCTTGTAGTGGGGATTGTTGCTTTCGCCCAGGAAGGCCATCCGCTGACAGGCGTCTGGTACGGCGATTGGGGAGCCTCCGCTGCAAAACGAACGCAGATCACGATCGTCATGGCCTGGGACGGCAAGGCAGTGAATGGAACGATTAATCCGGGTCCCGAAGCCGGCATGATGAAAGCAACTCTCGACTCCACAAAATGGATGGTCCATCTCGAGGGCGACGCCAAGGACGATAAAGGAACTCCTTATCACTTCGCCGCGGACGGCAAACTCGAGAACATCGGTTCTTACAATCGCACGTTGTCGGGCACCTGGACGCAGGGTTCCGCAAAAGGTGACTTCAAACTCAAAAGAGACGACTGAGGAGAATAGTTGCAGCGGTGGCTGGTCATCCCGCCGCCGCTGCAGATTATGAATCTCGCCGCGATTCTCTTCCTCTTGACCGCCGCATTGCCTTCTCAATGGGTGAACGTTCCGTTGCCCAATACGCCCCGCACGCCCGCCGGTAAACCCAATTTGTCCGCTCCAACTCCACGAACACGCGACGGCAAGCCGGATTTGTCCGGTGTGTGGCGGAGTCCCGATGGCAGGTATCTGAACGACATCACAGCCGACGGCATTACTGTTCCGTTCACTCCGGAAGGAGCGGCTCTCTACAAACAACGGCAGGAAAACTTCAGCAAGGACCGGCCCTCGGGGCGGTGTCTTCCTCATGGCGTTCCGGATTCCATGCTGGTGCCGGCCACTCCGTTTAAGATCGTTCAGACAGCCGGAGTCACGGTGATTCTTTTCGAGAACCAGGGCCACTTCCGGCAGGTTTTTACCGATGGCCGCGGATTTCCGCAGGATATGACGCCGAGTTGGCTGGGTTATTCGATCGGCAGATGGGAAGGAGAAACGTTCGTGGTCGAGTCCCGAGGCTTCAACGCTCTCACGTATCTCGATGACGGCGGTCATCCGCACAGCGAGTCCTATCATGCGATCGAGCGATTCACGCGGCCGGACTTCGGTCATTTGAATTTTGAAATCACGATCGATGATCCGAAGGAATATACGCGCCAGTGGAAAGTCCCTCTGCGTTTTGAATTGTTCGCCGACAATGAATTGATGGAAAGCGTCTGCGAAAACGAAAAGGACGCGCCGCGACTGGTGGGCAAATGAATCGGCGGCTTATCCTTATCGTCATTCTTGTTCTGGCTGCCTCCGTTGCCGCGTTCGCTCAATGGGCAGACATCAAGTTGCCGAACACTCCACGCTCCGCGGACGGGAAGCCGAACCTCGCTGCAGCAACGCCGAGGACGCCGGATGGTAAACCGGATTTGTCGGGCATCTGGCGTGTCGCAACTGGACGGTACCTGCAGAATATCGCCGCGGATGCCGGCGAAGCTCCGTTTCAACCGTGGGCCGCTGCTTTGTACAAGCAGCGCGCGGATGCCCTGGGTAAGGGCCGGCCGTCGGAAAATTGCATTCCGCATGGCATTCCCGATGCGATGCTCGTGCGCAATTCGCCGTTTAAAATTGTGCAGACGCCCGGTGTCGTTTTGGTTCTCTATGAGGAGTTCAATCATTTTCGTCAGATCTTTACGGATGGACGTGCGTTTCCTCCTGAAGCCACGCCGAGCTGGTATGGTTATTCGATCGGCCACTGGGAAGGCGACACATTGGTTGCCGAGACCATCGGTTTCAATGATCTCAGTTGGTTCGACGATCCCGGCCATCCGCACAGCGATGCGTTGCGTGTGACCGAGCGTTTTCGCCGCGGCGATTTCGGAAATATGAGTATCGAAATGACATTCGATGACAAGAAGGCATACACGAAGACCTGGTCGGCGAATGTTCCGTTCAATCTGCTCGCGGACACGGAATTAATCGAAAGCATCTGCGAGAACGAACGAGATCACGCCCACATTATTGGGAAATGAAAGGGTATATGAAACGGTGCTTATTTCTGATCGTGGGAGCCTGGATCGCACTACTTCCTCTGTCGGCTCAATCACCCCGGCCATGGGCTCTCGGGCACACGCCGGATGGGCAGCCGGATCTGCAGGGCACGTGGACAAACCCAACGATCACTCCTTTCGAGCGGCCGAGTGAGTTCGCGGATAAGCCGTTCCTGACGGAAAAAGAAGTCAGGGAACTCGAAGCACGTTCAGCCGGCAATCGCGTGGATCGTGCGCCCGCCGCCGGCGATGTCGGGAATTACAATCAATTCTGGTTTGATTCGGGAAGCAGCGTCGTGAAATCCAGAAGAACGTCGCTTGTCATTGATCCGCCGGATGGCCGCGTTCCTGTGAAGCCCGAAGCGGAAGCCCGGCGGGATTACAACGCCGCGCATATTACGGATTCCTACGAGTACATGAGCTTGTGGGATCGATGCATCACGAGAGGAATTCCCGGCGGCATGTTTCCGGCGGGTTATAACAATGCGTATCAGATCGTTCAGATTCCGGGCTACGTGGTCATTCAGTACGAAATGATTCACAACGCGCGAATCATTCCGTTGGATGGGAGGCCGCATCTACCGTCGAACGTGAAGTTGTGGGACGGCGATTCGCGTGGCCACTGGGACGGCAACACACTTGTCGTCGACACGACGAACTACAACAGCAAAGGATGGATCGCCACAAACGCAGCGTCGGGCAGGATGAAAGGCATTCCGCAAAGCGAGGCCCTGCACGTCGTGGAGCGGTTCACGCGTGTCGATCGAGATACGATCAATTACGAAGTTTCGATCAACGATCCGAATGTCTACACGAGTCCCTGGAAAGTCTCCATTCCGCTCAATCGGGATCCCGAATACAAAATATTCGAGTACGCCTGCCAGGAAGGCAACCACGCCGTCGAGAACATTCTGAGTGGTGGCCGCGCGGCCGAAAAGAAGTAGTCTGCTTTCCGGCATGGAGGATTTTCGCGCAATCGCTGAAGAAGTCATCAGGCGCTGCCAATCGCTGGCGAAGTGTACTGAAGAGCCGGGTTTCACGACTCGAACGTTTCTTTCCGAGCCGATGCGTCAGGTTCACTCCGAACTCGGCGGCTGGATGCAGAATGCGGGCATGGCCGTCTCGGTCGACGCCGCGGGCAACCTGCGCGGATGTTATGCCGCCGATAAAGTGACCGCTCCGCGATTGTTTATCGGATCACACCTCGATACCGTTCGACGTGCCGGATCTTACGACGGGATTCTGGGTGTGGTTGCCGGCGTCGCCTTGGTGGATCTTCTTCAGAAGCGGCGGCTCCATTTTCATATTGAGGTCATCGGTTTTTCGGAGGAAGAAGGCCTTCGCTTTGGTGTTCCGTTTATTGGAAGCCGCGCCCTCGCCGGAACAATCGATGAGGCTCTCCTCGATCGGGTCGATGCCCATGGTGTGAGCGTCAGAACCGCGATCGACAAATTCGGCCTGGATTCATCGCGTATTGCGGACGCGCGGGCGCCGGAAGATGCTTTCGCTTATCTGGAGTTTCACATTGAACAAGGGCCGGTCCTCGACACCGGGGGACTGCCTCTGGGCCTTGTTGAGGCGATTGCCGGTCAGAGCCGTTTGACTGTGAGCTTCAAAGGTCAGACCAATCATGCAGGAACCACGCCGATGAATCTTCGTCGCGATGCACTGGCCGGCGCGGCTGAGTGGATCGGCGCGGTCGAGAAGGAAGGACGCTCGACTGAAGGGCTTGTTGCTACGGTCGGCAGGATACATGTCGAACCCGGGGTCAGCAACATTGTTTCAGGTTTAGTTGAAGCTAGCCTCGATGTGCGGCACGCTGACGACTCTGTGCGTCGAGCTGCCGTTCAGCACATTCTGGCAAGCGCGCAGAAGATCGGGGAGGCGCGTCATTTGATCGTCGCCTGGGAATACCATCTCGATCAATCCGCTGTTCCGATGGACGCTTCGCTCTCGGGCATTCTGGAACACGCAGCGTCCAAAGCCGGATACACACCGCGACGAATGATCAGCGGAGCCGGCCATGATGCGATGATCGTTGCCGCGCGAATGCCCACCGCGATGTTATTCATTCGGAGTCCGGGCGGGATCAGTCACGATGCAGTTGAGACTGTTTATGTGGACGATGTGGCGGCGGCCTTATCGACGGGCCTGAACTTTCTTGAAGAGGTGGAAGCGCGGCATGGCTGACTACATTATTCGCGGCGGAACGATCGTAACTCCCGAAGAAGTGTATCAGGGCGACATCGCCGTTGAATGCGAGTCGATCACCGCGATCGCGCCTGCGCTTGGCGGCGCTTCGGAAGAAATCGATGCGCGCGGTTTATTCATATTTCCAGGCCTGATTGATGTGCATGTGCACTTCAACGAGCCCGGTCACACGGAGTGGGAAGGCGGGGGCACAGGAAGCAGGGCGCTGGCCGCGGGCGGCGGAACGGTGTTCTTCGATATGCCGCTCAATTCGATACCGTGTACCGTGAACGCCCGGGAGTTTGATCGCAAGCGGGAGGCCCTGGAAGCGGCATCGGTCACTGATTTTGCTCTCTGGGGTGGGCTCACGCCCGACAGCCTGCAGAACATGGAAGAGCTCGCGGCGTCCGGCGTCATCGGGTTCAAAGCGTTCATGTGCCATTCGGGCCTCGATGAGTTTCCGCGTGTTGACGATTTAACCCTGCTTGATGGGTTTCGCAAAGCGTCGCGCCTCGGCCTCCCTGTCGCGATACACGCTGAAAACCATGACTTGATCGCCGCGCTTTCCCGCCGGAAAGCGGCGGAAGGCCGTCAAAGTATCCGAGATTTTCTCGACTCCCGCCCGGTTGTTGCCGAGCTTGACGCGATTCAACGCGCAACGCTCTTCGCAGGCGAGGCCGGCGCCATGCTGCATCTTATTCACGTCAGCTCAGGCCGCGGCGTTGTGCTTGCAGCCGAAGCGCGGGCGCGCGGTGTGAATGTCACGATTGAAACGTGCCCGCATTATTTGTTTTTCACCGGCGAAGATGTGGAGCGGCTCGGCGCCGTCGCCAAATGCGCGCCTCCGATTCGCGATAAAGAGGAACAAACGAATCTCTGGAGTGAACTGCTGCGCGGCACGGTGGATCTCGTTGCGTCCGATCATTCACCTTCGTCTCCGGATCGCAAGGCCGGAGATTTCAACAAAGCCTGGGGCGGTATCGCAGGCGTGCAGTCGACGCTGGCTGTTTTGATCGAGCAGGGTTACCATCGGCGGGGATTGCCGCTCGAACTGATTGCGTCGCTGATTGCGGCGGTACCCGCGTCCCGATTTCAGCTTCCGAATCGCGGCCGTGTGATTCCCGGCGCCATCGCGGATCTTGCATTGGTGGATCTCTCTGCGTCATTCACACTGAAACCGGAGAATCTCCAGCAGCGCCATCCGCTGAGTCCGTATATCGGCGCATCGTTCCGGGGCGTTGTGAACCGAACGATTCGGCGGGGTGAAACCATTTTTGAGAACGGCATGGTGATTTCAAAAGGCGGAGGCAAACTCGTCAAGCCGCAACCGGGGGAGCTATGAGCGGTGTCAGCACGCATGTTCTCGATACATCGATGGGGCGTCCTGCGGCCGGTGTCCCCGTAGTTCTCGAGAGGATTGCAGTAGATGGCTCGGCTTCTACGGTCGGGCAAAGCATAACCGACACCGAAGGGAGAGTTCGAGGCTTGCTACCGGAAGGCTTGAAGCTGTCGGCAGGAACTTACCGGCTCACATTCGATACCGCAGTTTATTTCGCCTCCCGAAGGATGGACTGTTTTTACCCGAGCATCGCCGTGCTCTTTACTGTGACCGATGCGGCGCAGCACTATCATGTGCCCCTGCTGTTGAGTCCTTTCGGATATTCGACCTATCGCGGAACCTGATCATGCAATTCAACCTCAGCGAGTGGCTCAATCTGACTGCCCGATGGATCCATGTTTTTGCCGGCATTATGTGGATCGGTCAAACGTTCCTCTTTACGTGGATGGACCGCGCGTTGAACTCCGAGAAGTCACTCTGGATGGTTCACAGCGGCGGTTTCTATATCGTCGAACGCCAGAAGGTTCCGAAAGCGCTTCCGCAGCAGTTGCATTGGTTTCGCTGGGAAGCGGCCGTCACGTGGTTGAGCGGTTTTGCGCTTCTGATCATTGTCTATTACGCCGGTGGGCTCATGGAAACACACGGCGCCGGCATTCCACTCGCTATCGTGATGGGTATGATTTTTCTCGCGCTCACATGGGCGGTTTACGATCTGCTGTGGTGTTCGCCGCTGTCGAAGAATGAACCTGCCGGATCGGTGATTTCCTTCCTACTGCTGCTTGGAATAATCTTCGGGCTGACAAGAATCCTGGATGGCCGCGCCGCATACATCCACGTCGGCGCAATGTTCGGAACCATCATGACGGCGAATGTGTGGATGCGCATCATCCCATTTCAACGAAAGCTTGTGGCCGCCGCGAAAGAAGGCAAGGAGCCCGACATGTCGCTGGCGGCGCGGGCAAAGCAACGCACGAAGCACAATAACTTCATGGTCGTTCCGGTTGTGTTTATCATGATCAGTAATCATTTTCCTGTGGCGACGTACGGCTCCCAATACAACTGGATTGTCCTGTCGATTCTGATCGTTGTTGGAGCGTTTGCAGCGAAGTTGCTGCGTGAGCGATGAATCTCGCCGATCTCAACGCGTTCGATCAATCGGAATTCGTCAGTGCCATCGGGTGGATTTTTGAGCATTCACCGTGGGTTGCCGAAAGGGCGTGGTTCAAACGGCCGTTTGCGAGTCTTGAAGGCGCTCTGGGTGTGATGAAAGCGGAGGTCGAAGCTGCAAACCGCGACGAACAACTCGGGCTCCTTCGTGCTCATCCCGATCTTGGGACTCGAGCCCGCATTACCACGGCATCAACGCGCGAGCAATCCGGCGCGGGTCTCGATCAATTGACGCCGGACGAGTTCGAACGCCTGAATCGGCTGAATTCGGCGTACAGAAGTAAGTTCAGTTTCCCTTTTTTATTCGCTGTCAAAGGAAGCACGAAGTACGATGTGCTCGATGCGCTCGAACGGCGGATGGAGGCTTCGTCTGAGGCGGAGTTCCAGGAGGCTCTCCGCCAGGTTTATCGCATCGCGGAATTCCGTTTGAGGGACACAATCAAGTAACCGAATGCAGGATCTGGGTCATACACGCAGCGCTCATCGTCACGATCATCTCCTATTGACGCCCGATACCTTTGTGCGCGCGCCGCTTCCGGGAATGAAGAACGCGAACGCGATTATTCACGTGGGGCCGGCTCGTGGCGCCCGGTTCACGCAATTCACCGTTGAGTTCGAAGCAGACGGTGTCCTTGCTCCCGCTGCGGCGCAGCGCTTTGTGTATGTGCTCGAAGGCGAAGTTTTGATCGAAGGCCAGAAACTTTCTTCCGGCCATTATGCATATTGCCCTCAAGGCGTTCGCGCGTCCGTGACATCGTTGGGGAATGCTCGCGCCGCAGTCATTGAGAAACCTTATCAGGCGCAGGCCGGTGTGGCCGCTCCTGAATTCCTGACAGGCCGTGAAGCCGGGGTGCAGGCGGAACCCATGGAGGGTGATGCCAGCGTCGAAGTGCGTCATCTTCTTCCGGATCATTTCTCTTTCGATATGGCCGTCAACACGATGACCTTTCAGCCGGGAGCCGCGCTGCCCATGGTTGAGAGTCACGTTATGGAGCACGGATTATTGATGCTCGCCGGCGGCGGCATTTATCGTCTTGGCGATTCCTGGTATCCGGTGAAGCAAGGGGATTTCATCTGGATGGCGCCGTATTGTCCTCAATGGTTCGGAGCGTTGGGGAGGGTGCCCGCCCGGTATCTGATTTACAAAGACTGGAACAGAAGTCCTCTCCCGTAGCAACCCGTGGCAGAAGCACGATGAATATTTCAGTCGATCAATCCAGGCTTGCTGAGGAGCTTGAAACACTGGGCGCGATTTCCGAGGCAGCTCCACCGGTCACGACCCGGGTTGTCTTTACTGAGGCGGATCTTCGAGGCCGTCAATTCATGAAGGATCTTTGCGGCGCTGCAGGGCTGGTGATTCGCGAAGACCCGGTGGGCAACACATTCGCGCGATGGCCGGGGTCGCAGCCGGAGTTGCCGCCGATTGGTACGGGCTCTCATATCGACGCTATACCGAATGCCGGCAAATATGACGGAACCGTCGGAGTGGCCGGCGGTCTCGAGGCGATTCGCGCGCTGCAGCGAAGTGGGTTTCATCCTCGCCGTTCGATTGAACTGCTGATCTTCACCTCGGAGGAACCGACTCGCTTCGGAATCGGTTGCATGGGCAGCCGGCTTTTGAGCGGCATGCTGGATCCGGCAATCGCCCAACAGTTGAAGGATCGCGGCGGAGTGACGCTCGACCAGGCGCGCGTCCACGCAGGATTCAAAGGTTCGCTTTCGGATGTACGATTGCCGGAAGGTTACTACGAGGCTTTCGTTGAATTGCATATCGAGCAAGGTCCGATCCTCGAAGCTCAAAAGACCGACATCGGAATTGTGACGGCGATCGCGGCGCCCGCCAGTTTTCGCATCTCCATCGAAGGCGAAGGCGGCCACGCGGGCGCGGTGTTGATGCCCGATCGGCGCGATGCTTTGCTGGGTGCGTCGGAAATTGCGCTTGCCGTTGAAGTCGCGGCTCGTTCGACCGGCGCCGCCGATACCGTAGGCACGACTGGCGTATGTGAAGTGTTTCCCGGCGCTGTGAACAGCATTCCAAGCAAGGTGCGACTCGAGATCGATGTGCGGGATATCGATGAGGGCCGGCGTGACGGTGTCCTTCGAAAAATAAAAACAACGTGCGAGGAAGTGGCGATGCGCCGGCGTCTCGGCGTTCGTATCGAACCGTTGAATGTCGATCCGCCGGCGCAATGCGCACCTGAAGTTGTGGAAGTACTCAGCCGGGCATGTGAGACGCATCAACTGACTCACATGCGCATGATCAGCCGCGCGTATCACGACTCGCTGTTCATTTCCCGAATCGCGCCTACAGCCATGATTTTTATTCCGTGCCGTTCTGGTTTCAGTCATCGTCCCGATGAATATTCCTCGCCTGAAGAAATCGGCAGAGGCACCCTGATTCTTGCCGAAGCTTTGGCCGAACTCGCAGGTGCGGTGTGAAGACGTTTCAGACGATAGGGAAGAGCGTTCGCCGTAAAGAAGGCATTCCGAAGCTGACCGGGCACGCCCTCTATGCGGACGATGTTCCGCTCGAGAATTGTCTATACGGCAGGACCGTTCGTTCGACGATACCTCGCGGTGTAATCCGGCGGATTCATTTTCGTGATGGAATTCCGTGGACCGAATTCACGATCGTCCTGGCCAAAGACATTCCCGGCGTGAACGCCGTGACTTTGATCGACACAGAGCAGCCGTTTCTTGTGGACCGCGAGATTCGTCATATCGCCGAACCGATCGCGCTGATTGCTCACCCGGACAAAGAATTGGCCGAACGCGCGTTGAAATACATTGAAGTCGAAGTGGAGGAACTGCCGGCCGTGCTCACGATGGAAGCCGCTGTCACGCGCCAGGCCATCTTCAAATCGATTGCAGTGGATCAGGGTGATCCGGACAGCCAGTGGACGGATGCCGATGTGATCGTCGAAGAGACATATCGAACAGGAGCGCAGGAACACCTTTATATCGAACCTCAGGCGATGATCGCGACCTCGGTTCCCGGCCAGTCCATCACCGTCATGGGCTCGATGCAGTGTCCATATTACGTACAGAAGGCTCTCGCACCGTTGTTTGGATTGCCCGCGGATCGTATTCGAGTGATTCAAACGGAGACGGGTGGAGGCTTCGGAGGGAAGGAAGAATATCCCAACATGATCGGTGGCCATGCCGCGTTGCTCTCGTGGAAAGCAGGAGGGCGGCCGGTGAAAATGATTTATTCGCGGCACGAAGACATGTGGGCAACAACGAAACGGCATCCGTCGGCGATCCGCATCAAGGCGGGATTCAAGCGAGACGGCACACTGCTTGCCCTGGATATCGATATCACCCTTGACGGCGGAGCCTACCCGACCTTGTCGTATGTCGTGCTGTCGCGCGCCACACTGCATTCCTGGGGGCCGTATAAATGCGATCACACGCGTGTGCGAAGCCGTGTGGTCATGACCAATTCCGTGCCATACGGCGCCTTTCGCGGATTTGGCGCGCCTCAGTCGATCTTTGCCATCGAAATGCACATGAGCCGCGCTGCGGATGTCCTGGGTATGGATCCCGCCGAATTGAGACGGAAGAATTTTCTTCGTCAGGGTGACCGTATGCCGACGGGGCAGGTCATCAAAGAAGAAATCAATCTCGAGGCGTTGATGGATCGCGCGCTGGAGCTTTCGGATTACAAAAAGAAGCGCCGGGAGTTCGAGGAACTTAACGCGCGTGGCGGCGCGGCACGGAAGGGTATCGGAGTTTCTGTGTTCTTTCACGGAAGCGGTTTTACAGGAAGCGGGGAAGTGCGTCTGGCTTCGGAAATATCGATGCGGCTGACCGGACGCGGAGGCGTGGAGATCTTCGCCGCCAATGTCGAATATGGCCAGGGGACCAACACCGTACTTGCCCAAATCGCGGCGGAAACATGCGGGCTTTCACCGGACCTGGTCGAAATCCATCAGCCCGATACTGCTGCGGTGCCGAACAGCGGCCCGACTGTGGCTTCGCGAACAACCATGATCGTGGGGAAACTTGTCGAACGCGCATCCGAAGAAATGAAGAAGCGTCTTGGCGCTCCTACGGATTTTGCCGCAGCAGCCCGCCAATACATCGCCGAACACGGCGAATTGAAGCTGACCGTACGCTATGAACCGGCTTCGGACATTCGCTGGGACGATGAGAAGTATCGCGGCGAAGCCTACAGTGGCTACGCGTGGAGTTGCGATGTGGCGGAAGTGGAAGTCGACCTCGTCGAATACTCGGCTCGTGCGACCCACATCGCTTCCGTGGTCGAGTGTGGACGCGTCATCAATCCGGTTCTTGCCGCTGGACAGATCGAGGGTGGTATCGCGCAGGGCGTGGGATTCGCGCTTTACGAAAATGTCGTTCTGGATCGTGGCGCCATGAAAAACACTCAGTTCACCAATTACATCGTTCCGACAGCCGCCGATACTCCGGACATTCAGGTGGAGTTCATCGAATTTCCACACTCGAATCCGGGTCCCTATCATGCGAAGGGCATCGGCGAGATGCCCATCGATGGACCTGCTCCGGCAATCGCAGCCGCAGTCGCTCAGGCGTTGGGCGGTCGATTTATTAATGAGGCTCCGATTTTGCCGGAGCGGATGATGAAGGAAGTGGATTCTTAGGATGGAACTTGCGTTCAACGTCAACGGCACTCCATATCAGATCGCATCGGCTCCCATGCGGCGTCTTCTCGATGTGCTGCGCGAAGACCTCCGGCTCACCGGAACCAAAGAAGGATGCGGTGAGGGCGAATGTGGCGCCTGCGCTGTTCTCATGGATGGCCTTCTGGTCCTGAGTTGCATGGTCCCCGCCTGCCAGGCGCAGGGAAAGCAGATCACGACAATCGAAGGGCTGGGCGACGCTTCGAATCTCCATCCGGTACAGGATGCTTTTCACGAGCATGGAGGGGCACAGTGCGGCATTTGCACGCCCGGCATGATTATTGCGGGAGCTTACTATCGGGAACATCCGGACGAGGCGGAAGACATGCGTGAGGCGCTTGCCGGAAACATCTGCCGATGCACCGGCTACACGCGCATTCTGGACTCCATTAAAGCGGCATTGCGTTGATATGGGTTTTGAAGTTCACAATCCTCGTTCTCTTGACGATGCTTTGGAAATGCTGGATTCGGTGAAAGGCATTGTGCCTCTCGCCGGAGGCACCGATTTGATGGTCTATTTGCAGGCCGGTGTCCTTCCGGAATGCTCGTTCCTCAATCTCCAGGAACTCTCGGAGCTGAAGCCCGCGCTTTCCGTGCGCGGCGGCACGCTCACGCTGGGCGCGTTGACAACGTATCGGGATGTGCGGCGCAGCGAGATCAAATCGAAGTTTCCAATGCTTGCGCTCGCAGCGCGTGAAGTCGGCGCCCTGACGATTCAGAGCCGCGGCACGTGGGCCGGGAATATCGCGAATGCGTCTCCAGCCGCGGATGGCGTGCCGGCGCTGATGGCATATGACGCAGAAGTCGAGCTTGCGAGCAGGAAAGGCACTCGCCGCGTTCCTCTCGGAAAGTTCTATCGCGGATACAAACAAATGGAACGCAGAGGCGATGAACTGATCACTGCGATTCACCTCACTCAACCGGACAGCGGTTGGTTTGAGTATTTTCGAAAAGTCGGAACGCGACGGTTCCAGGCTATCTCGAAGACACTTCTCGCCGGCCGCATTCGGATGGGGTCTGACGGGTTGGTTCGGGACATTCGAATGGTTTTCGCCAGCGTCGCTCCGTACACGCTTCGCGCCGTTCAAACTGAAAGCCTGATTCGCGGGCGCCCGTTGACGGAACAAGTCATCGACGAAGCGGCCAAAGCCATTCAGGATGAAATTCATCCCATCGACGATATCCGTTCCACCGAACAGTATCGCCGCCGCGTTACATCGAATCTGGTAAAGGATTTTTTAGCCAACTGCAGCGGCCGGCTATAAAGGTGCGAATTGCATCACAAACCGGGCCCGGCGTGCGGCAATACGCCAGCCATCGTCTGTCAGTACGAATTCATCTTCGAATTCACCGATGAGCTGGCGTGGATCCGCCTGGATTCCAAAATGGTCCGTGGGCGGCGCACCGGCATTAGCGGAGAAAACCACCGCATAGCTGATGCCGGTTGCCCGGCTCCGTGATTCCACATGAATGCGGATATTGGTGGAAATGTGCCGGGTCATCCGTCCTGCCGGCCGCGATTGGTACGATTTCAGAATCGCATCCCGGCCAACGAGTGGATCGCCGCTTGGGCGTGACATCACTCCGTCAGGTGCAAACAACCGAGCGAGTGCCTCATAATCCTGGCGGTCGCTGTAATAAACAAAGTCGAGAACCAGCCGCTCGCACTCACGTTCGATTTCGAGAATTTCCAAAGATCCGGGACCCAGGATTCCCATCATGACCTCCAGAGCCGCTTCGATGCGAGAGCCGCTCCGTCAACCAAAGCTTCAAGCTTCTTGTAAGAAATGTTCGCGTCCATTTTGCCGATTCCGGCGAAAGTTCCAAAGCCGCAGTCGGTCCCGGCGATCACACGCTCGCGCCCGACAATTCCGGCAAACTGCGCAATGCGTTGTGCGATCAGTTCAGGATGCTCAACGTAGTTGGATGTCGAAGTCAGCAGGCCGGGAATCAGAATCTTGTCCTCCGGAATACGCGTTTCTTTCCACACCATCCATTCGTGCGCATGGCGTGGATTCGAAGCTTCGAACTGGATGGCCGAGGGCCGCGCTTTGAGAACGATTCCGATAATCTTTTCGAGCGGGATGTCGTGTATGTGCGGCCCTTCGTAATTGCCCCAGCAAACGTGCATGCGCAGGCGGTCCGGGGGAAGATTGCGAAGCGAGTGATTCATGACTTCGACCTGCTGCTCGGCCTGTTTCAGGAATTCGGCCTCGGTCAAATCCTGAAAGCCGGTGTGCCGCGACATTGCGAGATCCGGACAATCGAGCTGGAGAAGAAGGCCGGCGTTGACGATGGCTTCGTACTCGACGCGCATCGCTTCCGCGATCGCTTCAATATACGCGGCGTGCGACGGGTAATAGTGATTTGGCTGGAAGGCTGAAACCACTCCAGGTGATGCCGCATTCAAAAATGCTTCGCGTGCTCCATGCCGTACAGCAGCGGCGCGAATGTTTGAAATGTCCTTCTGAAGATCTTCGTGCCCCACAAACTGGATGGGGCCGACACAGGATTGCCGTTTGAAGGTCTGCTTGCCCGCAAAGGCGGCCATTCGAGCGCGAAACTCGGGATAGTCCTGAAGGTCGAGCGCGATCTGCCGGGGATTGTCGCCGTCAAAGCCGGTGAGGCGATCCTTGATGTAGGTCGCATATCCGATTTTCGACGTTTCACCGTCGCTGACGACGTCGATGCCGAGCTCGACCTGCTTCCGGACCGTCTCGGCGACACCCTCGGTCATGACGCGATCGAATTCCTTCCTGTCGCACGGCTCGTTCTGCTCGCGCCGGAACAGCAGAGTTACGACATCCTGCGTACGTGGAAGACTTCCGACATGCGTGGTGAGAATGCGTTCTTTACTGAGATTCACGGGGCGTTAAGTCTACCGCACCCGTTCGCCGAACGGCTGTCTTACACCAGTTCGTACCAGGAACTTCGCCCGCGTCCTCGAAGTTGCAGATTGCCGGCCCGGACGAGCTGCTTGAAGTGAAGTTTCAGAGTATTTCGGTTGGCTTTGGTCAGCTTCAGGGCTGTCGTCAACGTCAGCCTGCCGTGCTCACGCGTCAGTTGCAGCAGTCTTTCGTCGAGTGCGGAAAGGGAAGTCATCAACCGTTCACGTTTCACTTTCTGTTCGAGCGAGTTTTTTTGATCGACAAGACTGAACAGGAAGAATCGAATCCAATCCATTAAATGCGATTCGTCCCGGTCCAGCGTGCCCTGAGCGCTGCGCAGCGCCCTGTAATACTGTTCCCGGTTTTCCTCGACGACGCGTTCGAGCGAACTGTAGGGAACGTAGGAATAACCCGTACGAAGCAGGAGAAGGTTCGTAATCACGCGCGCAAGCCGGCCATTGCCGTCCTGAAAAGGATGGATTGCCAGGAAACGCACGATAAAAACCGCGATCACGAGCAGGGGATGATGAGCGTCGCCTTCGAGTTCGCGTTTGGTCCAGTGGACGAGCTCTTCCATGAGACGGGGTGTATCGGAAGGCTTCGCGGTCTCGAAGATGACTCCCACACTTCGGCCGCGTTCATCAAAGGCTTCGACATTGTTGGGAACTTTTTTGTAGCCCCCACGATGATGTTCGTCACGATTCGAAAACTTCAGGAGCGTGCCATGAAGCTGCTTGATGTGATTTTCGGTGAAGGGAATTTCACGCCAGTGATCGAACACCGTCATGGTGGCGTCGGCGTATCCGGCGACCTCCTGCTCGTCCCTCGATCGAAAAGAACCCAGGTCCAGATTGGAGAGCAGGGCATCGACTTCTTTATCCGTAAGCCGCGCTCCCTCAATTCTCGTTGAAGCTCCGACCGACTCCACGGTCGCAATACGACGCAGCGTCGCGAGCCGATCCGGCGCGAGACTGCCCAGGGCCTTCCACGCTCCTTTGAACTCGTCGATTTCGCCCACGACGCGAAGAAGGTCCGGCGTCAGAACCAGGTTTTTGAAGGGATGCAGAGGCATATCCGAAATAATACCCGAAAATACCCGAAGTAAAGATTGGATATTTGTGGGTGTCTATTTGGGTGTAGCTGCCGCGTATAGCGCTGGAGCGGATGTTGGGTGTTGGCAGGTGACACGTATCTAAAGTATAAATTCCGCCCGAGGTGCCTATGACTAATCGCAAGTTCGTCTGGATCGGAATCGTAATGCTTTGCATTGCCGTGTCGCTGCCGTTAATGGCTCAAGCGCCGGAACGTGGTGGCGGCGGGCAACAAGGTCGTGGCGGTGGTGGTGCTGGTGGTGGGCGAGGCGGTGCGCCGCCGGCGAATCTGCAGGTTCTCCCGAAAGACTGGACACGGCAGCAGGTCGTTCAGGTCATGCAGCAGTTCACGATGGGACTGGGTGTGCAGTGCAATTACTGTCACGCTGAGATGGCAGGCGCGCAGCCCGGAGCCAATGGACAGGTGCCGCTGGACGCCGCGTCCGATGACAAGCAGACCAAAAAGACTGCCCGAGTCATGATGAAGATGGTGAACGACATCAACACCAATCTGGGTGGTTCGCTGGGGAAACCCGCTGCGGATGTCGTCAAGGTTCAGTGCATCACTTGCCATCGCGGGGCAGCTATTCCGAAGACGCAGTAAACACGAAAGATCACACAGACACAATGGAACGCGGGTATAAAACCCGCGACTACGTAATGACGAGCATGTAGTCGCGGGTTTCATACCCGCGTTTTTCTTTTCAGTTTTCCGAGGGCTTTTGAATACTGTCGATGACAAAAACCTCGACGGGTCCTTTGGACGCTTCGAGCTTCAAACCGATTTGATCAAGAGCTGTGAAAATGTTTTGTGGTGCATCGGGAAGCGCGCGTTCGGGGACTGGCGCTGGAGGGCCGCCGCGGTCGCCGCCTTTGATCTCCACCGAGGGGCCGGCGTTGGCGGATGTCATCGGAGGCATCTTGATATCGAAAAGTCCCTTAATGCCTGTCTTGTCGATTACGATGCGTCCCGCCCAGATGGAAAGCATTTCGGCAAAGTCGCTCATCTCCACGCTCTGGCCTCGCAGCGAGCCGCGATCGGGCACGAACGCGTGACACTGTCCCGCCAGACTCGTTGCGCCTAACTCATAACGGTGATCGCTCCGACGCTGATCACCGCATTCACGATCCTCGGGCGCGCGCTGAAGCTTGGCGCCGTTCTTTCCAGTCACCAGCGCATACACCGGCATTTCACGGCTTTCCCGATGGACTTTCAACTTGAAGCGATCCGACAACAATTCCTGAAGCATTACCTTCAATTGAGACTCCGACGTCGGCGCTTCGGCCTTTGCGTCGATGTCGTAAATCTCCGAGTTGATCCAGTCCGGTCCCGATAGAACTTTTCCTTCGTACGGATACATGGCCGAAGGCGGAATGTCGTACGCAAGCGCCAGGACAAGTCTCAACGGCTCGTATCGTGACACACAGCGTCCGAGCGGGACGTTTCCACCGGGGCCGGGACTGTGGCTGTCTGTGCCATGACAACCCAGCGTGAGAGCTTCGGGACTCGACGGCCGCGCCGTGTTGCGTTTGACGGATGCGACTTCGAAGGACGGCTTTTGCGCCGGGCTCTGAGAAAGAGCCGTCAACGTTGCACAAGCTACGCCTCCAATCAGCAGGACACTCATTAAAGATTTACTCATGGTGATTTCTCTCTAAAATGGCGTTCGGAGTTTTTGTGTTTTGCAGTTTGACTCGGAAGTTGACATTGGGAAAGCAAAAAGGAGGGATGTGTGAAGGATCCGCGAAACCGGTTTCGATTGATCGTTCTCCTCGGCCTGTTCGTTTTGATGCCTTCAACGGCGCAGCCGAAGGCTCAGGCGCGCTCCACTTTGCGTATTTATCTTGCTCGTCACGGCCAGACCAATTGGAATCTGGAGGGCCGAACGCAGGGCGGCATGGACATACCGCTCAATGCGACGGGTCGTGAACAGGCGCAACAGCTCAAAACAAAACTTGCGGGGATTCCATTGGACGCCGTCTATTCAAGCACTCTGAGCCGCAGCCGTGAGACTGCGGAGATCGTTCATGGTCAAACGCCATTAACCAGCCTGCCGGGTCTGGGCGAACGGCGTTTCGGAAAGTTCCAGGGCCTTTTGACCAGTGATCCTGTAGCCGGCCCCGAACTTGCCAGACGGCAGTGGCTGCCTGACGATTCACTCGACGGAGGAGAATCGCTCACGGCATTGCGGGAACGCGTGCGAACTGCGATCGATGTGATCCGGAAACAACATGCATCCGGATCGATCTTGATTGTCGGTCATTCTTATATGAATCGAATGGTTCTGAGCGTTCTGCTCGGCCTGAGCACCGAGCAGATGCAATCATTCGATCAAGCCAACGACGAGTTGTATTTGATCGAGATCGGACAGGGAACAACACCTCGCCTCTGGAAACTCATCACGCAGGCCAATCTCAAGGACCTGTGAACGCTGCTGTCAGCGGGGGATCTCGATCGCGATGGTTTTCCCAACGATGGCGATCCACTGACCGACCGTGACCTCAGCGATTGTCGCGCTGGCCGGGAAGTAACACTGCAACGTGCCGGGAGGCGTGCCGCTCGTACTCTCAATCTGAAAGAGAGCAGATACGGCGGTAGCTTCCTTGCGGAAACCCAGCGTGTAGAAAAGACTCGAGTCGTCCGTACTCTGCGAAAGAACTAGTGCGGCCTGCTTCGCAGCGCCGGGCCTCCAGACACAGGAGTCGCGATCACGGCCCTGGGAGGATGTTGCCGCAGCGGCCGAGAGAGATCCGGCTGAGAGTGCCTGCCCTTTGTCGATTTTTCCATTCCAGATTTGCGCGTCGAAACGAAGCCGGAATTCATTCTCCGCGATCTCAGTGAGACGGCTTGCGGCATCTGCGATTTGCCATGTTCTTGTCGCGGGCGCGTGGGTCGCGGGCGTACGCGTTTCGGGTGGCGGAGGCCGAGTGGCATCCGGAACAGGATCGTTGTCAGGTCCGAAACTCAGTTTCACATCGGAAAAAGCTTCCTTGCCGTCGGACAAAATGGAATACGCATTCGCTCCAAAAGATCGGCGCACACTCTGCCTGTTTGTCGGATCATTGTGCGTCACCAGCCGCGTTCGGCAAATCAGGAATCGGTACGTGACGTCTGAAGCCGCCACCGATTTGCAATCCCATAAATTGACAACCTCAGGGTCATACTTATCGGTTCGTTTTGGGGGATACAGGCTGTAGGTCACATCCTCGTTTTTCCGGCTGATGAGAAACAAATAGGGCAGTTCAAACGTGTAGGCCTGATTCAGAGGATCGTAGACCGCGCTGACCGGAGCGTTGGTCCGGATATCGATCCGTGAAAGCGAAACTCTCCCGGCCTCGTATGCGTCGAGACTTTCGGTGACTGGAAAACGCGTCGCAAGCTGAATCGCGGCGTGCTCGCCGCTGCAAATGCCCTTGAAAGTGTACACACCAAGACTCGCTTTGACCTCGTCCAGGCTGCGCATGTACCAATCGCCGAGTTTGCGGTTTTCATTGAAGAACGCAACTTCTCTCCATTCGCCTTTATCAATGATGAGTTCGGAACACGCAATGGGTTTGGCGGCGCGAAAAACCTTATCGAGTTCTGCATCCTGGAAACGTCCAAAGATGAGCCCCAGTTGGTGAAAGAAATTTCGGCTGTAATCTTCCTGGGCGCGTACGGGAAGCGAGAGGAAAGCGAGCAGAATGAACGCGCCGAGATATCGAAGGCGGACCATGACGCGTTAAGCGGTCTTGTTCCAGTTGTGATTGCGTTTGCCGCGGCGTTCGGCGGATTTTTCCATCTCGGCTTCCTTCCATTCGCGTTCACCGAATCCCTGCACACTCACGATGTAAACGCCTTCGCCTCTCCGGTGTTTTACAAACCCGATCCGCTTGTTCTTCGTATGGACGACTTTGTCGCCGGCCTGAAATTTGTCGTTGTTGCTCATGCGGTCATTCTACACAATTCGCGTGTCATTCGCGCAGATCCAGAAGCCGCTTGCGCACGGCCTGAAGAGTCTGGGCAAGAGAGTCGGCATTTTTCTCGAGGGCTTTCATGCGTGAATTGCGCGCGGACTGCCGAAGATCCTGCAGTTCTTCAATGAGAGTTGCAAACTGCGACTCAAGGGCTGGAATAGCGGATGTCAGTTTCTCGTGATCCGCCGCCGTGAACGCTTGGCCGCCTGCTTGTCGAAACTGGCCCAATGAGGCATTCAGTTGACTGATCTTTTCACCCAGCGTCCGAAGCCTTTCGAGTTTTTCGTTTTGCTCTACGACCCGTTGGTTCAAAAGCTCGGCCTGAGCCGCCACTCCCTGCGCCACACCTTCTGCGCGGGTTCGGGCGTCTTGCAGATGTGTGGAAAGGTTGGAGACCTCGTTTGAAACACCCTGGCCGCATTCGCCAAAACGATGCATGAGTTTCTGGAGGTGTTCGATGTCGATATCGGAAGTCATGTTCGTGGAGTTGATCTTCGTTCCGATTCGCTCGAGCTCAGCCAGATAGGTGTCCAGGGCAAGAACAGACTTGACCAGAGGAGAATCGTGCTTGTTCTTGTTCGACATAAATTCGGTGTCAGAGGCCTAAATCACCCAAATTGGTAATTCATAATTTGGGTGATTTAGGCCTCTGACACATTCAGCGCGCTTTCGCGAGATCGGTTACGGCGGCAACAAGCATTTTCAGCTTTGCCTGATCCGTGCTCGCGGACACATCGGCGTTCAGCTGGGTTGTGAGTTGTGTCAGCGCATTTCGCCTTGACTGTCCATTCAGTTTTTCGGCTGCCGCCAGGGCGTCGCGTGTCGACTGAATCCTTGCGGCGGCAAGGCCCTTCGATCGGTCGAGCTGATCGACGAATGCTTTCGCGAGCGCGAAACTTGGGGGCCACACGAACTTCTGCTGATCCTGAGTGTTGTAAAACGTAAACTGCACGGTCCTGGCGGCATCGAGTTCGTTTTGTGAAATGAGTCCGCTCGGCATGAGTTCGTAGATATCCAGGCCGCGCGCGATTTCGGAGCTTACGATGACGCCGTTGTACCAATAGGCGGACCATGAGCCCGCTCCGACCAGGCGAGTCGCATCGACCGGCCCTCGATCGAAGTACGCGATTTCTTTTGGATGCGAAGCGTCCGTCCAATCGAACACGGTGACCCCGCCTTGATAGAACGCCTGCACCATGATGTCCCGGCCCGGAATCGGAATCAGCGAGCCGTTATGTGCGACGCAATTCTCCTGTTCCGTTTGCGCCGCCGGAATTTTGTAATAGCTGTGGAACACGAGATTCTTGTTTTCGATGGTGAACAGCGCGTCGGCGCCCCATTCCGGTTTGTCGGTGGCGCGGCAGCGCGGCTGTGAGCCGCCGCCCCATTCATCGGAGAAGAGGACCTTTGTTCCGTCGTTATTAAAGGTCGCCGAATGCCAGAAGGACATGTTGGAGTCGGCGGCCATATCGATGCGGAATGGATGAGCGGCATCGTGAATGTCGAGCAGCAGGCCGAGACCGGCGCAAGCTCCGCCGGCTAGACCGAGTTCCGGATACACGGTAATGTCATGACATTGATTGGGCCCGGTTGGCGGAGCAGGCGGCGTATTAGCCTGCGCATCTCCGCGTCCACCGCGATTATTGCCGTTACCGTTTCCACGGCCGCGATTGCCTTCCGCTTGACGCTGAGCGGCCTGGGCAGCGCGAGCTGCCGCATCGATCGCGGCGCGCTCTTCATTTCTGGGCGGCACCGGCAGGCTGTTGAAGATCCGCGGCGAGCTGACGATTGCCGCGGAAGTCGGTTTTGCAAGCGGCACTTTGATCACTTCGAGACGGAACCGCGACGAATTCGGATCGTTGATTCCACCATCCTGGCAGCCTTTGAGTTCGTCTCCCGGACGCACGGCTGAGGTTCCCGAAACATAAATGTAGACGTTGTTGGGATCCCCGGGCTGAGTGACCACCGTGTGCGTGTGCGAGCCGCGGCATGTTTGAACACTGCTGACGAGTTTCGGATGCGCAACGTCGGCGATGTCGAAGATGCGAATGCCACGCACGCGATCCTCACTCGTGGGTTGCGGCACGCCGCCGAACTTGCAATCCTGACGGCTGTTGGTTGCCTCGGATGACATGAACAGGAGGTTCTTGTAGACCGACACATCGTTCTGCGATGCCGGGCATGTGTACGCATTCGCGAGCACCGGCTTCGCCGGATTGGAGATGTCCCAGATCTCGAATCCGTTGTAGTTGCCCTGGATCGCGTACTTCCCACTGAAAGCGAGATCCGAATGGGTCGCGCCGGCCGACGCCTCGCTGGGTGGAGTCGTCGAGATCATGCGCATGTTCCACGCAGCCTGAGCGGCATCCCATCGTCCGGCTTTCAATCCGATACGAGGATCCGGAGCCGGCGCCGTCATCGAAACAATGGGAGTCACGGGAGGCGGCATGACGGCGGGAGGAGGAGGTGGTGCAGCCGGCCGCTCGCCCCCGCGTGAAGGACCAAGGCCTTCGGCGCCGTTCGGCTGTCCTGTGTCGCCGGCTTGTGGCGTCGCTTGCTGCGGTGTTCCAGCCTGAGGTGCCTGGGGCGCCTGTGCCACGAGCGTGCTGCCGGGCGCCGACGACATGACAATCAACATTGCCGCTGCGAACGATCCTGAAATAACCAATGTAATTAACTTTTTCATAAGAAGGACTCCATCCGGTGATTCATCATTTGGTGCCGGCCGCGAGCATCTTGTGCATCACTTCGATCTCGATCGACTGGTCGGCAAACACATCCGAGGCAAATTTGTAAATTGAGTCGTCCTGCGCTGCGCCGTACGCTTTGAAAAGATCATTGACCATATCAATCGCGCCTTGATGGTGCTTGATCATCCCAAGCAGGAATAAGCGGTCGAACTCGGGAGAGCGGGCTTTGTCCAGTTCGGCCATTTCCTCATCGCTCAGCATACCGGGCATCAGCATGTCGTGTTCGACGCCGTTCATTTTCATTCTCATTCGCGTCGATTTCGCGTCGGGTACGGGCTGGCCGCGATCTCGCAGCCACTGCTGCATCGACCGGATTTCATCGGCCTGTCCGACAACGATGCGCTCGCAAAGAACCGACACGTCGTGCCGCGCTCCGTGACTCGGCGCCCAGCCGGCCATGATGACGGCCTGCGCGTGATGCGGAATCATCCCCGTCATGAAAGCGATGTCCGCATCGCTGAAGGATTGATAGATCCCCAGGGCTCTTTGATCCGGCGTGGGCTGATGAATCGACTTCAGGTCCGCCTCACTTACTTTGGCGTGGCTCACTGCCGCATGGTGCGTGCAAGCCGCGACCGCGGTAATGACAGCCAGACCCGCCACCATCTTTCGTGCCACAGCCCTGCTCATTTCCTCCACCTCAGCGCGAATGGTACGAGATTTGGCTTGGCCTTGAAAAGCGGTATTCGAGCGTAGCAGTCTCAACGTACGAAAATGTAGTCTCGATATTTTAAACGCTGGTCGATGCCGGAGGGAGCCGCGTGCCCAGGTACTCTTTCATCTTCTTCAGGAAGGAGCGCGCTGTTTCACGAGCTTCTTCAAAGTTTCGCTGTTCGTAAGCGGCAAGTATCCTGTCTTGATGTTCGGTGCAGTCGATTGTGGTTTGGCGGATTCCCTCGAGGTTATACGACTGCCGGATCACGTACAGCGCGTACAACGGAATCACCACACGTTCGAGAACCTGCTCGAGGTATCTGTTCCCTGATAACTTCCAGACTCTTCGCCGGAATAAAAGATGATTTTCAAAAAACGAATTCAGGTCGCCAGCCTTCGACGCGATCGTTGCCCTTTCTGCCATTTCCCTCAACTCGGAGATGTGTTGCCCTTTCGCATTGGATCCCGCGAGGAAAAAAGCCAGGGGTTCTAATTCAATACGAAGATCAAAGATCTGCTGGGCATCCTGGAGTGTGAGTTCCGTCACTTGCGTGCCGGAGAAGGGAGTTCGCTGAACAAAACCCTGATGCTCGAGTTCGATCAGCGCTTCCCGAATCAGTCCCTGTCCCACTCCAAGCTCCTGGGCAAGCTTTCCTTCCACGATCTGTTCTCCGCTCCGGATCGCGCCCGAAAGGATCGCGTCCCGGAGTGTGACCACAATTCTGGCTTTCTTGGAGATGGGTTCAATTTTTTGAAATGTCGGAGGCATGAGCGGTTTACCACATCCTTTATCTAATGTCGCAAGCGTCGGTAATGTACTTCAATAGATTATGCGAATACAACTAAACGAGCCAGAGCCGATAATCTTTGTTCCGATAATCTTTTAGACTTGACGGTTTCCAGAGGAACGTACTATATCCAACCGCTGCTCATTCCTAAAGTTGGGAGGGACCATGATCCGAAAAAGCCGGCTACTGTTTGTCGCCGCAATCTGCCTGACGCTGTCTTCGATAGTTTATTCACAAGGTCAAAGAGGTCAGCGGGGGCTGCCGCAAGGCGGACCTGCTGCAGGTGCTGGACGCGGCGCTGCGGCGGGGCCTCCGCCTGTGCCGCCAAAGCCGTTGATCGCGAATGCAAAACCGGTGCGTTCATGTGAAAGCCTCGCGGCCTTGGCACTGCCGAATACCACGGTCGAGTCGGCCGGAGTGGATCCGAGTAATCCCGGCATCTGCCGCGTGACAGCGGTCACGACACATCCGCCGGCAGGAGACAAAGTAAAGATCTGGATCGGCCTTCCCACGTCCAATTGGAATGGCCGGTTCATGGGAACGGGAGGGGGCGGATTCTCCGGCGGTAATGCGGGAGGCGTCAATCAACCTGTTGCCCAGGGCTTCGCCGCGGGCGCGACCGACACAGGTCATGAAGGCGGCAGCGGCAGTTTTGCTTTAGGTGCGGACGGGCGTTTGAACTGGCAGTCGATTCGCGACAACGGTCACGTTGGAATTCACGAAATGACGGTCACCGGAAAGGCGCTGACTGAAGCCATGTACGGAGTGGCGCCACGCTATTCCTATTTCAACGGATGCTCGACAGGCGGACGTCAGGGTTTGATGGAGGCTCAACGTTACCCGCAGGATTACAACGGCATCGTATCCGGAGCTCCTGCCATTAACTGGCCCAAGCTCATGATGCAATCGCTCTGGGGTTCAGTAGTGATGAAGGAAGCGTCGAATCCCGTTCCTCAATGCAAGCTCGCGGCGGCAACTGCAGCAGCGGTCGCAGCGTGCGACGCGATCGATGGCGTGAAAGATGGAGTCCTCGAAAACCCGAAGAGCTGCACGTTTGATCCGAAGAGTCTTGTCGGAACATCAGCCGGCGAATGCGGCGCGTTTACGCAAGCCGACGCGGACGTGATTCGAAAGCTCTGGCAAGGTCCTGCAAAGGAAGATGGAAGTTTCCTCTGGTATGGGATGCCGTGGGGAGCGGATTTGAGTCCATTGGCCGGCACACGGGGAACGCCGCTCCAGCCGCAGGCATTCACCTTTTCTTTGGACTGGCTGAAATACTTCATCACACAGAATCCACAGTTCGACTGGACGACGATCACACCTGCGGCATACCAGCGATTATGGGATCAATCATTGGAGCAGTACGGCCAGGTGATCGGAACCGATAACCCCGACCTTACAGAGTTTCGTAATCGCGGCGGCAAGGAGATTGTGTGGCACGGACTCGCGGACCAACTCATCACGGCGGATGGAACCATCGATTACTACAAGCGCGTTCAGCAACAGATGGGAGGGCCGCAAAAGACTTCGGAATTCATCCGGTTGTTTCTGGCGCCGGGAGTCGGGCATTGCGGCGGCGGAGCCGGACCGGCTCCGGCTGGACAATTGGAAGCGTTGCTCGCATGGGTGGAAGACGGAAAGGCTCCCGAGACATTGACGGCAAATCGCCGCGATCAGTCAGGCGCGGTCACACGTTCACGGCCGCTGTGCCAGTATCCGCTCGTTGCGAAATATAAAGGAGCCGGCAGCACCGATGACGCGGCCAGTTTTGTATGCAGTACGGGATTCTAGAAATCACGAATAAGGAGATGGTATGAAATCCATCTCCCCTGGCGTGGGGGGACCGGCCAGCAGTAATGAGGCCGCGAAGCGGTGTACCGAACTGAACTGGACGGTGGGCCCGACGCTAATAATAAGGAGAACTATGACGAGACATCTTTTCAAAGTGGGACTGATTGCCGGGCTCGTGCTGAGCTTTGAGATCGCATGGTCCCAGGTTCAATTGGCCCAGCAACCCGGACCCGCAACTGCCGCTGGACAGCAGGCCCCTCGTGGCGGTGGGCAGCGCGGGCGAGTCGATCCTCGCGTTCAGCAGAGGGTTTATGTGTTCAAAGACACGAACGAATTCCTTCCGTACGCCGTGTTTGTTTCCTCAAAGGTGCGCAAGGATAAAAAGAGTCCTCTCATCGTTGCGCTGCACGGCCTGGGTGGCGATCAAAACACGATGGTCCGAGAAAGTTATCGCGCGGTGGAACTTGCCGAACAGGGTGGATACATTCTTGTCGCGCCAATGGGGTATAACTCCGGAGGTTGGTATGGCATTCCTGTGGGTGCGCCCCGTGGGAACCGCGGTGCGCCCAACGCAGCCAATCCTGCGGCGCCTCCGCGCGGCAACGGTGCGAATCCTCCTGCGGCTCCACGCGGAGATGGAGCGGGACGCGGCGCAAATCCCGCGGCGACCGCGGGTGGAACTGCGGTAACCGATGCGGCGAAAGTTCGTGACGTGAGTGAAAAGGACACGCTGAATGTTCTGGAGATGATGCGCAAGGAGTTCAACATCGATGAGCACCGAACTTATTTGATGGGTCATTCGATGGGCGGCGCGGGAACGCTTTATCTCGGCGTGAAATATCCATCGAATTGGGCTGCGATTGCAGCGATTGCTCCGGCTGCATTCGGTCTCAATCCCGACTCGCTCGCGTCGATTAAAGACATGCCGGTGATCATCGTTCAGGGTGATGCGGACACTGCTGTGCCAGTCGCCAATACACGGCGCTGGGCGGACAAATTAAAAGAACTCAACATGACGCACGAGTATCACGAAATTCCGGGAGGAGATCATGGCAGCGTGATCGCGACCGGAATGCCGGATATTTTTGCGTTCTTCAGCAAACATACCAGGTAATCTGCCGCCGCCGGCTCTGATATCCTTACCAGCGATTCAGATGAGAACGATGCGCACTCAGGTTGGGATTGTCGGAGCCGGACCGGCCGGTTTGATGCTGGGACACCTCCTGCATCTGGCGGGGATTGACTCCGTCATCATCGAAAACCGGGCTCAGGACTACGTTATTGAGCGTGTTCGTGCCGGAGTACTCGAGCAAGCCACGGTGGATCTGCTGATCGAGAGTGGCGTTGGCGAGCGGCTTCGGCGCGAAAGCATGTCTCACGACGGCATCTACATCAACGTGCATGGAGACCGGCGCCGCATCGACATGGCTGCGCTGACAGGCCGGCGGATCACGGTGTACGGGCAGAACGAGGTGGTGAAAGATCTCATCGCCGCCCGCGCCGCCACCGGCCGGCCGCTTTTGTTTGAAGTGGGTGATGTCGGCGTCCAGGACCTGGACTCGAACCAGCCGAAGATTCGCTTCACCAGTGAATCGGAAGGGCACGAGATCCAGTGCGATTTCGTTGCCGGCTGCGATGGTTTTCATGGCATTTGCCGGCCATCGATCCCCCAGAACCGGATTCGCATCTACGAGCGCGTTTATCCGTTCGCGTGGCTGGGCATTCTCGCGAATGCATCACCTTCATCTCCGGAGCTCGTCTACAGCCTGCATCAAAACGGCTTCGCATTGTTCAGCATGCGATCGAGTGCGGTGACAAGGCTCTATCTGCAGTGCGCGCCGGATGAGGATCTCGCGCAATGGCCCGATGACCGCATTTGGTCGGAGCTTCTGACGCGCCTGGGGAGCAGGGACGGATGGAAGCCCAATGTGGGTCCCATCACGCAGAAGGGCGTGACTGGAATGCGCAGCTTTGTGGCCGAACCGATGCGATGCGGACGGATGTATCTTGCGGGTGATTCCGCGCACATTGTTCCGCCGACCGGCGCGAAGGGCTTGAATCTGGCGATCGCCGATGTCTGGCGTTTGTCGCGCGCGATTGCAGATTATTATCAGCACGGGAGCGAGGAATTGCTCGAGCGTTATTCCGACGATTGTCTGCGGCGTGTCTGGCGCGCGCAGCGATTTTCGTGGTGGATGACCTCGATGCTGCACAAATCGAACACCGATAATCCGTTCGACTGCAGGCGCCAGCTTGCGGAACTGGAATACGTGACCAACTCGCGCGCCGCCATGACCAGCCTGGCGGAGAATTACGCCGGATTTCCGATCGACTAATCGCTAATGATTCTCGGCGGGTTCGACGATGGTCTGCATGACCGCGTTCTCAAAGTCGCCAGTAACTCCGGGAGTGGACGTTTGCGTCATCAGAACGGCGACGACCTTTTCTTTAGGATCCACCCAGAAATGTGTTCCATAGGCGCCGCTCCATCCGAAGCTGCCGGCCGAGATTGCCGTCCCTCGTTGTAGTGGATCATTCACGACGCGGACGCTCAGGCCATAGCCTTCGCCGCGGGCGCGGCCCGGCAACGTGTCGGGGATGAAAACAGAGCGCATCATTTCGACGGTTCTGGGGCTGAGCAATCGCTTTCCGTTGAGTTGTCCGCCGTTCACCAGCATCAATCCGAATTGCAGATAGTCTTCAGCCGTGCTGATCAACCCGCCGCCGCCCGAAAAGAACACGCCATTCATGAACGCTGGATTGTTCGCCTTTTGAAGTTTGCCGCCGGTTCGCGAATACAGCGTGGCGATTCGCGGTTTGTAGGATTCGGCCGGATAGAAGAAAGTATCCTTCATTCCGAGCGGTGTGAATATGCGCTGGCTTGCGAACTGATCGAACTTTTGACCGGACGCAATTTCAACAACGCGCACGAGAGTATCAAACGCAGCCGTCGCGCTATACGCCCATCGCGTGCCCGGCTGAAACTCAAGCGGCGTTGTGCCGAGGCGCGGGATGTAATCGGCGTTGGACTCGGCGCCTTTCAACGCGACTTTCGCGTTTTCGCTGTTGCCGATCGGACCGCTGACCAGACCTGAAGTATGCGTGAGCAGATCCTTGACTGTGATTTCGCGTTCAGCGGGAACGGTATAGAACTTCAGAGCGGTTCCGCGTTGTCCTGCGGGAGCAGCGGGTTGATTGGGCAGGAGCACGCCCACTTTCTGATCTTTGAATTCCGGAATGAATCTCGATATCGGATCGTTGAGCCGGACCTTGCCTTCTTCGATCATCATCAATACCGCGACTCCGACGACAGGCTTGGTCATCGACATGATCCGGAACATCGCGTCTTTCACCATCGGCTTCTTCGTTTCGATATCCATCAGCCCCTGAGCTTCAAAGTGAGCGATCTTGCCGCTGCGCGCAACCAGCGTCACGGCGCCGGAGAAACTTCCGGCATCGATGTTGCGTTGGACGAGGTCGTGAATTCTCTGCAGCCGCTGTGAAGAAATACCGACATCTTCGGGTTTCGCGGCCCGGGGAGTTTCAGCAATCGCGGCTCCGGTCAGGGCGACGATCAATAAAAGAAGCAGAAACAGTGCCGTCGATTTCATCAAACGCATAAATGGATCTCCTTATCTCAGCTCTTCATTCGGCTGATAGTTGTGCAGCATCTCCGGATAGCCGTTCATAGCGAGACGCGTGGACGTTCCTGTCCCGCCGTGATGCGCGCGATGCCACATTCCTTTCGGCACGTAGACAATGTCGCCCTGATCCGCGAGGAAAATCGGCAGGGAACCGATCTTGTATTCGATCTGGCCTTCGAGGATGAACCAGAATTCACCCGAAACTTCATGGAAGTGTCCTTTGTCTTTGGGATTGTCGGTCTGCGGATTTCCTCGAATGATATTCGCGAAGGCGCGATCGTCGTACACGAACGCGCCGGCCGGATTCTTTCCGGCGGCAATCATGCCGTTGAAATCGAGGAACGGCTTGTTCCTCGCGTCGTAATTCTTTTTTCCGCTGATGCGAACTTTCACGAACTCCATGCCGGGAACAGGAGCCGGCGTCTCATCGAGGGGATACATCACGGGCGATCCCGTCACCGTAACTTCGAGGAACAGGGCGGGCGCGTCGCCAATGACTTCCATGTTGTAAACGTTGCGATACGGCGCCTGAACCAGAAAGCCTTTTGTCGCGGTGACCGGCGGCTGTCCTTCAATGTTGAACTGTACCGTTCCGGCCTGAACGACCCACCAGATCGGATTATCCGGCTGGAACTGCCGCTTGGTCTTCGTGCCCGGCGCCAATTGAATGTAGTCGGCGTGAAGAAGAGAATCGGCAACAACCGTCTCTTTCCACGCAGCCTGCCCTTTGTGTGAACCAAGCAACTCGGACAACTTCCAATGCGGTTTGTTCGGAGCAGTCCACCCCGGATGCGTGCTCGGAACCGGCGCCCACACAAGCGTCTGGCCGCGCTGTTGCGCTTCAACAACCAGCGCTGCGGTGAGACCGAGCGCAATCACGGAGACTAGAACCAAGGTTTTCAACTGTCTCATCTTTTGAAGCTCCCTGAATGAAGGATCGTGTTTTGCGTACGATAACTTGGTTTGACGTTCTACGCCACATGGAACGCAAATCAAATAGCTCCTGGGAGCAAGATCCTTGGAATGGGTTTACACATCTGCCGTATCGGATTTATGATGCTCAGTCATGAGGGTTTTACATCCACGTCTTTCACGCCGATGGATGTCCACAATTCTGACAGTTACGCTGCTGGCGGCAGCGTTCTTGACGCTCATCCATTGGCATCAGGATTTGTCAGGGCAGCGATGTGAAGTCTGTTTCGCTCGCGACCTGCCATCCCTTCATGTACCGTTCACCGTCGTACTCGATGCGCCAATCGCTGTGGAATGGTACAGTCCGGCCTCCGAAGTTGGGAGTGCCGGATGGGAGTACTTCGACTTTTCCCCTTCACGGGCGCCGCCGCAACTCTCCTCTCTTTAATCTAAATCATCATTAATTGGTCACCCGGTGATCGCGCGTTCTCGTGCGAGCGCCTGCGTGCCGCATTTTCTATTTTCATTTGCAAGGGAGGACTTATGCAGCGATCCGTATTTCATAGTGTTTTCTGTGCGTTCATTCTGGCTGTGGCCGGCCTGGCCATTTGTTTCCATTCCGGCGCTCTGTCCGCGCAATCCGTGGCAAGCGGCACGATTGAAGGCACTGTTGCCGATGCGAGCGGCGGTGTTGTTGCCGGCGCTATGGTGGAGTTGCGAAATCCGATAACCGGATTCGATCAGACAGCGGTAACGGATTCGATGGGAACTTTTCGATTTACTAATGTTCCATTCAATCCTTACCACCTCCAGGTCTCTCAACAAGGATTCGCACCGGCGGCGCAGGATGTGAACGTGCGAAGCGCGGTGACCGTGCCCGTCAAGGTAACGCTTTCAGTAGCCGGTATCAGCCAGACAGTCCAGGTCGAAGCTGACGGAGGAGATATTCTTGAGAACGTTCCCTACGCGCACGCCGATGTGAATATCACCACGCTCGATAAGTTGCCGGCGTTTTCGCCGGCCTCCGGTTTGAGCGACGCCATCGTGTTGTCGTCGCCGGGCGTTGTTGCGGATTCAAACGGTTTCTTTCATCCGCTTGGAGATCATGCCCAGACATCTTTTGCCATCGATGGTCAACCGATCAGCGATCAACAGAGCAAGGCGTTTTCGACACAGGTTCCTGTTAATGCGATTCAAAACATGGAAGTGGTCACCGGGACGCCGAATGCCGAGTTCGGCGACAAAACAAGTCTCGTCGTCAATGCCACTACACGCTCCGGCCTTGGGCTCATGAAACCAAAAGGCGAAGTACTCGCTCAATATGGTTCATTCGGAACTCCTTCGCTTGAAGCGAGTGTCGGCCTTGGTGGACCGAAAGTGGGATGGTTCATGGCCGCGAACGGCCTGAGATCCGGCCGCTTCCTCGATACTCCGGAATTCCAACCGATTCATGCCATCGGAAACAACAGCAATACGTTCCACCGGCTGGACTATGTGCCGAACAGCAAGGATGCGCTCCACCTCAACATCCTGCTGGCCAGGAATTGGTTCCAAACTCCAAACAGTCTCGATCAGCCGGCCCAGGACCAGCGGCAAAAAGTCGTCACATTCGACGTCGCACCCGGATACCAGCACACCTTCAATTCGACGATGCTGATGACCATCAATCCGTTCGTCCGTCAGGACCGTGTTCATTACTATCCCAGTCCGGATCCTTCAGACGATTCTCCTGCCACGGTTGCACAGAGCCGTCGATTGACCAACTGGGGAGTACGTGGAGACGTCTCTTACACCGCGGGGCATCACAACGTGAAAATCGGCGGCCAGTTGATGCAGACACATCTGCAGGAAAGTTTCAATCTTGGAATCACGGATTATACGTTCAATCCGGTGTGTGTGAATGGCGCGGGTAATCCTCAAGCACTGCCGGCTATCAAGAACCCGGCTCAATGCGCGGCCAGGGGTTTTGTTCCAAATCCTGATTTCAATCCCGGCCTGCTGGGTTTGGATCTGACGCGCGGAGGATCATTATTCCGATTTGGCGCCGCCGGAAGCGTGAATGAATATGCCGCTTACATCCAGGATGCGCTCACGATCGGGCATCTGACGCTCAATCCGGGATTGCGCATCGACCGCTACGATGGTGTAGGCGGCATTCAGGACACACAGGCAGAACCACGAGTGGGCGTTTCTTACCTGATTGGTCACACCCAGACTGTCCTTCATGCCGGCTACGCTCGCACGATGGAAACTCCTTACAACGAGAACCTGCTGGTTGCGACCTCGGAGAGTGCATCGGTCCTGGTTGACGCGTTCTCACAGGAAGGACAGGCGCCGGTTAAGCCCGGTCACCGGAATCAATACAACGTCGGATTCCAACAGGCGTTGAGCCGTTACGTTCAGATAGAGGCCGATTATTTCTGGAAACGCACCGATAATGCTTATGATTTCGGCGTTCTCTTCAATACTCCCATCGCATTTCCGATCACGTGGCCGAAATCCAGGCTGGACGGGTTCTCCCTGCGGTTGAGTTCGACGAATATTCACGGCTTACAGTGGTTCACGACAATGGGACACAACCGTGCGCGCTTCTTCCCGGAAGGGGGAGACGTCTTCCGGATTGACCACGATCAGAATTTTCAGCAAACGACGAATATCCGGTATCAATGGAAAAAGGACGGGCCCTGGGCCGCGTTGACGTGGCGCTACGACAGCGGACTTGTCGCAGGATCGGTCGCAAGTCTTGATGATGCCCTGGCATTGACTCCCGCGGAACAATCGGCGATTGGTTTCTTTTGCGGCAGTCAGATCGCAACTCCGGATAACGGGATTCCTTCGTGTAAATCCGGTTTCGGCGCCACTCGGGTGAGAATTCCTGCCGAAGGAACAGCGGATGACGACCGGAATCCGCCGCGAATTGCGCCGCGACACATCTTCGATCTCGGTATCGGCACGGACAACCTTCTCCACGCTCACGAGTCGTCGCGCATCAAGTTGCGATTTACTGTTTCGAACCTTGCAAACAAAGTTGCGCTCTATAACTTCCACTCGACATTCAGCGGTACGCACTTTGTCGCGCCACGAACGTACAGTGGCGCAATCGGGTTTGTATTTTAGACAACGGAATCAGGAACAACTTGCACCGCAGGCCGTCGAAGATCATGTTCTGAACGGAATCTGAGAGCTTAGCCGTAAGGAGGCAGCAGGCGCCGAAGTCCGTGAGCAATGACGATTGCAAGAAACACCAGATTGCGGGCAAGAAGGGCCAGCGCGCTGACGCGTAGAACAGAGGCATCCGCAGGGAATTGCAGCAAGTCACGGCGGACCTCGTGCACAGTTCGGGCTAATTGAGAACTCGAGCGTTTCATCCACGCGATGGTGCATGGCCATTCGACAATTCCGGCGAGCCAATCCTCCGGCACGCCTTCGGGGCCCACGCCGGCGCCGATGATTGCGCCTGTTATTGCGCCGGTCGTGTCCGCGTCTCCGCCGCAGCGAACGACTTCGAGAACTCCGGCTCGAAGATCTTTCGGATGACGCAGCCATGCGTGAAGCGCGGCAGGCACCGTGTGTAGAATGTAGCCGCTGATTCCCCGCTCGCAGCCCATCTGCCGCGCAAAGGATTCCGTGCTCTCGCCGGATATCACGCTCTTCGCGACATTCTGTACGATGGCGAGAGACTCCGCATCGCCGGCATCCAATACAGCCGATAAACGTTTCAGGAACAACTCGGGAGTGTTCTCGCCGCGCGTGGAACAGTACGCGGCTATGGCTACAGTGAGGGCGCCGGACTCGGCGGCTTCGTGCGTATGTGTGATGCGCGTTGCAGCGCGCACGAACTGCCTGAGAACCGGTGGATCGTCGCCGAAGCAGACGCCGAGAAGAGCGCTTCGCATAGCCGGGCCATTACCAGCGGAACGAATGCCGCTCGCGCGGGGCGGAAATCCGATCCACAGTTTGATGGCCGCCAGAAGAGTCGCTCGCCCGATACCCCCTGGCAGCCGTAAGAACCAGAATCGGAGGCGCCAGGCGAAGTCGCGAATGAACGGTTCCGGAGAGCAACGGGACTTGATGAGAGCTTGAGCCAGCATGCATGTGTGCTCGGTGTCATCGGAAGTCATTCCGCGGCCGAAAAGAAAGTGATGCCCATCGAGGTCCGGAAACAATTTGTGCTGCCGGCTCTTTGTGAGAGCTTCGACAGGCAACCCGATCGAGTCGCCGCATGCCGTGCCGAGTATGCATCCGGTGATGTTGCGCTGCAGTTCCTTAAAGCCGGGATCGGCCGCGCTCGAATTTCTGTCCTGACCTCGGTTTTGTAAGAAATCCGCCGTCATAAGGACTATTGCCGCTGCCAGATAAAACCCCGTACCGATATCCAGAAGTATCGGCACCCAGAAGAAGGGATGAACGGCTTCGATCGGTACGACGATACAGCTCGCGGCGCCAGCCACTCCTCCAACGAAGGGAATCATTGAAACACTTCGGCCTTCAGCCCGCGCCTTTTTCACTCCAGCGGAGACACCCAGCACAATATCGGCATTGGAAACCGCACACGCGGTGAAGACGACGGCCAGCGCAATAGCGAGGATCAACACAGCAACCTACCTGCGTGAGGCACTCGTGTTTCCGCTTCTCGATGAGTCAGGTGATTTTGACTTTTTGGGTTTTCGGTGTGTTTGTGCCGAAATGAAGCGCCAGCCGGAACGTATCAGATCCGGCAGCGCATGGCGATCCATGTGATCGAGGCGAACCAGCACCGCGGGGTAATTCAGATAATGATCGGTGATGTAGTAGATGTGCGGAGCGTCGCCAATGAGAGCCTCGCGCTGCTCGAAGTCGATACGAATGGCCAGCGTATTGGGCTCGACATCTTTCTTGTTCACCGGAATCCAGGCGAAAAGCTTGCCATGGATGTTGAGTGCTTGCGATCCACGCGTTGTTCCATCTTCGACACCCGGCAGTGCCATCGCAAGTTTTCGCACATCTTCAAAACGGATCTTTTTCGCCATTTGAAAATCTGAGGTGCCGGTATTCTAACCGCGCGTTGCTCCACACCGTGATTCAAATGAATTGCGGACTCGCTTCCCGTTGGCTAGAGTGGCGAACGCCACATAATGCTCCAGGCTGGCAATTGTTGAGGGCGGGATCGTCAAAGTCGGAAACCAAGTCGCCTTCGGAACGACGGGCAGTTGATACGGCATTCAACGGCGAGGAGAAACAGATTTCACGCAGGAGATTAATCGATGCTGCTGCCTCGATAGATCTGATCGACACTCAGATCCGCGTCGATGCTTCCGATATCCACATGGCCTCCTGCAGTAGCCGATCTTGTTGTCCACTCTTGATCATTGGCTCGACTGTGAACAGTAATGCGGCGTTCACGATGGGAGACGATAATGTAGTCCCTTAAAGTAGGAATCGTTCGGTAAGATTCCAATTTCGTGGAGGTGTCGTATTCCTCGGAAGAGTCGCTGGTAACCTCCAGAAGGACCGTCGGATTCAGACAAGTGGACTCCGGGCTTGACTGGTGTTGTTCGAGAGGGCCACAAACGACGATTCCATCCGGAAAGGTTGCAAGCCCGACTGCTTCAACATAGATTCTCAAATCCGAAGTGTAAACACGGCACGGCTTATCCCGAACGGCGGCCATTAAGAGGTAAAGGGTCTCCGCCGCCAGCGCAGCATGTTCGGCGGTACCGCCCGACATCGCGTAAATCTCGCCATCAAGGAATTCGTGCTTCGTCGGGCTGTCCCGCTCTACTGCGATATAGTCGCAATAGGTGTAATGATGGAGTCGTTTTGTCATTCGAAACCATTCTACCCTGACGAACCTCAGGAAAAGCAACGCAAGAGCTCTGACCGGTCTCCATCGCGAGAACGTCGATAAATTTCGACGTGTGAGTATCAAAATTCAATAACTCGCGTCAATAAACGGAACAATGACGCCGTTTCGTCTAAAATTGGCGGCACGAACGTACGTCACCGAAATAAGAATCTGTTTCCTGGAGGTGTTCATGCTCTTTACTCATCGACCGGTCTTGAAGACGGCGTTGTTACTGGCGCTGCTTGTTACAGCGGCCCTGGCTTGCTTCGCGCAGTCAACTGCGGCCACGTTACCTTCCGAAATCAGCGACAAGGATTTCTGGAAAATGATCGTGGATCTCTCCGAGCCGGGAGGCACATATCCCTACGAAAACTTCATCTCGAACGAGCTTGAATATCAGGACGTCATTCCGGCACTAAAGGCCACTACGAAGCCCGGCGGCGTCTATATCGGAGTCGGTCCCGAGCAGAATTTCACATACGCCTCAGTGTTGCAGTCGAGACTGGCGTTCGTCATCGACATCCGGCGGCAGAACATGGTGGAGATGCTGGTGTACAAAGCGCTCTTCGACATGTCCCCCAGCCGCGCAGACTTCGTGAGCAATCTGTTCTCGCGCGTAAAGCCCGCGGGCCTCGACACAAAAACGACACCGGCAGCGCTGTTCACCGCCTACGAGAACGCCAGAGTGGATCCCGATCTGTTGGCAAAGAACCTGGCGGCCATCAAAGCGTACATGACCAAACATGGTTATGGACTCACAAGCGAAGACATCAGCAACATTGAGAAGGTCTATACGGTTTTTTCTCAAGGTGGCCCAGGCATCAACTACTATTTTGCGAGCGCAGCTCCTGTGGGGCTCGGGCCTTCCAGAGGGGGGACGTACACCCGGATGATGAACAGAACCGATAGCACCGGCCATAACTCGTCCTTTCTGGCGACTGAAGAAAACTATCTGTACGTGCGCGAAATGCAGCGAAAGAACCTGATCGTTCCGCTAGTGGGCGACTTCGCCGGTCCGGCGGTGATCCGCAATGTGGGCCGCTACCTCACCGAGCACAAAGCAACCGTGGGGGTGTTCTACATCTCCAATGTCGAGACCTATCTCAGTGATCCGCAGAAACAGACCTTCTACGAAAACGTGGCCACCCTGCCCGTGGATTCTTCCAGCATGTTCATCCGTCACATCCTCGGCAACCCGGCACGCGGCTTGACGTGGTGGAGACAGGGGATGACCAACGTCAGCACCGTCGCCCCAATGCGCGAGTTCATTACCCAGATCAAATCCGGACGAAAGCCTACTTTCCAGGAGATCGTTCGCGAGACGAAGGATCCTGCCGTCCTGGCTGGGCCTTCCCGATAACAGGGATAGCTTATGAGAACGACGATCAGAGCCCTTACGGCCATTCTGTTCATGACGATCAGTACCATGCAGGCACAGCAGGCGGCGGCTCCGCAAGCTCCCGGTGCAGGCCGGGGAACCGCGCCGGCAACGACTCCTGCGCCGCCCCCAGGTTCGGCGGGCATTTACAGCGCATTGGTACAAAGAAGTGACGACGCCAATCACGTATCTCGAGGTCCGATTCGTTGCGCCAAAGTAGTCGGGGTATAGGCGCCTCCCGGATCTCATGACGGCTATGGCACAATTGAACCGTGGGTAACCCAGAAACCGATAAGGCACGCGTCGAGAAGTATCTGTCCGAACATCCCTACGGCTGGCAGGACGAGAACGGCGTTGATATTACTTTGATCGCCTCGAATCTTCTGTTAACCCCCGAGAACCGGTCTCGATTGCGTGGGACACGGACTTCTTCAAGAACGTCTTCAATGTAACTCTCAGTACGGATATGGGGCCTGTTGATCTACTGGCCGAAGCCCCAGGAGTGGAAGGCTTCGAGGAACTTTGGAAGCGGTCGCCCGAAATCCTCCTGTTTGGGCTACCTGTCCGGGTCGCTTCCGTTGACGACCTGATAAAGATGAAGATGGCGACTGGCCGGCCGAAGGATATTCAGCACGCCATGCAACTTCGAGCGTTGAAGAAGATTCTCGAATCCGGAGCGCCTGAATAGCTTCAAGGCCGCTTCATCCGGCTATCCGGGTTGTAAAGCGAGATCGGTGCTAGAATTCCCCGCGTTCTATGTTAACCAAGCCATGCCTTTGAAACTCGGATCACGTCTCGGTTCCTACGAAGTCATTGCCGCCATCGGCCGCGGCGGCATGGGAGAAGTGTTTCGGGCGCACGATACGAAACTGCAGCGCGATGTTGCGCTCAAGATATTGCCGGATTTGTTCGCCTCGGATGCCGAACGCCTGGCTCGCTTCCAGCGCGAAGCGCAGATTCTCGCTTCACTGAACCATCCACGCATCGGCGGCATCTATGGCTTCGAGGAGGCCGAAGGAGTTAGAGCGCTGGTGCTGGAGCTGGTCGAAGGACCAACGCTGGCGGATCGAGTTCTCGCCGGACCAATACCATTCGATGAAAGCATGCGTATCGCGCTGCAATTGGCTGAAGGACTCGAAGCGGCGCATGAGAAGAATCTCATCCATCGAGATCTGAAGCCCGCCAACATCAAGTTGACGCCGGATGGTGACGTCAAGGTTCTGGACTTCGGTCTTGCGAAGGCCATGGAAACCGAAGCGAGGTCTGAAGATTTCTCGAATTCTCCGACACTAACGGGGGCAGCCACACGAGCCGGGATCATTCTGGGCACCGCCGCTTACATGAGTCCGGAACAAGCGCGGGGGAAAATGGTGGACCGGCGCACCGACATTTGGGCGTTCGGCTGCGTTCTATATGAAATGTTGTCCGGCAAGCGAGCCTTCGCGGGAGAAGATGTATCGGAAACTCTGGCAGCGACATTGAAGCTCGAACCCGACTGGTCCGCGCTGCCCGAAGAGTTGCCGTGGCGTTTGAGAGAACTTCTGCGCCGATGTTTGATTAAGGATCCTCGTAATCGACTTCGCGACATTGGCGATGCGCGTCTCGAATTGATGTCGTTGATCGCCGATCCCCACGCAGGCGGAGTTAGATCTATCGAGAGCAACTCGCCGGCGGCGGCAAGCCGCAAAAGATTATTGGCGGCTGCGGCGCTTGGTTTGATTGTTGGCTCCGGCATTACAGGCGCCGTCATCTTCGCCTTCCGTCGGGCGCCGGCCAACACTGGAAACCTGACGCGCACGTCGATCCGTTTGCCTGCAAGCGCAGCGATCAATATGAGCTCTTACCCTCAGGCATGTGTCGCAATTTCACCGGATGGCTCGCGAGTGGTCTACTTTGGGGGCGATGCGACGAAGCAACTCTATTTGCGCAATCTCGATGACCTGGAAGTGCGGCCTATTCCTGGAACCGAAGGCGGCGTTGAACCATTTTTTTCTCCGGATGCACAGTGGATCGGTTTTTTTACTCTCGATGGAGCTCTCAAAAAAGTCTCATTGACAGGCACAAAGCCCGTGACGCTTGCCGGTGGTATGCCATACGCCTCCTTCGTCGTGGGAAGCTGGAGCGACGACGGCCGCATCGTGTTTGACACCTGGAATGCAGGCTTACGGGTCATACGCTCCGATGGCGGGCCCGTGACGACGCTCACGAATCCCAAGGACGAATGGCATCAAGACCCGCAGATACTTCCCGGCACAACGACTCTGATTTATACGGTCTTGAGTAACGGCCGGCAGCGTATCGAATCGATGTCGCTGGATCGGCCGGACCACAAACTGATTCTGGAAAATGCGAGCCATGCGCGCTATGCAGCCTCCGGGCACATGCTCTTCATGCGCGACGGCGGGTTAATGGCTGCGCCTTTCGATGCAGTCAAGCTCAAGATTACGGGGCCGGCCGTATCGCTTCCTGTGAATGTGATGGTCGATGAATTATCCTCTGCCGCTCCGGTGGCGCAACTGGCAGTGGCGCGGAATGGCACGCTGATCTACGCCCCAGCAACCAACTCCGGCCGGCCGGCCAATTTTGTATGGGTGGACCGCAACGGAAGAGTGGAGCCCTTCGCATCTTTACCGGTAATGAGTCCCGGTATCCGGCTTTCGCCCGACGGGAAACGATTGGTTGTTTCCAGCCGCGAAGGATCCTCAGTGCGAATCCAGATCCTCGATATGAGCAGTAAAACGCTCACTCGGTTCCTCGACAATACTCAGGACTTTCCAAACATGCCGGTCTTGTCTTCCGATGGCAAGCGGCTCTACTACGCGACCTTCGGAACCCATCAGGGCGCGATTTACTCGCAGGATGTGGATTCCAACTCACAGCCGCAACGGCTGTTGGAAAAGCAGGGAACCTACTTCGGCACTCAATCTTTGTCTAATGACGGCCGCTGGCTGCTCTACATCACTCTCTCGGATGCCAAAACGGGCGTCGACTTGTGGGCGCTTGAAGTCGGAAATCCCACCGGCAAGGACATCGACCACAAAATCCTTGCGACGGAAGCAAACGAAGATTCCGCAGCGCTCTCTCCAGACGGGAAGTGGTTCGCATACAGTTCCGACGAATCCGGTTCCCGGCAGATCTACCTGAGACAGTTTCCGGGCGGGGAATCGAAGCGACGAATCTCAACCAGCACAGAACTGAATTTCAACCCTCAGTGGTCGCGTGATGGCCGCGAACTTTTTTTCCAGGCTGAAGAAGGCAGCAAGCTGATGGTTGTGCCGATTCAAACCGCGCCAAACCTCACTGTCGGCGAACCTCGATTGCTTTTCGAAGGCCGTTACAAACGAGGCTCGGACATCCTGGGCGGCTACGCTGTCGCGCCCGACGGCCGTTTCCTGATGATACAAGAGCCCGAAAAACCCGCGCGCGCCACGGAACTGATCGTCGTGCCGAACTGGTTCTCCGAAATCGAACGGCTGTCGCCGTCCGGGAAGCGTTGAGTCCCGGCAGATAGGGAAGTGCGCCGTCTGCCTGGTATGATCATTGATCCTCTTTCGCCTCGACGTAGTAGTTGGGATCCACCTTCAACGACTTGATCTCTTCCGGTAATTCCAGGGTCTGCAGAGCATCTGTTGCGGCAAGCGTCATATCCTTGCCGTTGACGTTTACGCGAACGGGCATGGCAAAGCCGGGAACGACGCGATCGTATTTGAACGACAGTTTCCTGCCGTTGATTTTGTATTGCAGTTGTGGAATTCGCGTCGTGCGAAGGTACTGATCGAAGATCTTCGAAAGATCGATTCCAGCGCGCTCTGAAATGTACGATTCGATCTGGTCGGTCTTCACCGTCTTGCGCGCAAAATCACGCTGCAGTCCCAGCAGAACACTTCGCCACTTGTCATCATCGTTGACGACCTGGCGGATCGTGTGAAGCATGTTGCCGCCCTTCGGATACATATCGCCGGAGCCTTCGCGATTCGCGCCGTAAGTTCCGATGACGGGCCGGTCGTTGCGAATATCGCGGCGGGTTCCGATTACATAATCCTGGCCTGCGGTTTTTCCCCAGTAGTATTCGACGAACAGACTCTCGGAGTAATTGGCGAACCCCTCGTGAATCCACATATCGGCCGCGTCGCGCATGGAGATGTTGTTACCGAACCATTCATGCGCAGACTCGTGAACGATGATGAAGTCGAACTTGAGGCCAAGTCCGTTGTGGCTGGTATCGCGTTCACGATAGCCGTTTCGGAAGTAGTTTCCGTATGTGACGGAGCTTTGATGCTCCATGCCCGGATATAAAACCGTCACCAGCTTGTAGCCGTCCTCGTACCAGGGATACTTGCCAAACCAATGTTCGAACGCTTTGAGCATGCGCGGGACTTCCTGAAACTGTTTCAGGGCCGCTTCTTTCTGGTGGGGAAGGACCCAGTAGCTGACGTCGAGCGGTCCTGCCACTCCGTCGTATTTTTCGGACCAGGTTACGTAGTTCCCGATATTCGCATTGACGCCGTAGTTATTAATGGGGCTGGTCACTTCCCAGTCGTATGTCGTGGTCTTGTTCTGAATGTCGTGACGAGTGTCTTTCAAACGGCCGTTTGAAACGGCGACCAGATTCTCCGGCACCGTGATGTGGATTTTCATTCCGCGATCCGGTTCGTCGTAGCCGATGTCTTTGTTGGGCCACCACACACTGGCGCCCATCCCCTCGCACGTTGTGTTGATGTACCAATTGCCGAGATCGTCGCGTCCCCAGGTGATGCCGCCCTGCCAGGGCGGGTTCCGCGCCTCGACGGGCCGGCCGCCATATGCGATATCGATCTTGTCTTCGACACCCGCCGGCAATTCCTTCTCAAACGAAACCCAGTAGACATTGCCTTCGCGTTCAAACTTCAACTCGGAAGCGCCGTGCATGATCTTGTTGATTGCCAACGGCGGCTGCAGATCGATCTGCATCTTCGTGCCGCGTGAGAGAGTCTTGAATGTGATGACGTTCGACCCTCGTAATGATCGCGTTTCCGGCAGGAATTGTACCGATAGATCGTAGTGCAGGACGTCCCACCACTCGCGTTCCGGCGTGATTGTGCCGCGGAGGATTTCCTGCCGTGTCGGAGCCTGTTCCTGACCAGCAATATAAGGAGCAAAAGCCAGGGGCACAAAAAACAGAAGTAAACCCAGGCGCCAGTTGTTGTTCATATTCGCGCATTATCCCGCAACCCTGCTGGCAAGCCAAATGCAGTGAATGACTCCGGGGAGGTAACGATGAAAACGTTACACGTACTTATCGCATCGTTGATTCTTGTCCTTGGCTTCGGTCTAACCGCCTGCCAGCGTTCCGATAAAGATAAAGTTGAAGCGGCACGCGAACCGGACAGACTCGATAAACCTAATGCCGTCCTGACGGCGGACGAGAAAGAGTTCACGGATTACGCTGCCGAAATGCATACGGGAGAAATCAAGATGGCGGAACTGGCAAAAGAAAAATCGCAGGATCGAGACGTTACGAATTATGCGGACGCCGTCATCGCGCGCCACACCGATGCATTGATACTGTTGTCTGCCCACGCGAATCAGAACCGAACCTTACAGAACACAAAGGCTTCGCTCGATACGGAAAGACACAGCGAATACCTGTCGTCCTTGCCGGCAGGCAGGTTCGAGCATGAGTTCCTCGCTTTGATGATTGCCGACCACAAGGATGCTGCGGATACATTCAGCAGAGAGCTTTCATCCACTCAAAATCAGGAGCTGAAGGATTATCTGAACGAGGTCTCACCCGATCTCGAAAGAAGCATGAACGAAGCACAGAGAATCCAGAAGCTCATGACATCAACGAAGAATCACTAAGCAGCTTTGGCGCGACTGTGGTGGGGCGCTCTATGAGCGCCCACAATCTACCCTCCGAATGATAGGCGCCCGTTGACACAGAGGGCTTTTTTATATAAAGCTCTTTCGAGCGGAGGGAAATGCAGTGCGGAGTCGTTCCTGGCGCACGTGGATTCTCGTACCCATCGGGTTGCTGGTTGTAGCGATTGTGGGGATGCGTCTGCTGATGAACGTCAGGCTGCAGGTCCTGCACCCAAACCCGCAATTGATAGCTTCGATGATGCAGAAGGAGCCATCGCCGCAATGGTCCGAGGCGGTGGACCGCGCGCGGCGCATGATACGGGCCGGGCTTGCCGAGCAGAACCTGCCGGGGCTGTCGGTGACGGTTGGCGCCGGCGGAGACATTGTGTGGGCCGAAGGCTTCGGCTGGGCGGACATGAAGAGGGGGATGCCGGTCACGCCGGATACCCGGTTCAGGATCGGAACGGCTTCGACCGTGCTCACGTCTTCCGCCGCCGGGGTGCTGCTGGAGAAAGGCCGGCTGACACTCGACGACGATATTCGGACCTACGTTCCGGAGTTTCCGAAGAAGCAGTGGCCCGTGACGCTGCGGCAGTTGATGGGGCACATGGGCGGTATCGGGACCGATGCCGGAGACGAGGGGCCACTGGTTTATCACCGCTGCGAACGGCCCGTTGAAGCGCTTCCGCACTTCGCGAACGATAGGCTTCTGTTCGAGCCGGGGACGCAGTACCGGTATTCGAAGTACGGCTGGATCCTGATGAGCGCGGCGGTCGAAGCCGCGGCCGAGCAACCGTTCCTCACGTTCATGCGGGAGCAGATCTTCCACCCGCTGGGGATGGACAACACGGGCGCCGAGTCCGCAAAGAAGGAGAATCCCGAAGCAGTGGGCGAACCCGGCGAGGACCCGCCTCCCTTCACGTTCATCCGGCAAGTGATCCTGGAACCGTTGGGCGTGATCGGCATTGAGGCCAGGCCCGCGACGGCTCCGGCGACGATCTATGCTCCAGGCGTTGGTCCGGATCCTCTCTTCCGCTACGGCCTGCACGTGATGCGTCTGCACAACCTGTCGTGCTACGCGGGATCCATGGCATTCTACTCGACACCGTCCGACCTCGTGCGCTTCGGCCTGGCGATGAATGGCGGCACGCTGCTGAAACCGGCCACCGTGCGATTATTCCAGACGTCACAAAAACTCACGTCTCAGCAGGAGACGGGGTACGGTCTTGGCTGGCGCCTCGACACCGTCACGCTGGGCGGTAAACCCGCGCAGGCCGCCGGCCTCGACGGCGAGTTGTTCGGCCGAAGAGTGGCGTCGTTGATGATTTTTCGCGAAACCGGAATCGTCGTGGCCGTGATGTCGAACGTTTCGTACGCGGATACATCGGCTCTTGCGCTGAAAGTTGCCGAGGCATTCGCGCAACCGGCTCGTCGATGAAGCACTGATTCTCAGCGGATTCGCCAGCCGTTCACCGGGCCGCCGTGGAAGAATTTTTCCGGTGTGACCACACCATCCTTCTTGAAGACGACGCCGTCTTTCATAACGAATTGAACATTGCGAAGAGTGTCGATGTCGTCGAGGGGATTTCCGCGAACGGCGATCATGTCGGCTGGAAAGCCGGGTTTGAGGGGACCGCGGTCTTTCTCGATGGCGGAGACTTTGTATCCGTTGATTGTCATGATCTTCAGTATCTCCGGCGCTGGAATTCCCGCGGCCTTCCAGCTCAAAAGAAAATTGATCACGACCTCGCCGCGAGTCATTCCCGGAATGTAGTAATCGGCATCGGTCGAAAACGCCATCGGCACTTTGTTCGCATAGGCATTTTTCATTCCGGCCACGGTTCGGTCGAACGCTTCTTTCGAACCGCGATACGGTGTGAATGGCGTCTCCGTGCCGACGCGCCATATACCTTTCGCGGCCATTTTCCTGTGCAGTTCATCGTCGAGCGGACCGGAATGCTCGAGCGACCACAATCCGGCCTCGATCGCGCGCCGCGCGCCTTCTCTGGTCTGAATATGTCCTGCGACTTTGAGTCCGGCATTGGCGGCTTCGCTGACGAAGAGTTTCATTTGATCGATCGTATAGAGATACGGTTTGCAATCCACGCAGATCTTGATGACCTTCGCGCCGAACAAAATATTCTGCCGAACGGCTTTCACAATTTCGTCGTGGGTGTCGGCGTCCAGATATTCGGGATAAACAATGTTGTGGTCCTTCGCCATTTCCGGAGTCGGAAAGAACTGGCCGCCGGCGCCGCCGATGATGATTCCCGAGTTGATGATCGTTGGACCCGGAACCCAACCCTGTTCGATGCCGACGCGCAACGCCGTATCCGCATAGTTACCGTTGTTGCCGAGATCGCGAACAACAGTGAAACCCGATGACAACATCTGAATGCCGTTCGATACAGCTTGAATCGCACGCAACGCAGTCGAGTCCATCACGTAGGTGAGGTAGTAGACATTGTTCTCCGGCTCCATTTTGTACGTGAGAGCCAGATGATTATGCGCATCCACCAAACCCGGCAAAACGGTGAGACCCGGCAGATCGATGACGTTTGCGCCTTGCGGGATTGCCAGATTCGCGCCAATCGATCGTATGCGCGATCCGTCGACGAGAATAATTTGATTTGCTGCTGCCGTTCCCGTTTCCGGATCCACGACGCGTCCCGCACGGATCGCCGTTACCGGGGCCGGTTGCTGCATCAACAAGCCGGCCAAGATCAGTAGACTAAGTTTTTTCATCGACCCTCCTTCCGTCCGCCGGCCATTGCCCGGTCAGTTGCGTTCAGGCACGGGCTCCAACTCGAGCTCCGCTCTGGTTTTCATGTCCGCGGTCACATCAACCTGCATGCCGAACGTGACATAGTTGGTCTGCGAGACGAAGAGTTGGTAGGCGCCTTTCGCGACGCGCACTTCCGCTACGCCGCGCTCGCCGGTGACGGCGCGGTAAGGGTGCATAACGACACGAGCGCCGCTCAGGGGCGTCTGACCGTCTTTGTCGACCGCCTCGATGGTTACCAGACACTCGGGCCGGCTGACGACTCGGACTCCAAAACTGATGGAACCTTCATCGTGAGGAATCCCGGCCTCCGATCCCGCGCACTTGACGCTCCAGGTGTAGAGACGCTCGTCCGCGGGGGCTTCGAGCTCGACCTCCGCAAAATACAGGCCTGTGGTGCCGGGCAGGCGCTTGCCGGGCAGCGTCGCCGTGGCGATTTGCGTCCCGCTGTGGTCGTGGATTTCAAAGGCCTTGTTTATGAGGTCGCATTGGCTGGAGCACTTGCCCCCGACCTTTATTTGAAATCTTTCGCCAGTGACGATTGTCGGCGGGATATCCCAGACGAGGACATTCATTGTGTGCGGCTTCACTGTGAAGGAAATCGGCATCGACGTTTCGGCGTACACTGCCGACCACTCATATGCCCCGGGTTTAACCGGAGCTTTCAGGACGAATTCATCGGTCTCGTTGGTCTCGCCATTGAAGTGCGTGAGCTCAAAGCTTCCCACTTCAGCGCCGGCGTTATCTTTGATCAGAAGCTTATGTCCTCGGAGGTCGCGTGCCGGAGTGGATGACACAGCGCCATGCAGCGTCATCCCGGCGCCGGCGTCAACAACCTCCGGCGAGACATCGACCACACACGCCGTTTGACTGCGCGTTTTTTCGTGTTGCGAAGTCATCTCGTTTAGCTGCGCTGCTCCTTCGCGGCGTTCGTACCCGCGATGTAGCCATGGACGAGCGCTCGGCCCAGGCCATGCTGGTTGCCGCCGCCACTGGATTCACCGCCGGCATAGAGGCCGGGTATGGGCTGGCCTTGCATGTCGATGACCTGCGCGCGTCCGTTGATCCGGAGACCGCCGTACGAATCGTGCCAGACCGGATTAAGTGTCGCGGCATAGAACGGTGGCCTTTCGATCTTATACATTGGCGCATCCGAGCCGCGCCCGAACTCCGGATCGCTGCCCTTGTCTACATACGAATTCCACCTGGCAACCGTCTCGACGAGATACTTCAGCGGCACTCTCTGAAACTCGTGGCCCTTGAGGATTTTCGCGGCGAGCTCTTCGATCGTGTCGGCGCTGAAGAAATAGCCGTTGGCTGGAGAAGTGAATGGCGGATCGATGTTCCACTTGTCGCGCTCGACTGCTGCGCGGTCGAAGATCGTCCAGATCGGACCAGAGAAGAAGTCCGGCGCTTTCGAACCTTCGTTCATCGCCATCGCTGCGTGAATGCTGTTGGGCTCGCGGTACGTCTTCCTGATGTTTTCAGCGCTCGCATTGCGCCAATCCAACTGCACGTGCTCGAGCCCCGCCTTTGGCTGGCCCTTGCGAGGGTCGGCGGGAAACGCGGCGCCGCCCTGCCGTGTTGTGATCAGCATTTCGTTGAAGAATCTTTTTCCAACCTGGTTGACGACGATCAAGTGCTGGAAGGAAGCGTCGGGAAGATTGATGCCGGTGGATCCTCTGAATACAAACGTCGGATGGCCGGGAAGCATGTCGGTGTATGGATCGCGCGTGGCCAGGTTCCCGGGGATATGGTACGTGATGTTCATAGAGAGGTTCTGTTGCATTCCGGCGAGATTCGCGCCGATCCTCATTCCTGCGATGATCCCGCTCGCGTCCTGCCCACGCGGGCCCAGGAGCGCCCAACCGCTTGACACGAACGCGGGCTCTCTCCATGCCGGATAGAACATGCTGCGGAACTGCGGGTTGTTTGCGTGACCTCCGGCGCCAATGATGATCGCCTTGCGCGCCCGGATATGTATTGTCGCCGTGCGGTCGTCGACGTTGCCGTTCTGCCACAGGCTCTCCAAACGTCTTCCGGTTTGCGGATCGAGTCTCGGCGAATAGCCGGCGCGAATACCGACAACGCGTCCCGAGAACTGCTGCTCGCGGATAATCTCGTCCATGTGGCGATTGAGAATGAACCGCACACCTTTTTCGCGAGCGCTGAATTCCAGGCACCGCGAGAGCGCCGCGCCGTTTGATCGCGCGCCTTTGCTGGCGACGAAAGTTCCATCTTCCATTACGCGAGGCGCGAAGTGACTCGAGCTTACTTTAGGGATTCCGGCGTCCTTTTTTGTGATCGTCCCCTTCTTGATGTCCGTGGTCAGGCCTTCCATAAGGAAGGTCACCGCACGCCTTGCTCGGGACATGCCGCCATTAGCGTGTGTTCCGAATATCCGCCCGAAGCGAACGTAATTCGCCAACAGGAATTCTCGAGTGGCGGAACAGTTGTCGGCGTAGGCCCGATGCAGATCCCGCTCATTGTATCGGTACGGCGCCTGGGCCGCGGAGTCCATCACGGACCAATCGGTATGGTCCCTGAACAGGAAGTCCGGATCCTCGGTCAGTTCCTCTACTGTTTGCCGCCGTGGCGCGGTGACGAATCCATCTTTGTCGTTTTCGCCGGCGATGTCCCTCAACTGAAGTGGATCCCCTCCGCCGAAAGAGACTTGTCCGCCGCTGTGCAGCATCTTCCCGCCAAGATCGAAGTTCTGATCGACAACGATCACAGACGCGCCGAGATCCCGCGCGCGAATGGCCGCGGGCAGCCCGGTGCATCCTCCTCCGATGATGACGATGTCCGCTTCGTAGTTCCATTGAATGGCTTGAGCGGGAGAAACCTGCGCTAACGCTGTTCCCGGCGTCGAGAGAACAGCCGCGCTGACGCCGGCGGCTCCTTTCTTGACGAAATCGCGCCTGCTGACGGATTTCGCGTCTTGAAGTCTTCGACCTTTTTGATCACTGTCGCGTTTCCTGGCCATGTGTTTACCTCCGAGTGCGTGACGGTGTGCGAATAGTACACTCAGCGCCGCGCCGAATCCATATTCTCCCTCCTGCAGAATCCGGACCGTCGGAGCGACGAATACGCCATTTAACGTACGGCGATCAGAGATTCATACGTGAAGGAATCCTGATCGAGCGCGCGCTGGTTGGTGTAGGATGCGACCGATCAAGGGTCGTCAAATCGGAAATGCCGGCTAAGGAGGTACGTTTGCGAACTTCTGCACAGCGTAAGAAAAGAAGCGTTGTTTATCGGATTCTTAATGTGGTGTTCATACTCGTGGGAGTGGTGCACCTTGTGATGACAGCCATGAATCGCGGCGCAACAGACCATGCAACATATATTTTGCAGATGGACATCTCCATTTTATGGCTGGTGATCGCCGGAATGTGGGTAGCGTTCAGTCGTATATGGGGTGAGTTATCTGAAGAGGCCGCAGCGCGGAAGTAGCGGTATGCTAGCCTCCGCACCTTATCGCGAAATATGACAACTGCTCTGACAGATTGGTTTCGCCGAGCACGAGCGCGGATTCCTGCCGTGGTGGCAGTCTGTGCGCTGCTCTCCCTCACATACAGAGGCCGACTCGAATTCCTGAAGGCCGCTGCAGCGCAGACAACCGTGGCGGCGTCGAACAACCTGGAAGTTCTGCAGGTTCGTCCTTCATTTTTCGTGATCGCCGGCGCGGGTGCGAATATCGGCGTGCAGGTGGGTGACGACGGCGTGGTCGTTGTGGATACGGGATCCGTTGCGGGTGCGCCGGGCGTACTGGCCGCGATCAAAAGGATCTCGACGAAGCCGATTCGCTACATCATCGATACCGGCCCCGATATCGATCACGTTGGGGGCAATGAAGCGCTATCGAAAGCGGGAGAAAAACTTTTTGCGGGTAGTACGCTGGGCGGCGGCGCTGTGGATACATCCGCTCCGATTGTCGCGGCCGAAGGCGCGTTGCGGCGCATCACGATGCCGTTTGGCGGGTTGCCTACCGAGGTTTTTCATTATTCGCGCAAATACATGTACCTGAATGGCGAGGCGATCGAAATCCTGCATCAGCCGGCAGCGCACACCGACAGCGACGTCTTTGCGTTTTTCAGGAAGTCCGATGTCGTCGTTGCCGGCGACGTCCTCGATACGCGGCATTTTCCAGTGATTGACGTCGAACGCGGCGGGAGCATTCAGGGTGAGATCGCAGCGCTCAATCGTCTCGTCGATCTGGCCGTACCTTCGGTGCCTGTTGTGACGCGCGAGGCCGGTACGATCGTCGTTCCCGGACACGGCCGCCTCTGCGAGCAGTACGATGTCGCCGAGTATCGCGACATGTTGACGATTATTCGCGACCGGATCCGCGATCTGATGAAGGCCGGACGATCAGTCGCTGAAGTAAAAGCAGCACAACCGGCGAAGGGATACATGGGCCGCTACGGCCAAGCCGGCGGCGAGTGGCCGACCGACCGATTCATCGAAGCGGTTTACCGAAGTCTCCTCAGGGAGAAATCGTGAGAACGTGCCTGATCGCCGGTATCGTGATGCTCCTGTTATTCGCTCCAGGCGGACCGGCATCGCTCGACGCACAACAGCGAGGTGGTGGCGCCGCTCCGAGATCGGCGCGGGACGCAGCGCCGATCGACCTGACTGGCTATTGGGTGTCCTACGTCACCGAAAACTGGCGCTACCGGATGGTGACGCCCGCGAAGGGTGAGTACCGCCGCATTCCATCGTCGCCCGCTGCTGTGCCGATCATCAACGCATGGGATCCGGCCGCTGACGAGCGCGCGGGCAACCAGTGCAAATCGTATGGCGCGGGCAACATCATGAGCGTGCCCGGCCGGTTGCATATCACGTGGCAGGATGCCGACACGCTGCGCATCGAGATGGATGCAGGCATGCAGACACGCCTCTTTCATTTTTCGCAGAACGCGGCATCCGCAGCGTCGCAGGCTTCGGCGGCGTCTTCCGCGGCTCGCGGCTGGCAAGGTGAATCCGCAGCGGCATGGGAACGCGCGGCCGGACCTGACGGCGGCGGCAGCCTTCGCGTCGTCACATCGAATATGCGCGCCGGCTACTTGCGGAAAAACGGCGTGCCGTACAGCGAGCGCACGATGGTCACCGAGAACTTCGACGTCGCGACGCTCCCCGACGGCGGCAAGCTTCTGCTTGTCACAACCGTTATTGAAGATCCTGTGTATCTGAACGGGCCTTACGTTGTGAGCCCGCACTTCAAGAAGGAGGCAGACGGCTCCAAATGGGATCCCACGCCATGTTCATCCACCTGGTAGCGCGCCGCGCGGTTGTCGCGCTCCTGTTCGTCGTGCTTGCCGCAAGCAAGGCATCGGCGCAATTCGACTTCTCCGGCTCGTGGGCGCCCATCGGCACCGAGGACGTGCAGAACGATTCGCTGCCTGTGGACTACCTGGGCCTTGCGCTCACTGACGAAGCCCGTACTCGAGCGCTCTCGTACGACGAATCGCAAAAGTCGATGATCGAGCGGCAATGCGCGAGCTGGGGCGCAGCCTATCTGGTGCTCGGTCCGTTCGGCCTTCGCGTAACGAGCCAGACCGATCCTGTAAACAACAGCATCGTGTCGTTCACCATCGGCGCGTGGGAAGACTGGAACGAGATGGTCATCTGGATGGACGGACGCGCGCGGCCCTCGGAAAATGCGCTGCATACGCATGCGGGTTTCACGGCCGGCCGTTGGGAAGGCGGCGCACTCGCCGCGCAGACCACGCACATCAAGGCAGGATTCATTCGTAAGACCGGCGTGCCATTGACCGATCAGGCCACCATCGACTGGCGCTTCTACCGTCACGGCGACGTCTTGACCGTTCTCATGGTGGCGACCGATCCGGTTTATCTCGCCGAGCCGGAAATCGTCTCGAAGAGTTTTCGGATTTCGCGCACACCGCTTGACTATCGCTCAGAGTGCGTGCCTGCCTACGAAGGACATGAACCCGGCGACAGCGTCCCTCATTTCGCGCCGGATCAGAATCCGTTTGCCGATGAGTTCATGAAGCTCTATCACCTTCCGCGTGAGGCCGTGCTCGGATATCGCGACACGCTCTATCCGGAATATAGAAAGAAGATCAAGGACACCTACGTTCCTCCGCCACCATGCACGGAATCCTGTGGGGCCGCCGGCAACTTCGTCCTCCGGCGTCAGTGAGTTCGAGTTTATCGAAATTCCAACTTTCCTTTCCCATCGAGAACAAAGGTCAACATCTTCGGCGGGACGGTAGGGCCGGCTGCCGCATTTCCCGGGACACCGCCCGGAGCGGGTGGCGGGGCGTTGGGTAGTGGAGGCAGGACCATTCCCTGGCCGCCAAGGAAAGCCACGTACTGCTTACCATCGAGCATATAGGTGATCGGCGGCGCCATGCCGCCGCGCAGTCCGGTTTGAATGTCGAGGAGTTTTTCTCCCTTGTCCGCGCTATAAGCCACAAAGCGGCCATCAGGGATGACCTGGAAGACGAGGTTGCCGGCGGTCGTGACGGTTCCGCCTCCGACCGCTCCTCCACCGGAAACGCGCCAGCGTTCCTTTTGAGTGACAGGATCCCACGCGACAAGCGCAAAGTGTTGTCCTTCCGGCGGCGCCGGCCCAATTGCCGGAGGAGAGGGCCGCGGCGTGGGCAGGCCCGTGCGAAGGATTCCCGTATTTCGTTCGCCGGGTTTGTACGTGAAATCGGGCTCGACAGCGAATGTACGCGTCCCATCAGTCGTGGTCGGAATATAAACCAGGCCTGTGGACGGATTGAACGACATCGGCGACCAGTTGTGCGCTCCATTCGGAGGCGGTGACAGCGTAATCGTTGTCTTGTTTTGATCGTAGTGTGCTTCCGGATTCACGATCGGACGGCCCGTTTCCTGGTCGATGCCTTTCGCCCATGTGACTTGCGCAAAGGGCTGCGCTGAAATGAAAGCTCCGGAGACGCGATCGACGACGTAATAGAAACCGTCCTTATTCGCTTGCATGATCGTCTTTCGCGTCCTGCCGTTGATCGTCAGATCCGCGAGTATGAATCCCTGCACGCTGTCGTAGTCCCAGGAATCGCCGGGCACGGGCTGGTAGTACCACTTCAACTCGCCCGTGTCCGGTTTCACGGCGAGAATCGAACAGACATAGAGATTGTCTTTACCTCTGGACTGTCGAAGTTCCTCCGGCCACGGCCCGCCATTGCCGGTGCCGACATAAACGAGGTCGGCTTCAGGATCGTAAGCCATGCCGTCCCAAACGGTTCCGCCGCCGCCGAGTTTCCACCATTGTCCGGACCAGGTCTCTGCAGCTTTCTTTAACGCAGGATTCTCGAATGGTTTCGACGGATCGCCGGGAATCGTATAGAAGCGCCATGCGAATGCTCCGGTGTTCGCATCGTAGGCCGCGAAAAATCCGCGCACTGGATACTCCGAACCACTCACGCCGATAAACACTTTGCCCTTGGCGATTCGTGGCGCCATCGTGATGGTGTAATTCTCCTGAGGATACGCGACACGCGCTTCCCAGATCGGCTTGCCGGTTTCGGCATCCAGAGCTTCAAGCCTTCCATCGATCACAGGCGCGATGATTTTTCCCTGATAGATCGCGATGCCGCGATTCACAACGCCGCAACAGATCTTCGGCCGCACTGCCCCTTGATTCACTTCAGGATCCCAGCGCCAGCGTTCTTTTCCCGTCCGCGCATCAACGGCGAAAACGACGCTCCAGTTTGTGATTCCATACAACGTCCCATTCCAGAACAATGGAGTTGCTTCCTGATTGCCGCCTCCCGGTCCCACGTCATACGACCAGGCCAGACCGACACGGCTCACGTTGCCCGTGTCGATCTGTTTCAACGGGCTGTACCGGGTCTCACCTGGAGTCAGACCGTATGCCGGCCATTCCTCGCCGGTTTTTCCCGAATTTCTCAATGCCAGATCATCGATCCGTCGTGCCTGACCCGCGACAGTCCAAACCGCGATCAGCAATCCCATGAAAGCGAGAAGCGAGATACCCACGTTGCCAATGCGCATATCAACCTCGATGTGAAGTGAATTCAAGAATTATGGCTGCAATTATACGGCTTCTGTTTCCGGAAATTGACCCCAAGGCGTCTGGGCGAACGAGGTTAGACACCTTTGCAACTTGCCGGTGGAGCGGGTAGGGTAATTGTAGTTACGTCACTACAAAGGCTTTTTATGAGAATGAGTTTGCGAGAGGCCAATCAACAGTTTTCAAAAGCGATTGCCATCGGTGAGTGGAGTTGGATGCAGGCTCCGCGCGGATTGATCCCCTCCGTCGCCGTGGTATCCTGACTCGTATAGGAGGTACCTTGAAAAGCTACGTTTTCAAAGTCGTCGTCGAACCGGATGAACACCAGGACGGAACGCCTTCGTTTCATGCCTATTGCCCGACGCTGAAAGGCGCACGGACAGAAGGACGAACGCAGGAAGAAGCCCTTCAAAACATCCAGCAAGTCGTTCGGATGATCGTTGACCAGTTCATTGCGGAAGGCAAGACTGTCCCGCCTGATATTGAAATCGAATCCCCCGCCGTGGTGGTCACCGTTTGAAAATCCCCCGCGGCGTCTCTGCCCGCGAGTTCACTAAGGCACTCGAAAAAGACGGTTTCGTAAATGTCCGGACTGTCGGGAGCCACCATTTCTACAAACGCTCCGACGGACGATGCACGACCGTCTCCTACCATCACAGCTCAGATACTTTTGGTAGCGGGCTTCTTAAGGCATGATCTCCGATGTTGAATGGACTGAAGACGATCTTCGACGACTCAAACTGATTAAGTAGCCAACTTTTTTCGTTGGCTTCAGCATGTGCTCACTGCGCGCCGGCTATGTCCGGTCGAGATTATTATAGATCGCGGCGATATTGCCGGTGAGGCGATCTTCGAGCGGCGTGCGCTGGCCGATGTAGATCGAGTACTTTTCCAGGTTGTCCGCGACCCATCGGTTGAATCCACCGCTTTGAAGCGTGGCGAGCGATGCCGCTGTTAACGATTTTTGCAAGTCCGCAAGAGGCATTCCGGCCTTCTTCGCTTTTTCCACGCGTTCCGTGAGGTCCTCGATGTAATTGCGGAACTGGCCCATCCGGTCGCGCCCGTGTTGGACGGCGCCGTGTCCCGCGATGATGTGATCGAATCGGAGTCCCGCGATCGAGTCGATCGTTTTGGGCCAGGGCCGTGGATAGCCATCGTTGAGATTCGGAAGGAAGCCGATGATCGCGTCGCCCGAAGCAACGACCTTCCTGGAAGGCGAGAAGACCTGGATATCACCGGCGGTGTGCGCCTTACCATGAAATTCGAGGTGTAATTCATCGGTGGCGTCTTTGACGATATGCGTCTTATCGAAAGTAATCGTGGGAAGCGCCAACGGATAGCTCTTCATCTCGTCCACATAGGCCTGCAATTGTCGAAGCTGTTCGTTGCACCAGTCGCGTTCCTGCGCGCTTGTAGCGCGAGCAAGCCTGGCCTTCAACGTATCAACCATTCCGGGCACGCTGTCCAGGGATTCCTTCAACCGGTCCCTTTGAAGTTGGGTCATGAGCTGTTTCGTGGCGTTGCTGGCGATGATATCGATCTTCGAATTCGCGGCTTTGTAAGCGGCGTCGCCCTGGGTGTGATCCCAATGGAAATGGCTGTTGACAAGATACCGGACGGGCTTATCCGTTACCTCCTTCTTGATCTGAGTGAGCAGCGCGGCCGCGGCTGAAGGTTTCGAGTGGGCATCCACGACGAGCACGTCCCGTGATAAGACAAAAATCGCCGCGTTACTGTTGGTCATGATTTGAGGTTTCGCCAGTGCCCCGAATACTCCGTCCGCGACCTTTTCGATGGTAAAGAGATTCGCCGTGGCTGTCGGCGCTTGCGCCCGGGCCCAACCGGCGCGCAAAAATGCTTCCTCAAAGATCGTTGCGCCAGCGAGCACCCCGCCAAAAGCCCGGCTGAAAAAATCGCGGCGGGAGTGTGCGTGATGGTGATGATGAGCACCCATGGGCAGTCCCTCCCTTGATCGATTCAAAGCTTGTGTGGCGAAGAATACTAGCTCTTTGCGGACGGCTGCCAAAGCTCAATCTTATTTCCATCCGGGCCGGCAACGAGTAATAGAGCGGTGATCGTGGTAAGCACGAGTGGATGCTTACCACGATTCGGGCGGTCATGCGGCGGGAGTTGCAGTAGTTGAGACGGGAGGAGGAGACGGATTGGACGAAACCGCCGGCGCGGTTTTGCGTGTTCTCGCCGATGGGATCGAACGAGCGATGCTGTAAGAAGCCATCGCTCCGGGTTTGTCCGCCAGAACAATGGAAACCAGCGCGTCGAACCGGCGCAACGCGGCTAAAGTTTCGCGCATGTCCTTGCGCCATTCCTTCACCGCGGCCGAGCGGGTTTCCTTTGCGGCCGTATGGTTCAGAATGGCCTCCTTCAGGTTTTCAACTGCCGAACTCACATCATTTGGCGGCAATCCGTGCTTGAGGAAGTCCGTCTTCATCGACTCGATATCCGCCACGAACGAGTTACACGCCCCGATGATTGCTTGTTCGGTTTCGCGTACCGGAAACCGGAACTCGCCGATATCGAGTGCTCGCGCAATCTGGTACGCCCGGCTCAGGCAAGTTCTGAGCTTTGCCCGAGCGCGGGCCCTCGCGCTGCCGGAAGTTCGCACCGCCCGCTCGGCTGAGACTCGAGCTGTCGTTCCATCCGATAACTTCTGGACGCCGGACTTTAGAGTCTTCACGATCTCCGCAGCAGACGTGATTTTGGGGAACAAGCTCACGTTTTTCGCGCCGAAGTCGGCGACATGCGTGAGCATCTCAAATGTTTTTGTTTCTTGCGTATTCATAACAATTCTCCTTGTTTGTTCTCTGGAAAGTTTGGTTAACGGGTTTACGGGTTTCCCGGGCCTCCAACATCGGCCGCGGTTGTTTCCGATAAAGCACGCAGTTCTCCACGGAACAGAAAACAAGCGGCGATAGGTTTTTTAAGTACTTACGGGTATTGGGCGGCTACGGCCCGCCGAAAAAGGGACCGATCGGTCCCCGCGGGGACCGATCGGTCTCTTTGAACGGTCGAATGAGAATGCAAGTTGTCCGAATGACGTTTCGGGTCGTGCCATCGGATCTTGCACGGTCCGGATGAAGTTTTGGGGTGCCCGAATAAAGGTTATGGCAGTGTCAATGGCGCTTTGGTTCGTCCGGATGGGAAGTGTGCCCCTGTCAATGACGATGGAGTCCGTCCGAATGAGACTTGTGTCTCTCCGGATGAGAAGCACGGCACTGTCGATGACGATGAAGACAGCGCGGATACCAATCGAATCCGCGCGGATGGCGATCGAGCCCGCGCGGACGTCGATTGCACAACCCCTTCTTCCGATCTATATTGACTGGATATGGGCGAGGTTCGGGCAAAGATCATTTTGGAGAACCAAAGCGACCGCATTCTCGTCGATGCTGGACACTTGGAGGCCGGTCACGTCCGGCGTGTCGAGATTGATGCTTTGGTCGATACGGGAGCGGTGATGACGCTGCTTCCCGAAGACGTCGTTGATGTTTTGGGCCTGCCACGGGATGGAAAAATCATCGTGACGTTAGCAGATGAAAGCAAGATCGAACTGCCCCGCGCGAGGCTTCTGTCGCTTACGTTGAGCAATCGGCAAATGGATACCGATTGTCTCGTGGGCCCGCCGCGATGCGAACCATTAATAGGCCAACTTGTTCTCGAACGATTGGATCTAATCGTGGATCCCGCGAAACATACCGTGTCACCACGTCCTGAATCGCCGTTCTTGCCGTCCCTTAAGCTCAAATAGTCCGGGCAACGTGGATGTGCGTGCCCGCTACAATGAGCCCAACGATTTTCTGATCACGACAACCCCGGCCGTGAATGAGGCCACCGTGCCTCCGCCGCCACCACTGGTTTTTCCTCATCGCGGACTCCGGCGGCTATACCACGCAATTCATCTTGTTCAGCGCTCAGCGAGGAGCTCCGTCTTTCCGAACCATGCAACTGTAAGCCGCCAATGGCCTCGTCACGTATTACATTCAAGACCAGGCAACTGGAGTATGATGCGAATACTTTCAAACATTTTGGAGGAACGATCATGAAGCTGCCGCTGCTTGTAACGACGTTGCTGATTTCAGCCGCTCTTTTGGCCGTGCCGGCCGATTCGACCGTTACTTACGTCGATCATGACAAGGTTGCGAAGGGTGGGTCTCTGCTAACCGCGCCGGATCTTTCGGTTTCGGTCAATCGCCGCACCGCCCCTGGGCAGGTGGAAGTTCACGACAAGGAAACCGACACGTTTTACGTTCTGGACGGCGAGGCAACCATTGTGACCGGGGGAACGATGGTCGGAGGAAAAGTTTCCAGACCAAACCAGCAACTGGGGACCAGCATCAACGGTGGCGAAACGCGACATCTTGCAAAGGGCGATGTCATGATTATTCCTGCCGGTGTCCCTCACTGGTTCAAGGAAGTTCCCAGGGAAATCAACTATTACGTGGTCAAAGTCATCAAGCCGTAGTCTGGATACGAGGCGGAGAACCGCCATTGGTAATCAGCCCACGATTTGCGGGATCAGTTCACCATACACATCGGTAAGGCGCATATCGCGGCCATTGAATCGATACGTCAGCTTCGTGTGATCGAGACCCAGCAAGTATAGGATCGTGGCGTGCAGATCGTGGACCGACATGATCTGCTGTTCTGCCTTGAAACCGAATTCGTCGCTCGCGCCGATAACCTGACCGCCTTTGATTCCTGCGCCGGCCATCCAGACAGCCATGGCGCCGGGATTGTGGTCGCGGCCGACGCCGCGTTGAGAGATCGGCATACGGCCGAATTCGCCGTGCCACAGGATCAACGTGGAATCCAGCAGACCGCGCGCTTTGAGATCGGTGAGCAATCCCGCAATGGGTTTGTCCGTTTCGGCGGCGTGCTGTGTGTGATTGGCTTTCACATCACCATGCGCGTCCCACGTATCCGTGTTCTGGTCGCCAAGGCCCCCGGAAAAAACCTGGACGAAGCGCACTCCGTTCTCGACCAGTCTTCGAGCGAGCAGACATTGCCTGCCGAACGGTTCGGTGGTCTTTTCATCCATTCCGTAAAGTTTGCGAGTAGCCTCCGACTCGTTCGCGATGTCGACGGCCTGAGGCGCGCAGCCTTGCATTCGAAACGCGAGTTCGTATGACGAAATGCGAGCTGCGAGTTCGGAGTCGCCGGGATATTTTTGCAGGTCTCGCTCGTTGAGTTTTGCCAGCAGGTCCAGACGCGTGCGCTGCTGTTCGGACGTTATTCCCGCGGCCGGCCTGAGATCCATGATCGGGTCGCCGCCCGACGAACGAAAAGCTGTTCCCTGATACGTGGCCGGCATGAAGCCCGCGCTCCAACTGCTGACTCCGCCGATCGGTCCGCCTCGCGCATCCGGTATCACGACGAATGCGGGCAGCCCGCTCGTTTCCGAGCCCAGCCCGTAGGTGATCCAGGAGCCCATCGTGGGATAGCCGGCGCGGATCTGGCCTGACTGCAATTCGTAGGTCGATTGAACATGATCGTTGGATCGCGCATAGATCGACCGCAGGACGGCCATCTCGTCGACATGCTGAGCGAGGTTTGGAAAAATTTCCGAGACTTCGATTCCGCTCTGACCGTACTTCCGGAACTGAAACGGACTCGGCATCAACGGACCCGGCCAGCCCTGGCGAACATTGACATCGCCTTTTCCCGTCAACGGTTGTCCCGCGTATTTGGCGAGCGCGGGTTTGGGATCAAAGGTATCGACGTGGCTGGGACCGCCGCTCATGAAGAGCGAGATGACCGCTTTCGCTCTCGCTTTGAAGTGCGGCGGTTTCGCCGCGTATGGATTTCCGCCAACCGGCGTGTTGTTGCAGCTCGCGTCTTTCAATTCGGCGGCCAGGAGTCCGTCTTTGTGCAGCAGATACGCGAGCGCGAGACCGCTCACGCCGCCGCCGGACTGAAACAGGAAATCACGCCGGGACCAGAAACATTTCATAAGCTCACCTCATGTAGAGGAACTCGCTGAGATTCAACAGTACATGCGTCAAATCGACAAGAGAATGCGTGCCCAGTAGATCCGCGCCCAGCGCCAGTTCTGTTTCGTCGGGCGCGCGCGTCAACGCAATGCGGTAGGCCAGATTGATTTGCCGAACCGGATCATCGCCCGCCTCTTTCTTCACGCGGTCGGCGAATATCCGCGCCTGATCGAGCACGAAGTCGTTGTTGATGAGCGTCAACGCTTGTGTCGGCACCGTCGAAACCGCGCGGCGGCCGGCGCTGAAATTCGGATCCGGCATGTCAAAGACTTCGAACATGGGAAACGCCATGCCGCGTTTGCGATAAACGTAGAGACTGCGCCGCCGGATCTCGGGGCCGTCCGTTTGATTTTTCCACACGTTGTAAATCGTCGACTTGGTCAGCGTGTCCGGCAAAGGCGGTCGAACCGGTTTGCCGCCGACAGCCAGATTGATAGCGCCGCCGGCCGCGAGCATCGCGTCCCGGACAATTTCCGCATCCAATCTCTGCGTCCGGTAGCGCCACAGATATTGGTTCTGCGGATCCTTCTCCAGATCTTCACGCGGATTGAACGCCGACGCCATCTGGTATGCCTCGGAGGTCATGATCAGTTTGTGGATTTTCTTGATGCTCCATCCGCGATTCATGAATTCGACCGTTAACCAGTCCAACAATTCCGGGTGTGTCGGCGGATCGCCCATCTTGCCGAAATTGTCCAGTG
>CAZWGA010000015.1:0-98615 GCA_964633285.1 uncultured Solibacteraceae bacterium | reverse complement strand
TGCCGCAACTGAAAACGCGTTAATCAAAATCGAGACTTCTGCTACGGGCTGTTAGTGTACTGGGGGCTGATACGTCACTGTATTTGAAATCGTATTGCCTACACTCACGATCAGATCGCCCTGGACCGCTGTTTCAGGAATGTGCACGTGAAGCAACGTGGTTCCCACTGCCAGAACTGGCGCCGCAACCGTCGTTCCATCCGAAACTGTAAAGCGCACGATGTTGTTGCCGGGATTCGAAGAGTCGAAGCCGGCACCCTCCAACACGAGCGTTTCTCCTGGTGCGCCGCGGCCAACAACGCCCGACAACTGCAGATTGCAGGCGGTCCCGGCAATTGTGACCATCCTCGGATTGCTTGAATGTCCGCCCGTAGATACTGCGACGGGTCCGCAAACTGCTTCGAGCGGTACTGTTACCGTCAGACTGGTGGTTGACGCGGAAGAGATCTGGGCGCTCACCGTTCCGCTGGCCGATTTAAAAGACACGGTGTTATTTGAAGCAGTGGCGTCGAAGCCGACGCCTGTTAGAACGAGTGTCGCACCTGGTTGCAATTGGTAAGAGGGAGTCACGTCGGATAAGCCCACGACGCCTGGTGTTCCGGAAACGGTGATTTGGACTTCGCGGCCGGCGAGTGGCGAATCCATTCTGTAGACCTGCAACGATCCGCTGGTTGCCGTGTCGGGTAGAGTCACTGTCAGACTTGTAGAACTGGATGACGAAGGCACAAGCGCTGTCATTCCGCTTGAGGTTGAAAGCAGGACCGTATTGTCCGAAGGGCTCGTAGCAAATCCCGAGCCTGAGATTGTTATGGAACCTCCGGGGGACACGGTTGAAGGCGACACCGAAGACACTCTCGGCACAGGCCAGTCTGGTATAGCGCGTCCCGCGAACAGCGCCAAAGTAAGCGCATCGCTGATGTTGGCGGCTCCGTTCAGATTCAAATCTCCGACCGAGACAGGAAGTGGGGGTCTTAGAACACCGCCGACAGTCAATGCCTCCACGAGTGCGTCGCCGATGTTGATCAGTCCGTTTGCGTTGATATCCCCATGTCGGCCCACCTTGAGTGTGACGTCGTTCGACACAAGGTTGCCCGGATTGACGACATGTATGTTCAAGATTCCTAGAACAGACACTGCACCCGTAGGGACAATCGCTGTCAGACGATTGGAACTGGCGATGGTTGCTTGGAGATTTGTCGATCCAAGGACAAGAGTCGCGTCCGTCATAAAGCCGGTCCCATTGACGGTCAACTCGAATGGCCGTCCGTAGTAAGGGGCGACTGTTTGGCTGAGGCCTGGAACTGAGGAGGACAATTCGTTGATGGTTGGGGATCCGGGAGGCAATACGTTTATCCCATCAAATGGAGCGGAGATTCCCCCGCCCGTTGTAACTGTGAACGATCGAACACCAATGCTCGCATCAGAGTCAATCGTGATTGTGACAGGCAGATTCGTGGAAGAACCTCCCCCCAGTATTGCGGCGGTGATTCCCGTTCCGCTGAAAGTCACTGCGGTTGCTCCGCTGAAGTTCGTACCGTTGATCATCGTGGACACCGTTGTGCCGGCCGCCACGAATCCCGGGCTGATTCCTGTGATCGTTGGGACGATGCTGACGACGGTAAACCCTCTGAAGCGTGTCAACCCGGCTGCGGTCGTTATCGTAAAGGCCCTTATGCCTGGAGCGGCGTCAGCAGCCACATTGATTGAAACCGGCAGACTTGTCGCAGTGCCGCCGCCAAGAATTGACGCAGTTATTCCGGTCCCGCTGAACGTCATTGCCGTGGCCCCGAATAAAGCGGTTCCATTTATCATCGCCGAGAATGAACTTGCCTGGTTTGCCGAGGCCGGTGAAATACCGGCGACTGCCGGCAACCGTGTAACTTTGCGAACTCGGTTGTTTCCGGAGTCGACAATATAAATATTTCCATTGACATCTGTATCGACATCAATTGGGTCATTAAGCGTTGCCGCAGCGGGTGAACCTCCGTCACCATTGAATCCCCAAAACCCCGTACCTGCTGCTGTGCTGATGATTCCGGACGGCGATATTTTGCGGATTCGATGATTCCCGGCGTCAGCTATGAAGAGATTTCCGAATCCATCGACCGTGACGGCTACGGGAATGTTGAGTTGTGCGGAGGTAGCCGGCCCACCGTCTCCGCTGTAGCCGCTGTTTCCTGTGCCGGCAATCGTGCTAATGATTCCGGCTGAATCGATTTTACGAATTCTTTGGTTTTGAGTGTCTGCAATGAAAACGTTGCCCGCGGCATCGATAGCGATTTTTTCAGGCAAGTTCAGACGAGCCGATGTGGCCGGTCCGCCGTCTCCAGAGTAGCCTGAAAGGCCGTTGCCCCCAATCGTGTTGATGATTCCGTCTGTAGTCACCTTTCGAATTCGGTTGTTCTCTGTGTCGGCAATGTAGACATTACCCGCGGCATCAACAGATACGGCTGTGGGATTGTTGACCGAAGCAGAACTGGCTGGTCCGCCGTCACCTAGTAAGTTTGTAAGACTGCCTGCGTATCGCCTGATGATTCCATCTGGACCTACCTTGCGAACATATACGCTTTCCACGATGTAGAGACTACCTGTCTGGTCCACGGCAACGTCCAGCGGTGAAGACAGGTGTGCGGCGGTCGCCGGACCGTTATCGCCACTGGAAAAGGATCCCGAACCATCACCAGCGACCGTACTAATCATTCCATCGGTTGTCACCTTGCGAATCCGGTTGTGATCCAGGTCTGCAATGAAAATATTGCCGGAAGTGTCGAGGGAAAGACCGGTGGGGACGAAAAGGGAAGTGGATGTTGCAGGTACGCCATCTGCATCGACGTCGTCGCCGCTGCCGGCAACGGTAGAGATGACACCGTCCGGCGAGGCGGCTAGGACGGTAAAACCGGTGAAAGTTTGTGAACTCGCAAACGGAGTTGATACGACAAAGCTGCGAAGGCCGGGAACGGCCTCTGGATCGATCGTCAGTGTGAAAGCGACGCTGGAATCGTTTCGATTGGAAGTGATAACACCGGTGATGCCCGTTCCACTGAATGTAACAGTTGTTGTTCCCAGCAGCGTTGACCCGCTAATGACAGCGGTCTGAATGGTGCCGGTTGACCCACGCTGCGGAAAAATACTGGTGATCGTCGGTTTGACTACTGTGAAAGGACTGAATGCCGGTGAGGTTCCGACAGGTGTCGTTGCACTGATTGTGTGGACGCCAAGCGCTGCACCCGCGTCAACCGTTACTGTCAAGGGAACACTTGTTGCCGTACCGCCGCTCATAACGGTAGCGGTGATTCCGGTCCCGCCAAAAACGACGGAAGTCACGCCCGCTAAATCTGTACCGGTGATGGTTGCGGCGAAGGTTGTTCCAACGACCCCGGATGCAGGACTGACACCCGTAATGCCTGGCAGACGAAATGGGCTCGCAACATTGAAACTACGAAATGGAGTCGACATGCCTGCAGCCGCTGCCACGGAGACAGTACGGGGACCGACGGAGGCATCGCTTGCGACGTGCAGTGTGGCATTGAAGCTCGTGTCGTTCGCGGTTCCCACGATCGTTGCGGTGATTCCTGTTCCACTGAAGGTTACGGCTGACGCACCGGTTAGATTGGAACCGCTGACTGTTACATCAAGAGTGTCACCCGGGTAGGCAAAGAACGGCGTGATCGCGGTGATTGCGGGTTGACCATCTGCCGCCGGAAATGAAACGCGGCGAATCCGATTAATGTCGGTAACGAATACATTGCCGGCGCCATCGACTGTTAAGGCAGATGGGAAGACTACCGCTGAGGTCGCTGGTCCACCGTCCCCCGGGTTTGACGTTCCCCCACCAGCGACGGTCGTGACGATGCCTGCAGGGTCCGCCATACGCACGCGCAGGTTCTGCGTATCGGCAATGAAAAGATTTCCAGCCGCATCAAACACCATATCCTGCGGAGAGTTGAACTGTGCCGCGGTTGCGGGGCCGTCGTCACCGTCGAAGTCCTGTGTTCCTGTACCGACAATCGTATTGATGACGCCTGATGGATTCACGATTCGAATCCGGGCATTGCCGGAATCGGCGATGTACAGGTTGCCCGATTGGTCCAATTCAATTTTTGCAGGACTATTCACCATTGCAGATGCTGCAGGGCCGCCGTCGCCATTGAATCCCGCGGTTCCATTCCCGGCGATTGTGGTAATGATGCCTGCAGCCGTCACTTTTCGAATCCTGTTGTTGTTTGTGTCCGATATAAGAAGGTTGCCTGAGGAATCGATGATCACCGCTCTGGGTGTGATTTGTGCGGAAACTGCAGGGCCACCGTCACCATCCGAGCCAGTACCACCGTTTCCGGCGATCGTCGTGATTATTCCGGCAGTGTTAACCTTGCGGATTCGGTGGTTCCCTTTGTCGGCTATGAAAAGATTCCCGGTGCCGTCGATCGCGATTGATCCCGGATCTGCAAGTTGAGCAGCAGTTGCCAGCCCGCCGTCTCCGCTGAAGCCTTGCATTCCGTTGCCGGCAACCGACGTGATCAGTCCATTGGGACTTACTTTGCGGATTCTGTTGTTGCCGGAGTCAGCGATGAAAAGATTTCCGGCACTGTCGAGAACAACGTCTGCGGCCCCATAGATCATCGATGGGCCGGCTCGGGTGAGAATCGAGCCGGAAGAGTCTACGACTCGAATGGAGTTATTGCCGTTGTCGACGACGAACAGAACACCGTCTGGCCCGAGTGCCAGGCCCAACGGCGAAGTAAGGGGAAAGGCAACAGCAAGGCCAGAATCACCCGAGTAACCTGTTGCACCGTTACCCGCGATGGTGGAAATCAGGCCGGCTGGAGTAACTTTTCGTATTCGGTTATTGCCGCTGTCCGCAAAGATCACATTTCCTGTAACATCGATCGCCACATAAGTAGGCGCGTACAGCCTGGCGGTTGTCGCGTCAGCACCATCGCCTCCAAATCCAAGTACGCCGCTGCCTGCGACAGTTGTGACGACGTTTGATGCACTGACTCTCCTTAATCGATTGTTCGCGGTATCGGCGATATAAAGCGTGTCACCGTTCATCGCGATGCCCGTTGGCGAATTAAATCGCGCCGAGCTGGCTGGTCCACCGTCTCCACTGAATCCGGGAAAGCCTGTTCCCACAACCGTTCTGATGAACCCCGACGCATCGACAGACCGGATGCAATGATTGCCCTTGTCTGCGATCAACAGATTTCCCGCGGCAGTGATCGCTAAACCGGTCGGACTATCAAGCTGCGCTGAATTGGCTGGGCCCTCATCACCGCTGTATCCGCGTGTTCCAGTACCAGCTACTGTACTGATCACGCCGGCCGGTGTGACTTTGCGGACACGTTGATTCCCGGTATCGGCGATAAAGAGGTTGCCTGCGGCGTCAACTGCCACATTTCCGGGAGTTGTCAGCAGGGCGCTGACCGCCGAACGATTGTCGCCATTGTAGCCCGCAACACCGGTTCCCGCGACGGTAAACACTCCGTTGTTCGTGATCTTTCGAATGCGATTGTTGTTACGATCCGCAACAAAAACGTTTCCCGATGCATCACTGGCAATGCCGCCCGGATTATTAAGCAAACCCTGTATGGTTCCGTCACCCCTATAGCCCGGGTTTCCATTGCCGACAACTGTTTCAATGATGCTGGGCCGGAGCGTGGAAAGAACTTTCAGTCCGTTGAATGCATCTGCACTACCGGCCGGTGTGGATACGGTAATCGTGTGAATTCCCAGCGAGGCGCCCATTGCGACCGTTCCGTTGATCTGAATGCTCGTCGAAGTTATGACTGTCGCCGTTGAAATAACGGCGCTGACTCCGACGCCGCTAAAAGTGATGGCGGACGCACCATCCAGGTTTCTACCCATCAGTGTTGCAGAAAAGTTTGTGCCTTGCCTCGCGGCACTTGGCGACATCGCAGTGATGCGAATCGGATTGCCTTCTTGGATACCAAGCGCGTCGGGGAAATCAGTGGTACCGGCTGCCGACGTGACCCTGAGACTACGCGATCCGGTAGCGACTCCGGTTGCAATGGATAGTGAAACAGGCAGGTTGTTATCCGTTCCTCCGCTGAGCATGTCCGCCGTTACACCTGTTCCCGTGAATGTGACAGTCGTGACTCCCGAAAGATGAGTTCCGATGATGACAGCCGGCTGAGTCGTTCCGCGCAGGCCTACGCCCGGATTGAACGCTGTGATGTAAGCCAGGGCCGTTTCATCAACAGTGAAGCTCAGTTGATTCGACAAACTGAAAGGTGTTGAAACAACCAGGCTCCGCAGACCGGTTGCCGCATTTCGGGCAATTGTGATCGTAACTGGTAGAGTTGTGTCCGTCCGGCTTCCGGAAATCGTTGCTGCTACGCCAATGCCGCTGAAGTTGACAGTCGTGACGGTACTCAGGTTCGATCCCGTAATCGTGGCTTGTATTGTCGTTCCCTGAACTCCATCTATGGCGCTGATAGCGCTAACGAGGGGAACACTCGGCGTGATCACAAATCCGTTGAAGGTAGACGATGTACCATTCGGCGTTGTGACTGTCAGTGTTCGTGGACCGAAGTCGGCCAAAGGATCGACTGTGATCGTAACGGGCAGACTGGTCGATGTCCCGCCGGACACCACGCTCGCCACGATGCCGCTTCCGCTAAAGCTGACAGCGGTTGCGCCACTCAGGTTTACGCCGGTAATTGTTGCCGAAATTGCTGCTCCTTGAGCGGCCGAAATCGGGTTGACATTTGTGGGTCTCGGCACGTTGGTCGGATTGATCGTGAAACCTGAAAAGATTGCCGAGACGTTGTATCGGGTTGTCACTGACAATGTGCGCAAGCCCGGCGAAGCTTCGGGATCGATTGTGATTGAGATCGGAATGCTTGTCTTCGTCCCACCACCGAGAATGGTTGCGGCGACTCCGGTCCCGCTGAACGTTACGGCTGTCGCTCCCACCAGGTTGGTTCCCGTGATGGTCGCCAAAACACTGGTTCCCGCCAATCCCGATGCCGGTGTAATCGTGGTGATCGCTGGAACCGGTTGAGGAAACCTGGTTAGTTCGAGGATACGATTGTTTCCAGTGTCCGATATAAACACATTATCGGCCAGGTCTGTGGCTAACCCCTGCGGCAGACCGAGTGTTGCTGACAGGGGAACCGTATTGATAGTGCCTGCAGCGTTGATGACGCGGATACTATTTGCTGTCTCCAGAACGTAGAGGTTGCCTGACGAATCTGCGGCTACTTCGTAGGGCCGAAATAATTGTGCAGATGCTGCGGGTCCGCCATCACCTCCAGAAGCTTGGGCGCCATTCCCTGCGATTGTGCTGATTGTGCCTGCGCGATTTACCATTCGAATGCGATTGTTATTACCGTCAGCTATAAAAAGATTCCCGGCGCCGTCGAATGTGATGCCGGCCACATACGATAATTGCGCGAGCGTTGCCGGTCCGCCATCCCCGCTGAAGCCTCCGGTTGTTCCCGCAATCGTACGAATCACACCTGCAGCATCAACCATGCGTACTCGATTGAAGTCTGAGATATACAGATTGTCCGCCGCATCGATTGCAATACTTCCGGGGAACGTCAGTTGTGCGGAACGAGCAGGACCTCCATCGCCACCCGTTCCCACCGAGCCGTCTCCGGCAACTGTTGTAATGATGCCTGCCGTGTCCACCTTGCGAATGCGGAGATTAGACCAATCCGCAATATACAGATTGCCGTGGCTGTCTATTGCAACATCCCTTGGATAGTTCAGAGCTGCGGAAGTTGCAGGTCCGCCATCTCCGCTGAAACCACCGTAAACCGACGCAATGCCCGCAACCGTCGTGACGGCGCCGATGGGACTAATTTTTCGAATGCGATGATTGTTGGTGTCGGCGATAAAGATGTTACCTGCCGGATCTACCGTCAGACCATTCGCTTGGTTCAGAACTGCGACACCGATTTCACCGCGGACAAGAGTGAATGTTGCGCTCCCATTGACGGAAGGAATAATCGAGAAACCGCTCACCGGATTTGATGTTCCGGCGCCAGTGGTCACTGTGAACGAGCGGACACCGATTGCAGCGTCAGCATCGACCGATATCATGACTGGAATTGCGCCGCTTGATCCTCCGCTAAGGATTGTTGCCGTTACACCTGTTCCACTGAACGTAACTGCCGTTGCTCCATCAAGGGAAGTTCCCATAATGGTGACCGCGATCTTTGTTCCTTGTGGCGCAGAGAGCCGGGATATTTTTGGTGTCCCATCGATGTACCGGCCGATTGCCGGGGCCAGCGGTGCAAACGGATTGTTAACAGTAAAACCGGTGAATGGAAGGGATCTGCGAGTTGCTGTTGTGAGAGTCAAAGTCCGAATGCCTGCCGAAGCGTTTGAAGCAATCGATATCGTTACGGGAATCTGCGAATCCGTCACCTGATCCCCGATCGTGGCCGTCACTCCCGAACCGCTGAATAGCACCGCATTGACGTTGCGTAAGTTGTATCCAGTGATGATTGCGGGAGTCGTTGCTGCCTGGGTTCCGCTTGTGACCGAGATTGCAGTGATTGCCGGGAAGGCTGGGCCATCACGCGTGATCCTTCGAATCCGATTGTTCTCAATGAGGAATATGTTTCCCATCGCATCAATGGCAAGGCCCCCGGGAAGATACAATTCGACGGCCGTCGTGCGTGTGCCATCCGTGCTCGAGTAGTTGCTTCCTGCAGGATTCCCAACGATAGTGCGCATGATGCCGGAACTATCGACTCTCCGGATGCGACCGCTTCCTGTATCACACACGACAAGATTGTCCTTAACGTCGAACGCGATTGCCGTAGGGTTGGCGAGCGTTTGGGACACGGCCGGCAGTCCATCAGTGGAAGGACCGGTGGGGCCGGCGCCGCTTCCTGCAACTGTCGTGATAATGCCCATCGAGTTCACTTTCCGAACTCGCTTATTGCCTGAATCCACGAAGAACAGATCACCAGCGCCGTTGATGGCGACTCGTCCAGGATTGGACAGTCGTGCCGCACTGGCCGCACCGCCATCACCTGCGAAACCCATCGTGCCGTTGCCTGCGGCACTGCTGATTTTTCCGGCTGCATTGACCTGACGGATTCGATTGTTGCCGGAGTCGGCGATGAAAAGATTTCCAGCCGCATCAACAGCGACGCCCGTTGGATAATTCAGGGAAGCTGTGGTTGCTGCCCCTCCATCGCCACTGAATCCGCTAGTTCCGCTTCCTGCGACGGTGCTGATCATGCCTGAAGAATCGACCTTCCGAATCCGTTGGTTCTGTGCATCAGCAATGAATAGATTTCCGAGTCTATCGACCGCCACATCAGTCGGATAACTAAGCATTGCCGACGCGGCAAAACCACCATCGCCACTGAACCCAAGTGTGCCGTTGCCGGCAACCGTCGTCATTCTTCCATCAGGAGTAACCCTTCGAACTCGGTGGTTGTAGTAGTCGGCGATGAAAATATTGCCCGACGCATCCACTGCTACACTGGCCGGACCATCCATTTGCGCATTTATGGCCGCGCCACCGTCACCGCTGAAACCCGGTGTTCCAGTTCCTGCGATAGTCTCAATGATTCCATCGCCTGGGAGTGTCACCGTGAAACCTATCAAAGGGTCGGAGATTCCATTTGGTGTAGTGACGAAAACAGTTCGGGTCCCCGTCGCCGCGACTGGGTCGATGGAAATCACAATCGGTAGCCGGGCGTCTGTTCCATTGTTCGCGATCGTTGCTGATACGCCCGTTCCGCTGAATCGGACATTTGTCGCGCCTGCTAAGTTCGTGCCCACAATCGTAGCGAAGACGGTCGTTCCCTGGTCTGCAGAATTCGGAGAAACGGTTGTCGTTAATGGGGCTCCGGGTGTAGCCGGCCGGATCCTTCGGATCCGCAGGTTGCTGTAGTCGGCAATCAGGAGATTGCCGTTTGGTGCAAAGGCCAGGCTGCCCGGGTTGTAAAGCTGGGCCGATGTTGCCGGGCCATTATCGCCGCTGAACCCGCAGCTTCCCGTTCCCGCGATCGTACTGATGATACCGGCCGCATTTATTTTGCGAATGCGGCAGTTGAGGTTATCAGTAATAAGGAAGTTACCAGTTCCATCGATGGTTGCTCTCGTTGGACTGTTAAGAAGGGCCGAAGCAGCAGGAATACTATCTCCATTGAAACCCGTCGTTCCCGTTCCTGCGATCGTGCTGATAATGCCGGCTGAATTGACCTTGCGAATACGCTGATTTCCGCTGTCGACGATGATCAGATTGCCGTCGAGGTCGAATGTAATGCTCGAAGGGGTAAATAATTGTGCAGTTGTCGCGCTTATGGCATCCCCATTAAAACCTTGTGTCCCATTTCCAGCGACAGTGCTGATCACACCCCCGGGTGTGACTCTCCGGATTCGATTGTTGAGTTGGTCGGCAATAAGAACATTTCCATTCCTGTCAGCAGCGATGTCGGCTGGGCAATAAAGCTGCGCGGCGGTCGCTTGTCCTCCATCGCCGGCGAAGCCGGCGGACCCTGTTCCAGCGATTGTCGAGATCGTGCCGTCCGCGGACACCTTCCGGACACGATTGTTGTAGCAATCGGCGATAAGAAGATTGTTATCCGAGTCAATCGCAATGCCGGTAGGCACATTCAGCGTCGCTGATAAAGCTGGACCTCCGTCTCCTCCATAGCCGCGTTGATCATTTCCGGCAACCGTGTATACAAGACCATCCGATGTCACTTTCCGGATGCGATTTCCATCAGCGACGAATAAATTGCCGGTACTGTCCACCGCGATATCTGTGGGATGCATTGTCGTGTAGGTAGCCGGACCACCATCCAGTCCCAAACCTGTCCCACCGGCAATCGTGGTTATAACGTCTGACCCAGTGTCCTGTTCCTGGGCACGTCCTACCGGTCTGCTTGCGGGCAAGGCTAGCAAGGTTGACGCCGCGACGCAGGCGGCGAACACGGTTAAGGTTGGATATAGATTCCTTCGCATCCTTAAAACTACCGCAAGCAGAATTAAGACCCGTCATTAGAGAAACAAGGAGTCGTTTTGGTCAAGAGAAATGAAGTTCTTGAGCCACGCGGTGACAATGTCGCCCCACGGAAATCGGGGACAGTGAACAATTCTGAAATCGTCGAAATCAAAACGAACGATCAAACAAAGGAGGAACTGCAATTGGTCTCTATGCCTTCATCGCTTTTGCTTGGCGATACAACTGACCTGTCTGATAATCGGCACAGTTTCCTAAAGGAGCAGGGGGGATCATGAGACAGACTTTACTTGTATTGGCCATCTTGATCGGTTCAAATGCGGTCGCCGCAGATACGCCCACCGTTTTCGTGGAAGCAAATGAGACCGTGGATGCTTCCAACTCGAAAGACAAGGCGAAGCAAGTCGACTTCGGCTCCGCGATCTCAGCGGCCCTTCTAAAGAAAAACGTCCCAGTTACAGTGGTAACCGACAAAAACAAGGCCCAGTGGGCAATCAAAAGTGTGTCGGCTCAAAAAGAAGACAGTACGGGCACGAAGGTCGCGAAGGTGGTGGCATTCGGAGTCTTCGCAGGCAGCTTCACGCAGTTTGAAGGAACAATTCAAGTAATCGATCAACAGAGCACGGCGGTCCTGTACGCCTACAACATCAAGAAGAGCAACTTTCAATCAGCGGCCGAGGCCTTCGCGAAACATTTCAAGGATGATTACCTGAGCAAGAGAAAGTGATGTGCGGCGTAAAGTACTTATGCGCTCATTTCCAAATTAAGCCGAGAGAGTTCTGACTTCCGATGCCTTGTTCGCAATACAACACTTTCGCGTTGTTTGCATTTCGTTTGAAATGATGCGTTTCAAAAAGTCATCCCTCTAATGCGTCGAGTGGTCAAGGGTACTTTGCTGAAAGATCCCGCTTCATTCGTTTTCCGTAGGTTTTTCCGCCGAGTCGATGGTGATGAAATCGACCGGCACTTTCTGGGCATCGAGGCGGAGGCCGAGTTGTTCCTGCACGACGCTGGCGGGAGATTCGTCCAGTTCCCAGGTCAGCGTGAAATCGTACTCGCCTTTCAGGCCCGTCCGATCGACAACCGGACCGCGCGCGGCGCGTGACAGGATTTCGGCGAGTTGCGCCATGGTTGCTTTGGTGCCGATCAGCGTATTGAGATTGGTGTTCTTCTTGTCGCCGCCGCTCGCCTTGTCGATGGCGTCGGCTTTATTGATGGTTGCTCCTCGAACCACGAGTTTGCTCTCTTCATCGCTTTGGGCTTCCCTGAGCCCCTTCGGACCGTTTTTGCCCACGACCAGTACGAATCCGGGCACCTGCCTCTGTTCCCGATGCATCTTCAATTTGAATCGGTCTTCGAGGAGTGTACGCAACATCTGAAGAAGTTGTGCCTCCGTTGCGTTTGCGTTTTCCGCCTTCGCCTCGACGTCGAATCGCATCGGGTTCTCCCAATCCGGACGGCCTTCGATTCGATTCACATCGAGATCGTACGCAATCGCCATGATGTGCGACAGCCGGCCCGCGGTAATCACGCATCGGCCCAGAGGAACCGAACCCCTGGGGTCGTCCAGTCTGAAGTGGGAATCGCTGCCGTGGCAGCCACCCACAACGCCGCTGGATGACTTCGTCGGCTTAATCGAGGCCACTTCAAATTCAGGCGCCGCAGACCACGCGATCGCCGATCCGCATAACACGAGGAGAATTGCTCCAGCCCAAACTGTGAGTTTTGTTCTCATGGACTCCTTCATTCTTTTGGGGACAAGGGGTCAGAACCCTCGTCCCCCACTTCTGCAACGGCCACTAGACCACCTTGTTTCGGTGCCGGTCAACAAATACAGTAGACTCGTTTCGCTGAACGGAGGATGACATGAAAACAAAATGGCTCGGGATTGCGGGCATGATTCTCGCCGGCGCCGGCATGATGATCGGACAGGAGAAAGAAGACCGCACCCTCCTCTCTCAAACACAGATGACCGCGATCATCAATGAAGTTTCGGGAGAGCGCGCTTTGCACCACCTGATGGAACTCGTGCCCTATCAGTTTGTGCGTCCGCCGTCGGAATATCAGGGCCACTTTCGTGAAGCGGAAGCCATGGCGCGCATGGCGAAGGAGTACGGCTTCAGCAATGTGGCGATCGAGGACTATCCCACCGGCACCACCAATCAGCCGGTCGTTGGAGAATTGTGGATTGCTTCGCCAAAGCCGGTGAAGTTGTACGACATTCACGATATTCCCGAATCGCTGGCGTCCAGCAACGCGAATGGCGACATCAGCGGAGAACTCGTGCTCATCACACAGGAACAGCAGCAGGACTTCGGCGGCAAGGATGTGCACGGGAAATTCGTTTTGTCGCTGGCGCCCACGGGACTTGGCCAGCTTTACAACCGCGCGGTCCAGGCCGGCGCCGTCGGCGTGCTGGGAGTCAGCGCGATCAGCGCGGGCGACCGTGCCGTCGATTACATGAACGCCATCGTGTCGGCGACAGTCAATGCGCGGCCCGACACGGCCGCGTGGGCGCTTTCGCCGAAGACGGCCCGAGAACTCGAAACGATTCTCGCCCGCGGACAGAAAGTCGTGATTCGATCTCTTACGAAAAGCGAGCAGGTGCCGAACAAACAGGAGATCGTCCATGCGGAAATTCCGGGAGACGGCAGCACGGCGCAGGAAGTCGCTATCGGCGGACATCTGTTCGAGGGATACATCAAACAGGGCGCCAACGACGACAACTCCGGCTGCGCTCTTACACTCGAAATCGGCCGCGCATATTTGAAATTGATCGCCGAAGGAAAACTGCCGCGTCCGAAGCGAACGATCAATTTTCAATGGGTGCAGGAAATCAGCGGTACGAACGCGTGGTTCAATGCGCATCCGGAAAAACAGAAAACCATCATCGGTGATTTGAATTTCGACATGGAAGGTATCCGGCTGAGCCAGAGCCGGAGTTTCTGGATTCTTCAGCGAACGCCCGACACGTTTCCCTCCTACATCAACGATATTGCGCAGAGCCTGATGGAATACGTTGCCGAGATTTCGCGTGAGCGTGTGCGGTATCGCGCGCTGGGTTATGGCGCTTCACAACCCGTCGTTGCGCCGAATGGTAGCGATGACGCGTTCTACATCAAGATCGACAAGCACTATGGATCGAGCGATCACGTCACGTACATGCAGCATGGAATTCCGGCCGTCATGTTCATTACCTGGCCGGACATGTGGTACCACTCGTCGCAGGATCTGCCGGATAAACAAGACACCACACAATACAAACGCGCCGCGGCAGTGGGAACGGGCGCGCTTGCCGTCCTGTCTTCTGGAACGGATGAAATGGCAGCGCGCATCCTCAGCGACAACATGGGACGCGGGCTCTCCCGCATGGGCGAGGCGCACACCAAAGGTCTGGGTTACATGGCGGATGCCACCGATGCGCCCGGGTTGATGCAGGCATACAAAGAAGCGCGCGTTGCGATTCTCCATCAGGCGAGCGTCGAGAAAGGCGTCGTGGAATCGGCGGCCGTGCTGTGGACAAACAACGATGCCGGAAAGAAAAACACCGTGGCGTTTTCGCCGTTGATCGATCAGCGCGCGTCATCGCTGTTGAATGAAGTCAAGGCTGCTTATCAATTGCAGGCGATGCAGCGCCGGATCCCACCGGCCGAACCTGCGATGACCAGCGAAGAACGCGAGGCCTCGAACCTTGTTGTCGAACAGGTGCAGGCCGCCGGCCAACGTGGTGGCGGGGGCGGAGGCGGCGGTGGTGGTGGCGGACAGCGAGGCGCCGGCAATGCGGGACCGGGTGTTCCTCAGGAAATGAATGCCGAGTTCACGATTCTGCTGGGCCAGCACAAAACCGCTTTGGAGATTCGCGATTTCCTTTCCGGCGAATTCACGCCGCTTCCCCTGGCCGATCTGATGACCGTCCTGCGTGCGCGTGAAACCGCGGGAACCATCAGGCTCGTACCGAAGAAATAAGGATCGGTGTCGGCTCCGAAGAACTGATGAAGCAAGGGTCTGATACCTGATCGGTAGTGTCTCAGTTTGAAGTTTCTACGGATCGTGTTTCTCTCTTCCGCCTAGCCATTTCCATGTCAGGACGAAGACCGTAATCGGGGTACCGAGAAAACAAAGCAGTATATGCCAGTCAGTATGAATTTCCCGTCTGGGTCACTTGGAACTGGACCGTTTGCGATAGCGAAGGCACCCCAGAATACAAGACCAGCAGCGGCCCAACAGAGAACAAGTTTTCCCCAATGCCAATGCTTGACTGCCATCCTCACGCTCTTTTTGTACAGTCCACGCGGTTTTTGGTTCCGGTGTGTGACTGCGTCGATAATCGTGCTGATATCTTCACACGTCGACACTCGGTCCATCAACGGATTCAAACTGGGCCTGATTCAAGCTGAGACACTACCAGCCAGATCCGGCCAATTGACAGTTTTCCAGATCCAATGATATGGTTTTCCGTATGAAAACCACTCTCATCATACCCGATCACCTTTTCAGGCAACTGAAGCGGGCCGCCGTCGACCGAGGCGAGACGATTTCCGCTCTGGTCATCGACTTTCTTCAAAAAGGTCTTCATCCGAGCCCGAGAGTGCGGAAGCCGCACCCGTTGCCGAAATTCAAAGTTGGTCGGGTTAAAGTCGATGTGTCCAATCGTGACGAACTGTATCGAGTTCTCGACCAGCGTTGATCCGTGTTTGTCGTTGACACCAATATTCTGCTGTATGCCGCTATTGAAGATTTTGACGAGCATGAACAGGCGCGTCGTCTATTGGAAAAATGGCGCCAGGAGATCCGGGCCTGGTATGTGACCTGGCCGATCGTCTACGAATTTCTGAGAGTGTCCACTCATCGATCTGTTTTTGAAAAACCGCTCAAGCTTCCCGAAGCCTGCAGTTTTATCGATAGCCTTTTTGATGCCTCTGATTTCGGCCTGCTTGTGGAAACTGATCGGCATGCCGGCCTGCTACAGACGCTGTCGGCCGATTACCCGAGGATGAATGGAAACATCATGCATGATTTCCATACAGCCGTACTCATGAAGGAACACGGAGTAACCGAGATCCGGACCGCGGATTCCGACTTTCATCAGTTCAAGTTCCTGCGAGTCGTGAATCCTCTGGCTTGATCCCAATTCGGTGTCGGCTCCGAAGAACTGATGAAGCAAGGGTCTGATACCTGAATCTACGCCGTCGACTTCACGCTGAGATCCGGTCCCGCCACTTTTTTCGTGATGAACAATACCAGCGAGCCCAGGAGCCACGGGATAAGGGATGCCACCGGCATTCCAATGACGATATGAGCACCGATGTGCACCCAGCTTGCACCATCGGTGCCGAAGGCGTATTCGGGCGAGCTGTAGATATTGCCGGTCCCTGTGATTATCGCCATCAGAATTCCGAGAATGGCGATGCTCTGCGCCGTAATATTCAACAGCGCGCAGATGACGAGCAATTGCTTATAACTGCCGAACCTGCTGGTGTGAATGCGGACCGAGTAATACAGCACACTCAGCCACACGAGGCCCGTCATGCTGACCCATTTCGCCGTCGCGTTGGAGGCGCCGCCCATGGACAGCGCCAGCCTCGCAATTCCCACGACAGGGATCAAAATCAAAAACGGTTTGCAAAACTGGATATACTCGCCAAGCCGTCGGCCGAAAATCGTCATGAGTGTTCTCCTTGTTGTGATGAGATGGTTCTTCACTAACGCTTAAGCTATGCAGTCATCAAAAAGCAAAGCGCTCCTCGCCGAAATACGATCGCGTCTCCGGACACTCGCGAGCAAACGAACCGCGAAATCACTTCAATGGTTTTTCAAGACGGGCCCCGGTGAATATGGTCAAGGCGATCAATTCATCGGAATCAAAGTGCCCCCGCTGCGAAAGCTGTCGGCGGAATTCAAGGATACGCCGTCCGCAATCATCCGGGCTCTTTTAAAATCGAAAATCCACGAAGAACGAACCCTGGCGCTGATGATTCTCAACCGCCAGTTCGCCAGGGCCGGCCAGTCCGATCGCCGGAAGATCTACGAGTTCTACTTGAAGGAAATTCGATTCATCAACAATTGGGATCTGGTGGATGGCTCGGCTCCGTACATCGTCGGTCCATTTCTTTGGGAAGGCGATCGAAGCCGGCTTTACGTGCTCGCCCGTTCGCATTCGCTTTGGGAGCGCCGGATTGCCATCATTTCCACGCTCTACTTCATTCGCCAAAACGATTTCAGCGACGCGCTCAAAATATCGAAGATCCTGCTGATGGATACGCACGATCTCATTCACAAAGCCGTTGGTTGGATGCTTCGCGAAATCGGCAAGCGCGATCGGGCCGCCGAGGAATCCTTTCTGCGGATGCACTATCGAAGGATGCCCCGGACCATGTTGCGTTATGCCATCGAGCGATTTCCGGAGCCGCGGCGTAAAGCTTATCTGCTGGGGAAGATTTAACCGCGTCTGCAGTCCGCCAGCGTTATTGCTTCGCGATGCCGGGACGATGGTCCCGAAGAACGTATTTTTGAATCTTTCCAGTCGCGGTTTTGGGAAGTTCGCCGACGATGGTAAATCCCTTCGGCACTTTGAATCCCGCCATGTGCCGGCGCGCGAATTCGTTCAACTCGGTTTCGCCGGCGGTGGCGCCGGCTTTCAGCACGATGAATGCGTGCGGGGCTTCGCCCCACTTTTCATGAGGAAGTCCGACAACGGCGGCTTCCTGAATTGCAGGATGGCGCAGCAGGATGCCTTCAACTTCGACGGACGAAATATTTTCTCCGCCGCTGATGATGACGTCTTTGAGGCGGTCCCGGATTTCCATGTATCCGTCGGGATGAACGACAGCGGCGTCACCCAGGTGATACCATCCGCCGCGCATCGCAATCGCGGTCGCTTCGGCGTCGCGATAATAGCCGGACATGACAACATTCCCTCGCACTGTGATTTCGCCCATCGTTTCGCCATCGTGAGGAACTTCCTGCCCGCTGTCATCCACTACCTTCAACTCACCCGACGTGATCAGTTCGACGCCCTGCCTTGCCTTGATCTGAGCGCGATCTTCGGGAGCAAGACCGGCATGGCCGGGCCGCGGTTCGCAAACCGAGACTAAAGGTGATGTCTCCGTCGCACCGTAAACGTGCGTGATGTCCCATCCCAACTGGTTTTCGACGAGCCCGATTGTCGCCGCCGCGGGAGGGGCTCCGGCCGTCAACACACGCACGCCGCGGGGGCAGTCTTTTCGAATTTCCTCGGAAGCATTCGCGATCGAAATGAGAACGGTGGGAGCTGCGCACAGCGTTGTAACCGACTCCCGGCGGATCACATCGAATACGGCCCGGGGTTCGACTTTTCTCAGGCAGATGTGCGTGCCTCCCGCGGCGGTGACAATCCAGACGAACGTCCAGCCGTTCGCATGAAACATGGGAAGCGTCCACAGGTACCGGTCGCCGCACGTCATTCGGTAATGGAGAAGCGTTCCGACGGCATTCAGGTATGCATTGCGGTGCGTGATCATGACGCCCTTCGGACGCGACGTCGTGCCGCTGGTGTAATTGATCGTCAGAAGATCCGTCTCTGAAATCGAAACCGGGGCGTAATGCGATGACGACGATGCCAGGGTCTTCTCGTAAGAACGCCATCCGGATCGCGCGCCTTCCAGCGCGACGAAGTGTTCGACGCCTGGAGTCTCCGAACGGATGCTGTCGATGGCGTCGAAGTAATCCGGGTGTGCGCAAACCACGCGCGCTCCACTGTGCGAGATCATGTAGGCAAAATCGTCCGCGATCAGCCGGTAATTGATCGGAACAAGCACGGCTCCGATTTGCGGCACGGAATAGAAAGCCTCGAGATTCGCGTGGATGTTGGGTGAAACATATGCGATGCGGTCGCCCTTCACGATGCCCATAGACTGCAGAGCGAAGGACCACCGGTCGCATCGTTCGAAGAATTGCGCGTAGGTCAGGCGAAGATCGCCGTCAACCACGGCTTCACGTTCCGCATAGAGTGAGCGCGCTCGGCGGGCAAACTCCATCGGAGTGAGCGGGACTTCCATGGATTCAGCGATTGCGCGCGCTGGGATCACCAGTTGGAGGCGGCGCGTGATCTTCCTTTGCGGGCGGTCCCAGCAATTGAAGGAAGACCGGCTTCAGGGCATCGGCCCACACCTGATAACCCTTCTCGGCAGGATGCAGGTTATCCGGGTTCATCATGCCGTCGAAGAGCCGGCCGTCTTTGCCGGCGAGCTTGTCGTTGATGTTCAAGTACCGGATTTTCCCGCCGGCCATTCCGGCGATGTGGCTGTTGATTTTGTTTATCGTCGGCATCACCGCGATGTTGTCGTTACGCGGGAAGATGCCCATGACGATGATGACGGCGTCCGGAGCCTTCGCCCGCATCACATCGAGAACCGCTGCAATACCTCGAGTAATATCCGCGACCTTCTCGTCATCCCCGCCCGGTGGGTTCGATCTGCCGACGTTGTTGGTTCCGGCAAGCAGCACGATAATCCTGGGATGAATACCGTCGAGTTCTCCATTGTTGAGGCGCCACAAAATATTCTGAATCGTGTCCGCGCCCCATCCGAAGTCCGCGGCGTTCCATCCAAAGAAATTCTGCTTCCAGTTGGCGAGCAGGTCCGGATAATCGGTGGCTCCCCATCGCCTCGTGATCGAATCGCCTTCGAAGTAAATATCGATGCGTCCCGCTTTCGTTTTTTCGAGCAGTTCCTGATGCGCGGTCATCGAATTGGCATCGGTGCGGGGCGTGGGCTTGTCGCTCTGCGCAAAACACGTCGAGATGAGGGCAAGGCCCGCGCTCAAAAGGATCGGGACTTTCATTACTTCATCTACTTCATCAGAGTTTTGACTTTGTCGCTGATGGCATCCGCCCAGATCTGATAACCCTTCGCAGTGGGATGCAGGCCGTCCGCCATGATTTCCGTGGTCAGTGTGCCATCGGCGGTGAGGAATTTCTCGCCGATATCCAGATACGAAACCTTGCTGCCGTCTGCCAGTTTCGCGAGCTTTGAATTGATTTCCTTGATCGTGGCGCGCAACGGATTGGCAGGGTCCATATTTCGCGGGAAGATTCCGAGCAGCAGAACCCTGGCCTGTGGCTGGCGCTTTTTGAATTCCTCAATGATGAGCCGGTCGCCATCGACGATTTCATCCACGGGATTTCGATTGATGTTATTGGTTCCCAGCATGAGCACGATCAGCTTTGCCTTGAATCCTTCGAGCTCTCCGTTCTGCATTCTCCACAAAACACCTTGAGTCGTATCGCCGGCGATTCCGAAATTCGCCGGTTTGAACTGGCCGAAGCTCGCGTTAAAGACTTCGAGACCCGTGGCGGGATTCTGTCCGCGAGGATTCGAAAAAAAGTCGGTGATGGAGTCGCCGACAAAAAGGAGTTCGATATTTCCGCGTTGCGCAATCTCGAGAAATCCCTTGTGCCGATTGTCATCGCGCGGAGCCGGTTGATTTGCCGGAAGTGCCGGACCGCCACGGCCGCCGCGGCCTCCACGCGGCGGACCGCCCGGTTCCTGCCCGCCCGCGGCCGGAGCGGGATTTTGTGCGATCAATAATGTGGGTAACAGCAGAATCGCCAAAAGAACGAAAGTTTTCCTGTGCATGAGTCCTCCCCTGCCGGGAATGTCTGGAACTAATTGCGTTTTGCGGTGAACGTTCCGTCTCCGAATTCACCGGCCGAAAGTTTTCCCTTCATCGAGTCCTTGCTGTCGACGGTTCCGCTGTACGTCAACTGAAAAGCTGTTCCCTGAACATCAGCCGACACAACGAAGTCGATGGCTTGCCCCTTCACGGTTCCTGTCAGCGGGGCCTCGCCCATTAATTGCGATGAATATTTTCCCGTCAGCTTCTCGCCGTCCTGTTTTAATGTGACCATCGGATTGCTCGTGCCTGCGGCCGACATCACAGTGAACGTCCACGTCCCGGTGACATCGACTTTGGCGGATTGTGCCGCCCAAACCATCGAACCAAACAAACAGGCCGCAACGACCACGGCACGCAGCCACACTGCTTTGTCTCGCATTTGTCCTCCTCTGTGATGGGTTCCGACTACCATACCGAATCAATGGCCTTGACCAAAGCAGAATTGTTTATACGCTTGTAGGAATGACAGGACCTTCTTACCCGGCCGCGAGGATTGTGGCCCAGCGCCTGGAAGCGCGAATTGCCGCGAGCGCGGCATTGCAGAATTCGGGTGCGCCCAAACCGGATGCGGCGTCGATCGAGGAAATGATTACGAGTGCGTTTTGGGCAAGCCTTCGCCGCGAAGAAGGACACGTTCCGAAAATCTCCATAGCATGGCTTCCGCCGGAAGGCAGTATCCGTCCGCTGCAATTCAATCCGCGCGTTCGGCTTGAAGCCGATCTTCTGGCACGGATTGCTCCTGCCGTTGAGAGTCACGGAATTCACCTGGGTGTGTGGTCCTACGACAACGAGCTTTATGTGTGGGGCGTCACATTAACGGTTCCGATGTGGTGCTTCGTTCTCGAGGTCGTCGGGCCCGGATTGCTTGTCGTGAAATATCGACGCGACGAACCTTCGATCAAATTCGCGAACATCGCCGTGCTTGAAGGAGCGGATGTGAAGTTCATCACACCGCAATCCTCGATGATGTCCGAAGCTCCGCCGGCTCTGGGCTCCCTGCTTGCTTTTTATTCTTCAGCCGGCAGAAATGATTCCGACAGCATCCTGGTCCGGATTGCGATAGCCATGCGCGCTCACGGCCGCGGGGGATCCCTTCTCGTGGTGCCGGGGAATACGAATGAGTGGTTGAGTTCGATCATTCAGCCGATGAAGTATCCCGTGATCCCGCCGCATCCGGATATCGCGACGTTCCTTCAGCAATCGGAGGGCAGTCCGGAAGCTTCACACATCACGCTGCAATCCGCGGTTGAAGCGATAGCCGGGCTGACGGCTGTCGATGGCGCCACCGTCATCTCGGATCACTTTGAACCGCTCGCTTTTGGCGCAAAGATCATGACTCGCGACAGCGGGCAGCGTGTCGATCGGGTTTTGTTGACGGAACCGATCGAAGGCGTCCGCGATGTTCTTGTCGATCCAGCGGTGTTGGGCGGGACGCGGCATTTGTCCGCAGCTCAATTTGCGCACGATCAGCGGAATGCTATTGCGCTGGTTGCGTCTCAGGATGGCCGCTTTACGGTATTCGCATGGTCTTCACTGCACGGCATTGTTCATGCGCACCGGTTGGAATCGCTACTGATTTGAATTTCAGGAGGTCTTGCATCTTATGAGAATTGGTTTTTCGATACCGAATGGCGGGGCGATGGCAACCGCGGATGCCATTATCCGGATTGCGGCCCGCGCCGAAGAACTCGACTATCACACTCTGTGGACGTTCGAGCGCCTGCTCTATGCGGTGAATCCCCAGAATCCGTATCCCGGGACGCCGAACGGTGCGTGGCCCGAGATGTTCCGGAGGATGCTCGATCCTCTCGATACGTTGACGTTCGTTGCGGCCCGAACGAAGAAGATCTTCCTCGGCACCAGCGTTCTCGACCTTCCTTATTACAACCCGCTGACGCTGGGACGCCGGCTTGCCACCATTGACTATCTTTCGAATGGGCGGCTTCGCGCAGGTCTCGGACTCGGCTGGTCGAAAGATGAGATGGATGCCACCGGCGCCGACATGAAAACGCGCGGCGCGCGAGCCGATGAATTCCTTCAGGTGCTCAAGGCCATCTGGACGGAAAACCCGATCGAGTTTCACGGCAAGTTTTTCAATTTGCCCAAGTGCCACATCGATCTGAAACCCGTCCAGAAACCGCATCCGCGCATTTACCTGGCAGCCTTCGCTCCGGCTGCGCTCGCGCGTATCGCAAAACTGGCCGATGGCTGGAATCCCACGGGGATTCCCGTTGAAGGAATGGCGCAGATGTTCGCGGCCATCAAACAAATGGCGGCAGCCGCGGGGCGTGATGCCTCTTCCATCGAAATGGTTGTGCGGGCGAACCTCCACATCACGGAAAAACCGCTGGGAACCGACCGGCACATCTTTACGGGAACGCTGGATCAGATCAAAGAAGACACCGCCGCCTGCAGTGGCATCGGCGCTCACGAGGTGCATTTCGAAGTAGGATTCGCGCCAAACGCGAATTCCATCGACGGCTGGTTGTCATTGATGGAGAAATTGCGGAAGTTCGTTTAGGAACATCTATAAATCCAGGGTGGCGGGGTGGAACACGTCCTCCAGTTTCAGCACCCGCGGCGTCAGGCCCTGCTCGAACGAAAACTGCGTAATCGCTTCGAGAACTTTGCGATTGGCCTTCACGCCGTAGGCAAACGGATCGGCATCGAGGGCTTTTCTCTGGTCTGCGGGCACGAGGCCCAGATCAAAATAAACCGAAGTGGAGGCGCGGCCCTGATCGCGCACCTGATTCTTGGCTTCCTCAAATGCTTTGAAAATGTTGAGCACCGCCCACGGATACTTCTCGGCAACTTCGCGTTTGAACACGACGCAGTGATTGATCGGATAAAACCCGGTCTTCCGGTAATAACGAATGCCTTCAGCTTCCGGATTCTTGAACAAGGTTCGAACTTCAGTGCGATTTCGGAGATCCACGCGGCTGCGGTCAACCAGATTCACTTCATTCAGATAAAGAAGCGAGGCGTCGATTTTGCCGGACAACAGCATGGAGCCGATGTTTTCGTTTTCCGGAATGTGCTGGAACCGAAGATTCTTTGGCGGTTCGAAACCGGTCGCGCTCGCGTGACTCAATTCTTCCGTGCGTTCCATGTACCAATCGATGTCGAACGCGGAAACGCCGAATTCATGTTGAAGCGCCCCCCGGCACCACAGCGCCGCCGTCTGCTGATATTCGGGGACTGCGACTTTCCTGCCTTTCAAGTCTTCCGGTTTTTCAATTTCGCGATCCGTGCGAACGAGAATGCCGGTGTGGAAAAAGCTGCGCGACGTAAAAACCGGAATGGCAACAAAGCGCTTGTCGCCATGCGCGATGGACATCAGCAATGAGGAACATGACATTTCGGAAATATCGAACTCGCCGAAATGCAGCTCGCGCCAGAACATTTCGGAGGGATGCGCGGTACTGATCACCAGGTCCAAGCCATCCGCCTTCACTCGTCCCTCGCGAAGCGGACGTGTCCGATCGTTATCCGAAAGACACATGCTGAGCTGGACTTTACTCGCCTGCGCGTTCAACCGCGGAGCAGCGGCAATCCCGCTCACACCGGCGGCCGCGGCAAGCCATTCACGGCGAGTCAGGCCCTGTCGTCTGGAATTCATGCTAGATGTATACTCCCGTTGAAACGGAACCCATGAACAAATTCTGGATCGCAGCTATTGCGGCAATTGCTCTCTCATTTCCGTTGATCGGCCAGAACGCCAATCTCGGCCCCGCGCCCGGCGACAAGGGTCACTGGATCCGGCAGGGCCGCGCTCAATTGGCCACGAACAGCGAAAGCGTGATTGCGGCCGGTCCCGGAGGTCTTTCCACAAACCTTAAATTGCGAGACGTTCCGTTTCAGCCGTGGGCCCGCGCGTTGTACGAACATCGCCAGGCGAATTTCGAGCGCGATGCGCCGCACTCGCGATGCAAGCCCTCTCCGGGACCGCGTCAGGTGGGAACCGCGTATGGTTTCGAGATTGTCGAGATGAAAGATCTTCAGCGTGTGTTCATCTTCGATATCGGCGGCCCCTATAGTTTTCGAATCGTTTACATGAATGGACGCCCGCATCCGGTGGATCTCGAGGGCACGTATACGGGCCATTCGATCGGTCACTGGGAGAATAACGCGCTGGTTGTCGACACGGCCGGATTCAACGAAGGATCATGGATCGAAGCGGAAGGTTTTCCTCACACCGCCAGGCTTCATCTTATCGAGCGGTTCACGCGAATGGATTCCAACACGTTGAAGTATGAAGTGACCGTCGATGATCCGGGCGCATACACGCGAATATGGACCGGCGGCTTCAATCTGCGCTGGAATCGCGGCGCCGAGCTTTTCGAATACATTTGCCAGGACAACAATCGAGTCGAAGAAACCAACGACGGCGCGGATGGTTCGGTCCGCCGGACCAGCATCATCGTGCCCTGAAGAAACTCTCTCGACGAAAGGAAACCTATGCCTGCGGAAACTTGTGCGCATCTTGGGGGGATTACGGCCGTCAAACATCCAAAACGGCGCGAATGTGAGGACTGCGTGAAGATCGGAGGGCAATGGGTGCACTTGCGCACCTGTCAGGAGTGCGGCGGAACGCGTTGTTGCGACAGTTCACCCAACAAGCACGCCACCAAACACGCGCACGCGAGTCATCATGCCGTGATCGCTTCGGCGGAACCCGGCGAGCGATGGCTGTACTGCTATCCCGACGACGCATTCACGGAATATTAAGCCATCTGAAAGCTCACTTACTTCGTAATACCGATGGGAGGATACGCTGTGGGGACCTTCAGCCTGGAAAAGTATCTCGACAATTCCCGAAAAGTGGATCTTTCGGAATTCGATTTTTCCAACGCTTCACAATCTGCATTGACTCCGGATGAGATCCGGTGCCTGGAATACATGATGGATGTCGAGTCCAGCACCATCGTGTATTTGCGTTCGGTGCTGCACACATCCGTCATCGACGATCCGGAGGTTATGGGCTTCCTTTCCTGCTGGGCATACGAGGAGTATTTTCACGGCCGTGCCATTCGTCAGTTTCTGCAGGCTTCAGGTGTCGACGTGCGAAACGACCGTTGTGTCGAGGTGAAGCGCAACGCGACGTTCCGCGAATGGTTTGAGGAAATTGGAATTTCCATCATCGGCCGAGCGCTGCCGCATTTCGATGCGGCGTATCTGACCTGGGGCGCCGTGCAGGAGTTGACGACTCTTGAAGCCTACAGTGTCCTTGCTTCTCAAACCGGCAACCCCCTTCTCCGATCCCTCCTGATGCGGATCATTAAAGATGAACGACGGCATTTCGCGTTCTATTACAACAAAGCAGGGGTAAGCCTGAACTCGCGCGGAGCCCAATGGCTGGCGACGCTGCTCCTGAAGAAGTTCTGGACACCCGTCGGCAGCGGCGTCAAACACGATCCCGAAGTCGCCTGGATGATCCGGTTCATTTTCGGCGATTCTGCCGGACAATGTGCCGCGCGCCGCATCGATTCCACGATCGCCCGACTGCCGGGTTTTGCCTGGTTCAATCTTTTGAGCGGAGTTTCAGGGACAGACACCGCATTTGAGAGTGGAGATCCCAGGATCTGAGATCTCAAATATTGGGTTCTCCACTCTCAAATGCGGTGTCTGTCCCTGAAATTACACCAGCAGCAAAATGCGGGCCGTGACAATAGCGAATGACGCGGCATCCAGAAAGTCCAGCAAGCCGCCTTCCGGCCCCAGAATTCTTCCCGAATGCCGATGGTCTAAGACGCGTTTGAGATAGGACTCCGACAGATCCCCGAGCTGACATGCAATTCCGAGACAAACGCCGAACGTTATCGCCCGGGCGACGGTGAAGCCGAAATTCAAATACTGGGATAGCGCGACAACCGTCACAGTTGCAGCTCCTGTGCTGATCGCCGCCCCGGCAAAACTTTTTTTGGTGTTGATACTGGCATTCAACAGTCTCTTCGATGGAAACAGTAGACCTGCAAAATGGGCGCTGGTTTCGCGCGTGAAAACCGTCACGATTACGAGCGCGGCCAGTTCGCGGCCATGTTCGGAAGCACGGATGAAGATGATCTGTCCCGTCGTGCCTGCCACGTAAAGAGAGCCGAACGCCACAAAAAGCAAATCGTTCAATTCATCACGGTTCGGATTCCTGGTTCTGAGGATTTGAATCGAAAAGAGCATCATCAGAAAGAAAGGGAAGGAGACACTGAGAGTGGCGGCGGACAAAAAAGCCATTTGCAGCGTCAGAAGTGCGGACCCCAGTAATCCTGCTGTGCTGAGCACGCGGTTGCGGTTCGCGACGCCCAGCAGTGCATAAAACTCGCCCGTCGCGAGCACGACGACGGCCGCGACGGCGATGTCGAAGACAACAGCGGGGGCCCACCAGACGAAGAGCAGGCTTCCCGCGACGAGCGAAACGACGATGATTGCCCGCACCAGACTTCCTGCCTGATTGTCACTCGCCGTCTTCAATCAATCCTCAGCGGTGTGGCCCTGGCGCCGCAAAACGTCAACAGCATAGCCAAACGGGCCTGACAACAAGAAGACAAGCGCCATTGTGAGAAACGCCGGTCCCGAATGAGTCCATACGGCCCAACCTATAAGAACTCCAAGAGGGAGTGCGACTGAAACATTTCGTAGTGGAGCGGGGATCCAGCCTGAAGCCGAGTAGCCGATCCGGCTGACCATGAGGAATGCGAGGACCGCCAGCGATGCAAGCCAAACCACGCTCTGCTGCCACTCGCCTAAAGGGAGTTTCGCAAAATGGATGACCGCCGCAATGACCGCTGCGGCGCCAGGAGCCGGCAGACCTGTGAATCGATGGGAACTTCCTTCGGCGTGTTGTGCGGTGATGTTGAATCGCGCCAGTCGAAATGCGGCACAAGAAACAAACGCGCAGCATGCGCTGTATCCGGTGCCGGCGAGAATCCGCGCGGAGCCCGCGTCCATCCCGTGCAGAACGGGCTGAACGCCCCAATAGAATCCGAGTACGGACGGCGCCATGCCGAAGGTCACGACATCCGCGAGCGAGTCCAACTGCACTCCCAAACTCGACGCGGAACCGAGCCAGCGGGCAACTCTTCCATCGAGGCTGTCGCAAATCAGAGCCAGCCCGATTGCCATTGCCGCATTGTCGAATGCGTTGTCGAACGTCCAGATGATGGCGAAGAAGCCGCACGCAATCCGGCCCACTGTGAAAATACACGGCGCCGCAACCGCGAATGCCCGCCCCATGGGGCTTCTGTATCGGTATTCAGGCATGCCGGCTCAGGGCCTCGCGCGGCCGGGCATTGATGTTTCGAGCATCGATCCGGACAGGAATGCCGCCGGCGGGCGCCATGGTCAGGTTTCTCAGGGCCGGCGGTGGAACGGAGCCAACGACTCGCAAACGGAATCGTGAAAGAAGAGATCCGAGAACGATTTTCATTTCGTGCAGCGCAAATGCCGCGCCAATACAGCGTCGCGAGCCGCCGCCGAAAGGAAGGTATTCGAAAGGTGTGAACTCGCGTTGCAGAAAACGTTCGGGCTGAAACGCTGCAGCGTCAGGATAGGAGGCCTCGCGGCTGTGGGCGAGCACAATCGATGCGGCGACGGCAACTCCGGCGGGCACCGTGAAACCGCACACGTCGAGCGGCTTTCGGAGCTGGCGAATCACTTCGGGTACAACCGGTGAAAGACGCAGCGTCTCCGCACAAACAGCTCCAAGATACCGAGCGGAAGCGAGCGCATCGGGTTCCGGATCGGGGCCAAGGCTGTCCAACTCCGCAAGCAGCCGCTCGCGTGCGGGCGGTGTTCGATCGATCCAATAGACTGCCCACGCCAGTGCGATGCCGCTGGTCTCGTGTCCGGCAAACACCAAAGTCAGAAGCTGATCGCGAATTTCCTGATCTGTCATTGGTGAGCCATCGTCGTAACGCGCCTCGAGGAGCAAGGAAAGAATATCGCCGTTTTCCGCTGCCGAATCCGTAGCCGCGGCCCTGGCGCGCCGGGATTGCAGTTCGCTGTATGTCAGCGCGTCCACCTGGTCGCGAATTCGAACGAAGCGCGCCCATGGTCCGCGTCCTCCAATACTGCGGCGCGCGAAACGGGCGAGCATCAAAAGCGGAGTTATCGACTTCATCGAACCTAACACGGCCCGCCGTAGTTCCGGCAAACCGAGTTCTTCGATTCCGAAGACCGCGCGCAAAATGACATCGATGGAGATTTCAGAACCGATCTCCTGCATCCCCACGGTGTCCCCCGTTTGAAATCGCTCTGCCGCGCGCAGGGTTGCATCGCGAATGACGGCGCCGTAGGTGTGCATTCGCCCCGCGTGAAAAGGAGGAATCAGAAGTTTGCGCGCCTTCCGGTGCGCGGTTCCGTTCGTCAACAAAACGGAATGGGGGCCAAGCAAGGGCGCGACCGCATCCGTCGAAAAACGTTCGACGCTGTCCGGATCGACTGAAAAAATAGAACGAATTCCGTCGGGATGACCGCATACGACAACGGTGCCGAGAAAAGTCGGTACGGTAAACACATCTCCGAATTGCGCCGCGCATCGTTTATAAAAACGGCACGGGTCGCTGATGTAACGCCACATCTGCAGCGGGCTGAACCGCGGCCCGGATGGCAGTGTACGAGCCGATCGCAGCGTCATGACCAGATCCTTCCTTGTGAAATGCACGTAGCTTAGTAGACGTTGACAGGAACGCGCAACGAGCCCGCTGCGATTGCGCGTGAAAATGAGAAGTGATATAAACGCACCCCTCACGCAGCATCTTCTATGACAAATCCGCTGAATCCGACCCTCGATCGGTTGCGAAGCCTCTGCCGCATGGACCGCACATGGGTGAAGGGAGAAGGCGTCTGGCTTTGGGATAACGAGGGCCGGCGGTTTCTGGATTGCTACGCTCAATATGGGGCTGTCGCCTTTGGTCACAATGCTCCCGTAGTTGCTGCCGCTGTGCGCGCGGCCCTGGACGGCAGCGAACCGGCGATGGTGCAGCCGTACAACGCGCCGCATGCTGAAGCGCTTGCGCGCGAATTAACGCGTCTCGCGCCGGGACATCTCGCGCGATGTACTTTCACAACGTCTGGCGCCGAAACTGTCGAAGCGGCCATCAAACTGGTGCGCGCTCGAACCGGACGGCCCATCATCCTTTCGGCGACGGGCGGCTTTCATGGCAAGACCCTGGGCGCGTTGTCTGCAACCGATGTCCGCCATGGCAGTTCCTTATTCGGTCCTCGTCCCGATGGATTCGAGCGCGTTCGCTTTGGCGACATCGAAGCCTTACGGGAGCGGTTCGAACGCGACGGAGACCGGATTGCGGCGTTCCTGATCGAGCCTGTTCAGGGAGAACGCGGAGTGTTTCTGCCTCCTCCAGGTTATCTGCGTCAGGCTCGGGATGTCTGCTCGCAGTACGGCGCGGCTCTTGTTTTTGATGAAATCCAAACAGGACTTGGCCGAACCGGACGCTTGTTTGCCTGCGAGCATGACGACGTTTCCCCGGATCTTCTGCTTCTGGCGAAAGGTCTCGGTGGAGGTTTGTTCCCGCTTGGCGCGTGCCTTTGTTCCGCCGAGTTCTGGGATGAGCGGTTCGCGCTGACTCACTCATCGACGTTCGCCAACAATAATGTGGCGTGCCGCGCCGGTCTGGCGGTTCTGAATCAACTGACCAGCGGCGAATTTTGCCTGAAGGTGGCGCGGCAGGGAGATTATCTGATGTCGCGGCTCCACCGGATCGCGGCGAGATATTCCAATGTTATTCGCGAAGTACGGGGCCGCGGCTTGCTGGCTGCGATCGAGCTTCAGCGGCCCGACGTGGAAGACAGCGCCCTTTTGTCATACATGCAACACCAGGGTTTTTATGCCTATGCTGTAGCTTCCGCGATTGCGGAGTACGCCTCCGTTCTTGTTGTGCCGGCGCTGGGCGATTCCAACGTTCTCCGCATCGTTCCACCCCTCGTGATCGAAGATAACGACCTCGATTTCGCGTTGGACGGCATCGAGCGTGTCTGCGGCATGCTGGACCGGAATGCGGCAGAGACGATCGTGCGCGGGATTGGGGCGATCGATGAAGACGGCCGTGTCGATACCCGTTCAGCAGAAGCGCCGTTATTCATGCCTCCGGTGCAGCACCGGCAGCATGTGGACTATGCATTTCTGATTCACTACACATCCCCGGAAGATGTCGCCACGACGGAGCCTTGGCTTCGCCATTTGACGCCGGATGAACTCTCCCGGTTTTGCGACTACACCTCGCAGCTTCCTGCAGGAGTAATGATGCAGGCGCCGGCCATCCGTTCGGAGACGGGCGCATGTGCGGAGGGCGTGATCCTTGCGCTGCCGCTGCTGCCGGATGAAATGGCGCGAAGAGGTGTCACGCGCGTCAGGCAGGAAATTGTTCGGGCCGTGGATCTGGCAGCGTCATTGGGCGCGAAAATCATCGGCTTGGGGGGATACACGACCGCATACAGCGCCAGAGGCGCCGCCGTGACGGGCCGTGGGATTGCCGTTACGACAGGCAACGCCCTGACGGCGGGAATGGCTTTTTCATCCGCGCGCGAGATGCTCGAGCGCAAAGGCCTCGCGCTCCATCAGGCGGCGGTTGCCGTCGTTGGAGCGCGAGGATCGGTCGGCGCTCTGTGCGCGCGCTTGTTCGCGCGAGAGCATCCACGGCGGCTCGTGTTGATCGGCAATCCAACGTCCGGCTTGACGCGGCTGCAGCGATTTGCCGGCGACCTGCGTTTGACCAATGGAAACATTTTCATTGAACTCGGTGGCCTGGAAGCTCTGGCTGGCTGCGACCTCATTCTGACAGCAACAGGCGCGGGTCATCCAATACTCGATAACGCGCCGATTTCGCCCGGCGCGATCGTGTGCGACGTGGCGCGTCCACAGGACACTTCGGCCGCCATGCGATCGCGCGGCGATATTACCGTGATCGACGGCGGCCTCGTTGCTTTGCCGGATTCCCGCATACGCTTCGGCGGCGGAAACCTCCAGGGTTTCCCGGACGGTGTCCAGCTCGCATGTCTTTCCGAAACCATTCTTCTCGCTCTCGAAGGAGAGACACGAGATCGCAGCATCGGGAACGACATCAGTGTGCGCGAAGCCGATGACATGATGGCGCTCGCCGCCCGTCACGGTTTCAGATCCACATTCGAAGTGCGCGAGGCATGCCGCTTATGAGCAGCCTGGTTGCCGCCGCCGCTGGTTTTGCGGGGATTTATAACGCGCACGAGAAGCTTGTCGCAGAACAGCGCGGATGGACTCGCGTTATCGCGCTTGTATCCACGGATTCGAACGAAGCGATAACCATTCATGTTGTGGACGGCCGTGTCGCTGATGTGCGTGAAGGCAGTTCCGGCGCGGATGTGGTGGTCGCTTCGGAAAGCGCTGTTCTTCGCGACATTCTTGAACTGCGGCTTAGTCCGAATGAGCCGTATATGTTCGGTGATTTGACGGTGAGGGGCCCCGAAGCCGATTTTTTGCGTCTCGATTACATCGCGGCCATGCTATGTCCGAATTAAAACGTTTCCCTGAGCGTGCGCCCGGAACCGGAGCCCTTGTGGCAACAGGCTGCGGCACGGCGATCGCTTCGGTCTGTATTGCGGGATTATTTCAGATCGAACGCCTTGTGGGAGGCGTCTGGTCCGCAGCCGCGATTCTCACGGCCGGCGTCTGTTGCATTGCGCTGGCGCGGGCCTTCGCGAGAATGAATGATGTTGTTCCGAGCGGCGCCGGACTGCTCGCGTATCTCTCTCGCGGCCTTGGCCGATCCTGGGGAATCGGCCTTGCTGCTCCGTATGTACTACTGACGCTCTTTCTCGCCGGCGCGGAAGCAACGATCGTCGGGTTGCTGGTTTCGCGGCTGTTCCTTGTACCGCCTGCGGCCGGCGCTCTCGGTTTCCTTATCGGAACATGGTGGCTTTGCCGGTCCGGAATCCGCATAGGCTACGGCACACAAGCAGCCGCCACCTGGCTGCTGGTGGGCGGCCTCGCCGTTCTTAGTGTGGCCGCGGTTTTCGGCGCTGTCATGCGCGGTGAGCTTCACGCGAGGCTCTTGCCCGCCGCTCCGAGTCTCGCGCGCTTCGTCGCGGCTGCAGGCGAGGCATTCTTTCTCTTCATGGGATTCGAGTTCATTGTGTCGCATGCGGAGATTGCTCGAGACTCTCGAGCGATCCGGAAGGCCCTCAGCAGAAGCGTCTGGATTCTGGCTGCCTTCTATGGCCTCGTATCTCTCGGCTTTTCGTGCCTTTCAGCAAGCGCCGACGCCTCCAATTTGCGTACCTTGCCGCAACTCGCGATCGCGTCTCAGGAGGGCGGGCCATGGGCGGTAATAGCTGCGGCTGTTCTTTCTCTGTTGGCGTCGTTTACTTCGCTGAACGGCGCGTTGCTCACGCTGTCCCGTTTCGTGCAGGCGCTTGCGTCGCAGCGGGTGCTGCCGCACGGCCTGTCGCGGATTGACGCGCGAACGCTGGTACCGCGGCGGGCTTTGGACATCCTTCTGGTCCTTGCGATCGTTTCTACCGGAGTCATCACGTGGGGAAATGTGTTCGATGCGTCAATCCTCGCTGGAGCCTTTTCCGTGTGCGTTGTCTATGCGGCATCCATGTGGGCTCGTGGGCGAGCACCATTCCGCGAACCCGGACGCCATGCCGCTTGGCAAGCGGCGGGTGTTTTGCTTTCGCTGATGCTTGCCGGTCTGGGTGGTGCCGCTGTTCTTGTGAGTGGGGGGAAAGCAGCGCCGGCAGCGCTGGTTCTTTGCGGCTTCGCATATGCCGCGGCGGCGTGGTTTGCTTTCAGGAAATTCTCTCTTTCTCATCACGCGCGCCGCGCGCCCGCCGGGCAGGAGGTTGCACATGCCGATTGATCTTTCCATTGCGCACTGGGTGGATTCGGTCGCAGCCCGCCAGTGGGCTCGCGAAAGCGAAAGTCTGGATGCCTTGGGCGAGCAGCTTCCCCCGTTGATTACGGATTCGCGGCCCATCGCGGAAGTACACCGGTTGGATCTCGCGCTCTTCGTTGTTTTTGAGGAAGCCTCTTTGCGTGTTTCCGGCGCGCTCACGCGGCTTGCGCCGACAGAAGACGCATTGAGTTTCGCAGCGCAGCAGACTCTTGACGAAGCGCGTCATCTCGAGGTTTTTCGGCGGCGGCTGGAACTCACCAGCGCCGCCTCCGGCAAACCGGCGGCAGATGCCATCGATGGAATTCTCATTCCGCCACTGCGTGATTTTCTGGACCGGTGCTACGAGGTTGCCGACGGTGGATCGTTTGTGGAAGCCATGGTTCTGATGAATCTCATCCTCGAAGGCATGGCCCACCCTCTCTACTCTTACGAAGAGCGCTACTGGCAGCCGCTCGATCCATATCTCGCGAAGCTCGTGCGCGGAGCCTTTACGGACGAAACGCGTCATGTGGCGTTTGGAGCCGCTCTCACGCGAACGCTTCTTGCGGGTGATCCCGGCCGCCGGGCGCGTGTTTCCACACTGTGCGCCGAAGCTCGAACAGCGATGAACGGCGTTTTCAAATACTACATCCGCAAATTCGTGGGAATCTTCGATGCCGTCGCCCGGCGTTATCCGGAGTATTTTGCGGGAGCCGAACTCGCAACCGGGAAACGCATTGCCGAGACTCCCTACGAGGATCAGGTCGCGATGATTCAGGCGAGCATCGACACAGAACACCGGAGTCTGATCGCGCGAGCTGGACTGGATTGAGTGATGGATACCAAGAATCGTTTTCACACGCGGGAAACGTGGCTCTGGGTCCGGGCAGAACATGTCTCCGCCGTTATCGCGCTGTCTGTTTTGGTGCTTTCACACTGGAACGAGGTCGCGTGGTGGAGATTTGCGTTCGCGTTCTCGATCATCGATCTTGTCGGATATATCCCGGGCGCGATCGCTTATCGACGCGCGCGTGGCGCAAAGATTCATCCGCTCTACCATCATCTTTATAACGTGACGCACAGCTATCTCACGGCTGGAATCGCGGCAGCGCTTTGGATGCTGGCGGCTGGCCGGCTGGAATGGGCGATGCTTGCATTTCCTATTCATTTGTCGGGCGACCGCGGTTTCTTCGGCAATTTCTACAAACCCGTGCTGCTGCCGTTTGAGCCGGCAGAGATCGGCGGGACAGGGCGGCCATGATCGGCACACAGTTATCTCCTTCCCATCCGGCCGCCGCATTCGATCCGAGGGAAGTTCTCGATCATCCGTCCGGATATTTTGCTCTTTCGCCGCGTAACAGCCGTTTCACTGTCGATGGCCTTCGAGGCTTTATCGCTTATCGCGACCGCGGAAGGCGTCGCGTCTTTCTCGGCGGAGTTCATGCTGAGAAAGAACACATGGAGCCGCTGCTGGATGCGTTCACTGCTGATGCCGAAAAGAGCGGCCGCGGTGTTGTCGGCGTTCAGATTCCACAGTCGCAGGCCGGCCTTTTTCGAAGCCGTGGTTTTACTGTCAGTCAGTTTGGTTCCACATATGCATTGTTCCTTCCTGGGTTTTCGTTCAATGGATCCCGCCGCCTCAAGCTTCGCAATAAGATCAAGCGCGCCCGCGAAGCGGGTCTGCGCATTTTCGAAGTGGGCCGCGATATTCCATCGGATGAAAGAACGTTCGAGCGGTTGCAGCGCATCGGTCATGAATGGCTTCTCGCCAAGAAAAAGCAGGAACTCGATTTCATGATCGGTGAACTCGGCGGACCGGAGGACAGAGAGCGCCGCATCTTTGTCGTGGTCACGCCGGAAGGCGGCATCACCGGTTTCATTACCTATGTGCCCGTCTGGGGTGCGCGGCCGGGCTATTTGCACGATCTCACGCGGCGGCTGCCGGGAACGCCTGCGGGAGCCATGGAATTGTGCAATGCGCACGCGATGGAGCAGCTCGCGGCGGACGGAGCGGCTTACCTTCATTTCGGTTTCACTCCGTTTGTTGTGGACGACAGGAAGGGCGAAGGAGACAGCGCATTGCTTTTTTACATTCTGCGGTTGCTGGGCCGTTATGGAGAAGCGATCTACCCATCGCGGCGTCAGGCGGACTACAAGATGAAGTGGGCGCCCGGCATCGTCGAGCGGGAATACATTGCTTTCAAACCGTTCTCACTGCCGGCAGTTATGGATCTGTTGATCCTGACGCGCTCGATATAAGGAGCATTGTGGCGCACGCTCGAAAACGTATCCGCGTGATTGTGAATCCAACAGCCCGGTCCGGCCGCGGAGCGCGAGCGTTAAAGCGATCGGGTTTGCTCGATGCCGGCTACGACGGAGTGTCATTGGAAATTGTGGAGAGCCGGTCCGCGCGGCACCTCTGCGATCTCGTGCGCGCATCGCAGGAAGAGGACATCGATGCGCTGGGTCTTGCCGGCGGCGACGGCACGGTTGCGATCGCGCTCGAGGCCATCGAAGGAGTCAACCGGGTGCCGATCGGAATTCTGCCGTCGGGCTCGGGTAACGATTTCGCGGCTCAAATCGGCGTTCCATCCGACATGACGGGAGCCTTCGCCGTATTGCTAAACGGCGCCGCGCGTTATGTCGATGTTGTCAGAGCCGCTCCCAGCGGGCGGCGCTATTGCTGCGTTGCGACCGTCGGACTGGACGAACTCGCTCTGAGATTCATTCATGCTTCTCCGTTTCCACGGTCGAAAGCGCTGAACATTGTTTCTGTACTGCGCGCGCTCGCCGCATACCAGCCGCGGCCTGCGCGGATTCTCTGGGACGGCGGCGAATTCGAAGGGGAAATCATGTTTGCCGCGGTGACCAATACCCGAAGCTACGGCGGCGGGTTCAAAGTGACTCCGTCTGCCCGCATCGATGACGGTGCTTTGGATCTGTGCATCGTGCGGCGGACCGGGCGCCTTCGACTGCTCGGTCAATTTCCAAAAATACTTGCGGGCACGCACGGTTCAATGCCGGAAGTTCTCTTCGGCGTCAGTTCGTGGGTGCGCATTGAAGGATTTCCGCAGGAGCTTCCTGTGGCGCTGGATGGCGAACTGCCGGGATCGGCCACGCCCGTCGAGTTGCACTGCGAACCCGGCGCGCTCAAGGTTCTTGCGCCGCGAGCAGAAAGGAATTGATGGCGGGCTTTCCCGATGTGGACGTGATCGTCGCCGGCGCGGGAGTCGGCGGCAGCGCGCTGGCGCTGGCCTTGGCGAGAGACTATCCGCTGCGCGTTCTCGTGGTGGAACGCCGGTCGGGTCCGGGCAACGTGAATCGCGGCGACAGCCTGCTGCCGGCGGTAACCTCTCACTTCGCCGCATGGAATGTTCTCGACAGAGCCATCGCTGCGGGCGCGAGTTCCATTTCCAAAATGCAGGTCTTTCATCATCGCGCGGGTCTGTTGATGGAAGCATCGCTGAACACGCCGAAACATCCGTACCTGGTTCTCCCGCATGCGGACATCGAGCGCGTGCTGACCGAAGCGGCTCAGGCCACTTCGCGCGTCGAGATCATGTATAACTGCCGTGTCACGGGATTGCTTGAAGAAGGCAACCGCGTTTGCGGCGCGTTCATTGCTAACGGCGACGGCAATCCGGTGCCGGTTCGCGCGCGGCTGATCGCCGGCGCCGACGGCGCATCTTCAACGATCCGGGATCAGATGGGCATCTCGTTTAATCGCGCCGCCTACAATCACAGTTTTTTCGTAATCAATATCGAGAGGCCCGGGCAGTATCGTGATGCGATGCGCGTGGAACTGCATCCTGCCGGGGGAATTCTCGCTGTGCCGGGGCCGGGATGCGTGGCTCTCGCAGCGCTGGTGCGTGAGAACGAAGAATCCGTATTCACTCATGGCTCGATCGAAGAGAAGGCGGAGCGCCTCCGCCGCCGTTCACCGCTGCTCGGCGAGTGCCGCGTCATTCCCAGGAGCGCGCATCTTTATAAACTTTCGCGCGCGCATGCAAACCGGTACACCGCGCGGGGAGCGGTCCTGATCGGCGATGCGGTTCACGTCACCAACCCGACAGCAGGCCAGGGCATGACGATGGCGATCGAAGATGCCGCCAGTCTTGCCGCTCACGCCGGCCCGGCGCTGGCTTCAGGCGAGACTGGGGCGCGATTGGATTCCCACCTTGTGTCTTATGAGCGCGAGCGGATGCCGCTGAATGCTGCCGCGGTTCGCTGGTCTCACTGGATGAGCCGGTTCTATGCGCTCGGTCCGCCTTTCGGCGATGCCATCGTGCGGAACGTCTTCGGTTTCGGCGGATCGAGGCTGGGATCGCGGTTGCACCACCGGATCTGGTCGCGCGTTGCTGTGAGAAAGGAGATGGTATGAAATCCATCTCACCTGGCGTGGGGGGACCGGCCAGCAGTAATGAGGCCGCGAAGCGGTGTACCGAACTGAACTAAACGGTGGGCCCGACGCTAATAAAAAAGGAGATCTAATGTCCGTCACCGCGCCTGCGTTCAATAGCTGGATCGTCTCGCGCCGGCAGGATCTCGTCTGGTTTCAGGGATCGGCACTCGCCGCGGTATTGCTGCTGGTGTTTTTCCGCATGTCTCCTACTTTGAACACCGCGAATTACTCGCCGTTAAATTCCGTTGTCTGGGTTCTGTTCTTCTGGGGAGTCTTCTTCGACGGCACTCACGTGTGGGGAACATATGCCCGAAGTTACCTTGCGCCTGACGCTGCTTCACGCTCCGCGCTTCCCGGCAACTGGTCGTGGCTCGCGCTCGCAGCCGGTCCGGCAGTGGCTCTTGTGGATTATTTCGTGTTTGCGCCGGGTCCGTCGCAAATGGCGCGAGCAGGTTTTCTGTTTTCCAACTTTCTCGTTCTGGCCTACATCTGGGGCTACTGGCACCTGGTCCGCCAGCACTATGGTTTTCTCGTCCTCTACCGGCGGCGCGCCGGTGAGACAAGCCGCGCCGGCGCTCGTCTCGATTCATTGATTCTCTGGATGGGATGTCTCTACCCGTATTTACGTTTCTCGCTCACGGACGCTTATCAACGAAGCGGTCTCCCGCAAACCATACCGGCTCGCTGGATGGATCCAGCACGGATGACGCTCGACATCGCGTTCGTCATCGGGATGGCCGGCGCTCTTGCATTGTGGTTCTCGGGACGCTTTGAACCGTTCCGTCCGGGTCCGAAGCATCTGCTGCTCGCCATCGTAATCGGCATTCACATTGCCGCATTTTCGCTTCTCGAAAATCTCCTGACGATTTCCGCGACGTTGACCATCTTTCACAATTTGCAATACCACCGAATTGTCTGGCAGTACGAGAAGGGCCTCGGGCGCCGGCCATCGGGAAACATTTTTGCTTACCTGGGGTTTGGAACACTGCTGGGCCTGTTATGGTACGGTCCGCGCGTGCTGGGCCCGGCGTTTTTCCAGTCGGACCTGTCGCGCAACCTCATGCTCGGGTTTGGCTGGAGTGTGGCTTTCCATCATTACATTGTTGACGGCTTGATCTGGCGGGTGCGCCGTTCAAGCGATGTGGCCCGCGCGCTCGATGCCGGCGCGAGCGCGTGATCGAGCCGTTCCCAGTCTGGTCCGAGTTTCGTCTGCCAAACTATTCCGAATTTCCAGGCGGAAGCTTGCGCGTGGATGTCGCGATCATCGGCGGCGGGTTTGCCGGTCTCTCCGCGGCCCTTCATCTAAGGAAGACGAATCCGGCGGCCCGCGTGGTTGTTCTTGAGGCGGAACGAATCGGTTGCGGCGCCTCCGGTCGAACAACAGGTCTGCTGGGTCCCGGCGTCGGACAAAGTCTGAACGCATTGGTACGGCGCTTCGGACGGGATCGCGCCCGTTCGCTCTATCAGGCAAGTCTGGATGCCGTTGCCGCAGCCCGGAACATCGTGGCCGATGAGTGTATCGATTGCGAACTCGAGATGAACGGACACTTGATTGTGGGACGATCGGCGGCCGGCCGCCGCCGTCTTGGTGCCATGGCGCATCTGCTCGAGAGCTTCAGCTTTCCCGTCGAGATTCTGGAGAAGAATGATCTCGACAACGCAATTCAATTGGGCCCGCAAGCGTACAAAGCGGAAGGCAAAGCGGGTGGGCCGGCCGCCCTGCGTCTTCCGTTTGCCGGGACACTGCATCCCGCCAAGCTTCTTGCCGGACTGGCGAATGCTGCGTCCAGGCGTGGGGCAAGGATCTTCGAGAATGCGCGGGTTCTGGAGATCGGGCCGGGCAGTCCGGTTCATCTGAAGATTCACGGCGGGAAAGTGATTGCGGATCAGGTCGTGATTGCAACCGCCGGATATACGACGAATCTGGGTTTGCTGCGGGGAAGGATTCTTCCTGTTCTTTTACAGGTGCTCGCAACCGAACCGCTCAATGACGAGGCGCTGGCTTCGTTAGGCTGGAAAAGACGAGAGGGAATTCTCGATTCAAAACGCATCTTTAACTATTGCCGGCTGACGAAAGATAACCGCATTGTGTTCGGAGGAGGAGCACCGCGATATCGCTGCGGCGCCGCGCTCTCTGAAAGCCGCGAGGGCTCCGCGCTTCGAACGTTGACGGCCGAATTGACGGGCCTGTTTCCCATCCTGGAGAGAACCCGCATCCGGAATTGCTGGACGGGAGTTATCGGCTACATCGCGGACGGCGTGCCGGCCGTCGCGCGTATGCGCGGCCAGCCCGCTGTTTTGCATGTTGTGGGATGGTGCGGCCACGGTGTGGCGCTGTCCATCGCTTCGGGAAGCTGGATCGCGCGCATGATCGCCGGTGACTCCATGCCGGATGATCTGCCCTGGTTTCGCGATGATCCTCCGCTCATTCCCTTTGAGCCCTTACGCTGGCTTGCCTTTCGCGGAGCAGTTTGTGGAATGTCCGTCCTGGATCGTCTGGAAGGCCTGGAAGGATGATGCGCGCGGCCGGACGTGCCGGACTCGGGCAGGCGGGAGGTTCCACATGATGATTTGATCGCTGCAGTCGTATCGAGCCCGAAACTCTTGTTCTGCGCGCAGGATCTCCAGCATGCGCCGGCGTTCGCGGCCGTGTTGGATCCTGCATCGAAACTCTTTCTGCCAATAGTCCCAATAGCTCAACATTCCGCCTTGTGCAAGACAGCGGTCGAACAGTGTAAAAATGCGCGCTGCTTTATCCGCGGAAAAATTCATCAGCGGCAACGATGAGACGATCACCTCGTAGCAGGCATCGGGGGAAATGTTTTCGATGTCCGTCTCCAGGACACGGACTCCCGAACGGCGGCCAAACAACCGGCGAAGCCGCCCCGCAAATGCCGGATTGATTTCACAGATGTCGAGAGAACTCCCCGGGCCGAGTTCATCGAGAATGGCTGCTGTCAGCGTGCCCATCCCTGCGCCGGCTTCAAGCACACGAAGCGTTTTTCCTTTTCGATCCTTCAAGGGAGCCGCTATTGCGCGAGCCACAGCCCGCGACGTGAGCGAAAACGCGCCCACCTGCGTTGTGGCGCGCAACACCTGCCCGTAGAAAAGCATTCTGTCACGCACAAACTTGTAGTGTTGATGATGGGACCAACAGGGCTCGAACCTGTGACCTCATGCGTGTGAAGCATGCGCTCTTCCAACTGAGCTATGATCCCGGAGACCGGAAAATTCTAACTCATTCGGGTAATAAATCTTCCAGATTTGCCATATCCCCTGCATGGAAATAATCGCAAATCTGAGTATTTGTTAGCCAACAATGGAAAATGAAAATTCCAAAAGCTCCGATCTGAAATCCAGGAAGCGTTGGCATTTTCATCGAGTCGCTGCAGATATAATGTGGATATGAATAGCTATTCTGATGTGGAGGGCCATTGACGACGATACAAATGACATTGGAAGCGGACCTCTTGAAAGAAATCGATCGAACCGTCAAGAAGCTCAAGACAACGCGTTCCGCTTTGATTCGCGATTCGATCCGGCAGCATCTGAAATTGCTGAGCGTCCGCGAGCTTGAGGAGCGCCAGCGAGCGGGCTATGCGCGGCAGCGCGTTAAACCTGGAGAATTCGATATCTGGGATAAGGAACAGAGTTGGGGTGAATAATGAAACGAGTGAAATCCGCTGGTATCAGTTCGCCCGTTTTTAGAGTGTAGCATCACTGCACTTTTCTTTGCGCGCTGAGTAGCGACACACAAGCCTGCAGGACATCTTCAACGCCGATTTCAGTCAGGCATCGCAGTGCATTTTCCTCGCATTCGGTGAGAAGGCAACCCGCGCAGGGCACATCCCGGCGAAGGATGATGTGATTATCGCCGAAGGGTTCCCAGATTCCCGGGTTGTCTCGCGCGGAGAATAGAGCGACGCAGGGAGTGCCGGAGATTGCCGCCAGATGCATCGGGCCGGAATCGTTTCCCACATAGAGTGAACATCGGCGAAGAAGTTCGCCGGATTCCAGCACCGTGAGCCGTCCTGCAAGATAGACAGCGCGCGAGCCGAGACCGCGGTTCACTTCGGCGCATACGTTGGAATCTTCGCGTCCGCCGACCAGCAGAATCGATGAATCGGGAACGGCGGCGAGCAGTTGCTTGCCCAGCAAGAGGTATCGATCGGCAGGCCAGCGCTTCGCCTGATATTTCGCGCCGGGCGCCATCGCAATGACTTCGCCCGAAGAATTCAGCTTGTGATCGCGCCAGATCAAATCGATGGATGCTTTTTCGCGTTCACTTATCGGAATGTCGAAACGTGACGCCGGCCCTGTGCCGCCCGCAAGACGGAAGAGCCTGTCGTATTCCGCTTCGAGCCGTTCCGGTTTTCCATGAGCATCCCGCGGCATGATGACGGATTCCGATTCGGGCATCCCGATCACATCTTTAATTCCGCAGAGTGTGCGGAAGAAGAAAGCATCACGTCGAATCTGAGCAATGGTCCTGCGGGCGGGAGCCAGATAGTAGAGCCGCTCGGGCTGAAGCCGGCGGATTTGCAAAGCGAGACGCAGGCGGCCCGGCCATCCGCTCCACATCGAGACATTGGCGTCGTAAGTTGCAACGCTGGAAAAGATTCCTGTTCGTTCAAGAATCTCCCACGACGACACGTAATCCCTCCCCGGATGGTTGTCGGTCAACAAAACGATGCCGGAATCGGGATGGCGTTCTCGAATAGTCCACAGGGCCGGAAGGCTGACCAGCGTGTCGCCCAATTGGCCGACTCGAAAAACGAGAATGCGACCTGGGGAAGCCATTCGTTGATTACGGCAGTTTGAATGCGAGGAGTTCGCCGGAATAATTCTGTCCGGAGATGGCGACGACGATGTATTGCTTTCCGTTGATCATGTAGGTCATCGGCGTGCCGCTCTGACCCGCGGGCATGTAAACCGCGCCGCGTTCCGTGCCCGAAGCTTTGTCGTAGGCGCGCAGCATGGCGCCGGTGCGTCCATCGGGAATTGTGAACGTGCCGGGCTCTCCAGCGATCATCAAGGTTTTCGTAACGAGGACGCCGATGGTGTTGGCCTGGCGTCCGGTGCGCGGAATATTGAGGCCCTTCAGCGCGGGATGATTGCGGACGTTGTCGGGAGTTTCGGCGTTCGCGATCGTCCAGAGAATCTCGCCTTCATTCATGTCGATCGCGACGATGCTTCCATACGGCGGTTTCACCAGCGGCAGGCCCTGAACGCGTAAGGCGGTCGCTGCGCCTGCGGGCGCTTTGCTGCCGCCAACCCACGCGAATTCGGTTTTGGATGCATCGCCGGGAACGAGCCCGTTCGAGATCATTCCGGTCGAAGCATGGACATACAGAATGTGACTTTCAGGATCGTAAGAGCCTCCCGGCCAGTTCGTCACTCCGGTTGTGAGAATGGTGCCGTAGGGACCTTCGCTTTTGCTGACGACGATCGGTGTGAAGATCGGGCCGATCTGAAACTTCGAAACAACGTTCAAGGCCTGCGCTCGAAGTTCGGGAGTGAAATCGATGAGATCGTCGGTCGATGGGATGGCGGCTTTTCCATACGGCGCCGGCTTCGCCGGCATGGGTTGAGTCGGCGAGTACCATTCACCCGGTACATCCCCTTTTGGAACGGGACGCTCGACAATCGGCCAGATGGGCTGGCCCGTTTCGCGATTGAAGGTATACAAAACACCCTGCTTTGTCGGCTGTGCCAGAGCCTTCACCGTTCGGCCATTGCTGGTGATGTCGATGAGCATCGGCGCGCAGGGAATGTCGAAGTCCCAGATGCCGTGATGAACGAGTTGATAGTGCCACCGGCGTTCGCCGGTTTTCAGATCGACTGCGACAATGCTTTCTCCGAACAATCCACTTCCCGGCCGATGTCCGCCGTATTCGTCGCCCGTCGGCAGTTCCACGGGCAGGTAGGCGAGGCCCAGTTCTTCATCGACGCTGATCTGGCCCCACACTCCGGCGTTGCCTGTCGTTTCGGCCGAACCGTTGAGCCACGTCTCGTGGCCGAACTCACCGGGAAGCGGGATCGTGTGAAAGATCCAGATGCGTTTTCCGGTTCGCACGTCGAAGCCCCGCACATAGCCCTTCGCATTGTTTTTGATTTTCGGCGAACCTGCAGCGCGATGAGCCGCGCCCACAATGACGGTATTGCCGGCAACAATGGGTGTCGCGTGAAGGCCGATGTCGCCGGTATCCGGATCGATTTCCTGATCGTCATCCAGCTTCAGGTCGACGGCGCCATTCCTGCCGAAAGTTGGGACGGGTGTTCCGGTGCGCGCATTGAGCGCGATCAAACGATAGCCGGGAGTGACGTAGAGAATGCGCTCATCCGTTCCATCGGTCCAGTAAGCCAATCCGCGGCCCGACAGTTGCCGCGGGGCATTCTGGGCGCGTACACCTTCGCGCTCGCTGTGAGTCCAAATCAACTCACCTGTCGCGGCATCGAGCGCCACAACTGCGCGGCGCGTGCCGCCGGTGGAGTACAGAACGCCATTCGCCATCAGCGGCGTCGATTGAAGATTCGTTTCAGGACGAGGTCCGAGGTTATCCGTCTTAAATCGCCAGGCCACTTGAAGGCGATTGAAGTTCCCGGCGTCGATCTGGTCGAGCGGCGAATAGTGAGTATTGCCGAGATCGCCGCCATAGGTTCGCCATTCCCCGTTTTTCGCGCCGGATTGAGCGTGGTCTTGTGTGCTCGCGGTCAGGAGAATGGAGAGCAAACCAATGGCAACGATGATTCCCCTCCTCAGGCTTCGCCCCAGTGTCTCGGCCTCGGGTGAGCGGGCGTATCTGCTTTCTCGGGTCATGATGGAAGGCAGCATACAGAATCCAAACTTTCGCTACCAAACTATTTGACAACTATCCATTTGCCGGTATTAATTGTCGCTATAAAATAGCGCGCATTCAGTCAGATACTGGAGACGTTGAGTGAAAAACGGTTTGAGAAGCTCGATATTAGCGGTCCTTGCGTCAGCGATTGCACTGGTTCTGGTCATTCATGTCATCGGTCTTGTTGTCCTCGCGGCCAGACCCCAGGCGCCGGCCCAGACTCCACCAGCGGCGCGGCCGGCAGCAGCGCCGGCTCAGGGATATCGCGCTCCTCGCACGAAAGACGGAAAGCCCGACATTAATGGAATCTGGCAAGTTGTGAACACGGCGAACTGGGACATTGAAGCTCATGGTGCGGCTCCGGGCCCATTCTGGCAACTGGGCGCTGAATTTGCCGTCGCTCCCGGCTTGGGCATTGTGGAGGGTGGTCCGATTCCTTACAAGCCTGAGGCGCTCGAGAAAAGGAAACAGAATTTCACCAATCGAATGACGCAGGATCCCGAAGTCAAATGCTATTTGCCGGGTGTACCCCGCGCCATGTACATGCCGTATCCATTTCAGATCATCGAGACGCCGCAGTACATCATGATGGTCTTTGAATATGCGGGAGCGCTCCGCACGGTGTATATGAATCACAAAGACGCCCCGGCCGACAGTTGGATGGGATGGTCCAACGGCAAATGGGAAGGCGAAACGCTCGTTGTCGAGACGTCGGATTTCAACGATCTGAGCTGGTTGGACAGAGCAGGGAATTATCATAGCGATGCGCTGAAGGTCACCGAGCGGATCACAGCGATCGACAAGGATCATTTGAATTACGAAGCTACCATCGAAGATCCCAAGGTATTCACGCGGCCATGGAAAATCAGCATGCCGCTTTATCGAATGATTGAAAAGAATGCCCAGATCCTAGAATTCAAGTGCGTGGAATTCTCGGAGGACGTAATCTATGGGCATCTTCGCAAAGTCCCTATTAAATAGGAGGTTTTCATGAACCCTCGATTCCTGTTGTCAATGGGCGCAGTTGTTGTTGCGATCGCGTTCACCGTGGTATTGCTGTCGCCGATTCCGGCTACGGGACAACACATCCTGAAGTCGGGAGCGGACGCAGTAAACGTGGCCGCCCCTAAAACCGCAGCGAAACCATTTGTGGTTCCGAAGACAGTTGACGGTCAGCCGGATCTTCAAGGCTATTGGACCAACAACACGATTGTTCCGCTGCAACGTCCGAACGGCGTGACTAAAGAGTTTTATACGAAAGAGGAATTCCTGGAAGCCGCAAAGAAGCAGGGCGAGCGTGACGATCAGCAGACAACACCGGGAACGACGGCCGACGTGCACTACGACTTTACGCAATTCGGCCTGGACAAGAGCCAGACCGTGCTTGCCGGAAATCTTCGTACGTCGATGATTACCGATCCGCCGAACGGAAAGATTCCACCGTTGACGGCAGAAGGACAAAAACGCGCCGCTGACCGCCAGGCCGCTCAACGCGGGCGTGGCGCTCAGTACGACATGGTTCAAAACATCCCGATCGGATCACGCTGCATTTATCAGAACGCGGGTCCGCCGATGATGCCTCCCGGTTACAATCCGGCTTATCAATTTGTGCAGGGACCTGGGTACGTCATGATGCTGGTCGAAGCGGGACATGAAGTTCGCGTTATCCCGACGGATGGCCGGCCTCATCCCGCAACAACCGTCAAGCAGTGGCTGGGCGATTCCAAGGGACGCTGGGACGGAAACACACTTGTTGTTGAGACAACCAACTTCACCGACAGGACGGCCTTCCAGGGTTCGAGCGAATATCTGAAAGTCACCGAGCGCTTCACGCGCACCGACGACGAAACCATCCGATATCAGTTCACAGTCGATGATCCTCACACCTGGACAGCGCCGTGGACCGCTGAACTCGTCTTCACAAAAATGGATGGACCGATATTCGAACATGCTTGTCATGAAGGAAACTACGGCATTGCGAATACGCTGGCAGGAGTTCGTGCAGAAGAAAAACGAGCCGCCGAAGCCGCCGCGAAGAAAGGAACGAAATAAATGCGAACCCGATTCATCGTAACGCTGATAGCCGCCGGCCTGCTTCTGGCGGCGGCGCCCGTCTGGGCCCATCATGCATTCTCGGCGGAGTTTGACGTGAACAAGCCGCTGACATTGAAAGGAACGCTTTCAAAATGGGAAATGATCAATCCCCATTCCTGGTTCCATATCGATGTGAAGGGGCCGGACGGCAAAATGACCGAATGGATGATTGAAGGCGGCAGCCCGAACACTCTCATCCGGCTTGGCGTCACGAAGTACACGGTCAAGGTCGGAACGGAACTGACGATTGAAGGTTATCAGGCAAAAGAAGGCACGAACAAAGCGGTCGGCCGGAATTTCGTCTTGCCCGATGGCACGCGATTGTTCCTCAGCCTGAATGGCTCGGTCCCCGGTACGCCGGGTGCTTCGCCCGACAAATAAGCAATCCCAGAGACAACAAATCCAGGAAACGCATTTTGAGAGTGGAGATCCCAGAATCTGAGATCTCAAATATTGGGTTCTCCACTCTCAAATGCGTCTTCCCAGTCTACTTCGGACGCGGCGCCGGTGCCGGCCTGTTGAATCGTGCGGCATCGATTGAAACGTTCGGTGTGACCTCGCTCAATTCCGTTGTTGCCTGGCCGTCGGTCCACGTTGTGGTCCATTTGAACGGGATCTTTACTCCAGCGACATCGCGATAATCGCTGTAATCCACCTGGGCGGGAACACGTCCGACTGCCGTATCGACGAAGTGCAGCACGCGCACGAGCAGTCCGGTCTTTTCATCAAAGTAGAAATTGACGGGAGCCTGCCTTGGATTGGTTCCCTGGAGCACCTGGACTTCCTTGTCGTCAATCGCCGTTGCGCCGGTGCGCCACTGAGCAAAGGCCCCCTTGATTTGTCCGGGGAAGAGCGCATCGATCTTCGCTCCTTCGAGATTGCCTCCCGTCAGCGTCATCAGCGGCAGCGGTTTGTCGGGCGCTGCGATCCATGCCGCGCGTCCATCCACAACGCGCAGGCTGTCACCGATTCGAGTGTGAACGACCATGGCGCGTTGCCCGGGAGCTTTTGCGTAGAGTTCCATGGCCACTTTGGTCTGCTCTGTCTCGAAACCAATGAACGTTCCTTTACCGGAAAAGCTCGTCAGCGCCGCAACACGCGGAGCGCCGCCGACCGCCTGGATGTACTTGTTGAAGACCTGATCGGGAGGCGGGCCGGCCGAAGGAGGAAGCATGGTCACTTCGTTGGCGTCTTCAACCGGGGTTGCATATTGCGCGGCCAGATTCGGCACGATTTTCGGACGCAGATCGCCGCGATGGCATGTATAGCAGGTGACCGAGCGGACTCCGCTGAAATTGTCCTTGTTGATGGCGTTGACCATCTGCAGCATTTTCCGTGACCGGACTTTCAGCGGCGTATCGTCGCCGAATTTGTCCCAGGTCCCGACGCTTTCGGCCACGTGACAATCGATGCAATTCAGACTGAGCGCGGCTGAAAACATGCCCATCGTGTCCATGAATTCGTCTACGGGAATTCCTTTCAGAATCTGGACGTTCTTGAAAACTTCTTCCGCCATCTGTGGCCGTGCCTGTTGCGCCGCCTGTCCCTGCGCCAGAACTCCGGCCAGCATGAATGTGGCGGCCGCGACAGCAGCGCCGAATACTATTCGCATCGATCCGAGCTTCATCATGTCTCCTTTTTGTTAGTGTCGGGCCCACCGTCCAGTTCCGTTCGGTACACCGCTTCGCGGCCTCATTACTGCTGGCCGGTCCCCCCACACCAGGGGGATGGATTTCATTCGCGAGAAGCGGCAGTATACGCCAGCCACAGTCCTTACTTCATAGGCGAGTAGTCCGTGGAACTCATCATGATGGCCTTGGTCGTGAGGGGAACGAAATACTTCGTTCGCAATTCCGTCCACTTTGGATCGGCGCCGAATTTTGCCCATCCGGCTTCTCGGGCTGCGCGGTCTTTGTAAGCGAGCAGATAGATCAGCGTATTGGGATCATCCAGGTTTTGCCAGACTGCCAGAACGTCAACGCCGCTGGCTTTGAATACTTCAACCTCGCCTTCGCGAAAACGTTTGTGAAGTTCATTGATGCCGCCTTTGAACTGGCCGACGCCGTCGCGGCTCGGATCGACGGTGTACATTCTCAATTCGAAACACCGCGAATCTTTTCCGGTGTTGATGCCGAGATCGCCTGCGATGTTCGGACCACACGGCGTCGTCACCGGCCCGCGCTGACCGCGCCCGCCCTGAGCCGCTGGAGCGGCCGGAGCCTGCGGAGCCTGAACGGCTTGAGTGGCGAGAACTTTAAAACCGAAACCTGCGAAGAGAACACCGAGGCTGGTCAGCACAAATCGTTTTGTCATAAGACTCTCCTTGTTTTTTCGAGGATTGAAGGCGGCAGTATAGCTTTTCGGAATCCGCCAAACCAGTACCCCGATGTGGACGACGTGGACCTAACTTGCCCGTCCACCTTTCGATACTCCAGTCATGATTCTTGTGGTTGACGACGAACCCGTGATCCTGGAAACGATGAAAGAGCGATTAGAGACCGAGGGCTTTGAAGTTATAACCGCGGCCGATGGCCTCGATGGGTTGCGGCGATACCAGGAGAATATGGATCAGGTTGAGGTTGTCGTCACCGATCTGGACATGCCCACCATGAATGGATCCGAAATGATCCGTCAAATCTTCAAACTGACACCTGCCGCGAAGGTCATTGTGGCGAGCGGCCAAAGCGCGTCGTACGCGCGCGAGAGCCAGGCGGGGCTGTCCACGTCCTGCCTGCAGAAGCCCTATACCGGCCGCGAACTCGCGAAGGCCGTCCGTTTGCTTCTGTAATCACGATCCATCATTTCGTTGAACAGGGAGTCGGATTCCATCCGGTAGCATCCGGAAGTTTTTTGAAATCGGAACTCGTCAGGTAAGGTCTGCTGAAGTAGGTTGGATCGTCCACTTTGGCTGTGACCGTCAGCCATTGATCGCCATTTGGTCCGGTATTGAGATCGTAGAATTCCGTGACGACGGCGTTCTTGCTGTACGGCGCGCCGTTCTTCCGCACGTAGCCGGCCCGGAGATTCGTGGTCACGACTTTCAGGTTGCCCGCCCGTTGCGCTCCACGCGCTGCCGGCGCGTATTCCCATTCCGCAACCGAATTCCCCTGCCAGCTCGGTTCACCGGCCGCAGCCGGCGCCGCGCCGAAGTGAAAGAGCCGCGTCTGCGTGCCGGAATCGGTATCGATCCGAAGCGTCGTATCGGTTTCCCACGTGATATGGAGGCGGCCAGGAACGCGCATGATGTTTCCAGCGCCGTACGCGCGGCACTGTTCTCCGGCGGCTTCGTCTTTCGCCGGATCCCAGGTGTCGCCGACACGCCGGCCTTCAGCGTTCAAGGTTAAAGTTTCGTAGACGCCTTTGCGGGGTGTCACCATCCGAAGCTTCCAGTCTTCAGTGATGACGGAAACCCAGTATCCGGTCATATCCATGGCGGCGGCTTGTCTCGGAGACACAGGCCCTCCGCCGCGGCCACCGCGCTGGGCGTGGAGAGGGACGGAGAAAAACACAAAGAGGATGAAGCCGATCGAGAGTTTCACAGTTGAAAGCGCGGGTTGCTGGTGTTGCTAGTCCACAACCTCGCCCTGGCGGGAGCCCCAGGTAAAGCCGTCGGACGGCCGCTTCAACGTGACCATCAGCGCCCGGTATTCTCCTGCGACACGCGAAGGACGAGCGACCAGTTGAACTTCATCGCCGACGTGCAGCGATTCGCGATTAACGCCCTGGTTGCCGAGCTGCGATGTCCCACTCCATTCCACGGCCCAACGCTGGGGAACGCCCTTTTCATCGCTCGCTTCAATATGAACGAAGGAGTGCGGATTGCGAAACACGAACGAAACCACTTTGCCTTCGAGCTTGATTTGTTTTGTGGCGTCATAGGTCGCGCCATAAGAGTGGTGTGCATATGCTGCCGTTGCGGTGAACAAAGCGGCGGCAATGAGGATAAGAAAAGTTCTGCGCATTTTACTTTTTCTCCTTGAGGCTTCGATAAACCGCCTCGACAAACATGGCTGTGGTCCATGATCCCGAATTTGAACCATAACGGCCATCAAAATCCATCGTGGGCTTTGCTGCTTTGACCTGTTCGACCGTCATGCCTTTATTCATCAAGTCCTGAATGCGGTCGCGGACCATCACCATCATGTTTCGATACGATGCGACATCGGCGGTATCGGAAAGCCGCCCGTGTCCCGGAATGATCCACGTGCCTCCCTGCGACCGGTATTCGGAAACAGCGAGATCGAGAATATGGTTCAGACCGTTGATGACTCCGTTGACCGTCCCTCCCTTTTCGATGTCGATAACGGGATAGCTGACTGTCGAAAAAATATTTCCGGCGCTGATGACCTCCGAATGGCGGAAGAACACAATGCTGTCGCCATCCGTGTTCGCGGCGGGTTCATGATAAACGATGACGGCTTCGCCGTTGAAAAACGAAGGAAGCTTGAAAAACTCATCGAAATACGTGTCTGTCGGCCAGGCCTTCTCGGGAGTCGGCGCTTGTTTGCCCGACGGCGCGCTCATACGGTTGAGCACGTTCTCGTGCGCGATCACCGAGGTGGCCCGTCCCTTCATACCCGGGATCGAGGCAAACTTTTCGTTCCCTCCGGTATTCTCAGGTGCGGCGCTTGTATTCATGACGAAACGAATGGGTTTCGGAGGCGCGGGCGAACTGATAATCGAATTCATGTATGGACTCGACCATCCCCATGTCTGCGGACAATTTGCGCCGAAACATTTATTCGTCGCCGGCGCGGCGGCTATAGCAGCAGACAACTGATTCAGCGCCGCGAGAATTTTATCGGACATGGCGGCGGGTCCCGTGTTGACCATGGCGACGCCTTCCGGACCGACGGAGACCGTAATGTTGTTGCCGTCCGCGACCATCATGTAGATGTTGTCCTGGACCGGCAGAATATGAACGGCTCCGTCTTTCGGGCTTTGATCCGCGATGCTCTTATCCGGCGAAAACGAGGCTTTCGACGAAGGCACCGTGAGGTTCGCGGAAGTGATCGATCCATTCAACGTGGAACGAAACTCCGGATATATCGTCTTCACCCCGCCGCGTGCGGCTTCGAGCGGTACCCAATCCTCTTTTTTAAGCCATTCGGTCCATGCGGTGTTCTGACCCGGAAGGAAGTGCGGTACATGATGCCGGTCTGTGCCTCCGTTCTGCGCGAACGCGGACGCATCACAGGTTTCCATGTTCACGTTCGAGGTCAGATCGTACATGTAAGTTGTCGATTGAACGTAAGGCTCATCGAGATAAATCGGATCTTCAGTAATCGTCGTGATGGTCAGGATATCGCCGTGACGCGTGAGGTACTCGGTCATTCTCAGCATGTCGCTTGTTTGAGGCCCGCCGCGTTTGAGATAGCCGTCTTTGATGTGGGTGGTCGTGATCTTCAGGGTATTACCGACCCATTCGCCCGTGGAGAATCCGGACCAGCTATGAGGCGCCCACGCAGGCGGATGAGTTCTGCCGTCCATGTATATCGGCCGGTCCAGCGAGAGCATGAACTGGAAGTGATAGGCCTTGACTTCGCGCGTCAGCGGTTCCTGTTCCTTCAGGATGCGCATTCCTCCGAGTCCCCTCCATTGATGGGGAGCCGAATGCGGTCTGCACTGATATTCGGGCGTTCCCCAGATGGATTCTGCCGTGGTGTCCGATCTCATGCGGCCTGCGGCATTGAAAGGAATTCCAAGATAGTCGCCCAGCGCGGGCTGCCCTAAGGCGCCGAGTTCACCGGGGTCTTCGTTATTCATGAGGGTCCACTCTCCGGCAATGTCTGGCGAATTCTGCGGGCGCGGCGGCCCGCCCTGAGCGAAGGCGGAAGCGCTCGCGAATATCGCTGCCGAAAGAAGGATCGAAAAAATCGCAGGCCTCATCGTTCGCGGTTTCTCCCGGCCCGGCACTATATCAAATCAACGTCTTCACGAAAATCTCTGTCGCGAGGGAGTTTGCCTCGGTACTATTGGAGCCCGTCATGTACTTTCGTCAGTTTTATCTCGGCTGTCTGGCTCACGCTTCATATCTGATCGGCTCGGGAACCGAGGCTGCCGTCGTGGATCCCCAGCGCGACATCGATATTTATCTCGATGATGCGGCGGCGCATGGATTCACGATCAAGCATGTCATCGAAACGCATTGTCATGCGGATTTCGTTTCCGGGCATCACGAACTGGCGGCGCGGTCCGGCGCCAGGGTCTATTTCGGCGCAAATGCCGCCGCGAAATTTGAATTTGTTCCCGCGCGCGAGGGAGACGAGATCCGGATGAACGACGTGCGGATTCGATTCCTCGAGACGCCCGGACATACGCCCGAGTCGATCAGTATTCTCGTCTTCGACCGCTCGAAATCGGAAACCGTGCCTGATGCCGTTCTGACCGGGGATGCGCTGTTCATCGGCGATGTGGGCCGTCCCGATCTTCTGGGGTCGCGCATGCCCGCGGCGGATCTGGCCGGCATGCTGTACGACTCGCTGCACGGGAAACTCCTGGCCCTGCCCGATGAGGTCAAAGTTTTTCCCGCGCATGGAGCCGGCTCCATGTGTGGCCGCAATATCTCCAGCGAAACGTCTTCGACGATCGGTGAACAACGCCGGTTCAACTATGCCCTCCAGCCGATGGCGCGTGACGCCTTCATCAAGATGATGACAACCGATCTGCCGGAAGCTCCTTCGTATTTCAGCAGGGACGCGCGGATCAATCTCGAAGGTCCTTCTTTGATTCAGGATCTGCCTGAACCTCTGGGGTTCTCGGCCGAGGCTTGTCAAAAAATGCAGCGAGGCGGGCACATGGTTCTGGATACGCGTCCCTCCGGCCAGTTTGCCGCGGGTCATATCCCCGGTTCACTGCATGTTGGCCTTGCCGGCCAGTTTGCAACATGGGCTGGAAGCCTGATCAAGCCTGAGATTCCGCTGCTTATCGTGGCGGAGGATGCATCGAGCGCGGACGAAGCGTGGACGCGTCTGGCGCGCGTCGGCCTCGAAAAAGTTTCGGGATATTTGAAGGACGGCATTCTCGCCTGGCATGAAGCCGGATTGCCTCTGGCCCGCATGGAACAAATCGCGGTTCAGGAATTACGCGAGCGCATCGAAGCCGATACGGTCGACATCGTCATCGATGTGCGCCGCCCTCCGGAATGGAACGGCGGTCATATTGAAAGTAGTGTGAACATGCCATTGAATCATCTTTCGGAATCCGCTCTTGGCTTGAATCGCGATTCAGGAATCGCGGTGATCTGCGCCGGCGGTTATCGCTCTTCGATTGCATCCAGCCTCCTCGAACAACTCGGCTTTCGTCACGTCGTGAATGTCGCCGGCGGCATGGCCGCCTGGAAAAACGCAGGGCTTGATTCGGCGTCAGAGGCCTGAATCACTCTGATTTGAACCGGTCCGGGACGCCGATTGTCCTTGTGTTAGAATCGGTCCGGCACGATGAAAGCACTTGAAACAACGGCTATTAACAAGATCGAATCGCTTCGAAACGCGATTGCCCGGGTCATCAAAGGGAAACAGGAAACAATCGATCTTGCGATAGTCGCTCTCCTTGCCGAAGGTCATTTACTGATTGAAGATGTGCCGGGTGTTGGAAAGACCACGCTGGGTCACGCTTTGGCCAGATCCCTCGATTGCAAATTCCACCGCATTCAGTTCACGAGCGATCTGCTGCCCTCGGATGTCATCGGCGTTTCGGTCTACAGTCCGAAGCTGAACGAATTCGAATTCAAGCCGGGTCCGATTTTTGCCAACATCGTTCTGGCGGATGAGATTAATCGAACGACGCCGAAGACTCAGAGTTCATTGCTTGAGGCGATGAATGAAAACCAGGTAACGATCGAAAACTTCACGTATCCGCTTCCACGGCCCTTCATGGTTCTGGCAACTCAGAATCCGATCGAACATCACGGAACGTATCCGCTTCCCGAATCGCAACTCGATCGATTCCTGATGCGCATCGAGGTCGGTTATCCGGATCCCGCGGCCGAAAAGGAAATCCTCAAACGGTTTTCGAACGGGAATAACCACTATTCGGCGGAAGCGGTGCTCGATCCCAACGAGGTTCTGGCGTTGCAGGACGACAGCCGGAAGGTTCATCTCGACGAGTCGATTGTCGACTACATGATCGATCTGGTGAATCGTACGCGGCGGCATCCGGAAATCGAACTCGGAATCAGCCCGCGCGGCACTGCAGCGTTGTTTCGCGCGGCACAGGCAATGGCAATGCTTGCGGGCCGGAGTTACGTCATACCGGATGATGTGAAGAGGCTGGCGAAGCCTGTGTTCGAACACCGTCTGGTCTTGATTCGCTCGGGCGCACGCGCGCGCTCGGACGCGAAAACAGTTCTTGCCGAAATCATCGAGCAAACGCCGGTTCCCGCGTAGAGGAGATAACCTCTCCCGAAGCGAGCGATATTGTTCATGAAAATCAATTGGCTGACGAACACGACCCCACACCATCGCGCCATGTGGTGGAACTTCAGTTCGTCGATCGGTCTGCTGGCCATTGCCATGATGGCTGCGCTCTATTCTTCCAGCGCCGGACGCTCAGGGGCAGTCCTGCCTGCGGCGGTTTCCGCATTCATTGCCCTTGGAATTGCGGTCTGGGTAGGTATTCGATTTGTTCCGCGCCTGGCCGCGAGCGTGGATTGGGGCTGGCTGCCGTTCTTGTCTCACTACCATGTCACGCGTGAAGGCTGGATTTATTTTGGCGCGGTGACGGTCGTCATCTTCGCTGCGATTAATACTGCCAATAACCTCCTTTACATGGTGCTGTCGGCATTGCTCGCCGTCCTGTTGCTGTCGGGATTCCTTTCGGCTTTGAACTTTCGCTTTCTCCGAATCGGTTTCCGGATTCCGTCTCATTGCTTTGTGCAGGAGTCGTTTCCAATTACGGTTCATGTTCAGAATGAGAAGCGCGCCTTTCCTTCATTTTCGATCAATCTGGAACCCGTGGACGACGGACCGTTTCAGTTTTCGCCGTTCTATGTCCCGGCTGTTCGTGGTCAACAACAGGTCTCTCAAACCGGGCAGGCGAAGATTGTCAAAAGGGGACAGTACCGGATCCGCGAAGTGAAAGGGATATCGCGTTTTCCGTTTGGGTTCTTTGTGAAGGATCGTACATACAAGGTTGAAGCCGATTGCATCTGCTATCCCGAAATCATTCCACACGATCAAATGGATTTCGCAGTCCTCGACGCGCAAGGTTCGAGCGTCCGCTTCGAAAAGGGATTCGGGCACGACCTGTACATGATTCGCGATTATCTTCCTTCCGATAGCGCGCGTCATGTGCATTGGAAGGCCTCAGCGAAAACCTCGGTGCTCAAGACGCGTGAATACGCGGCCGAAGAAAGTCATCGCATCGTGGTTGCATTCGACCGATTCGGGCAAGCTCTGGATGCGAACCGGTTCGAAGACCTTGTCAGCCGGGCGGCCTCACTTGCTTATCACCTCTTTCACGCCGGTCTGGAAGTGGAATTCCTGTCCGACGACTGGCAGAGCGGTCCGGGACATTCGCAGGGAGTGTTGAATTCGATTCTGCATTATCTGGCCCTCGTCCAGATGTCTTCGCGCGCGGCGCCGCCGCCTGCGGACGCGCGCGCTCTGCGTTTATCTTTGAGATCTTAGATGCGCCGGTATTTTCAAATCTCGTGTCATGGCCTGATGATCAGCGCCTTCGTCGCGCTGGCGTTGACCGGCCGTCTCGACGGTCCGGCCATCGCGATTTTTTCAGCGGGGCTGGCGATAAGCGTCTATTGCACCGTGATGAGCCTGCCGGCGCCGCTTTCCCCCCGCGGCGCGTTTGTCCTGTCGTGCGCCTATATCTTCTTTTTCTTCTTCGATGCAGCGGTCTTGTCGCGATCGTTTATCCCCGCGTCGATTCACCTCGTCCTCTTTTTGCAACTCGCGAAACTATTCCAGGAAAAGACGGACAAGGATTATCTGTATCTGATCATCCTGTCGTTTCTGCAACTGCTGGCCGCATCGTCGCTGACCATCGACATGTCTTTCATTGCGACTTTGTTCATGTTCCTGGTCGCTCTCGTATCCACGTTGATGAGTTTCGACATGTACCGTTCCGAGCGCAAAGCCAGTTCTCAAGCCCAGGAGATCGCAGTTCCGCTGACCGGCATGAGCTTGTGGGCAACAATCTGGATCGTTATCAGCGGCGTTGTCTTATTCCTGGTCATCCCGCGGGTCGGAACAGGTTATTTCACGCGAGCGGCGGCGCAGTCGCTGTTGATATCCGGATTCACGGATAGCGTGCAGTTGGGTGAGATCGGTCAAATGAAGACCAGTTCAGCAGTCGTCATGCACGCCAGGCCAGTTACCGGAACGGCTTTCGCCGTTTTGAAATGGCGCGGGATCGCGCTCGACCGTTTTGATGGGTACAACTGGTCCAAGACCGACCGCCGGCGCAGTATCGTGCAGGTGTCGCCGGATAATCAGTATTCAATCGGGCCCGTGGTCCACGCCGCCGATGTGGCGCGCTACGAGATCCTGCTCGAACCGCTGGCGACGAATGCGCTGTTTGGTCCTCATCAGGTTCGTTCCGTTTCAGGGCGATTGCAGAGCGTGGAATACGATAGCGACGATTCCATTTATCTGCGATTTCCAATCGCGCGACGGATTCAGTACGAAGTTCTTTCCGAAATACCGGATCGATCGCGGCTTCTTGCGATGCCCGTACCGGACGATGCCGTTCCTCCACAGATCGCCATCCGATATCTTCAACTGCCGGAAGGTCTCGATCCTCGAATTCCACAACTGGCCCGCGATATCACGGCGAAGTCGAAATCCACTTTGGAAAAAGCGGCGCTTGTTGAGGGCTACCTCAAACGAAATTACAAATACACGCTGAATCTGACGTGGAATCCCGGACTGCAGCCTGTGAGCACATTCCTCTTCGAAGCGAAAGCAGGACATTGCGAATACTTTGCTTCGGCGATGGCGATTCTGCTGCGCGCTGCAGGAATTCCGACGCGGATCGTCAACGGGTTTCTGATGGGGGAATACAATCCCGTAGGCGGCGACTACATCATTCGTGAATCGGATGCGCACAGTTGGGTCGAGGTTTATGCGCCCGGCCGCGGCTGGATGGAATTCGATCCGACTCCTCCGAGCGCCGATCAACAGGAAATGAGTCTGGCGCGACAGATTTCGCAATACGCCGACGCGATGGAGCTCTTCTGGAATTCGTACATCATCGTTTACGACTCCGGAGCTCAAATGCAGTTGTTCCGGAGCGCGCAGGATCGCGCACAGTCCGTACAGGCAGCCATGCGCGAAAAATCGGACCGATGGGTCATGCAAGGCCAGCTTCTCTCCGACCGGTTCTCGATGGTGGTGCGCCATTGGGTCGAAACGGTGTGGTTCTGGATCCTTCTGGGATTGGTTGTGTCCGGCGCCCTGGCCCTTCGATTCGGAAACAGGATTCAACTGCAGTGGCGAATCTGGCGGCTGCGGCGCGGCCATGGCACTGTTCGGGAAGACGTCGTGGAACAACTCTTTTATCGCGCCATGAGGCTTGCGGAACCCAAAACCAGAAAGCGCCGGCCTGCACAAACCTGGCGGGAATGGATCCTGGGATTACCGGATCCGTACCGGCGGTCCATTCTGGAAAAAGCGTTGGATGTTTTTGAAAGAGCCAGATACGGTCGGCTGCCCATTTCGAAAGACGATTTCGTCCTGCTTGAAGAAACGATCAGGGAACTGCGGGGATGCAATTGAAACTGTAAGGGCATCCGACGCTCCGGCGGCGTTTCCAATCTCTAACCATAAGTATTCCTAGAAGAAAGTATGGTTTTCGCGGGACAGGCGTTCTACCGGTGAAGTGTCCGGCTCCTTTACGATTATTCAATTCTTGGGAGATGTCGAAAACCCTCACATTTGAAACAACATGGGACAATTCGCTCGAACGACTCCATACTTTCGTCGGATATCTTTACGAACTGCAATCTGTCCCTGGATTCCCTACCAACGAGTAACTCTTTTATTCACAACGACTAAAACGAGGAGTGTGCGATGGACTCCCGTTTGCTTCTCCCACGCAGAGAATGATTCTTTCAGGAGGACAATGACGATATGAAAGCAACATGGACAAGGAAGTCGGCACAGTTTGCGATCCTTTTGGTAGTTCTGAGCCTAGCGGCTGTTCAACACGCACAGGCGGGCGCGGTTCTGCCAGGATTCGATTTCCACACCTTCTGCTGCAATGATGATGGCTCTACGGGCGGTACCGGACTCGGTTTTACGATCAACTTCTACGGAAACAGCTACGGCAGTCTGTACGTAAACAACAACGGTAACGTGACATTTGCTGGTCCACAGTATACCTACACACCCTATCCAATCGTGACTGCAGGTATTCCGATCATGGCTCCGTTTTTTGGAGATGTGGATTCACGGTACGCAGGCGATTCCACCCAATACGGTGCCGGTACATATGGCGGTCACGCTGCGTGGGGCGCCAGCTGGCGAAATGTTGATTACTATTACGGCGACGCATCCCATACCAATCGGAATTCCTTCCAGTTGGTTGTGGTGAACAGGTCCGACGTTGGCGCCGGAGATTTTGACTTCATGTTCAACTATGACCAGATCCAATGGGAAGCAGGTCAAGCAAGCGGGAGCGATGACCAAGGTTGCGGTGGATCCTCAGCACGCGCCGGTTGGTCCAATGGAACCGTGGCAACGGAACTTGCAGGGTCGGGTGTTAACGGCGCGTTCATTGATAGCGGTACCTGCGGCGGTCCAGGCCCGAACGCTTTGATTAGTCACCGCCTGAACAGCGATACCGATGGCCGGTACATTTTCTCCGTGCGAAATGGAGAGGTTCAGCCGACTCCTGAACCGGCAACCCTTCTCCTTCTCGGCTCCGGCCTGGTGGGATTGGGCCTTGCCCGTCGCAAGAATCAGAAGTAGTTCGTTTTCGTTCTTCTCCATAAAATGCCACAGGCTTAAGCCTGTGGCATTTGTGTCTTCGGGACTCCCATTAACCCCAAAGCGAATCTGATCGACGCTGGTACAATGTTTCGGAAGCAGCGCGATATCTGAGGCGCGTCAACGAAAGGCCTCCGCGTCAAACGTCGCTGCGGGCTACTTCCGCGTTCAATCCAATATGTTCGAAAAGAAAACCAAAGTGGGGTTTGTGAGTCTGGGCTGTCCCAAGAATCTTGTCGACAGCGAAGTCATGCTTGGAACTCTGGCGCGCGATGGATATTCCATCACCGCAAAGAAGGAAGAAGCCGATGTCATCGTCGTCAACACATGCGGCTTCATCGATAGCGCCAAAAGGGAATCCATCGACACGATTCTCGAAATGGCCGCGCTGAAGGAGCACGGAAATTGCAAGAAGCTGGTTGTTGCCGGCTGTCTTGCCGAGCGGTATCGCAGCGAAATTCAAAAAGAGATCCCGGAAATCGATTTCATCTTCGGTCCCGACGAACTCGGCCGCATTCTCGAAGCCGTCAACGTGAACGGGGACGAGGGGTCTGACCCCTTGGTACCGGTTTCGATCGACGCGTTGTACACGTCGGCGGAAATACCGACAATTCCGCGCGTTCTCACAACTCCAGCGCACATGGCGTATCTGAAAATCTCGGAAGGCTGCGATCACGTCTGCACGTTCTGCGCGATTCCCGGTTTTCGCGGCCGATTCCGCAGCCGTACGGTTGCCGATCTTGTGGCGGAATCGCGAAGACTGGCGGACCAGGGCGTTCGGGAGATCATCATTGTCTCGCAGGACACCATGGCCTACGGCAAGGATCTCGGGCTGCATGACGGCATCACCACACTTCTTCGAGAACTCGTGAAGATCGGCGGACTGAAGTGGGTGCGGTTTCTTTACTGTTATCCAACGATGGTTTCAGCAGATCTGGTGCGGTTGGTCTCCGAAGAAGAGAGGCTCTGCAAATATTTCGACATCCCGTATCAGCACGCCAGCCGGGCGGTGCTTGAACGCATGAAACGCGGAGGGCATCGCGAAACTTACGAAAAGCAGATTGAAGATATTCGCAGGCTCATGCCGGCCGCGGGTTTTCGAACATCTTTCATTGTCGGGTTTCCCGGGGAAACAGAGGCGGATTTCAACGAGATTCTTACTTTCACCAGGAACGTTCATTTCGACAACGTGGGCGTTTTCCTCTACTCCGATGAAGAAGGCACGGGCGCATTCGATCTCGATCAAAAAGTTCAACGTGGTGTTGCCGTGCGGCGACGGAATCAAATCATGAAAACCCAGGCGGAAATTTCTTCAAAGAAGTTGCGGGGGATGATTGGGCGCACGGTGGAAGTGCTGCTGGAAGGTTCGTCGGAAGAATCGGAACTTCTGCTGCAGGGCCGGATGGAAACACAGGCCCCGGAAATTGATGGGAAAGTGTTAATCAACGATGTGGAAGATTGCAGGCCGCGAGTTGGGGAGTTCTATGCCGTCGAGATCACGGATAGCATGGAGTACGACTTGATCGGCGCGATTCGCCGGCCTCTTCCATGAAGTGTCCGGCGTGCGGGAAAGAGACTCCATACGACGGAAATCCGTATCGTCCATTCTGTAATGAAAGGTGCAAGTTGATCGATCTCGGAAGATGGGCGGGCGGAGAGTATCGGCTTCCAACGAAAGAAAAGCCGCCCGAAGAAACCCACCGATCGAATGGAAATCGTGAAAACGAAGAGTGAGGCCATTCGCGGCCTCGATTGGATTGCCGTAGCCGTTGCCACAGCCGGTGGAGCGGGTTTTGCGCCGAAGGCGCCCGGAACGGCCGGTTCGATTGTGGGCGTTTTGATCTATCTATTGATGGAAGCGCTTCACCTCGCCGCATATTATCCGCATGCTATAATTTTTTTCTTCGTCATCGGCATCTGGGCGTCGTTTCGTGTCGAGCATCTCTGGGGACATGATGCGCAGCGGATCGTCATCGATGAGGTTGTCGGTCAGATGATCACGTTCGGGATCGCCGCGGGCAGGTATCAACTTTCGGCTTTCTATGTCGCGCTTGGATTCGGACTCTTTCGATTGTTTGATATCTTGAAACCCTTTCCAATTCGGCGTTTGGAGAAACTCAAAGGCGGATTCGGAGTCGTTGCCGACGATGTAGGCGCGGGGATTTTTGCTCTCATGGTATTAACGATCGTTCGCTACGTGCTGATGAAGTACTGATAATGGCTGACATTACAATCAAAGGCGTGGTTCCCAAAGCGGCGCTTCCCGGGGGCGAAGTGATTATCGAATATGCCGGCCGCGAGCTGGCGGGAACGGCGCAGCCTCAAGTGCGTTTCGGCGATTTCAGCGCACAGGTAACGATGGCTTCGAACGATTACATCATCGCAAAAGTGCCGGAGTCTTCAGCCGAGCTCGGAACCTCTGAACTTGTTGTTCAGACCAACGGCGATGCGAGCCGGCCATTTCCCTACGAGATCGGAAAAAAGCTGGCGTCGAATCTTCATCCGGTCGCGAATCCCGCAGTCGATCCGGAAGGAAATGTCTATGCAACGTATAGCGGGCGGCGCGGCCAGAAGACTCCCGTTTCAATCTATAAGGTCACACCCAAAGGCGCTGTCACTCCGCTGGTGACCGACATTATGAACGCCACGGGCCTGGCATTCAGCCTGACGGGCGAGCTCTTCGTTTCAAGCCGGTATGAAGGTAATGTTTATCGAGTCGATGCCGCAGGGAGAACAGAGCTGTTCACTGAAGGAATGGGCATCGCGACAGGCATGGCCTTCGATCGCGACGGCAACCTTTATGTGGGCGACCGGAGCGGCAGTATCTTCAAAATCAATTCAAGCAAGGAAATTTTCGTTTTTGCGACGCTCGAGCCGAGCATTGCCGCGTATCATCTCGCGTTTGGCTTCGATGACTATCTTTACGTGACGGGACCGACGACATCGAGCTTCGATTCCATCTATCGGATTTCTCCCAGCGGTGAAGTGGACCGATTCTTTACGGGCCTCGGACGGCCGCAGGGTCTCGCATTCGACATTGAGGGCACACTTTACACTGTCGCCTCCTACAAAGGCCGCCGGGGCATTTTCCGTTTCAGGGACCCGAGGAAACCGGAACTGGTTGTTGCGGGCCTCAGCCTGGTGGGTCTCGCATTCGATCTGAAGGAAAGCCTGATGGTGGTTGATTCCGGTTCGTTATACCGGGTGCGCCTCGGCATCATGGGAAAGCCGCTGCCGTAATTAATTGTTGAACAACATGACACTCTCCGCCGAAATCATTGCGATTGGTTCCGAATTGTTGACACCGCAGTTCAAGGACACAAATTCGCTCTATCTGACCGAACAGCTCAATGCCATCGGGATTCCAGTCGTCATGAAGCTCATTGTCGGCGACGACGAGAATTATCTGGAGCAGGCGGCACGGGGATCTCTTGAGCGCACTCCCATCCTCATCACGATTGGGGGACTCGGCCCTACAGAGGATGACGTTACGCGCAAAGTCGTTGCGCGGGTTCTGCAACGCCAGCTTGTATTGAATGATGAAATCCTTGAGAAGCTTCAGCGCCGATTTAAATCGCGCGGAGTGGAAATGCCTCCGAATAACGCGCGGCAGGCTCTCGTGCTGACGGGTTCCGACATTCTCGAGAACCATCACGGCACGGCGCCCGGCCTTTGGGTGTCCGCGGAAAAAAAACATGTCGTCCTGCTGCCCGGTCCGCCCTCGGAATTGAAGCCGATGTTCGAAAGATACTGCATGCCGCGTCTTCACGAAATGGCGGGAGGCGTGGCGCTGGCCCGTTCGGTTTTCAGGACTGCCTGCTTGCCTGAATCCACCCTCGATGCGCGCATTGCTCCGATCTACACAAAGTACAAAAACCCGGAAACCACAGTGCTCGCGAAGCCCGGCCAGGTTGAAGTCCGCCTGACTTCGCGCGGAAAGAATCAGGCGGAGGCGGACCGGCTGCTCAAGGAGCTTGGGGAACAAATCGAGCACGAGCTCGACGAATACATTTTTGCCCGCACCGAACAATCCCTCGAAGAAGTCGTCGGCATGTACCTTGTGATGAAAAACGCCACCATCGCCACCGCGGAATCCTGCACCGGTGGCCTGCTTGCGGAACGGTTGACGAACGTGCCCGGCAGTTCTCGTTACTTTGTTTCGGGAGTCATCTGTTACAGCGACGAATGGAAAATGGAGCTGACGAAAATTCCTCCGTTGATGCTTGAAATGCAGGGCGCCGTCAGCGCGGATGTGGCTCGAGGACTTGCGGAGGGTATTCGCAGCCGCATGTCCACGACGATAGGCGTGGGCGTTACGGGCATCGCGGGACCCTCGGGCGGATCCGCCGAAAAGCCGGTCGGGACGGTTCACATCGCCGTCGCAGCGCCCTCGGGGACCCATCATCGCCAGTTGCTGTTTCCCGGTGACCGCGAAAGGGTTCGCTGGCAAGCATCGCAAGCCGCTCTCGATCTGGTGCGGCGCGAGCTGATGAAAATGTGATGCGTCTTTTCATAGCGGTCGACCTGCCAACTGAACTCCGAAAGACTCTGGGCGATTTGCAGCGTCAACTGCGTTCCGCTACGACAAAGGCTCGCTGGGTGGCCGCCGATTCGATTCACATCACACTGAAGTTTCTTGGCGAGGTGCCGGAAAAGCGTATCGACGAGATTCATGGCGCGCTTTCAGACCTGACGTGGAAGTCGTTTCCGATAACCATCCGGGGAATCGGTTTTTTCCCGGGGACGCGGTCGCCTCGAGTGTTCTGGGCCGGGATGGAAGCGCCGACAATGCAGGAGCTGGCGGAGGAACTTGATGTGCGGATGGAACGCCTCGGATTCGAAAAAGAAAAGCGCGCGTTCCGCCCCCATATCACGCTTGCGCGCGCGAGAGATACACGAATCGACGCTGCGCTTGTGGCAGCGGCGGCTGAATTTGAGAATCGCGAGTTCGGGTCTTTCACAGCCGATCGAGTCTTCTTGTTTCGAAGCACGTTGAAACAGTCCGGCGCAGTGTACGAGAAGGTTAAGGAGTATTTGCTTTAGTGGCTCTTCCGATCGCAATCATCGGCGCAGGCGGCTGGGGTACAGCGCTCGCCATGACGATGGCGCGCGCCAACCGCGAAGTCCGGCTCTGGGCATTCGAGCCGTACGTTGTGGAGACGCTGATTGCGACCCGGGAGAACCCGCTTTATCTGCCGTCGGTGCGTGTGCCGGAGCCGGTTCATGTCAGTAATTCCATGGGTGAAGTACTCGAGGGCGCGGGGATCGTCATTGTCGCGGTGCCGTCGCATGTCTACCGCGAAGTGTTTGTCCGGATGCTGTCTCTCATCAATCCGGGCATGCTTTTCGTCAGCGCCGCCAAAGGCATCGAGAACGATACGTTGATGCGAATGTCCGAAGTTCTTATCGATGCATCGAAACATCAGTTCGCGCCGAAAGTCGCCGCGATTTCCGGTCCGACATTCGCGCCGGAGGTGGCCCGCGGCGAGCCGACAGCTCTTGTCGTGGCGTCTCCCGATGAATCACTTCGAAATTTTCTTCAGCAGGATTTGTCATCGCCGCGTTTCCGCCTCTACACCAATGCGGATTTGATCGGCGTGGAAATCGGAGCGGCAGTGAAGAACATCATTGCCATCGCGGCGGGTGTTGTGGAAGGACTCGGACTGGGTTCGAATGCGACGGCGGCGTTGATCACCCGCGGCCTTGCTGAAATCACGCGATTGACCGTGGCATGCGGCGGCAGGCGGGAAACGCTTTCGGGACTTGCCGGACTCGGCGACCTCGTGTTGACGTCATATGGAAATCTCAGCCGAAACCGCCGCGTGGGAATCGCGCTCGGCCGCGGAGAGAGCATTAGTGATGTCGTTTCGAACATGCGCATGGTTGCGGAAGGTGTCAAGACCGCCAAATCGGTGGTGGCACTCTCGCGAAAGCTGAATGTGGAAATGCCGATCGCGGAAAGGATGTACGCAGTCCTGTACGAAGGGCAGAAACCACAAGACGCCATCAATGACCTGATGGAGCGAAAACTGAGAGAAGAGTAATCGCATATGGAATTCATCACATTATTCGGGACGCCAAAACGCGAGCCGACGGTCTTCGAGAAAATCAAGGAAGCGGTGAAGCAGACGAAGGAAAACCTCACCGAACAGATTCAGGATCTCGTTCAGGGAAAGAAAGAGATCGATGCGGCGATGCTGGATGAACTCGAAGCGATCATGATCGGCGCCGATATCGGGGTTGCCACAACCAACGAAATATTGAAATCGATCAGGGAACAGATGTCGCGAAAAACCCTGGAGGATCCATCGCAACTGCGCGGCGCTATCAAAGAGGAATTGCGAAAAATCCTGAACGTCAATTACAAGCCGCCCAAAGAAATTCCGGAAGGGAATCCATTCGTGATTCTCATCGTGGGCGTCAACGGTGTCGGCAAGACAACGACTATCGGTAAACTTGCCAACCGATTCAAGAGCCTTGGAAAGAATGTCATGGTTTGCGCGTCCGACACGTTTCGAGCCGCTGCCGTTGAGCAGTTGGAGATTTGGGCGGGCCGCGCCGGCGTGTCGATCATCAAACAGAAGGCGGGCGCCGACCCATCGGCCGTACTGTTTGATGCCTTGCAGTCTGCAAAGGCCCGTGGAATCGATTACGTTATCGTCGATACGGCAGGCCGGCTGCACACCAAGCACAACCTGATGTCGGAACTGGAGAAAATGACGCGCATCGCCAAGAGGGAAGTTCCGGGCGCGCCTCACGAAGTCCTGCTCGTGCTGGATGCCACCACAGGCCAGAACGGTCTCACGCAGGCCCGGGAGTTCACTAAAAGCGCAGGTGTAACGGGTCTGGTTCTGACGAAACTCGACGGAACGGCGAAAGGCGGAGTCGTCACGGCCATCGCTCGCGATCTTAGGATCCCGATTCGTTTTGTGGGAGTCGGCGAGAAGATGGACGATCTCATCGAGTTTTCGGCGGAAGATTTCGTGGAATCGTTGTTTGCCGCGTAGCGCCGCAAAAGTATGGAAGATGCAGACTACATGCGCCGGACTCTACAACTCGCCGGGCAAGGCGTGGGACTTGCCAGTCCGGGAGCCATGGTGGGCTCGGTTATCGTCAAGGATGGGACGGTCATCGGTGAAGGCTTCTACACGTACGATGCAGTGCATCACGCGGAAATCATCGCTCTTCAACAGGCCGGAACCGCAGCGCGAGGCGCGACTGTGTACACCTCTCTCGAGCCGTGTTCGCATCAAGGCCGCACTCCACCATGTTCCAAAGCTTTGATTGATGCGGGCGTGTCTCGTGTAGTGACCGCCATGCAGGATCCCAATCCGGAGGTGAACGGCGCAGGCGTGAACATGCTTCGCGCGGCGGGCATCCAGGTCCAATGCGGCGTCATGGAAGAGGATGCGCGACGGCTCAATGAGGCCTTCATTGCATACAAGTCCGAACGGCGGCCTTTTGGAATTCTGAAAATCGCCATGACACTCGACGGCAAAATCGCAACACGGTCCGGCGAATCCCGATGGATCACGTCCGAGGAATCCCGCGCGGAAGTTCACCGGCTTCGCCACCGCTGCGATGCGCTCATTACGGGAAGCGGAACGGTGCTGAAGGACAAACCTCGATTGACCGACCGCAGCGGACTTCCTCGCCGGCGCCCCCTCCTTCGTGTGATTCTCGATCGCAGAGGCCGGGTTTCCGAATTTGAAGACGCGTTGATCTTTCATGGGGATCTGCATGCCCTGATTTCGGAGCTGTATCGGCGTGAAATCCAAAGCTTTCTGATGGAATGCGGTCCCGAACTGGCTTTCAATGCACTGCAGGCGGGAATCATTGATAAACTCATTGTTTTCGCGGCGCCCAGAATCCTCGGAGGACGTGAGATTCCCGCTTTTGGCGGCGAAGGTATCGAGAGACTTTCCGATGCGATTCCGCTTCATGACTGGCAATTCCGGAACTCGGGCGCCGATCTGATGTTGACCGCGTATGTTCACAGGGATCATTGAAGAAACAGGCGAAGTCATTGAACTCAGCGACGCCGGCGGTTTCCGGACGATTCGAGTTCGCGGCCAGGCGATTTTCAACGACATGCGTGTTGGTTCCAGCATCGCGGTGAACGGCGTCTGCCTGACTGCGCGGGGCATTGAGGAAAACACATTTGCCGCAGAAATGTCGCAGGAAACGCTGGATCGCACAAGCCTGGGCAGCCTGCGCAACGGAACACTTGTGAATCTTGAACGTCCGATGGCGGCGGATGCGAGATTCGGTGGTCACATCGTTCAGGGTCATGTGGATGGAGTTGGGCACATTCATGCGTTTGACCGGAACGGCGGCGCCTGGAATCTCGAGATCGAACATCCGGAGTCGAGCGCGCGTTATATCGTGGAAAAGGGGTCCATTGCCGTGGATGGCATCAGCCTGACGGTCGCGTCCCTGCGGGGTTTCAGCGTTTTTTCCGTCGCAATAATCCCGCATACGTTTGAGAATACGAATTTAAAATCGGCAAAACGGAACGATCCGGTAAATCTGGAGTTTGACGTTGTCGCCAAGTATGTGGAACGGATGATGGAACATGCATTTCGCAACGATCGAAGAAGCCATTAACGAGATTCAGGAAGGACGCATCGTCATCATCGTCGATGACGAAGACCGCGAAAACGAAGGCGATCTCATGGTCGCTGCTGAAAAAGTCACGCCCGAAGCCATCAATTTCATGGCGACGCATGGCCGCGGCCTGATTTGTCTGGCGATGATGGGACAGCGTCTCGATGAACTGCACATCCCCTTGATGGTGTCCGATCACACCAATAATTCTCCATACGGAACGGCATTCTGTGTCTCGATCGAGGCCAGGCGGAATGTATCGACGGGGATTTCAGCATTCGATCGGGCTCAGACAGTCCTGACCGCCATCGATCCTCACGCCAAATCCACGGATCTGGTGCGGCCCGGCCATATCTTCCCGCTGCGCGCGAGAGATGGTGGGGTGCTTGTGCGCGCCGGACAGACTGAGGCATCGGTGGACCTCGCGGCGGCCGCCGGCCTGATTCCCGCGGGTGTGATCTGCGAAATCATGAAAGAAGACGGCACGATGGCGCGCATTCCCGACTTGATCGATTTCGCTAAAGAACACGGCTTGAAGATCATCACCGTCGCCGAACTTATTCGCTATCGTCTTCGCACAGAGCGCTTTGTCTACAAAGTCGGCGAGACGACCTTGCCTACGCCGTATGGTGATTTTCGAATGTTCGTTTTTGAGAGCATCATCGATCAGCAAACCCACATTGCTCTCGTTCGCGGGAATATCGAAAACGGCGAGGATGTTCTGGTCCGCGTTCAGACCCACTGCCTGACCGGCCACGTCTTCGGATCGCGCGCTTGCCGTTGTCATGAGCAAATGGATCAAGCCATGTCGACGATCGCTCAAGCGGGACGCGGCGCCTTGCTCTATCTTCATGAGATGGGCCGTTCGCGTTCCGGCGCTGCGCTTCTTGATTTTCACGGGAAGCACAATGCGGATTCGAATGAAACCATCGGCCTGCACGGCGAGCAACGGGAATATGGGATCGGGGCGCAGATTCTGACTGCACTGAATATCCGTTCCATGCGGCTGCTGACCAATCATCCCCGCAAGCTCGTGGCTCTTGAAGCGTACGGTTTGAAGATCGCCGCCCAGGTGCCCTTCGTGTCTTCCCGGTAGACGCTACTTTATGGTGCTGGCTCCGGCCTGCGCGCACTGGCCATCCTGATCACTGCTTCCACCGGATGCGCCGATGGCGCCGATGATCTTGCCTTCAGCCATCAGCGGGATCCCACCCTCGACAGGCACAGCTCCCGGAAGAGCCAGCATGCGCAGACCGGCGCCGCCGGCCGCTACGGTGTCCTGGAACGATTTGGTTGGCCGTTTGAAAAGAACAGCAGAGCGGGCCTTTTCCTGTGAAACGTTGACGCTGCCGGTCTGCGTCCCATCCATTTTTTCGAAGTAAACCAGATGGCCGCCTGTATCGACGATGGAGATGGCCATCGTCCAGTTATTCTTCTTCGCTTCAGCTATCGCAGCGGCTGCCGCCCGTTTGGCCGCATCGACGCCGATCGGCGTGCCATATGCGGGAGCAGGTGCCTGTGCCTGGACCGCCATAACAAGCAACATGAAGATCGCAAGCGCAAACAAAAAGAGATGAACGCATCGTTTTTGCATTGAATGCCCCTTGTTCAAAATTTCGCGAAGTATGGCAGATAGGGAATGAGCAGGACAAGCAGGAAGGGGAATTGCAGGGACGCATAATTTGAGAGTGGAGATCCCAGGATCTGAGATCTCAAATATTGGGTTCTCCAATCTCAAAGAATTTGGTGTCTGTCCTGGTCTGTCCCTGAATTACTCCCCTATACCTGAGCGCCGGAGTGCCAGAGATCGACTTCTTCTTCAGCGATGGCAGACCATTCCGGAAGCCTGGAAGCGACGCCCAACGCGTTCAGGCGCGCCATATCGATTCCGGAGTGACCGACGAGGCCGGCAGCATTTCCCATGGCTTCATGAACCAGTCCATCGGCGACATGGACCATCCAGGTCAGATCGAACGTTGTTTCATTGACCAGTTCGGGCTGGTGGTGAAACGCGACAGCTTCGACCGTCGGGTAAGGCAATCCCCACAGGCCAAGCAAATATGCTCCGGCTGAGGCGTGAGTCGTACTCGCATCGATATTGTGATTGTCCGATCCTTCCGGCGCACACAATTCCAGGGCAACGATGCCGATGTCGTGAAGCAGTCCGGCCGTAAAAGCCTCCTGGGATCTGTTTGGATCGGAGGTGAGGCGGCTCGCCAGGCGGGCCGTCATGAGGGAATGTTCCTGAAGCGCCTCGAAAGAGATTCCGCACTTGGATGTCGCTTTGTCGAAAGCGGCAAATACATTGACCGTCAATACGAGATTCTTGATGAGCTGAATTCCCAGATACGCCACGGCCTGATCGATGCGCGTGACATATTTCACCGGACCAAAGCAGGCGGAATTGACCAATTGAAGCAGTTTCGCGCACAGGGCTGGATCCTTTTCGAAGATTTTCGCGAGCGTGCGAGCGGATACATAAGGCTGCGCCATGGCACGCATGAGTTCGTGATAGACCGCCGGCAGTGAAGGCAGGTGATCGACGCTGCCCAATGCCTGACGCAACGACCGGTCGCTCAGCAGCGCGCAGAGCCGGCAGGCACGATTGATGACGTTCCGGAACGTTTCTGCGTTGCAGGGCTTTCCCAGAAACTGATGGGCTACAGGCAGAGCCCGGAAACCGACTTCCTGTTCTGCATACCCGGATAAGGAGATTCTGACGATATCGGGATATTCGTCTCTGACTCGTTGCAGGAGGGTAGCACCGTCCATTCCCGGCATCACCATGTCGGAAACCACGACGTCGAAATCACCTTTGGTTAACTCGTCGAGTGCAGTCTCACCGCCAAGCGCAAACACCACTTCGATTTCGTCCCGGAGTTTCCAAAGCAGGCCGCGAAGTGTAGTTAGAACGTCCTTATCGTCATCAACCAGAAGAATCCGTCGTCTCATGCCATAGAACTCTTCGTCCGGTTGTGGGGAAAACTTTACAAAATGCAATTCCGGCTGACAGAAAAGTACCTTCTATGAATATGATGTGTGCCATGCGTATTCGACCTCGAACAGGACTTCTGGAGTTCATCATTTCCGTTTGCATTCTTAGCGTTGCCGTTTCCGGACAAACCGGAAAAACGCACAGGCTTGAGGCAACACCATCGACAGTGGCCTATGGGTACTACTGGGCGGATGCAAAACCCGTACTGCGGATCGCGTCCGGCGACATCATTGATGTCGACACGCTCCTGACAAATACCCCGATGGGACTCGTCAGAGCCGGCGTGCCGGACAACAGGATTCAGGATTCGCTCAAAGCGATCGTGAGCGAAGTGACCGGCGACCTTCGCGGTCCCGGCGGCCACATTTTGACGGGTCCGGTTTACGTGGAAGGCGCGGAGCCTGGCGATGCCCTGGAAGTCAAGATCCTGTCGATCGACTTTGCCATCGACTATGGTTACAACGGGTGCAGCGGCTTTATCCCGGAGAACTGCGAACGGGGCGTTCCGTCAAAGATCATCGCGCTCAACAAATCAGCAATGACCGCGGAGTTGTTTCCGGGAATCGTCGTTCCTCTTCGGCCTTTCTACGGAAGCATGGGAGTTGCGCCGGCTCCGGATCTTGGCCGCGTGAGCAGCAATCCACCGGGCAGGCATGCGGGAAATCTCGACAACAAAGAACTGGTCGCCGGATCGACGTTGCGGATTCCCGTTTTTGTTCCCGGCGCACTTTTTGAAATTGGCGATGGCCACGCCGCGCAAGGCGATGGAGAAGTCGATCAAACCGCCATTGAAACCTCGCTGCGGGGCCGCATCCAGCTTACCGTGCGCAAGGGAATGAAACTCAACTGGCCGCGCGCGGAAACGTCCACCGACTTTATCACTATGGCCGCCGATCCCGATCTGACTGTGTCGACGAAGACCGCCATTCAGGAAATGGTGGATTTCCTCGCCGAGACCAAGCACCTCACCAAACATCAGGCTTATCAAGTTGTGAGCATCGCCGGTGATGTGGCCGTCACACAGCTTGTGGACAAGCCCAATGTGGGGGTTCATGTGAGAATGCCGAAGAGCATTTTCAAGTAAGAAGCGCGCTGACTAAAATCCTAAATTCCTGATTTCGTCAGCCAGCGGGCGAAGGCTCCGAGACTCGCATGCAAACCGGTCTCCGGCGCCGAACGCAATTCATTTTCGATCTCAAGTTTTGCCTGCTCGAGTTGCAGTTGCAGAGTCGGATCGGCCGGTTTGGGCTGCGCTGCAGCCTGAAGCTGGGCCAGCAGTTCCTGCGGCTGTTTCATATCCAGCATCGTGATCGGCGAACCGCAGTGCGAGCATGTTGAGCCCGCATTCAAATCGATGGGCGCTCCGCAGTTGGAACAATTCACAAACTGCACGCTCTTTTTCAATTCTTCGAGCTGCTGTGGTGAAAGCGGCTTGATGAAATCCTTTTCTCGAAGAAAATCCAGAAACCCGATGAAACGGCCGTGCTCGTTGTCGCAGCGCCAGTAGCTGAATCGTGTGTTCCGCTGCATATCGTGTGTCGATTTCAAACGGGAGCCGCATCGGGGACAATGCAGCGCCGGCGAAACCGAAGGTTTTCCCTTTGTATGTTCACCGATGAATTTGATCAGACGGAGTGTGGACGCGGGCGCGAGTTTCAAATCCTCGTACTTATCAAACCAGAATGCCTGGCACGCTGCACAGACATCGATGGCGAGCGAACCTGTCAGATGACCTTCGACAGTCATCGACTCCATCTCGGCATTGCAATTGGGGCAGTCCATGAATCGCGTCCGCGAACCAGCATGATACCCGGTTGACCCGAGTTTTAGAACGCGAGACCGACGTAATCCGAGAGCCAGGTCAGCAAGCCCATTCCGATCAGGACCCATCCCAGCAGGATGCAACCGGATACTTCGAGAACATTCAGCCAAATCGGAAACGCAACGACTTCCCGCCGGATGAGAATGAACCCGATCAAAGCCATGACAACGAGCGCGGAAATACTTACGGTGATTCGTGCCGTGATCTTCGTGCGTTGCACCGCGTCTGCCTGAGCCTGCGTCGAGATCTTTTCTTTCTCGAGCCTGTCTTTTTCAGCCTGCTTCAACTTTTCAGCATCGGCTGCGGCGCGATCCGACAGATCCGATCTAAGAAGATAGACAAACGTTGTGCCCAGGTCCTTGTTGATACCTCGAAGTCCGTTCTGCAACTGGCCCGCTTCTTCGTATTTGATGAACCTGAAGTTCTGACTGAAAGATGTTTTCAAGTCATCGGGAAGGCTTGAACCTTTCACAAGGTCCAGCAACATCGGAAAATCCTTGATCACGTCGCGGTCGATCATGGGCAGCTTCTGAGTCTCATAATTGTAGAAACTCCTGGCTTCCTGCTCATAAAGAGTGTTTACAGCCTCAATCACACCGCTCGCGGTGACGCCTGGAAGCTCTTTCCGGATCCTGTCGATATGTGCAAGCCGCGTGGCTTCGAGCAGCCTCAGCCGCGATAGCGAAGACAGTTTTTCCTTTTTGTCGCATGAATCGATTTTCCCCTCCAGCAGGTTGACGTTGACCTCGGTGGCATAGCGGCCGTATTCGGGGCGAATACCTGCCGGTATGTGGTCCGGTACCGGGGAGGGAGAAACGCGAACTCTCTCCGCTTCATGCCGCAGAAACACACACTTCGGATCGTCTGCGGCCGCATACGTGTTTCGTGGTGATACAAACAAAATCGAGAGAACAAGGTTTCCGATGAGAAAAGCGGTCCACCGCTTCATTCGAATCGTCACAAGCGTCTCCTACGCCAGCACTGACTAAAGGTACAACTGGCCGCGATCCTAACGTGTATTCAACCGTCGTGCAAGATGGATTCAACTAAAATGGCAACACCGGAATTTTTCAGGAGAAAGAAATTGAAAACAGATCTGAATAACAAAGTCGTTGTGATCACGGGCGCTTCCGGAGGTATCGGGTCGGCGATCGCGCGCCAGTTTGCAGCCGAAGGAGCGAAGCTTGTGCTGCACTATCGCCGCGGGAAAGATCGAGCCGCAGCGTTGCAGCGCGAATTGAATGTGGAATCGATCATGGTCAAGGCGGATCTGACGCAGGAATCCGAAGCCCGGCGATTGTTCGGGCAGGCGGTCCGCCGGTTCAAGCGCGTGGATACGCTGGTGGCCAATGCCGGCTCCTGGGAAACTCGAGACATTCCACTGCACGCCATGAGGCTTCAGCAATGGCAGTACACGCTCGATCATGTGCTCACGAGCGTCTTTCTCAGTCTGCGCGAGTTCTTCAGGATCGTTGCGCGTCAAAAGCAGGGAAACGCTCTTCTGATTGCATCGACCTCCGGGATTTTCGGCGAGGCGGGTCACGCGGACTATTCGTCGGCAAAATCCGCAATTGCCTTCGGCCTGACACGTTCGCTGAAGACCGAGATTGCGCGCATCGCTCCACACACCCGCACATATTGCGGCGGCCGGATCAATTGCATCTGTCCCGGCTGGACCGTTGTGCCCCGGAACGCCAGCAAACTCGGAGACAAAAACGTTATCCGGCGTGTGGCCGCAACCATGGCTTTGCCGAAGATCGGCCGTCCCGAAGACATGGCGGGCGCGGCAGTATTCCTGTGTTCCGACAAACTTGCGGGGCATGTTTCCGGTCAGACACTGGTCATCGCCGGTGGTATGGAAGGGCGGTTACTCTGGAAGCCTGAGGAAATCAATCCGGATCTGGCCTGATTGTTTCTTTACTTATACTTGGACTATCAGGGAAAATGGCTCCCGCAAGCCATTCTGGATACGGTTTGGAGGCTGGGAAATGCGGTTCTGGAGACCGAAGATTGCCGCGATATTTGTCTACGGATGCGTCGCGGTTTTTCTTCTGGGCATCCAGACATCCGCAAGGCAATCGAAACCGGTTCCATCTCCAGCCGCTTCGAGGAGTGCACGAGCGCTTTTCGATACTTATTGCGTCTCCTGTCATAACCAGAAACTCCGGACCGGCGGTCTGGAGCTTGAAACTGTTGATCTCAACCATCCCGCAGACACTTCCGAACTGCTCGAGAAAGTTGTAGCGAAACTGCGAGCGGGCTCGATGCCGCCTCAGGGAAGGCCGCGGCCCGACGAAGCCACATATCGGACTGTGGCAAGCGAGTTGGAGCGGGATCTCGATCACGCATGGGAAGCGGGTCCGAATCCGGGACGAATCGGGGCAGTGCATCGTTTGAATCGCGCCGAATACAACAACGCCGTTCGCGATCTGCTGGCGATCGATCTCGATGTGAAGCCGCTGCTGCCGGGCGATGAAACGGCCGACGGCAGTTTCGATAATTTTGCCGATTCGCTTTCGATATCGACGGCTCATCTCGAGCGCTACATGTCGGTCGCGCGCCAGGTAACGCGGCTTGCCGTCGGCCTGCCGCCGGCGAATCCAACGGTCGAGAATTACGATATACCGCTGCATGTCCTGCAGGATGACCGCCAGAGTGAAGACCTGCCCATCGGTTCGCGTGGCGGCATGGCCATTCACCGTGATTTTCCGGTGTCCGGTGAATACACGATTAAAGTTCGCCTCCAGCGGCAGTATCAGGATTACATCAAAGGGATGGGATGGCCGCAGCAACTTGATGTTCGGCTTGACGGCGCGCTGGCGAAGCGATTCATCGTCGGTGGAAAGGCCCAGGGAAGGCCTGCGGCCGCCAGTTACGCCGGTGACGGCGAACCCGGTTTTGCAGGCGATGACTCGTGGGAAAAATACATGCAGATCGGCGGCGATGCCGATCTGATCGTGCGCGTTCCGGTAGAAGCCGGTCCTCATATTGTTGGAGTGTCGTTCGTGCGCGAAATGTGGGAGCCCGAAGGTTTGCCTCAGCCTGTGCAGCGAGGGCGCGTTATCACAAACGATCAGGTCTACATGGATTACGCCAATGTCGGCGCCGTTCAAATCGGAGGACCGTATAAGAATTCCGGTGCTGCGAAAGACACGCCGAGCCGCCGCGCGATTTTTGTATGTCAGCCTAAGGCGGCTGCGGAAGAACGGGCTTGCGCCACGAAGATCCTTTCAAGAATGGCTCGTCTGGCGTATCGCCGTCCGGTCGCGACGCGTGATGTGCAAATGCTTGCGGAGTTTTTTGATACCGGACGCGGCGACGGCGGGAGTTTCGACGCCGGGATTCAATTCGCGCTCGAACGTATGCTCGTCGATCCGGATTTTCTCCTGCGTGTTTACCGCGATCCCGCGCTCAAAGCGCCGCAAGGCTCGTATCGTTTGAGCGATCTCGATGTGGCTTCGCGCTTGTCGTTCTTTCTCTGGAGCAGCATTCCCGACGATCGTCTGCTCATGCTTGCCGAACGCGGCCAGTTGACTCAACCCGCAACGCTTGAAAAGGAAGTCCGGCGGATGCTCGCCGATCCGCGCGCCGTGGATGCTCTCGTCAATAACTTTGCAGCGCAGTGGTTGAACCTGCGGCGCGTTGAAGAAGTCGTGGTCGATCCGGAGCGATATCCCAATTACGATCTGAGCCTGATGCAGGGATTCCAGAAGGAAACCGAACTGTTTGTCGCCAGTACTATTCGGGAGGATCGCGGTGTTTCGGAATTGCTCGGCGCGAATTACACTTTTGTCAATGAACGGCTCGCGCGTCATTACGGAATTCCCGGAATTTACGGAAGCCGGTTCCGCCGCGTGACGCTGTCCGATCCTGCTCAACGCGGCGGTTTGCTCGCACAGGGCGCGTTGCTGGCCACGACGTCGTATCCCGACCGTACGTCGCCCGTCCTTCGTGGGAAATGGCTGTTGAACAATATTTTCGGCCTGCCCGTTCCGCCGCCTCCGCCGGGCGCGGATACGAATCTGACGGACAACAAACCTGGAACTGCGCCCAGGACCATTCGTGAGCGCCTGAATCAACACCGGCAGAATCCATCGTGCAACAGTTGTCATTCCGTCATCGATCCGCTAGGGTTCGCGCTGGAAAACTTCGATGTCATCGGCGGATGGCGAACGATCGATGAAGCCGGCAAGCCTGTGGATGCCAGCGGTACGACTGCCGCGGGCGCAAAGGTGGATGGCTTGTCCGGTTTGCGCGCTCTTCTGCTCAAAGAACCGGAACAGTTTCCGCGCACGGTGACCGAAAAACTTTTGACTTACGCGCTCGGCCGCAAGCTGGAGTATTACGACCGGCCGGCGATACGAAAGATTACGCGTGACGCAGCGGCGCAGGACTATCGCTGGTCGTCGCTGATCCTGGGGATTGTACAAAGTCCGTCATTTCTGATGCGGGCGCCCCAGGCGTTGTCGAATTAATAAGGAGATTATGACTATGGCGTTTCTCTCGAAATCATTGCCGCGCAGAACGGTCCTGAAGGGAATGGGTGCCGCGATCGCGCTGCCGTTCCTCGATGCAATGATTCCCGCTGCGCGCGCCGCTGCAAAACCGGTCAACCGCTTCCAGGCGTTCTACACGCCGAATGGAATGGCCATGGAGTATTGGTCTCCAAAAACGGAAGGCGCCAACTTCGAAATGACGCCGATTCTGGAGCCGCTTGCTCCCTATCGGACTCAAGTGCTCGTGCTCTCCGGAATCAAGGCAAGCTGGAACTACATTCACGCCGGCGCTTCCGGATCGTTTCTCACAGGAACTCCGCGCGGCGGAAAGAATGAAATCGAGATTATCGCCGATGTGTCCATCGATCAGTTGCTCGCGCGCCATTTCGCGCGGGAAACGCAAGTCGGGTCGCTCGAACTCTCGATGGATACACCCGCCAATGCCGGGGCCTGCACCGGGAACCTCAGCTGCGCCTACACGCACACTCTTTCGTGGCGCAGCGCCACCCAGCCTTTGCCGATGGAGTGGAATCCACGCGCGGTTTTCGAGCGTCTTTTCGGCGATAGCGGCAGTACGGAACGCGCTGCCCGCGAAGCGAGAATGCGCCAGCACAAGAGCATCCTCGATTCCGTAACGGACAAACTCGCGACTCTTCAGAAAGATCTCGGGCCTCAGGATCGGACGAAGGTTGACGAATATACCGAGGCTGTGCGCGATGTGGAACGCCGCATCCAGAGAGCCGAAGAGCAGCGCGACATCCAGCTTCCTTCACTCGAACAGCCGCAGGGCGCGCCGGCGGTTTTCGAAGATTACCTCGCGTTGATGATGGATCTTCAGGTCCTCGCATTCCAGTCGGATCTCACCCGCGTGATTTCCTTCATGATCGGAAAAGAACAGAGCGCTCGGCCGTATCCTCAAATCGGAGTGCCGGAAGCGCATCATCCGTTATCGCACCACGATGATGTTCCGGAACTCGTTGCGAAGATGTCGAAGATCAATGTCTATCACGCGCAATTGTTCTCGAAGTATCTCGCAAAACTTCGCGCGACGCCGGACGGCGATGGATCCTTGCTCGATCACATGATGATTCTGTATGGTTCCGGCATATCCAACAGCACGCGCCACTCGGGCGATAACCTGCCGCTCCTTCTTGCCGGCGGCGGCGCGGGACGCTTGAAAGGCGGCCGGCACATCAAGTATGCGGACAAGCCGTCGATTGCGAATCTGTTGATGACCATCATGGACAAGATGGATTACCCGGTCGAACATGTCGGCGGCAGCAACGGAAAACTTCCGCTCGAAGTGTAGAAGAAAGAAACCCGATGAGATTCTCACTGCGACTCGCCCTGGTGTTCTTCGTGCTTTCGGCGTCTTTGTCCTTTCTCAACGCCGCAACGCGTCCTCCGTTGATCGACGCGGCAAAGAACGGAGACAAGGAAGCCATCCGCACGCTGCTTCAGAAGGGCGCCAACGTCAACGCCGCGGACGCTGACGGAACGATCGCGCTTCACTGGGCCAGTTATCGGGACGATATCGAGACCGCGACTCTGTTCATCAAATCGGGCGCGAAAGTAAATACCGCAAACGATCTTGGCGCGACACCACTCTGGACCGCCAGTCAGAATGGAAGCGCCGCAATGACTCGTCTGCTGCTGGAAGCCGGCGCCAATCCGAATATGGCGCTGCTGTCCGGCGAGACGCCGCTCATGGTGGCTGCTCGCGGAGGGTATCCTTCGGTGGTCGAACAGCTCATCGCAAAAGGCGCGAATGTCAATGCCCATGGATCACGGTCCCAGACGGCGTTGATGTGGGCTGTTTCCCAGAAGCATCCCGAAGTCGTCAAGATTCTGCTCGCTCACCACGCGGATATTCAGACCCGCTCGGAAGCGTGGAAAGACGTGGAAGCCGTGCCGCCGCATGGCTACCTGGAGTACAACCGCGCGATACCGCACGGAGGTGAAACGGCGTTGATGTTTGCGGCACGCGTGGGAGATCTGGATTCTGCAAAGCTGCTCGTTGCGGCCGGCGCCAACGTCAATGATGCCGACGCATCGGGTGTCAGTGCGACGACGCTTGCCGCGCACTCCGGGTTCTCGGACGTCGTCGAATTTCTGCTCGAGAAGGGCGCCGATCCCAATGTCGCGCCGAACGGGTTTACGGCCTTGCAGGAAGCGATCATGCGCCACGATGAAAAATCCGTGGCCGCCCTCCTGGACCACGGTGCGAACGCCAACGCCCCTCTTAAAACGTGGACTCCCACACGCCGTACTTCCAAAGACTGGAACTTTGCTCCCGAGCTTATCGGCGCCACGCCGTTCTGGCTGGCCTCGCGTTTTGCGGAGCCGAATGTCATGAAACTTCTCCTGAAACATGGCGCGGATCCGCTCTTCGTGCATCGAGTGGATTGGGTTGTCGAAGGGCGTAACGGACAAATGTTTCAACATCGGCAAAACGCGACAACGGCTCTTCTCGCTGCGGTAGGAATAGGCGGCGGTGAAGCGTGGTTCCCGCAGCCGGATCGCGCCGAACGCGAAGCGCATACACTGGAAGCCGTCAAAATGGTTGTCGAACTGGGCGTCGATGTTAACGCGGCAAACACCGACGGCCGCACGGCCCTCGATGGCGCGCGCGGATTGAGATTCGACAGCGTGGTGAAATACCTTACGGAAAAAGGCGCCAAGGCTGGATCAGGCGCAGCCGCTACTGGCCGTCAAACGAGATAAAAACCGGATCGCTTCTTCAGATCTTATCCGAGGAAACGAGTTCGGCTTTAGTTCTTTTTCTTAAATCGGGCTGCCGCGTCCTTGAATGATTTCTCGAGTTCGGAGTAGGCTTTCTCCAGTCCGGGCCGGAGATCGCCCCAGGCTTCGACACCGGTTTTCCGTAATTCTTCCAGTCTTTCTTCCGCAGCTTTAAGCTTTGGCCGCAGGACCTCTACTTCCTTGCCGACCTCCGTTTTCAGTTTGCGCACGAGCTCCTGAATCTGGGCTTCGAGTTCGTGGATTTGCGTCTCAAAACTCCTTGGAGATTGTTGGTCTGTCATAGATGCAGCATAGCAAAGATACGCTTGATTGGCGCCTCGAAGCGGAACATGATAGCGCAACCTTAATTCATGACTGATTGGAGCGAGCATGAGCGCAAAAGTATTGCGAGCCGGCAACATTGTTCTGGGCTTGTTGTGCCTGATGTATTTCCTCACGTATCTGGATCGCGTGAACATCAGCACGGCGATGGCATCCAATCAGTTTCTGAAGGAATTTCCGCTGAGTAAAACCGAATCCGGTTTCATCTTTTCGGCGTTCGCATATCCGTATCTGTTGTTCCAGATCAGCGGCGGTTGGGTAGCCGACAGATTCGGGCCGCGGCTCGCTTTGACGATTTGCGGAATCATCTGGGCCGCCGCAACCATCATGACCGGCCTTGTTCATGGACTCACCATGATGATCGCGGCTCGCGTGCTTCTCGGCTTCGGAGAAGGCGCTACGTTTCCAACAGCTACACGCGCCATGTCTCAATGGATGCCGAAGTCGAAACGCGGCTACGCGCAGGGAATTACGCACGCCTTCTCGCGCCTTGGGAATGCGATCACGCCGTGGCTTATTGCGCTGCTCATCGCCGCCATTTCCTGGCGCGGATCTTTTGTCGTGGTTGGTATCGTCAGCTTGTTCTGGGCGCTCGCATGGGGCCTGTATTTCAGGAACGATCCCAAACAACACCGTTCGATTACGGCCGGCGAAATCGCTGAGCTTTCATCGCAGGCCACGAAGAAAGAAGACGTGAAGATTCCATGGGGACGGCTGGGGTTCCGCATGTCGCCTGTGATCGTGGTCTACTTCTGTTACGGATGGACTCTGTGGCTTTTCCTGAGCTGGATTCCTTCCTTCTTCAAGAACGAATACCATCTCGATCTGCAGAAATCGGCGTTGTTCGCATCCGGTGTGTTTATTTCCGGCGTGCTCGGCGATACGCTCGGCGGCATTGTGAGCGACAAGCTATTCGAAAGAACGCGGAACCTCAACACGGCGAGACGAAATCTTGTTGCGGTGATGATGGTGTTGTGTGCCGTTTCCCTGGTTCCGATTCTCTTCACACATGACATCCGGTTCGTCGCGATTGCTCTCAGCGCAGGCTTCTTCTGCGCGGAATTCACGATCGGCCCCATGTGGGCGATTCCCATGGATATCGCGCCGAGGTTCTCCGGAACCGCCAGCGGCATGATGAACACGGGTTCGGCATTCGCCGCGATTGTGTCTCCGGTGGTATTCGGCTATATCGTGGACAAAACGGGCCACTGGACGTGGCCCTTTATGGGATCCATGGCGCTCATGCTATTCGGCGCCGCGATGTCTTTCGCGATGCATCCGGATCGTCCGCTGGACGAAGATAGCGGTGACCGAATCCCGGCCGCCGCAACTGCGCAGTAGCTGTTCCTCATCTCCGGTCTTAACGCGGCTCAGAAAATCAATCGCAGCGAAGCCTGAAATTGCCGGTGCAGAGTCGTCTTCGCGTTGGTTCCCGTGATCAAACCGAAGTTTGCTGTATTGATATCGAGCAACGGAGTTGCCGGTTCCGGATGATTGAGTACATCGGTGGCATCTAGACGGAACTGCAGGCTCTTGCCTTCCGCAACGGCAATGGCTTTACTCACGTTTGCATCGAAGCGCCAGCGGCCGGGTGCTTCGATCGATCGAAGGCCGAAAGTGCCGCGCCGGCCCGGAAGAGGATTCTCCAGCAGAAGCTGATTCGTCGTGATGTCCGCAACAGCATTGAGTGTACAGAGACTCTGAAGGCTCGATGCGATTCGAGCGCATTGCGGGTCGGTCACTTGTTTCAAATTGCCGCCCATGAAGAAACTCCCACTGGCCGCGCCGTTCGTCCACTGCACTTTCCCGTTTCTGTCGAACCCGCCGACGATATCGGTCAGGCCGGCATTGGTACCGGTCGTATTCGCATATAGCGTGTTTTGTGCCGTAACGGTCATGGGCTGTCCGCTGTTTATGTTGATGATCCACCCGGCCTGCCAGTTCTCGAGGATGCGCGCCAGAGGTCCACTGGAACCGCTGAAGAATAATTTGTGCGGGCCGAATGGAAGGACGAATGAACCATTGTTGCGGAAATCGTGCGTTCGATTGTCGGCCAATACGGCGTAGTCGGCTTTGCGGTCGAGCGGGTTCGTGTATTGGCTGTTGACGGCCCAGTTGACCCCGAGATTCTTGCTCCATGTGTATGTCGACTGCATGCTGAGTCCATGAAGCGGCCGCAACGTGATTTGGGCTTCCAGCGAGTGGTAATTGTTGTAGTTGGAATTGGCGATCATGAAAACGCTGCTGTACTGCGGATTCGTGACTATGAAGTTCTCCGGAAACTGTCCGCTGTTCCGCAGCACGGCGCCGTTAACGCCGGAAGGAATAACCGGTAAGGTTGAATTGGTGGCGCTCGAGTAATTCATCACGTTCAGAATTGCGGCAACGTTGGCGTAATTTCCGTTCGCAAGGTTGCTCTGAAGGTTTCCAGTCACGCCCGTCGCTGTTGCCGTGGATGCGCGCAGTTGCGCTCCGGCTGTTTGCAGAACGCCATTGACCGTCGAACCCACAGCGCCCGCTCCGGCGATATTGATTCCCTTAAACATGCGTTCGAGGAGCTGCAGGCTGGGATTGCTGTCGTCTCCGGCGCGCGCAGCATCGAAAGCGTCCTTCAATCCGTTGGTGAGAAAATTGGGCGAGTTGAGCTGGAACGCGGCATTCCACTGCTTCCGGCCGAGCGTGCCGATGTAGCGCAGATCCACTGTGACGTTCTGAGTAATGCTGCGCGTTACCGACAATGTCACATCCTGCGCATATGGATTAACCAGGCCGGGTTGAGGAGCGTAGATTTGCTGGCTTCGATCGGTGAGCGGCGTCGTTTGCATCGGTTTGATGATCGCCGGCACTGGCACCAGGGAAACAATCTTCGTGAGATCGAGGTACGAGTTGACGCTGTCCCCGCTATATGTGGCGTTCAGAGTGCTGCTGGGTACATTGTTTTCCTGAGTGATCGCATTCGCGACCTGGCCCGCGTTGTACGTCATCTGATAGCCGCCGCGTATGGTTGTCTTGCCGGCGCCCAGCCAGGGAAGCTGCCATGCGAATCCAACAGCGGGACCGAAATTATTCCAATCGTTCGAATACCAGGACTTGTTCGGGTTCGGTGAATTCTTCCCGACGAACTCGACGGAAGTCAGATCACCGCGAACGCCTGGCGCAAACCAATCGTTGAAACTGTTTCCGGAAATTCCGAAAATGCGCCCCGGACCTCCGACTGTCAGCGGCGTCAAGCCATTGGCGTCGTACGGAACGCCGTAGTAGTCCCATCTCAGGCCGAGATTGAGCGTCAGACTTCGCATGAGCTTCCAATCGTCTTTGACGAAAAAACTCGCTTCGTTCTGATGGGTATCGCGAATCCGCTGCGGAAATGTCTTGTATGTCTCAAACGCATCGAGCCTGGTGGGAGTTTGCATGTAATAGAACTGGGTCAAACTGGCCAGAGAGCCGGAAAGAAAACTCAGCAGATTGCGCATGCGCTGATTGTTTCCGCCGGAGCTCGAGCCCCCGAGGCCGGGCATGTTTGCGGCGCTGATTGCATTTGTCGGTATTGCGGCGAGCGGAGCGTCGCCGCCGGTAGCGCGAGGAATGCTGGTGACCGTGATTCCGGCGTCGTATCCGAGCGAGTGTCCCCGGCGCATTTCACCGCCGAATTTGAATCCGTGCTTGCCTTTCGTCCAACTGAGTGAATTGCCAAACGACAGAAGGTTGGTCACATCGTTGTAGGTGGACGTTGAGCCGCCGCCGAGAGGCTGATTGGATTGGAAGTTCGTCTGCCCGGCGCCCAATCCGACCATGACGGGATAGCCCGCATAGTTGGGGAAGAAAGCCTGTGCCGCTGTCCCGTTTACCGGATCATTCATTCCGTTGAACGTATTTCCTCCGATACGCCGGTTTCCGACGCGCACTTCGTTAAGGAGCGTCGATGAGAGTGTCGTGGTGAAGTTCAAAGCCAGCGTTTGCGGATGACGGAACACGCTGCCGCGGAAACCACCCGGCCATGTTTCGTAGTTGGCGTTGCCTGCGGAGCGTTCGTAGGTGTAGCTGACGCCGAGCTTGTTCTTCGAATTGAAATTGTGATCGATCTTGGTGTTGATCTGTTTGCGGCCGAGACCGGACAGACTTGCGATGCCCGCTGTATTTGTCCCAAAAATACTCTCAGTCCCGCTGCTTTCGTTCCGCGTCCAACGATACCCGGCGGTGTTCAGACCGTCGCTGTTGATTGCCGTGGCGCCGGTGCCCTGGACGGCTTCGTAATTGTTCGGCAGCGGCATTTTTGAAAGGACCTTCGCTACAAAGCCCGTTGTGTCCATCTTTGTGCGATTCGTGTCCCACGGACTCCCCTGCACAACTGCGTCGGAACAATCGGATGTTGCAGGAACATTCGCGAGAGAACCGAACACGCTGACGTATCGCAGGGTGCCGGTGAAGGGGCTGCCGTCAGGATTTTTTTCGGGCCGCAGCGGATTGCCCAGCCCATCAACGACGGCGATTGTCGGAGTCGTACCTGTGGACTGAAGTGCCTGGACCGCATTGCCGTTATTCCACATGTTCGTGAGCGCACTGCTGCCTGTGTCCCAGTAACGAAAGATTCCCCGCCGCGCGCATGGAGTCAGGACGATCGAATTCGGCGTGGTGCGTCCGTTGACCAGCAGGCTGTCCCAGAGCGCGAAGAAGAACGTTTTGTTCTTCACAATCGGACCGCCGATGCTGCCTGTGAATTGATGATTGTTGGCCCAATCGGGCTGTGTCGCCTTCCACAAACCGGTTTTAGGATCGATTTGTTTATTGTTGTTCCACGTGTTCGCGTCCAGCGCGCTGTTGCGGACAAACCATGCGCCGCTGCCGTGAAATTGATTGGTTCCGGACCGCGTCAGGAACTGGATCTGCGCGTTGCCTCGTCCCATTTCCGCGTCGACTGGAGCCACAATCAATCGAGCTTCGCCAATCAGGTCCGGGCTCATGTACGTCGCCGACAAGGCATTGGAGCCAAATCGCGCTCCACCCGCCGCATCGACGCCATCCCGCTGGATATTGACCGTACCAAAAGCGCTCAAACCCGCGAAACTTCCGCTGACTCCATCGTCATTAACACGGACGCCGGGCATCAGGCGATAAAGGTCGAGCACATTGTTGCTCACCGTGGGCAGGTCCTGGACGCGGGTTTGCGAGAGGATTTCACCGACAGACGAACTTGAAGTTGCCAGCAAGGTATCCGCCGCTACTGTGACCTCCACCGACTGCGCCTGCGTCGCCACCTGCAGCGCGAAATTCAGACGGATTTTGTCGGCATTGCCGAGTTGAACGTTCGTATATGTCTTGATCTGAAAACCTGGAAGTTCCGCGCTGACCTTGTAAACGCCCGGAAGCAGGCTCGGAAGTGTATAGACACCACCTTCGTTGGTAACGACTGTGTTGACCACACCTGTTCCATTGTTGGTCGCGGTGACGGAGACTCCCGGCAGAACCGCACCGGTCGAGTCGGCAACGGTTCCACTTACCGTTGCGTTTGTCGATTGGCCGAAGCATTGACCGGTGAAAACGATAAACACGAACAATGCGGCAATAAAGAATCTTGGCATCATCTCCTCCTTCATCTATCGTGCTTGGCGCAGCTTTAGCGGCTCCTCTTTTTGGGGGTTGCTCGGCCGTGAGGCTATCACCTTTCGTTTTAAGACGACAACGGTTGAGTCCATGAAACGCCACATTCTGATTTATGGCCTGTCGGGCGGTCTTCTGATTGCCGCGTTGAGACTCGCCGAATATCGCCTGCTGGTTATCGAACACTCCGTGGAGATCTACGGAGGTTTCATCGCTGCTTTGTTCGCGGTTATCGGCATTGTGCTGGGACTCAAGCTGACCCGGACCAGGGAAACGGTAGTTGTCCGTGAAGTCCCCGTTCCATCGACTCCCTTTTCATTGAACGAACAGAAACTCGGCGAACTCGGAATCACGCCCCGTGAACTGGAAATACTCGAGTGCATCGCGAAAGGACTCAGCAATCGCGAAATCGCGGAGCAGTTGTTCGTGAGCGAAAACACCGTTAAAACACATTCAAGCCGCCTCTTCGACAAGCTCGGAGCGAAACGACGGACACAGGCCGTGCAGCTTGGAAAGACGGCCGGCTTGATTCCTTAGTCATTCCAAAGGATGATTTTGGCCCCGAGATCGAAAAATCATCCGAACGTATGACGACAAAAAACTGCGAGACGTCTACCTTCCCCCCTGGAAAATTCAATTGAGGAGAAACCAATGAAAAAAACAGTTCTTACTTTTGGTCTGATTTCAGGCGGGATCCTGTCCATCATGATGGCCGGCGCCTGGCGTTTTCAGGGAAGCATCGGATTCAGCGAAGCCGAAGTGATCGGCTATACGACGATGGTGCTGTCGTTCTTAATGGTCTTCTTTGGAATTCGCTCCTATCGCGATTCCATAGGCGGAAAGATCACGTTTGGCAAGGCATTCACAGCCGGCATTCTGATCATGCTTATCGCCTGCGTCTGCTACGACATCACGTGGGAAGTTCTGTACTTCAAGTTCAACAATGGATTTATGGATAAGTACGCCGCCCATATCGTCGAACAGGCGAAAGTTTCAGGCGCGAGTGATGCCGCGGTTGCGGCCCAGGTTGAACAGATGAAGAAATTCAAGGAGCTTTACGATAATCCGCTTTTCAATGCGGCCATTACATTCGTGGAGCCGTTCCCGGTTGGGTTGGTGATGACTTTGATTTCGGCGGCCGTGCTAAGGAAGAAAAAAGCGAATTAAAGCGAGATCGGTGTCAGACCCAAAGAACTGATGAAGCAAGGGTCTGACACCGGGTGCTACGGGTCGCTTAATTTCGCAGGCCGAATGTGAACAGCGAACTGCCGACCATGATGCTGACGTACTGCTTGCCGTTCACGGAATACGACATGGGGCCGGCTTGAACCGAGGGTCCCAGATTGGTTTGCCAGAGCATTTTGCCGTCGCGTGCATCCAGCGCATAGAAGGAGCCGTCGCGGCTACCGCTGAAGAGGACGTCGGATGCCGTCGTCAGGATGCCGGCCTCGGTTGAAGGCGCATTCTGACGGTAGTCCCACTTCTTTTCGCCGGTTTTGGGATCGATAGCGCGAACGGCGCCATACGTATCATCACCGCGTTGTCCGCCTCGAGGAAACAGGCCGGAAAAGTTCTGGCCCTCATGAAACTCGGGCGGCTCCTCACCTTTGATGTAAGTGGTGGAGCTGTTCTCCCAAGTCGGAATGTAGAACAAGCCCGTATGCGGACTGTACGACGGCGGATACCAATTCGTCCCGCCCTGATTGCCGGGATAGACGAGCGTGCCTTCCTTTGTCGGGACGATTCCCGGAGCCGGTATCGGACGTCCCTTGGGATCGAAGCCTGTCGCCCAGTTCGTTTTCACGAATGGCTGGCCCTTCATGAATTCGCCGGTGATCCGGTCAATGACATAGAACATTCCATTGCGATTCGCCCAAAGCATGACCTTGCGTGTGCGGCCCTGCCAGTCGATATCCGCCAGCACGGGCGTTTGTGTCGAATCCCAATCGAATTCATTGTGAGGAGAGAATTGGTAGTACCACTGAAGCTTGCCCGTATCCGGATTCAGAGCAATGACCGAGCAGCTATACAGGTTGTCGCCAAGGCGTCCGTTGCCGTCCCAATCGGGACCGGGATTTCCAGTGCCCCAATAAGTCAGGTTCAAATCCGGATCGTATGAACCCGTGACCCAGATCGGCGCGCCGCCGTGTTTCCAGGAATCGCCGCTCCATGTTTCATGGCCGGGTTCGCCGGGACCGGGAACCGTATTGAAACGCCACACTTCTTTTCCTGTATTCACATCCCAGGCTGCGATGAATCCACGCACTCCAAATTCACCCCCGGCCGTGCCCGCAATCACTTTGTCCTTGATCACGAGCGGAGCGTGCGTGAATGCATAACCTTCCTTCGGATCGGCGGCGGGTGTGTTCCAAAGTTCCTTTCCCGTCTTTGCATCGATGGCAATCATTCGAGCATCGAACGCGGCCAGAAAAACCTTGTCGCCCAGAACGGCCACACCGCGTGTCAGCTTGCCGCAGCAGTTTCTGGCAGCGGGATCCGGTTTGTGGGAATACGTCCAGATGGTTTTGCCCGTGGCGGCATCGAGCGCAATGACGTCGTTTGGACTTTGAATCGTGTACATGATTCCGTTGATGACAATCGGAGTGACTTCATGTTTCTCCAGCGATCTGCTCTGGAAGACCCACTTCAATTCGAGATCCTTCGCGTTTGCCGGAGTGATTTGGGTGAGCAGGCTGTAACGCTGGCTTGTCAGGGCGCCGCCGTATGTGAGCCAGTTCTGCGGCTCCTGCGTGGCTTTGAGGAGCCTGTCAAAACCGACATTCGGCGCGGGTGCTTCGCGTTGTGGAAGTGCCCCCGGTCCCTGCGCCAGGATCGAGGCGGCGATAAGGAAGGCGGCGGCCAAGGTCAAAAGTAGTGTGCGTTTCATGATTGGTCTCTTCGTCCTTTGTGTTCTTTGTGTCTTGTGAAGCTCAGTTGGGTAATGCGAAAACGTGAATGGCATTGTTCCGCTGTGGATTGATCCCGGTAACTCCCGCTCTCGGGAAAATACTGGCAGTCATCGCTCCGAGTCCCGTCACGACGGCGATGTACTGTTTTCCGTTCACGCGATACGTGATGGTGCTCGTTTGTATCGGCCCGCCGAGAGTTGTTTCCCAGAGGATTTTTCCGGTGTCGGCATCGAAAGCTCTGAACTTCTGATTTAAGTCACCCCAGAAAACGAGATCGCCGGCTGTTGCCAGCGTCGCACCGTTGCCGGGCACCGAGCCTTCGTAGAATCGCACGACCTCACCGGTTGCCGCATTGACCTTGGCGATGCCGCCGAACTTTTCCGGATCGGATCCCGGACGGCGCACAGGCTGGCGCTGTTCCGGCTGGCTGCCGGCCGCTGGACCACGGCCGCGCCCGCGGCCCGCGCCATCTGCGCCTGGGGCCGCCTGCGCCTGACCACGCTGGCCATCAGCCTGGGCAGTCGCGTTGGCGGGAGCGGGAATCGCGCGCGTCATATCGAGACAGTCGTCAACGTAGGGAATGTAGAACGAGTTCTTTCCCGGATGATAGGACATGGGCCAGTACGACTTCGTGTTGTACGCGCAAATGATGTGGTGTTCACCGGGTTGTTTGAGAACGAGATCCCAATTGATCGTGGTCTTGCCGGTCTTGACATCGATATCGGAAATCAGAAAATTCGGTTCCGCATAAGGAAAGGGATTCGCCCACAGGAATCGGCCCGTGTCGCGGTCGAGAGCCCACATGCCTCCGCCTTCGCCGATGTTGACGACGATGTCGCGTTCCTGATTCTTCGGGATGTCCGGGTTGATCCATTTCACAAACTTCGAATCGGGATTGACTCGCGTGTGAATCAGAATGCGCTCGTTGGTGTAGTCCTGATCCCAGTCATCGCCGGGCAAATGCTGGTAGTACCAGCTCAGTTTGCCGGTTTCCATATTCAGCGCGACGGTCGAATTGCTGTATAAATCCGCGGGCGCCGATTTTGAAATGGCCTCCGGATTTCCGCCGTGGCGCGCCGCGCGCGTGTTGGGGGTGGGATTGGCAACGCCCCAGTAGATGGTCTTTCGAACCGGATCGTAGGAGCCGCCCAGGCCCCATGTCGATGTGGTGCGTCCGGCTTCGGGAGCGCCGCCCCATGAAGCATCGCCGGTGGGATCGTCGGAGCCGGCTGCCGTATAGAAGCGCCACGCTTCTTTGCCGGTTCGCGCATCGTGTGCTGCGATGTAACAGTTGGCGCGCGCGCCGTTGCAGGTGCGCCCGGTAAGAACTTTGTCACCGAAGACAATCGTGCCTGAAGAGAGTCCGCCGGTTGACATCGTTTCCCAGCGCACTTTGCCTGTCGCTGCATCGAGCCCCACGATATAGTTGTCGGGCGCCGCAAAAATGATGATGTCTTCAAAAATCCCCAGTGTCTTCGGACGCGCGGCGCCTCCAGTGGGACGTTTGTATTCCCAGACGAGACTACCGTTCGTTGCGTCGAGGGCTTGCACGGCGGTTCGGGGCATGCCGTTTTCCGGCGAAGGCACTTCGACGTACATGATGCCGTTGTGAACTATCGGAATGATCTCGATCGCCCCGGTTGCAAGATCATTCTTCCAAACCTGCGTGAGGCGGCCCACGTTCTGCTTGTTGATCTGATTCAGGGGGCTGTACCGCTGCGCGTCGTAAGTCCGGCTGTACATCAGCCAGTCATCCGGACTCGGGTTCAGAAGCATCGCCTGCGTCACAGGCGTGAAGTTTTTTACCTGCGCCACGGCGGATGTTGCGATTGCGGCCAGGACGAGCAACGTAACGAAGAGTGCGCCCTTTTTCATGTTTGTCACCACTGGAGTTGGAATGAATCCGGAATTATATCTCTAAATCGGCAGGTTGCCTGATTTTGAAAACCCGGAAAAGAAGGTGTTACAAACCGGCTGTGGGAGATTGGGGACCTGTTGCCGTTGCTAAATACTGTGGTCTGAGCGGCCCAGTACCAAGCGACTAATGAGCCCGGCAGCGCCTGCTCCGACTAACACAATCACCAGTCCGATTCCTATCTGCGGTGCGGCAAGAAAAACGGCACTGGCAATGAATGCTGGAATGATGAAAACCATGGCCCAACGATACTCTTGTTGCTTGGCAAAATGAATATTTTTCAAAATAGGCAAACTAGACCCCTCCATTTGAGAGGGGAGAACCCAATATTTGAGATCTCAGATCCTGGGATCTCCACTCTCAAATGGAGGAGTCTGACCCCAGAGCCACCACTATTCGGAAATCGTGTTCGCAAATAGATTGACGCAATTCCGGGCAGCAGCATAACGTGACCCAACATGAAATTCTGGATGATTCCCTTGGTCGGCTTGTTGCCAATAGCGTCGCTCGCAATAGGCCAAACTCAAACACAACCCTAGATCCAAGGCAGATTTTCAACTGCAAGCCCACGACATCGTCTACGTTCCCAAAAAAAATGTCCCAGCGCTAGTCTCCCCAAATAGCTGGACAATTGCCGATGGGGCTTGCCGAGGCGAGGCCGCGTTCAGCGTCCCAATCGCAATCGGACCGTCGATGCGTATTCATCGGACGCCGGTACGAGTTCGAGGTATTTTTCATACGCGCGGCGGGCGTCCGGGGTTTTGTTCAATTGGTAGTAGAGATCGCCGAGGTTGGCATAGGCGATAGCGCGCCGCGGTGCGATAGCGATCGTCTTTTCGTACCAGGCCGCAGCATCATCAAACTTATCCATCTTGTAATACGTAAAACCGACGTTGTTCGTGGCTTGAGCATTTCCCGGATCCATTTTCGTTGCAGCGAGGAATTCGCTGAGCGCTTCCGGATAGCGCTTTTCCTTGAACAACGCGTTTCCCTGAGTGATATGCCGCGCGGCAGTGTCTTTGGGTTTAGGCGCCGGAGTGATGCCGAGTTTAGTCTGCTGCAATTTCGCGGCTTCGAGTTGTTTTCGCAGTTGTTCATTGCGGGCAGTCTTGCCGGCGATGTCTTTGCGAATGCGGTCGAGTTCCGAGTTGAGACGAATCGCTTCCTGATCGAGTTGCGTCGAGAGCTGGCCCAGAAATTCAGTCTCCGGGTGAAGCTCGAAAATGAATTCTCCGCCTTCGCTTCCAGGAAGGTTTCCAAAGGCCGGAGTCTGGTGCGAAAGCGCCGACACGCCGGGCCCGACATATGCCGCAAGTTCCGCTGCGCTCACGTATCCATCCGAATTAAGATCGGCGCGCCCTTCCAGTCCCTGCAACAGCGTCCACGTAAACACCGAGTGACCGTTGGGTCCGTTATCGGCCACCTCTTCATTAGCGCCGCCTGCTGTCAGCATCTGCCGCGCGGTTCGCCGCGCGACTTCCTGCAGATAGTTGCTCGACGCGGCTCCACGCGTGAACCCGAGGCCGCTATAGCAGGAATCCATGACGAAGAAAACGTGCTTGGCGGGAATCGATTCGGAAATGTCCTGAAAGTTCGTCATCGAAATGGACTGGCCCTGAAAGTTCTGCGAGTCCGCATCGACGGGAACGATATAGCCCAGATCGCGTCCGCTCGGAAGTTTTCGCGTTGCGCCATGACCGGCGAAGAAAACAAATACGCGATCGTCGCGTTGAACGTTACTCGGATTCGAGAGCGTATCACCCAACGCGGAAAGGATCTTTTCGCGCGTCGCCTCTTCGTTCAGGAGAGTGATGACGTGATCGGGCTTGAATTTGAATTTCCGGAGCAGTATTTCCTTAATGCCGTTCGCGTCGTTCACCGCGTACTGGAGCCGGGGCCACTTCGGATAATTGTCGATGCCGACGACCACCGCCCAGCTTTCGTGATAAAGCGACGGCGTCTCGGCGTCGGGCGGAGCCTGAACCAGTTGCTCGGCGTCCTCAACAAAGCTTTGTCCGTTCCAGGAAAGGAAACGAAATCCTTCGTTGTTCAGTGTCTCGATAATCAAAGGAACGGCTTCGATCGTTCGTTCGTGGATGTCGTGAAGCAGGATGATGCCATGATTCAATTTGCGGGCTTCCGCAATGACGCGATTGGCGATCGATTTCGCAACGGGATCGGCCCAATCCTTCGAATCGACATTCCATAATATCGATTTCATTTTGTGCGCTTCGACGGCTGCCAGAACTTTTGCGTCGCGTTCGCCGTAGGGGGGCCGAAACAGCGTTGTGTGGACGTGCGCGACGGTTTCCAGCATCCGGTTTGTCTCGTCGAGTTCGACCGCGACTTCCTGATCGCTCATTTTCGGCATCACCGAGTGCGAGAAGCCGTGGCTTCCTACCGTGAATCCCGCTTCAACAAGGTGACGGGCGGCGGATGCCGCGCGAGTCGGTTCGACCTTGTTGTGTTTCAGAACTCCAAGGTTGGTGCCGAGCTCAAAGAACACCGACTTGATTTTGTATTTTTTCAGGATCTCAAGAATGCGATCGGTGTATCGGGGATGCGGACCGTCGTCGAAGGTCAGCAGGAAAGTCTTCGGGGGAAGCTTGTCGCCGAATGTTTCCACGTCGCTATCGGCGTGCAGCTTCGCCTGCTTTGACGAGAGGCCGATCCGGCTGATGACCGCTTCGTAGCTTTTCAGGATGTCTTCACGCTTGTATTTCGTGTGCAGATAAGCGACGTATCGATCCCACGCTTCTCGGCGCACCGCCATTCCGCGCGTATTGAATCGTCCGAATATTTTGTCGAGTTCCTTTTCGTAAAGTGATTGGATTTCGGTTAATGCCTGCCGGTCGCTGTCCACACGGCTCTCCAGCGCCAGCTTTGCCGGCGCCGTCGATTTGATTCCGGAAAGCATTTCGGCGATGTCCGCAAAGACTTCGCGGAAGCTGAGTTTGTCCGCGTCGTGGAGGTCCTGCTGCGTTTCAATCAAATCGAGGAACCGCGCGACCTGCGGCAACGGCTGGGAAAAATCACCGGCCTTTTCGATCTCACCGGTGAGTTCATTGGAAAGATTGGAAAGCGCCTGATGATTCTCCTGAAAGATGACTCTGCCAACCAGCGATACGCGTTCACGATCGGCATCGGGAAGAGTTTCGCCGTCTTCGAGCAGCACGATCGTCTTTCGATACCTTGCCACGATCTCTTCAAGACGCTGCTGAAAGGGATCGGCTGCTGCAGTCCCGCTCGCTGCCGCTGGGGAGACGTTTTGAGCCGCCGGCGCCGGCTTGTCACTTCTGGAACAGGACCAGATCAGGAGGCAGATAACGGCGAGCAGCACAATCCTTTGAGACATCGGCGTATAGACTTTGTATAAAGGCCGCGCGAAGTCAAGCGGACGGGTCGATGAGTGCGCGATACGAGCCCCTTACATCCATTTCACCGCTCGAAGGCATCAATTGCCGACAGTCGAGCTTTCAGCGCCTGGTGAATACAATTCATCCTCGACTCGAACCCCTGCGCCCCCATACCGGAAATACAGCGGCGGGATGACGATCATGTTCAGAAAGGTAGAGGTCAAAATGCCACCCAGGATCACGACCGCCATTGGCTGCTGGATTTCCTTTCCGGGTTGACCGACGCCGAGAGCGAGGGGAATCAAGCCCACTCCCATGACAAGAGCTGTCATCAGGATTGGACTGAGACGTTCCAACGAACCTTGAATGACGGACTGACGGAAAGGCACGTCTTCCTGCTGAGACAGATGCTGGTAATGGGTGATCAGCATGATGCCGTTTCGAGTGGCGATTCCGAACAGCGTGATGAAACCAACCAACGACGCGATCGACAACGTGCCGCCGGAGACGAATACCATCACGACTCCGCCGATTAGTGCCAGCGGGAGGTTCGCCATGACGAGCAAGGCCAGGCGCGCCGACGACAACGCGAGATAGAGAAGGAGGAAGATTCCTGCTATGGCCACCACGCTCATGATCGCGATCTTGCGCGCGGCTTCCTCCTGAGCTTCGAATTGGCCGCCATACTGCACAAAGTATCCTTCCGGCAAAGCGACACCGTGACCGATCTTCTGCCGAATTTCATCGATGACCGACCCGAGGTCGCGCCCAGCCACATTGGACTGAATAATGATGCGACGCTGCACGTTTTCCCTGTTGATCGTATTCGGACCTTGATCGGCCTGGACGGACGCCACCTGGCTGATGGGTACTTTCGCGCCGGCGGGCGTATCGATCAGAGTCGATGCAATGGATTCCATCGACTGTCTCGCCGCATCGTTGAACCGGACGACCAGATCAAAGGTCCGCTGATTCTCGAGAACTTGCGATACGGCTTCGCCGTTGAACGCGGTATCAACAGTCTCCGCCAGATCTCCGGCACGTAAGCCGACCGCGGCGGCCTGCTTTCGATCGAGGTTCACTTGGAGTTGCGGGACGCCGACCTGGGGCTCCACCATCAGATCAACGACGCCGGGCACCGTTTCCATGACTTTCCGTATGTCTTCAGCTTTATTGCGGAGCGTCACGAGATCCGGACCAAACAACTTGATCGCAATCTGCGCCCTCGTGCCGGAAAGCAGGTGATCCATGCGGTGCGACATCGGCTGTCCGACTTCCGAAGTGATGCCCGGAATTTGAGAAAGATTCTGCCGCACCTCCTCCATGATCGCCGACTGAGGGCGGTCGCCTTGCTTCGTCACGACTTCTATTTCGCTGGCATTGACGCCCGCAGCGTGCTCATCGAGTTCGGCGCGGCCCGTCCTGCGTGTCGTCGAAACCACTTCCGGCGTTCGATGCAGCGATTCCTCCACGATTCGCCCAATCCGGTTGGATTCCTGAAGGGATGTCCCCGGTGGCAAAGACACGTTGACGTTGAGCGCCCCTTCATTGAATGCGGGCAGAAACTCGCGGCCCATCAATGGGAACATCACGAGTGCGGCAAGCAGCAGCAGGACGGATGCGCCGATGATCGGCGCGGGCCGTTCAAGGGTCCATTCGAGCGTTTTCGAATAGTAGTGCTTGAGCCATCGAACCAGCGCGGAGTCCCCGGTCTCGCGAACCAGTCGCGAGCGGCCGAGCAGGAAATAACACAAGGCCGGCGTCACTGTCAGCGCAACGAGGAGCGACGCGGCAACCGATGCGATATAGGCGAATGCGAGTGGGGCGAACATTCGCCCTTCAAAACCCCCGAGGTTCAGCAGAGGCATGAACACGAGAATGATGATCAAGGTGGCGAACACGATCGAGCTTCGAATTTCGCTGGATGCTTTGAAGATAACCATCGCCGGCGTTTCATTCATTCCGGACTGTGCGTTCTGCCTCAATCGGCGAAAGACGTTTTCAACGTCGATAATCGCGTCGTCGACCAACTCTCCGATCGCGATTGCCAGTCCCCCCAGCGTCATCGTGTTGATGCCGATGCCGAAGTAGGTCATCGCTAAAATCGCGGCGACGAGTGAGAGTGGAATCGCCGTCAAACTGATGAACGTCGTTCTGAAATTCCAGAGGAAAAGGAACAGAACGACGGTGACGAGAAGCCCGCCCTCCAGCAGCGCCCGTTTCACGTTCTCGATCGCGCGATCAATGAACGCCGCCTGCTGAAATGCTTTCGTGTCGATCGTTACGTCATTGGGCAAGGTGTTCTTCAGCGCTGCAAGCGCAGCTTCGACTTGACCCGTGACTTCAAGCGTGTTGGCATTCGGCTGCTTCTGAATCGTCGCGACAACGTCGGAATGCATGTTGAAGCTGCCGTCGCCTCGTTTGATCGCCGGACCCAGGCGGACGTCGGCTACGTTCTTGACGAAAATTGGGGTCGCCTGGCGAACGGCAACCACGGAATTCGCTAAATCATCCAGTGTGCTCACGCGCCCACGCGCCCGAACGAAATATTCAAGGTCCGGCCGTTCGAGAAAACCTCCGGACGCATTGACGTTGGCATCACGGACCGCATTGCTGACCTCGTTGAGCGTCAGTCCATAATCCCGAAGTTTCGCGGGATCCACCAGCACCTGGTATTGCTTCGTATCGCCGCCAATGATCATGACCTGCGCCACACCCGGCACTCCGAGCAACCGCGGCCGAATGACCCAATCGGCTAACGAGCGAAGTTCCATCGAGGACGTGGTCTTGCTGGTCATCGAGATCAGCATGATTTCACCCATGGTTGAAGCGATCGGACCCAGCACCGGCGGACGAATCCCGGAAGGCAACCGAACTTGCCCGAGTTTTTCGGTCACAAGCTGCCTGCCGCGGTAAATGTCAGTTCCAAAATTGAATTCGACGAACACGATCGAGATACCCGCGGCGGAATTCGAGCGCACCCGAAACACGCCGGCCGTGCCGTTCATCGCAGCTTCAATGGGAAGACTGACGAGAGCTTCGACTTCTTCAGGCGCCATACCATGAGACTCGGTGAGAATGGTTACGGTGGGCGCCGTGAGATCCGGAAACACGTCAACGGGCGCGCGAACCGCCAGAATGCCCCCGTAAACCAGCAACACACCTGCAGCAATGACAACAATGAGTCTGTTCTTGATGGACCATTGGATGACTTTGTTCAGCATCGTGTGCTCCTACACCTCGTGAGTGTGCGCGCCCGCGTTGGCCGGCCGCAGTTCCTGCAATTTCAGTTGGTACGCGCCTTGTGTCACAACGCGTTCGCCAGGTTTTACGCCGGACAGGATCGCGACTTTCCCTCCGTACTCATCTCCGAGTTCGACATTGCGGCGCTCAAACTCCTCACCGGTTCGCAGCACGTACACAATTTTCTTGCCTTCATTGTCCAGTACCGATTCCCTGGGAACGAGAAGTACCGTTCGCTTTTCGCCGGCATCCAGCCTCAGATTCGCCTGCATACCGAGCTTGAGTGCTCCGCCGGGATTGCTGACTTCGAAGACTGCTTTTGCAGCGCGAGTCTGCTCATCCACGACAGCGCCGATATCGACGAGATGCCCCTGAAATTCTTTATCGGGATAGGCGGCTGTTGTGAACCTTGCATCGACACTGCGCGTCAGACGTCCGAGATCCTTTTCAAAAACCGGCGCTTCGACCCACACCACGTCGAGAGCCACAATCTCCAGGATCACTTCGCCGGGACGAACCTCTTCGCCCGCGGCTTTCTTCACGTCGACGACTGTTCCGGATATCGGCGCGGTAACCTGATAATTGGCTGTCGCAGGCGCTGTTTGAAGCGCCCGCATCTGTTCCTGAATTCCCGCAAGCGTAGCCTCAGCCGATTTGCGATCCAGGTCAGCGACTTCAAACTGCCGCTGCGAATACGCCTTCTTGTCGAGCAGGCGTTTTGCACGCTCGGCTTCGGCTGTTGCGGCATTCACTCGGGCCCGCGCTTCGATTTCACTTTGCTGTCCCGTCCCAGACGTTCGGAACAGTCTAACCGGCGTTTAAGTTAGAGCTGTT
>CAZWGA010000014.1:24905-99078 GCA_964633285.1 uncultured Solibacteraceae bacterium | reverse complement strand
AAAGAGCATCGCCTGCGTCGCGTCTCCGCCGATCTGGGCCCACGGCGCTCGCAACGATGGTAAAGCTATTTGTCAAACGCAACACGAGGCTTTCACATTTCCGTTCGTGCCGCCCAAAGCACTGGAAAGAATTTCTTCGTCAATGTCTCTGTGAGGTAGCCGATGCCGATCGAGCCCATGGGTGAGGTTTTACCGTAAGCCGATTCCACAAGATCGCGGCCGGTTCCGGCTTTTGACCCGATCATGCGCTGCGCCATCCGGATGTGGTGTTCGCGCCAGAGCGAGAACATTTCGTCGTATTCGATCATGGCCTCGCAGAGAATCCGCAGCGCATGATCTCCTTCGCGCTTGTAAATCGAAACGATGGATTGTCTCTGTTGCGCCTCTGTCTCCACCGCAAATCCCCGCCGCTTCAGCAGGCCGATGAAATGATCCCAGAACACGGGCTCAGTAAGCCGCTTCTGCAGTTGCGCGAGTGCGTGAGGATCGTCCTTGAACATGCCGAGATATTTGTTGTCCTTCAATCCCGATGCAAATTCAAGGGCGCGGAATTGCACGGATTGAAAGCCGCTGGCCGGTCTCAGGCGGTCCCGGAACAAAATGAAATCGGACGGCATCATCGTTTCCAGGACGCTGAGTTTTGGAATGAACAGTCGGACAATCGTCGTGAGGCGGCGTGTCAGGCGTTCGCTTTCGATGACGTCGCCCTGGTCCAGCAGATCGAAGACTTTGTCGGTCTCATGAAGCAGCAGCCGAAACCACAACTCAAAAACCTGGTGGATGATGATAAACAGCGTCTCGTCGTGGCACGGTGGTTCAGCCAACGGTTGCTGAAGTTTCAGCAGGTCGTCAAGCTTGAGATATCCCTTGTAATCGAGAACAGGTGCGGAATTTTCTGGGGCCATATTGTCAGTATAGCCCCGGGCAAATTCGCTATGGTTTTTTAGGGGCTGTCGCCGGCGGCTGTGTAGCCGGTGTCGTCCTTGGAGTCGTTGATGGCGCAACCAGCGGTCTTGTCGGAGTGGAAGCAGCCGGAGCTCCAGGCACAGCCGTTTTCGGCGCTTCAGTCGTCTTTGCCGCCAATGTATCGATCCGCCGGATCAGTTCGTCCGTGACGTCGTTCTTCTTGTTAAACCAGACGACGTTGTTCTGGGGATTCGAAAGATCCACCACCAGCGTGTATGCCTGTTCCTCCGACATGGCATTCAACACCGCCGTGGCCTTTTCCGCGATGGGACGAAGCATTTCATCGCGCATCGATTGAAGCTCTTTTTGAGCGTCTTCCTGCAGGCGCTGAAGCTCAAGGGTGCGCCGTTCAATGTCGCGCTGGAGGTTGGCCTTGGCGGTATCGCTCAGCGTGCGTTCCTGAGCCTGAAGTTTCTTTTCCTGGTCGTCGAGGTCTTTTTTCTTTTTTTCGACTTCGGCCTGCTTTGCCTGGAGCGTGGCGTTGAATTTTTCAGAAGCCTTTTTGCCTTCGTTGCATTCGACGACAGCGCGTTCGAAATCGACAATGGCGATTTTGGAGTTCTGAGCCCGCAGAAGAGGCGTCGATATCCATAGAGCAGCAACAACAATAAGCATCGAGCGTTTTATACGAATCATGGGGTCTATTTTATCCGCGAAGGGCGCGGCTTATACAGCAAAACCTCCTGCCTTTTCGAAATGATGCGCCGTCCGCAGCATCAGGGCTTCCTGGAAGTGATTGGCCATGAGCTGCATGCCAACCGGCAGGCCTTCCGTGTTCTTGCCGCAGGGGACCGACATACCGGGCAGGCCCGACAAGTTACAGGTAATCGTGAAGATATCGGAAAGGTACATGGACAACGGGTCCCCGGTTTTTTCACCGATTTTGAAGGCCACGGTCGGCGAGGCGGGGGTGAGAATGACATCCACCTGCTCGAACGCCTTTTGAAAATCTTTCAGCATGAGGGTGCGGACTTTCAGCGCCTTCAGGTAATAAGCATCGTAGTAACCCGCGCTGAGGGCATAAGTGCCGAGGATGATCCGTCTTTTGACCTCTGACCCGAATCCGTTGTGCCGCGTCCGGCGATACATTTCCTGAAGACTGGAATCGGCTCCCTCGCGCAGGCCATATCGGACGCCGTCGTAGCGGGCCAGATTGGAACTCGCTTCCGCCGTCGCAATCAGGTAGTACGTCGCTACGGCGTATTCGGTGTGCGGAAGGCTGATCTGATGAATTTCGCATCCGAGGCCTTCGTAGACTCGAATCCCCGCTTCGATTTTTGTTTTCACCTCCGGATCAAGTCCTCCGATGAAATACTCCTTCGGTATTCCGATGCGTAAACCTTTAACCGGTTGATCGAGGCCCTTCACAAAACCATCTACAGCCGTGTCCGCCGAGGTTGAGTCGAAATGGTCGAAGCCGCAGATAATTTCCAGCGTCTGCGCGCTTTCGCGAACTGTTTTTGAGAAAGGTCCAATCTGGTCCAGCGACGATGCGTAAGCGACCAGGCCATATCGGGAGACGCGGCCATACGTGGGTTTGACTCCCACAACGCCGCAGAACGCCGCGGGTGTTCGAATCGATCCTCCGGTATCCGATCCCAGCGCAATTAGCGAAGTGCCGGATGCCACACTGACCGCGGATCCGCCGCTCGAACCGCCGGGTACCCGGTCGAGATGGTGTGGATTCCGAGTAACGAAAAATCCGGAGTTCTCTGTAGTCGATCCCATCGCGAATTCATCGCAATTGGTTTTTCCCACAACGATGGCGCCGGCGCCTTTCAACCTCTCGACGGCGGTCGCGGTATAAGGCGGTATATAGTTTTCCAGGACTCGCGACCCGCACGTTGTGGTCAAGTCGCGGATGGCCATATTGTCCTTTATGGCGACGGGAACGCCGGCGAGAGGTTCCAGTTTTTCTCCGGCGGTAATTCTGGCATCGACCCGGCGAGCTTCTTCAAGCGCCCTCTCAGGACAGATTGTTATGAAAGCGCGAAGGTCTTTGTCCGACCGTCCGATTTCTTCGAAGACGCTCGTGATCACTTCGGTAGCTGAGAGATCGCGGTTTTCATACCGCGCCACGAGCTTGTCCGCCGTGATGTTCTTCAGGTTCATCGTTCCGTAATAACTTTCGGCACCTTGAAGAGTTTGATGGTCTTACCGGCATCGCCGGTTCCGGTGCGGGGGACCACACGATCGTCGCGTACGGCATGTTTAACGCTGGTGACGACCTGCGCTGTCGGTTCGATGCCCTCGAGATCCAGTTCGTTGAGTTTTTCGACATAATCGACAATCCGGCTGAGCTGTTCCGCGAGTTCCTTTTTTTCGTTCTCCGCGACTTCAAGCATCGCGAGTTTTGCCACGTATTCGACGTCCGCTTCGCTAATTCTCATATGTAAACACGATCTCCGTGATCCAGGGCGTAGCCCACGGCTCGTTGACCCTGGCCAGAAGTTCGGGACGAATCTTGATCAGTTGTTTCCGCCAGACTTTATCCGGCACATTCACCACAAGCCGAGATCCCTGCACCGCCACGATCGTCGCCGCATCGGCCAGTTCCTTGCCGGCCAGAGAAGGCCACAGCGTTTGGAGAAGCTGAAGGTCAAGCTGAGGATCCCATTCCGGTGACTTTCTAAATGATGCGATCAAGTGCCGGACATGCGGATCCATAGCCATCGATACGTTGTAGCACGAAGGGAATTTCAGGGACAGACACCAAATTCTTGTACTTCAGAATTTGGTGTCTGTCCCTGAAATTCCTCGCACTTCAGAACAACAGTTTCAGCGCGAATTGAATGATGCGCGCCGATTCGCCGGTCTGAATTACCGTCTGGGTGCTCGGCGGAGCAACAGTCGCACAACAGGACTGGCCGAATACTGTGCTGTTGATCGCCGGAGATCCAACGCTGGCCGACACGGGATGATCGAAATTCGGGTGGTTGAACGCGTTGAAGCCTTCGGCGCGAAATTGCATTTTCAGTTGTTCACTAATCTGGAAGTATTTCGTAACGCCGAGATCGACGTTCCAATATCCGGGACCCGTGAAAACATTTCGTCCGATTCCGTCTGTGCCCGGCAACGGGAATTTGAAGCCGGGTGTGTTGCGATTTGTGAGATCGGTGACCAGCGACGGCGAAAGAACGCACGGTCCCGCCGTACCTCCCGGACAAGGTTTAAGTTCAGTGGATGGCATCGGGCCGATCAAGTCGGCGCGTGATTGATGCGATGCATTGCTTGTAAAAACGCCGCTCCGAACGCTGAATGGTTCTCCCGTCATAGTCCCGAACAGGCCGTTGATGTTCCAGCCACCGATCAACTGATTGAAGATGCGATTAACGTTGCCGCCAATCGGTTTGCCTTTTCCGAATGGAAGTTCGTAAACACTTTGCGCGGTGAAAACGTGACGCCGGTCAAAATCAGACAGACCGCGTTCAAGCCGCCAGTTCCGCGTGTCCGCGGGAGTGCGGGAGTTGGTTGTGCTGAGCCCTCCGCCCGACGACGCTCCAACCGGATCTACCGATTGATCGTCAATCGACTTCGACCATGTATACGCACCACCAAAAAGCAAACCCGATTCAAAACGCTTTCGAACAGTGAGTTGAAGGGCGTGGTAGTAGGAGTCGCCGCCGGCGTCAATGTAGGTCATCGTTGTGAACTGCTGGTTCGGCCGGAGCTTCAACGAAAGGAAAGTATTTTCGATGCGTCCTGCAACATTGCCGGCCGCGTTTTGAGTGAGGTCGGTACGCGTTGTCGCACTGTTCACGAATGCAGCCGTAACTGCTCCGGACTGCACGATCGGCACAGGTTGTCCGCCCGAGCAGGTTCCGGTGCCGTCCGCGTTGCATCCGTTCAGAACGTTGGATTGCATGATTCGGAATGACGGCAAAATCGAATCCGCGTTGATCTGATTTGCATCATATGCGCGCAGCAAATGCAACCCACGCTTGCCGATGTATCCCAGCTCCGCTACCAATCCTCCAGGCAGTTCGCGCTGAATCGTCAGGTCCCACTGATGCACGGTTTGCAACTGAAGATTGGGATCGAAAGCCGTCAGGCTCGGTGAATTCGATCGCAGTTGGACGGGAGGCGTGAGCTGCGCCACCGGCTGCGTCGTTGGCGCGGTCAGCGCATTCGGGAATCCCTGATTGATTCGAACGTCGGGCACCGAAGCGCAGCCGGGAGTCGATGCAACACCGACGGTTGCCGAACAATTGAAGACGAGGCCCGGAACTTTGCCGGCTGCGGCCGTCACCTGGAATGAGGAAATCGGATCGAAAGCAATTCCCCAGCCGGTCCGAATGACGGTCTTGTTACTGCCGCCCGGACTCCACGCGATTCCCACGCGCGGCGCGACTGCGCCGAGATTGTTGTTCTGGAACCACCGGTCGGTTTTGTGAAAACTCAGGAGGCTCGTGTTTCCAAGAATGGGACCATCGGCAACATACACACGTCCGCCGGATTCGGTGGGAGCCATGTTGACTTCCCAGCGCGCGCCGTAGGTGAGGGTGAGATTGTTCTTAACCTTCCATTCATCCTGCAGGAAGAAATCGTATTGCTTCAGACGATGACCTTCATTCCACAACGTGACTTTGTTGTTCACCAGAAAAGGCAGAAACGCATTGTGGCTGATGTCGCCGAGGAAGTTCTGAGACAACGTAGCCGGAATGCCGAGAACATCGTTAATCGTTCCAAGCAAGGCGGTATTGTCGGAAGAATTGATGCCGGCGACCGTCGAGCTTGCGACGGCAGGAGTTGTGAATCCGACGGGCGGCCGCGTGGTTGCGCTGAAGTTAAGGCTTGGTGTTACGTTGATACCGCCGGGTTGTCCACGCTGATCGTTGTGTTGATACAAACGGATATTGGCCCCCGCACGGATCGCATGCGCCCCTTTGATCAGCGTCACGTTGTCGATGAACTGCGGAGTCGTCACCGCCCGATATGTGCGTGGCGTGTTGATGTACGGCAGCGAGATCGTGTTGTTGAAGACGTAAGGCGGAGTGTTGGGGAACGCAGGATTCGTCTCGCCCTGCGTGAAAAGGAAAATGAATCTCGACACTCCCACTGTGAATTCATTAATGATGCTGGGACTCACGACGCTGCGAAAGCCGAAAGCAAAATTGCGGGTCGTTCGATAAACCTCGCCCAACGGCGGGAAGCCCGGGAACACCTGGGGCCGTGAATTCAATGGATCGCCCTTCAGCGTGTTGTAATCGCCCCACAGAGCGCGGAAGAAAATCGAATTGTTGGCATTGATCTGATGGTCGCCGCGTGCCATGAAATTAGGTCCGCGGAAATTCGTCGGCGGATTCCAGGCATACGACGCGATGTTCAATCCATCGCCCACCAGATAATTGTTTGGCTTCGGGTAACCGGCGAAAAGCTTGGCGATTGCCGGGTCTACGCCAATGCGCGCCGGATCGTTGGCCGCGAAGTTATAACTTGCAACGCAATTGAGGTCCGCGGCTGAAGTGCAGTTCCGCACGCCGGCGCGAAGTTCCCCTGTGGCCGGGTCGACCAATGCCGTCGAGTTGCGCGTGATCGTCGCGCCGTTCAACACAAACGGATTCCGGGGATCCGCAACGAAGTATCGATAAATGCCGGCCATCGCCGAAGGCGTATACAGGCGCGGCGCGCCGAACGTCTGGTCGATGGGCTGAGTCGTATTGATCTTCTGATCCGCATAACTGAAGAAGAAGAATGTTTTGTTTTTCTGAATCGGGCCTCCCACCTCGGCTCCAAACTGATTCATCTTGATGTCGGGCTTCTGTGTTCCCTGGGCGTTGGCGTAAAACTCATTCGAATTCAGGGCGGTGTTTCGCAGGAACCAGAAAGTCGTTCCATGAAATGCATTCGATCCCGATCGTGTCGCCACTGAAATCGAAGCGCCGCTGTTACGGCCTTCTTCCGGCGTTTGATTGCTTGTCGTGATTTTATATTCCTGAATGTTATCGGGAGTCAGGCGATACAAGTTCGACATCGGGTTCGGAACGCTCGACTCGTTGGCTTCGATGCCGTCAATCGTGACGTTGTACGCGCGATCGCGCGAGCCGTTCACGTGGATTCCTGATCCCGCGCCGCCTTGCGATCGCTGGATGACACCGGGTTCAAGCGTGATCAATGATAGCGGATTGCGTCCATTCAAAGGCAGTTCCGTTGCAGCCTTTGAACTGACCACGTTGCCGATGCTGGCGTTGGTTGTCTGCAGCACTTCGGTCTTTGCTTCAACGCTGACGACTTCCGTGCGTTGCCCGACCTCGAGCGTGGCATCCACGGTAAGCGGGGTGCCCACAGCCAAAGTGTTTTTTGTCAGGCGCGCGCTTTTGAAATTCGGAGCCTCGACAGCAACGGTGTAGGAACCAACGGGCAATGCCGGAAAGTTATAGAGTCCCGCATTCGTCGTCGATTGCTTATACGTGATGCCGGTGGCTTCGTTCGTCACTGTTACCGAAGCATTCGGAATCACGGCGCCGGTTGCGTCCCGGACTGTTCCCGAGATTTCCGAAGTCGAAGTTTGAGCCAGTGTAAGTCCGGAAACCAACAGCAGGCATGCAAACAACATGATGCGCGATTTTGAAAACACCTTTGACATACAGTCCCCCCTTCAAAAGCTATATTTCATCGCAAATAATGCGTGCGAGTTTTTGTGATATTGCCCCAGGAAATCGTCAACATGGCCGCGAATTAAGGTCAGGGTGAGGGTCGCGCGCCAATGCTGGCCGAACGACTGTGAGTATTCGCCTTTCGCCCACGCGCCGTCAAGGTTTTGCCGCACCGCGGCCTCAAACGCAACACTGCGACTGGCGTCAATTGTGTAGGAACCCCGGCCAAGCAACGTTTTTGTCAGACCGCGGTCGGGTGCAAAGGCGGCAGCCCGCCCGCGACTTGTGACTGCTTCACCCGCGTATCCTCCAACGAAAAACCATTCGCCGGACTGCCGTTCGAGTTGAACAACGTAAAGCGTGTATTCGTCCATCCTCGCATCCGCCGAATGGAAATGCGCGGTTTCGGCTTTGATCGTAAAGAGTCGAGTGGGTATGGCAATGTCGCCGCCGGCCATGAACATCTTTGGATAAAACCGCCGCACGTCGATGGTTCCGACGTTTTGATTCGGAGGCGGCAGCGGAGTTATGTTGACCAGCTCAAATGAAGGAAGGTGGTTGAAGCCCTGATAGAACGAAAGTTCGTACTCGATCTGCCCGGCGTGATTCCATCGGATTCCCGTCTGCGGGCCTCCCGGCCATTCCACCTCGGCTTCGCGCAATCGGAATCCAGCCGGGAGCCCTCCGGGCGCCCATCGCTGATTTGCCAGAGGAATGCGGCTGGGAGTGAAGCGCGGCGACCAAACGGCTTCAATGGTGTTCGTTCCTTTTTCGTAATTGACGCGGGCCGCCGTGACGCCGATGAAATCAGTGTCGACGACATTCAGAAAATCGCGCGGCGCAAATCGATCGGTTGGAGTCACGATGTCCGTCTTTCCCCACCGGATGAATTGTTTTCCAAGTTCGACCGTTACCGGGCCGTTATGATAAGTCGCGCTCAATCGCCGGACAGCGCCTGAAGGCCGGCGCGTCTCCCGGTCCTGCCAGGAGATTTTCAGCTCGCGTTCATCCTGCCGGTGCGTGTCGATACGCCAATCGAATGCGCCCGCAAACTCGAATGTTTTTGCGGGTGCATAAAAGCCTTCGTATCGGAAAAGCGCTTCGCCAACCGCGTGACCGCTGTCATTCGTTCCCTTTTCCGGGTAGAAGGTTCCCTGAGTTTCCAGGAATCCGCGCTGCGTGTAGGTTTGGGCGGAGCAGGTGATGGTGAATGACAGGGTAAGAGCAGCGGCAGTAAGCCCTCTTCCTCTTTTCATTGTTCCCGCCGGAGTGCCTGAAGCGTGAACGCCTCATCCTTCATCGGCAGGTTGTATTGAAGCTTTTCGATTTTCAAAATCGTGCGGCTGTTTCTCTTCAGGTCGTGCATCTCGATTTGGTGGGCCGTCCAAATGCTTTGATCGTTCCGAATATCCGTGTAATGAGCGCGGCGCACGATTTGATCCTTGTTGTAGTTCTCAATCTGCGCGATGGCGTAATTGTCTTTCCGAATCCAGACATACGAATGTGTGTATTGTGAAACTTTGGATTGCCGTGGAGTCGACTGAAGTTTCCAGCAAGGCGCGCCATCAACGGATTCTTCACTCAGCAGTTTGTAATCGAATTGATTCGTGTCGCGCTCTTCGAGGTCCTCGAAGCTGAAATCGGTTCCGAAGAATCGAGTCGAACGGTCCTGAAGCGCAATCCGCCGTTCGCGGTTGATCGCGGGTGTCCACATCCATTGATCAGAAGAACTCTCGGCATGATTGACAACGAGGAGCGCGACGCCCTTCACTTCGGCAGGCGCAGTAAACCGAAGGACGGCCTTACTCGCGCCATGCGATCCGATCCGGTCGTATTGCCAGCGTTTCTCCGTAATCTTTGTCTTCGCGTCGATGACCTGCAGCGTTCCTTCGTATCGCTGCGATTGAGATGCCGTACGCTTTTGCGCTTCTTCGACGATCTGGCGTGGGGAAAGCTGCAGGAATGAAAGGAACACGAAGGCGCAGAGGATACGAAGAGCGCTACTCATATTCCAGCGCCTCCACGAGGCTTCCGCGCACAGCGGATTCACCGGGACCGATAGCCGCAACGAATGCCGCGATGAGGATGGTCGGGATCATGAAGCCGACGAACGAAACCGGGAAAATATAATCCAGTGCGATGCCGCCGAGGTCGCGCTTCACCATACCCAGGCTGTAATAAAGGTTGATCGCGCCCAGGCCGGTGCCGAGAACGAGTCCGATGACGCCGATACTCAGGGCTTCGAGCCAAATTGTCCTGCGGATCTGATTGCGCAGTCCACCGACGGCCTGCATCACTCCAAGCTCCCGCCGTCGATCTGTGATCGACACCGTCAGCGTATTCACGATCCCGAGAACTGCAACGAGAATCGCCACGATGATCTGGTTGTAAGTCATCGCGAACCATTGATCGAGTATCTTCATGATCCAGTCTCGAACCTCTCGATTGGTCAGAACAAGAAGCCGGTGTTTGCCCGCGAGCGCATCAATGAGCCGTTGGCGGACGACGTTTGGATCCTGTCCTTTTTTCATGTAGACGCGGGCGATGTTCACTGTGTCATCGGACCACCATTTCCTGTAAACAGCGCGGTCGAGGAAAAGTGAGCCGCGCATGTCCGAGTAATCGCGAACAATCCCAACGATGGGCAGTTTCAGCAAACCCGAGGGCGTTGGAAGGTCAACGATGTCGCCAAGCCGTGTGTTCAGGTTTACTGAGAATGATTCCGACACGAAGAGGCCTTTGCCTTCGGCCGTCAGTCGATTCATTTCGACCAGGTCTCCAGCCACGGGAATGCGTTGGACTGTTTTTGCAATCTTTGCGGTTTCGATCGCGATGACCATTGTCGGTATTCCGTGATATGTGACGCGTGCATCACGAACCAGTTGCACCTGACCAACGCCATCGACACTTTCAAGGACGGCGAGAGTCGTTTCAGGAAACGTCAAACCGCGTTCGGCGAGGTTCTCGCTTGGTGCGATGAGAAAATCAGGATTCAGCGCATTCGTCATCCATTCATCGACTGAAGTATAGAAAGAATGGGCAAACCCGCCGAAACCCACAACCATCGCGAGTGACAGCATCAACGCTGAAACTGTCGCTGAGGTCCGGCGGGGCGCCTGCACAAGGCTGTCGGCAGCGAGCGTGCCTTCCGCTGGAAGCAACCGTTTCAGAATCGGGCGCAATCCTTTCGAGAGCAAAAGGGTTAATGCGGGCGCAAGCAAGAGGCCGGCGCCAATCATCAAAACGTATCCACTGTAGAAAGCGAACCGGGAATAGGAAAAGAAAAGACAAGCCGTTGATGCGAGAAAAGCCGCAAGCGCCATCTGGCGCCGTCTCCGATTTTCTCCCGCGGACAGGACCTGGTATTTACCCTTCTGAAGCGCTTTTACCGGATCGACTTGAGCCGCATTCCTTGCTGGAATCCAGGCGGCAAAAATACTTGTCCCGAGTCCGATGACAATACCGGCAAGAACGAGCGCGGGATCAACATGGAGCTCCGTTACGCGTTGCGGGATGCCGGCAGCCGTTTCGAGAATGACGCTCATATATTGAGCGATTGCGAGAGCGGCACCTATGCCGAGGAGAGCCCCGAGAATCGAGCCCAACAATCCGGCAACGATACTTTCGGCAAGAAACAATCGTTGAACCTGGCTCCGAGTGGCTCCCAAAGCCCGCAGGATTCCGATCTCGGACCTGCGATGCGTGACTGCAATTGCGAACGAGTTGTAGATGATGAACATTCCGACGATCAATGCAAAGAGGCTCGAGATCGTCATGGCCGTCGAATAACTCTGCAGCAAAGCCTCGAAGTGCCGGCCGCGCGCGGAAGGCGGTTCGACGTCAAAACCCGGTCCCAGCGCGGCGTTCACGGCGGCCTGGCATTGATCGATCGAAATGCCGTCTTTGGCGCGAATGTCGATTCGATCGAAATGTCGGCCGCGGCCGAGCACCTGCTGCGCCGCATAAATATCCATGACGGCGAGATTCCCGCCGAACGCGCGAGTCATTCCCGCGGAGCTCATGATTCCCCGGACGGTAAATTGTTTTTCACCGTCGATGGTGAGCAGTGGAATCTTCGTGTTGACGCCAAACTTATTCCGCTCCCCGAATTCCCTGGTGATCATCAACGAATCCGGCTGAGCCAGAAAGACGAGGGGGTCGTCGATGATGGCGTCGTCCGCGTCTTTGAGTTCGTAATCGCGAAGACTGCGATCGCCCGTCATGTCGATGCCCAGAATCAAAATGCTGCCCTGGCCGGGGATTCGGGTTTCGACTGTCGCTTCGATTACCGGAACGGCAACACCCACTTCAGGCACTGCCTGCACACGCTCCAGCACGGATTCTTCAAACCCGAACTCGCCCGAGGAAACCTGCAGTTGAGTTGAGCCCGCGATCTGGTCGACCGTTTTGTCGAAGGCAGCAAAGATCGATCGATTCGCCGTATGCATCGCGACGAAAACGCCTACGCCAAGAATGATTCCGGCCAGCGTCAGGATCCAGCGAAGGAGATGCCGCCGAAGATAAGGCCAGCTCAGTAGGCGAAGCAGCATCATGCCTGCTTCTTTCTGTCTTCCACGATGTGTCCATCCCGCAATGCCACGGTCCTCGAACAATGGTCGGCGACTTCAAGATCGTGCGTCACGATCAGCACCGTCGATCCAAGCCGCGCGTGCAGGTCATCGATGAGTTTCAGGATTTCCTGGCCGGTGTGCGTATCGAGGTTGCCTGTCGGTTCGTCGGCCAGAAGGATCGGCGGATAGACGGAAAGAGCGCGCGCAATCGCGACTCTCTGGCGCTCGCCACCGGAAAGCTCGTCCGGCAGGTGTTCCAGACGATGACTCAATTGCACGAGTTCCAGAAGCTCTGTTGCCCTTTCTTCGATTTTCTTTCGAGGCCACTTGCGAAGGTGAAGGGGGAGAGCGACATTCTCCAGGCAATTCAACGTCGGAAGAAGGTTGAAGAACTGAAAAACAAAACCGATCTTATCGCGGCGAATGCGAGTCAAATCGTCGTCGGAAAGCCGGCTGAGCTTTTCATTTTCGATTGCGATTTCGCCGGAGGTGGGCTTGTCGAGCCCGCCAATCAGATTCAGCAGAGTCGATTTTCCAGATCCTGACGGGCCGACGATTGAGACGACCTGGCCTTTCCCGATTTCAAGATCGATGTTTTCGAGCGCCGTTGCTTTGCGTTTTCCATCGAAGACCTTCGAGACGTGGCTCAGCGAAATCATGAAACTCCGATGATGCCATATAATTTACGGCCTATGAAAACCAAAGCCCTCCAGCGGGGTGCGCGCCTGCTTATTCTTATCGCGTTCCTTTCCGCCGGCGCCCAGGGCCAGCGCAGGATCACCACTCCGAAGGAACAATTCGGATTCAGCATTGGAGACGACTACGCGCTCGCGAACTATACGCAGTACGTGGATTACGTGAAGAAGCTGGCGCGCGAATCCGACCGGCTGAAACTTGAAGAAATGGGCAAGTCGTCCGAGGGCCGGACCATGTATCTGGTCACGATTTCATCGCCGGATAACATCAGGAAGCTTGCCCATTACAAAGAGATTTCAGAGCGCCTTGCTCACGCGGAGAGCTTAACGGACGAGCAAGCGCGCGCTCTCGCGGCGGAAGGCAGGGCGGTTGTCTGGATTGACGGCGGTTTGCACGCGACCGAGGTTCTTGGAGCGCAGCAGCTCATCGAACACATTTATGAACTTGTGACACGAACCGATGCCGAGACCATGAGGTTCCTGAACGATGTGATCGTTCTGGATTGCCTTGTCAATCCGGATGGAATGGAACTCGTGTCCGATTGGTACATGCAGGAAAAGGAACCCACACGGCGAACGACCAGCAACATTCCGCGGCTCTACAACAAATACGCCGGTCACGACGATAATCGCGACTTCTACATGTCGGCCTTATCCGAAACGGACGCGATCAACAGAGTATTGTTCCGCGAATGGTTTCCTCAGATCGTCTACAACCATCACCAGACGGGCCCCCCGGGCGCCGTCATGTTCTCGCCGCCGTTTCGCGATCCTTTCAATTATTACTACGATCCAATGATCATGACGCTTCTCGACGAAGTCGGCGCAGAGATGCATAGCCGCTTCGCTCTGGAAGGCAAACCCGGTGTGACATCGCGTTCCGGAGCGAACTACTCCACGTGGTGGAACGGCGGCCTGCGCACGAGTCCCTATTTTCACAACCAGATTGGTTTGCTGACGGAGACGATCGGCAATCCCACCCCGATGAGTATTCCGTTCGTGGCGGACAAAGCGCTTCCGAAGTCGGATCTTCCTTTTCCTGTGGATCCGCAACAGACCTGGCATTTCCGCCAGTCCATCGAATACTCGATCACGGCGAATCGCGCCGTTATCGATTATGCTTCGCGAAACAAGGATCGATTGCTTTTCGACGTGTATCGTATGGGAAAGAATTCGATTGAACGCGGAAGCCGCGACACGTGGACAACGACGCCGCATCGGGTTCTGAACGCGAAACAATTCGATGAGCTGAGAGATCCGGCTTTGCGCGATCCGCGCGGCTACATTGTCCCGTCATTGCAGCCGGACTTTCTGACGGCGACAAAGTTTATCAACGCGCTCATCAAAAACGGCGTCACTGTTCATCGGGCGACAGCGGCCTTTACGATAAACGGAAAAAGCTATCCCGCCGGATCGTATGTTGTAAAAGCCGCGCAGGCGTTTCGTCCGCAGGTTCTCGACATGTTTGAACCTCAGGATCATCCGGACGACTTTGCGTATCCCGGCGCAAATCCAACGCCGCCTTATGACATCGCAGGCTGGACCCTCGCGTTTCAAATGGGCGTGAAGTTCGATCGGATTCTCGACTCTTTTGATGGCCCGTTCGAAAAACTTGCCGTCGAAGTGAAACCTCCCGCAGGAAAGGTTACGGAAGTGGCCAATGCCGCCGGTTATCTGCTCAGTCATGAAGTCAACGATTCGTTTATTGCCGTGAACCGGTTGCTCGCAGCCGGAGAGCAGGTTCAGTGGCTGCAGCGTGCCTTTACAGCAAATGGCAAATCTTATGCGGCCGGCACGAACTTCATTCCAGCGAAATCGGAGACGCTCGCGAAGTTGCAGAAGCTTGCCCGGGAAAACGGTCTTTCATTTGACGCTGTGGCCACAAAGCCCGCGGGTGACGTATGGACGCTGCGTCAGCCCCGGATTGCTCTGTGGGATAAACGTGGTGGCTCCGTTCCATCCGGCTGGACACGATATGTTCTTGAGAAATTCGATTTTCCTTATACCGTGGTTTTTCAGGAGACGCTCGATCAACCGAACCTGGCCTCAAAGTTCGATGTCCTGATTTTTGTTGATGACGGTACTGCGGCGCCGGCGCCCCAGTTGAAGTCGTTCCTGCAGGACGGCGGAACGATCCTTTCCATTGGCGGTTCGACGAAGTTTGTTTATCAACTCGATCTGCCCATTACCGATGCGCTCGAGGGACTGACGCGGCGTGATTTCTATGTGCCCGGATCGCTGCTGCAGGCGCGGATCGATAATTCCAGTCCGCTGGCATACGGCATGCCCGATCGCGCCGATTTCTTTTTCGACAATAGTCCTGCGTTCAAGTTGAAGCCGGAAGCGGCACAGAGCGGCGTGAAGCAGATTGCCTGGTACGACTCCCCGACGCCGTTGCACAGCGGGTGGGCATGGGGACAGAAATCACTCGATAAGAGCGCCGCGGTTGTGGAAGCAAAAGTCGGAAAGGGAAAACTGTTCCTCTTCGGTCCAGAGATTTTGTTTCGTTCGCAGCCTCACGGTACCTACAAATTCCTGTTCAACGGGATTTATTACGGCACCGCCGCCGACCGGTAGAGAATTCCAGGGACGCACCCCCGAATTCTTGCACTTCAGAATTCGGGGGTGCGTCCCTGGAATTCCCGACGTCGAATTTCAGAAATGGTAAAGCATCACGTAGACGACGACGCCGGTAATCGAGACGTACATCCACACCGGGAAGGTCCACTTCGCGATGCTCACGTGATTCTGAAAGCGGCCCTTGAATGCCAGATATGCGGTTCGCAAAACCATCGGCAAGACGGAGGCGGCGAGAACCGTGTGCGAAATCAGCAACGGAAAATAAATGTCGCGAATCCATCCCTGCTTCGTAAAGCGCACCGAACCGACGTTGTAGTGGTAAACGAGATACGACGTCAGGAAAAGCGCCGACACACCCAGCGCCGAAATCATGCACGCCTTGTGCGCGCGAATGTTTTTCTGTTTGATGAAGTAAAAACCCGAACCTACGAGAACCGCGCTTGTGGCATTGAGCGCGGCGTTGACCGTGGATAAATCCGGGACGCCGATCATAGAAGCGATCCGGCATCAGCAGCCAGTTGTTTCAAAGCTTCATCTTCGAGTCCGCTGTAATAGCCCCGGATATCTCCGTGCCGATCCACGAGCACAAAGCGCGTGCTGTGCGTGATGGGCTCGGCGGGTGTTCCTCCTTCGTAATCGAGAGGAAGCTTGAAGCCTTTGAAACAAATGTCGAACATCGCCTGTTTATCACCCGTCAAAAAAAGCCATCGATCGTGGCTCGCGCCGTGTTCCTGCGCGTAGGCCGCTAGAGCTTGTGAAGTGTCTCGATCGGGATCAACCGTGAACGACACCAGGTGGATTTCGTTGGGAAGCGTCGTCTGCAGCTTGAGCATGCGATCGGTCATCATCGGGCAGGTACCGCCGCAATGCGTGAAAATGAAATCCGCCACCCACACTTTGCCTGACAGATCGTGAAGCCTGACCGGCTTGCCGGCCTGATCGGTCAAAGAGAAATCCGGCACAGGGTAATAATTCGTAAGCTGCGGCTGCCGATGGCAGGCGGGCAGGAAAGCGGCCAGGAGCAAAAATGCAAAACGTTTCATCACACTTTGTCCAGCATCATTAATACAAGGAGAGCGGGAAGGTACAAGATTGAAATCCGAAGAAGGCGCTGAGCATGTGTGCTGGAACGGAACAGGGCAACGGCAAAGCCGTATCCCAGGTAGACGAATCCGAGCAGCATGGCGCCGAGCAGGTACATCATTCCCGTCAATCCGAAGATCGTCGGCAGGATGCTTACTGGAATCAGGGCGCAACAAAACAGAATGATCTGGCGTCCGGTGCTTCCACCGCTGCCGTGCATTGAAAAGCCCGCCCGCTTGTAGTCTTCGGTAAAGATCCACGAGATTGCGAAGAAGTGCGGCATCTGCCAGAGAAAAAGAATGGCGAAGATTGAAAGCGCAATGGCGTCGATTTCGCCTCGCGCTGCGGTCCATCCCATTAACGGAGGCGCGGCGCCGGGAAATGCGCCGATCAGCGTACAGAGCGTAGTGCGTGTTTTCAGCGGCGTGTAAACCAGAATATATCCCGCGAGGGTTGCGGCTCCGATGCCACCGGTCAAGATGTTGACGAAGTACATCAGATAAAGAATTCCGGCGAATGAAATGAGCGCGGAAAAAATCAGGGCTTCGTTCGGAGTCAGCCGGCCATTCGGGAGCGGACGATTCCGGGTGCGCACCATCCGGGCATCAAGCTCGCGTTCGAAATACTGATTGAGCGCACTAGCGCCGCCGGCCACGAGAGCAGTTCCTAGAATCGTGTGAAAGAGCAGAACAAAATTCATGCCGTCCCGTGAGCCCATGTAGAAACCCACAAGAGTCGTAATCAATACAAGGAATGTGATCCGCGGCTTTGTGAGTTCGACGAAGTCCACCGTGCGGCTGTAGCGGCGTGCCATGACAGCCGGTCTTGGAGCGCTCATCGCGCACCCCTGCAGCAGGCACAGGTTCGCAATGTAAGCAGGAATGAAGTTCCAAGGATGAGTGCGCCTGTCAGGACGTGTACTGTCGTTGGCGTTACTGCTTTGGACGTCCACACCGTCACGGCCCCAAGAGTGAGCTGAATCGAAAGCAGAATCAACATCGCCAACGCCGGCCGGAAGAGCAGTCGAGACTTCGAATACAAACGGGCGATACGCGTGAAGGTCCACACAATCATCGCGGTGACGATAACCGCTCCCACACGATGCGTAAAATGAATAATGATTTTGTTGGAATTGAACGGCGGAATGATGTGTCCGAATGCGAGCGGGAAATCCGGAATCGCGAGACCGGCATTGGTGTGCCGCATCAAAGCGCCAAGAATAAGTTGAATGTAGACGGCTCCGGTCGCCAGCGCGCACAGCGTCCAGATGGAAATGCTTTCCGCATGTGTTTGAACGCGCGGCAATCCGCGTTTCCAGTTTGGAGACGTAACCACGGCAATGGCGATGACGGTACAGAAAAAAGTCTGCGCGAGACATGCGTGAAGCGTTGAGATCCACGCCGGCAGCAGGAAATGTACGGTCAGCCCGCCCAGTATTCCCTGAAGAATTACCGCGCCGAGCGCCGCGGCACTCAGCCATCGGACCCAGACGCGCGGTTCCCGGAGCCACGACCAGATCGTGAGAATGACCGTGAGAAACCCGACGAAAGAGGCGACCAGGCGGTGAGTGTGTTCGTAGAAGATTCCACCGACCCATTTCGAATACGGAAACGTGAACATGTTCCAGCCGTATGACGTCGGCCAGTCGGGAACGCTGAGACCGGAGCCTGTGCTCGTAACGAGGCCTCCGATAAAGATGAGGATGCCTGTGCAGCAAACAACGAAGACGGCGAAACGGTGGAGACCGATGTTCGAAAGGTCTTCATCGAGTGCGGGAAATGCAGAATCTAAAACTTGCTGCGACATTGGGGGAATAACACAATTCTGCGGCAGGGAACCAAATCACCCAAATCCGGAATTAAATCCCCGATTTAGAGATTTGGTTCCCTGCCGCAGAATTTAGTCTGCTGCGGGGCCGCCGGCAGCTTTGTCGTTGGCATTGAAGGTGAAGTTGACTTCCTTCTTATCGTTGTCCTTTACTTCAACCATCATCGTCTTTTTGCCGAACTTTTCGTGCCACGCCGTAATCTCGTAAGTCCCCGGGGGCAGCTTCGGCAATTCAAACGAACCACCCGCCTTGGACACTGTGTGGAACGGATGATGGAAGACTCCGACGAAAGCACCCATCCACTTGTGAACATCGCAGCGAACGGGAAGCGGCACTTCTTCATTGGCGAACTTGGTTTCATTTTCCTGGCCCGCCAACGGCTGACCCACGTTGAACTGCGGATTCTTTTCAGCCCACGCGTGAATATTGTGAAGCGTCATGTCGCTGTTCTTAATCTTCAACGGTTGATTTGTCATCATCGTGAAGACGTGCGGAATATAGTGGCAACTCTGCTGATTGATCTGGATCGGTGTCGAAGGAGTCTGATAGGACCCGGCAGGAACGCCGTTGCTGACGAAGATGATCACGTTCTCGACGCCGCCGTCGCTGACCTTCACGGTTTCCATCGTCGGATAGTCGGCGGCATGTTGCGCGCAATAAGGATCCGATGACATCTGGACCTTATCGTTTGGTGGAGCCGTGCCTTCGAAGGAAATCTTTCCCGTTACGGTTGCAGTGAATTTGGAAGCATCAACAAAGGAGCCGCCGCCGGGAGTATTGCCGGTCGGAGGAGGCGGCAGGCTGTCGTCCGGCTTTCCGTTGCAGCTTGCCACAAGTCCAAGCACAAGCAGCGACGCGCAGATGAGTATGAGTCGTTTATGCATGTTAGGATCTCCAGTTTAAGGTTATTAAGTAAGAGAGTCTGTTCCTACAATTGTGAGCCCTTTGCGCCTTTTTGCAGCCAAAAAATCAGTTCGCCGCCGTGCCGCTGCGCGCTGCGCGTTTCCCGCCGCCCACGGTGATGAACAAATGATCCCGGATCGCTCGAATCTGTTCCTGCACGTTGCCGCCGAGGATGTTCTGGAACGGACTTGTCGGCACACCTTTATCGTTCGGCGGGAAGAACAACGGCATTCGGGTGCCGGGAAAAATCTTTTGCGGATCCTGGACCCATTTCAGAACCCAATCCGGACGCAATCGGTCGTGCGCCAGTTGAAGGTTGGGAGCGAGGTCCTCCGGCGCTTTGCCCGGCGGGAGCACATTGCTCGTCGGATGACAACTCGCGCATTGCAATTTGGTGAACAGGTCCGCGCCCACACGTAGCCGCTCATCAGTGGTTTCGATTTCTTTGTCCACGAACGGATAGTCCACTTTGTCCAGTGATGAGAAGTATCGTTCGATGACCGATGCCTGGCGCTCGGTAAAATGGAACGTCGGCATCCGCGCGGTAAGCCACGGCCGCAGCTTGACCGTGCCCGGATCCTTCAAGAAAGGATGCAACCACAATGGCTGCGTCTTGAATCCTTCCGTATTCAGGTTCGGAGGCCACTGAGCCTGTTCCTTGGTTGGACGAATGTCGCCACCGGCGCCTTCGATCAAATGACAGCCCCGGCAGTTCTTTTCCGCTACAAGCTGACGTCCTTCCGCGACGTCCTGCGTTGTCTTGTCGCGCATTTCGAGAGGAACCGGATCCTTCACCATGCTGACAAGCACGCCGGCGATCAATTCCGCATCCTTTTCGCTGAACTTGAAATTCGGCATCTTCAAGAGTTCTTCCGGACGCTTCACACGCCCGACGTCGAAAATGCGCGGGTCTTTCAGTTTCTGCTCGTACCAGGCGCGACGTGAATGTTCGAGAGGAAGGAATCCGAAATCGAGTTGCGTAATGAGCTTGCTTCCGGCTTCGGTTAGTTCGGTGCCGATCGGCTGAGATTTCTCAAAACCCGGGATGGTGTGGCATCCAAAGCAGCCGTAACGGCTGATGAGGCGCTCGCCCGCATACAGGTTTTTCTGCTCGAGCGTCATGCCCTTCAGTTTTTCTTCGGCTTCGATGTTCGTTGAATTCGCGCGAAGCAATTCAATAGCGACCGTGTTCAGGGCGGTCTCCTCGATTTGAGGAAGCGGCTTCTTCTCCCAGTCCGGGTTCTTCATCGACGACAGATACGCCGCGACGTTTGCCGCTTCTTCATCGGTCAAACGCAGGCTTGGCATTTTCGTTTCCGGCCAGACCTGAGCTGGATCCTTGACCCAGTTGTAAATCCACGACTGAGAAACTTTGCTTCCCTGATTTTCCAGGTTGTAGCCATGACGGCGCCGAATCTGAGTTTGAGTCGCAACGTCCTGAATGGCGCCAATCGCGTGGCATCCAAAACATCCGGCTGTTTCGACGATCTGCTTTCCCGCGGCCGCATTGCCGTTCGTTCGTCCGGCGGGCAATTCTTTCGCCTTGGATTTCGACCACAGATACTCGACAATCGCGTTGATTTCCGCCGCATTGCGTTTGTCCCATTCGGGGCCGCTGTTGTTGGAGTTCCACCAGAACTGCGGCATGCGCGCCTGCGATTTGAATTCTTTCGGATTTGCCAGCCACTTTCGCACCCATTCCTTCGTCAGCTTTCCTGAAACCGTCGAAAGATCCGGACCGACCTTGCGAATGTTTTCGTAGCCCGGCAGCTTGTGGCAGCCGAAGCAACCATAGATGCGGATCAGGTCACGGCCGCTATTCAGGACGGGAGCCTGCGGCACGTCCGGACTTGCGTTGTGACACTTGTAGCAGCCGGATTGAATGGCGTTCATGGGAAGCATCGGCGTTTCGATGAAGTGGATCGGACTCGATTCCTTTTCCTGATCCTGCCAGCCGTATTTTTCCTCCCATTGTTTTCTTTGTTCCTCGTTGCGCGGCATGTGGCCGGCATTCAGGAAACTGGTGGCGCGGTCCAGGCCGGCGTGACATGTCGTGCAGCCGAACGTTTCCATCGGATGCGGTGAAGCCGACGCGAGGTAAAGGTCCAGATTGGGATGCGTCTTGAACGGTTGAGGCGCATCCTGATAGACCTTCTGATCCATACCTTGATGGCATGTCGTGCAGCGATCCACTCGCGGAATGGCTTTGAAAGGCTGGTCGTTGTAAAGATTGCTCAGGATGATCTGATTGATTTTTTCCGACGGGTTCATGAAATCGAACACCGGCGCATTCCTGAACGAAGTCACGATGAGGCCCGGATTCAGCGTGTTCAACCGTGTCTTCAAGCGTGTGTAGTCGGTGAACATCGTGTCGATGTCTTTCTGAGTAGCGCTCCGTTTGCCGATAAACTTGTCGAGTTCCGCGTTGGCCGCGCGTTGCTGGAGCGTCAGTTTGTCGACGTCGGCTCTGTAGCCATTCATGAACTGGCCTTCTTCTTCCATGGTGGCCTTGAGCTTTTCCGAGTCGGACGCTTTGTGTGCCGCCGCTTCTTCGTAGGCGTACTTCTTGGCGTCGTATCGGGCCTTCGAGAACCGGTAGTTTTGATCGGCCCGGTAATAGTCGGCGTCCAACTTCTTTATGTCATCTTGAAGTTTGCTGATCTGCGCTTCATTCTGCTTCTGTTCCCCTCGTGCGGCCTGCAGTTGCTCGGAGAGCGCTCCGTACTTGCCCACATCGTAGGAGAAATTCTTTTTGTCGGCCTGCGCGCGTTCAATCTGCAGCCTGGTGAAGCCGCGCTGGTAGGATTTCCATTCCCGCATGTAGTCGGCCATGACCATGGCAACCGTGAACAGAAAAAGCAGAATGCTCGAAATGGCGAACCACTTGTGAAGGATGTTGCCCTCGTACAGGCGGTCGCCACGCTTTTCGATGTTGAAAGCCGGAATTTTTTTTGCGGGTGTCGGTATGGGCGGCTTCTTGTGGCCGCCCTCGTTGGGAGTTTCGCTACTCACAATTTAGCTCCGTAGAAAACCGTCAAATATTAAAGAAGTACTCGGGAATACCGATGATGTACTTCAGGTTGAAAAGCCATCGCAGCACCATCTTGATGGGCAGCGCTGCCATCGACAAAAGCAGGAATGTCATTACGTGAAACCGAATCGGTCCGAGCGTTTGATAAAAGCCCTTGAACCATTTCTTCGCTAGCAAGGGCGGTATCAACAGGAAATAACCGATCACAATAAAGAATCCGAACATCTCGCGGATCAGCGGATTCTTTGGCAGTCCGGTGTGCAGCCCTTTCACCCAGATGTACTCGGAAAGATTTACATTTACCAGCGCTTCGAGTTTGTGAATATCCCAGAATTCATACGGACCGAAGAAATTCCAGTTCGGACCTCGCAGGAACGTTCCCAGAATGACAAGGAGAATCCACAGAATGAGGAAGCCGAATAAGAACGTCGTGATTTCCCATCGCCGCTCTTTGAGCGTGAAATATCCGTTGCCCTTGGGGTTCGTGTCTATATACGGGATGGCCATGAGTCCCACAATAATCAGGCCTGGAAAGACGACGCCCGCAAGCCATGGATCGAAGTAGACGAGCATTTCCTGGAGCCCCAGGAAATACCACGGCGCCTTGGATGGATTCGGCGAGCTTGACGGATTTGCCGGCTCTTCAAGAGGCGCCTGCAACGCCATCGACCATCCAATCAGAATCACCGTCAGAACGACCATGCAGATCAGTTCGGTGTACACGAGGTCCGGCCAGGTCAGAACCTTCTCCGCCGTTTCTTCCTGTTCGATGACGGGTTTTCCTTCGGCGATTCGTTGATCATTCCGCACCGCTTCACGCATCGAAAACCACGTGAAGAACGGGACGAGGAAAAGCATTCCGACGATCGGAACGTTGTCGGGCTTTGTGACGATCTTGACGAATTCCCCATCGAGCATGCTCAACAGAAGGAATGCAAACATCCCGGTGAAGACGATTGCTCCGGTGCGATTGGTATAGAACTTCGCCGGATACTTCAACGAAACGAGAAGCAGAATCGCCGCAGCCGTAATCAGGAAGTACGGAGCAGTAATCGCATTAATGAGTTCTTTAATGATCATGTCTTCTCCGAAGGGGGAGTTTCAGGGACGCACCCTCGAATTCCTGTTTTTCAGAATTCGAGGGTGCGTCCCTGAAACTCCCCCTGGGGTTTTCTATAGTGGTCCTGAGATGCCGCCGTCACGGCGGATACGCCAGAAATGGATGGCCATCAGGAATCCGGCAACGAGCGGCAAGCCGACGCAGTGCAGTACATAGAATCGCAGCAGCGCGCCTTCACCGACGAATCGTCCGCCCAACAAAGCGAATCGAGCGTCACTCGCGTTATTCACCAAAGCAATATCGCCGAGTTTGAGAAGCGCGGAACCCGGACCTTCGTGTCCCGCAAAGGGCGTTGCGCGGGCCATGTTGCTGCCGACAGTGATTGCCCAGATGGCGAGTTGATCCCACGGAAGCAGATATCCCGTGAAGCTCAACAGCAGCGTCAAAACCAGAAGAATGACTCCGACGTTCCAGTTGAATTCGCGTGGCGGTTTGTACGAGCCCGTCATGAACACGCGATACATATGCAGCCATACGGCAATGACCATGGCGTGCGCGCCCCAACGGTGAATCTCGCGCATGATTCCGAGTGGAACCTGCTCGCGCAGATCCCGGATATCGACGTAAGCATATTCAAGCGTCGGGCGGTAATAGAACATCAGCAGCAGGCCCGTGAACGTCAGCACAAGGAACAGAAAGAAAGTGATGCCGCCCATGCACCACGTGTACCGCATGCGGATGCCGGACTTGCGGACCTTCACCGGATGCAAATGGAGAAAGACGCTGCCGAGCATGACCAGCATGCGTTTCCGATCCGAATCCGGCACGCCTACGCGAAAAATGGACTTATAGACCTGGCTTTCCTGGATGTATTCGCCGATTTTGTCCGGCGAGAACATCTTCAAAGCCTCCTGGAGCCGTTCTTTGATGTTGGCCATAGATTTTGTAGAAGAATTAAAGTTTCAAAAATGAAGCAGGATTCGACCACTCACCTTTTTCCTGCTGGAATTTCCTGCTCTTGTCGACCAGGATCTGCCCGTCATCGGCAAGGCTGATCGCATATCGCTCCAGAGGCCGCGGCGTCGGTCCTTCGAAATTGATTCCGCTTTTGTAATAGCCGCTGCCGTGACAAGGACATTTGAATTTCTGTTCCGCTTCCAGCCAATTGGGCGTGCATCCCAGATGCGTGCAAACCGTGGAGAGCGCATAAATCCCTTCGGCGTGCGCGTCCGCATCATAAGCCGTGCGCACAAGCCACACGGCGAAACGTTGTTTGAATCGTTCATCGACCTGGCCGATTTGAATTTCACTCGGATAACCGGCTTTGAATGTCGGAGGAGGTTCAAAGAGAACGTTGGGAAACATGAATCGTGTGGTAGCTGTGGCTGCTGCGAGCATTGACGCAGTAAAAGCCGCCCATGCCACCGTCATCCATGAAATAAACGAACGCCGCGGCATCGGAGCCCTGGGTTTTGCCCCCACGGGTGCTGCGGGTTTGGCTGCAGCCGGCTTTGGTGGAGCCGGCGTTGCGGGAGCAGTTTCTTTTGAGTCTTTACTCATTGGAGTCTCCCATTCTTATGACGAATTAAAACTTTTTTAACGCATCCAGTGAAGCACTGCGCACGGCCAGATCAGGATCATTCTGGCTAAGCGCGAGTATTCTATCCTTAGCTGCTTCAAATTTCAGTAATCCCAGACATTTAATAGCATTTATGACGAGCTCACTCTTTTGGTCCGCGGTCATTCCTTCCTGTCTGCCGACATAATTGCGGTCGACAAGTTTCATCAGCAACTCGGCTCCCGACGCGTCGTTCAACTGCGCCAGCGCCATCGCGGCATTCCATCGCACATCTTCAGTGGAGTCATTGAGCGCGATCTGCAGTCTCTGAATCGCTCGCGGATCCTTGAGCGCTCCCAACACGTATGCGGCCGTCCGGCGCAATGCAGGATCCTGCGCATCGAGCTTTTTAACGATATCCGGAACGGCGCTTTGATCCCCGATCGAGCCCAGGGCCCACATGGTGTAAATCTGATTGTCGATCTGAGCGTCGTCCAGACCCGCTACCAGCGCGGGAACCGCGCGCGCATCTCCAAGATGTCCGATGGTCAGCGCCAGATAGCGCCGCACCCGCGGATCTTCGTTGGCCGATGTCTGGTAAACCTTGATGAGATCGTTGACGAAATCCGTGTTGCGAAGTTTTTCCTTCTGCGTGGAGATGATATTCGACAGTTCGTACGCCGACTGCCATCGGCAGCAAAGCTCCGAACCGTTCCGCACATCGTTCAGATATTCCTGCGGCGTCTTCTGTTCGTATGTCAGATATCCAAAAAGCAGAAAAATTCCGATGCAAATTGCAATGATGATCAACGGAAATAAAAAGAATTGCGCAATGAGGAGGGACGTAGGTTTCTTGACTTCGACCAGGTCGTCCGGAGGCGGCGCTGGTGCCATTACGCTTTTTGTGTCCATAGAAGGAAGGACCAACAAGAATCGAACAGTGAAGAATATGGGATTGGGGCCCGCGAAATCAAGGCATCAGGCTTGTTTTGCGCAAATGTTCAACGAGCGTTGACTTGAAGGCACAATCACCCGCTGATCACGCCGGCCTCAGCCAACCTTGCAATCTCGTCTTCCCCATACGCCAAATCCTTCAGCACTTCACTATTGTGTTCGCCGAACCGCGGTGGCGCGTTTTCCACAACGCCCGGTGTTTCCGACAACTTCAGGGGAATGCCCAGGACGCGAAGCGGTCCGTATTCGGGATGCGTTAACTCGACGATCATGTCGCGCGCGTGTATCTGAGGATCTTCGAGCACCTCGCCGACCGAATTGATCGGTCCAACAGGGATTCCCACTTCCGAAAGCCGCGCCATCACTTCGGCGCGAGTCATTTCCGACATCTTGCGGTCGATCAGCGGCCGCAATTCGCTGTAGTGCGCGATTCTGGATTTCATTGTTTCAAATCGTGAATCCGCAGCGATTTCGGGAAATCCGAAAATGCGGCAAAAGTTTTCCCACTGTTTTTGATTCGTCACGCCGATGTTAACGAAACCATCCTTTGTTTGAAACGCCTCGTACGGAACGATTGAAGGATGCCGTGTGCCCAGTCGTTGTGGAGACCGTCCGGTGGAAAGATAGATTCCCGCCTGGTACGTCAGCAGCGACACGGTGCTGTCCAATAAGCTGACATCTACAAGTTGGCCTCTGCCGGTTTTGTGACGCGCGAGGAGCGCGAGGAGAATTCCGTTGAAGGCATATAGACCGGTAACGACGTCCGCGACCGATGTGCCCACTCTGGCAGGAGGACCGTCGGGATAACCTGTCAGGTCCATGATTCCCGATTCACCCTGTGCAATGACGTCGTATCCGGGCCGGTCGCGATACGGACCCGTTTGGCCGAAACCCGAGATCGAGCAGTAAACGGTTCGCGGGTTTCTTTTGGATACGGCTTCATATCCAAATCCGAGCTTGCTGAGGACGCCCGGCCTGAAGTTTTCAATCAGAACATCGGCGCGTTCGATCAATTTCCACAAAATGTGCCGGCCTTCCTCGGTTTTCAGATTCAGTCCAAGGCTCTTCTTGTTCCGGTTAACTGAAAGAAAATACGTGCTGATACCACCGATGAAGGGCGGGCCCCATTGGCGGCTGTCGTCTCCGGAGGGAGGCGGTTCCACCTTTATTACTGTGGCTCCCATGTCGGCCAGGAGCATGGTGCACACGGGGCCGGAGAGAATCCGGGAAAGATCTACAACCAGGAGGTCGTCAAGCGGTTTCATGTATTTTTACCAATTCCTCATAAATTCGCCGCGAAAGCGTATCAACTTTCTGGACCCGCCACAGCCGCTTTCCGAAAAAACCATTCCGAAACCGTAACAAAATGTTTCTTTTCGAACGTCGCTTCAATACAATACGCGTCATTCCTGAAATTCAGCTCGTGGCTGGCGAATTGCTCAATGCCGGTGGGCTATTTATGCTAGTAGGCAGCTACAAACAAGATCAGTCGTGGCGGACACGGACATACCCTGTTCCAACGCCTTCCCGCAGCGGGTTTCGCTGGAAGGCATCGGCACTTCGCAAGCTGCAACGATGGTCCAGCGGATCACGCTCTCCACATCCAGCCACCATCATGGTTCCAGCTCTCTACAATTTGATGCCGGGCGAGAATCTCGCAATGGGCTGGCTCAACGAAATTGATGCGCTCTCTGCGATTCATCAGCGAATGATTTGCGCCGCGAAAATCACAGGCTGGGACGTTTTCACTTTTCACACATTGCATAATCGCGATCGATATTTCGATTCCACGATCAATGCCGTGCGCGACACGTGGGTTAAAGAAGGCAAGCTGTCCGCAGGGGCAGTGCTCACGACGAAGCGTCAGTTCGGAAAGCCGTACGATTATTACAATGTTCCCGCGCGGCTTGTGGAAAACCTGGTTTTCCAGTCTTCTCTCCTGGATTGGGTTGCGCGCCGCGGAAGCGAAGTGCCGCTGCGGTTTCATGTGATCGGAACAGCGTTGCTGTCGGCGCTTGTTTCGTCGGGTTCGATCACGATGGGAGCTGCGGTCCAGTCCATCCTGAAGTTTGGATCGCGCTGGGACGAAACCCTGCGAACTTTAGCCGACGCGGGCACCGATGACGAGATCGGCTGGTCCCGATTCCAAAACCTGCGAAAGTTGATGGAAGGCCGCTCCCGCTTGTCCCTGGCCGTGGCAAGAGAAGATCTGCCCGCGGTGGAAGCGCCCTTGAAACCGTTCTGGTATTCACCGACCGCGCACGAGGAAGCCGTCCCTGTGACTACGGCGCGCGAGGCCGCCGCAGCACTCGAGGCGATGAATCTCTCGTCATGGTCTTTTGCTTCTCTGGGCCGGATGAAAAGTGAAGATGAGCCTGTGCGAGGATGGCTTGTCAGCCCGCTGCATCCGATGGCGAAGTTGTGCCGCTGGAGCGTTTCAAATTACCTGCTGGCCACGCCCGCTTCCGCGAGTCTGTTCATTGATCACATTGCAACACTCGGCCGCGCGCCGGTAATGCAAATCCCCGAGACCCCGCTTCAAAACCGCTTCCGGCTATCGAGAATAAAAGTCACTGGTCCCTGATTCGTCAGTTCGACATTCATCATTGCCTGAAAAACACCCGTTGCTACAGGAACTCCAAGACCGTCGATCTCGTTGACGAACTTCTCGTACAGGTCGCGCGCGAGGGCGGGCGGAGCTGCAGGATCGAAGGAGGGGCGGCGTCCGCGCCGGCAATCGCCGAGCAGCGTGAACTGAGATACCGCGAGTACTTCACCGCGGACTTCCGCGATCGAGCGATTCATCTTGCCGGCCTCGTCCTCGAAGATTCTTAGTTCGACGATTCGCCTTGCCAGGTTTTGGGCATCTTCAAGCGTGTCGTCTTTTTCAACACCGACAAGCACGAGCATTCCCGTTCCGATACGGGAGTGTTCCTTTCCATCAATTGTGACGCTTGCTTTGGAGACCCTCTGAATAACCGCTCTCATGAACTTCTACTTCACGTTGTGGAGAGCCTTGAGGAAGAGTTGCTGAACTTTGCGATCCATCTGCCGGATATTGCGCGAATCGATATCCCAGACGCGATGAAATTCCGCCAGAGGAATGATCGCCTTCGCCATCGACGCGTGACCTCCGGCCGAACCGATGCCCGCAAATGCTTCACGCAGGACGCGGCCGGCTGCCCGAACGTATCCGACGTTACGCACCGATATAATGTAATTCGATTCGTAAACACCGCTCACAAATGCCCATTCGATTCCTTCAAACGAAAGACTGAAGTCGGCCATTTGCGGAATCAGATCGTCGCGTTCGACGCGGCCAAGATTCACGAAAGCGACCTTGTCGACAAGGCGCCGGTTCTTCAGTGCCAGGCTCAACGCATCCAGTGCCGCCGGCGGGAGCTCGGGCCGTTCGATACGGCGCATGAGATTATGGTTCGCCAGCGGGTAGAGATACGAAAACGCCTGAACGTCCCATTCATTCACTTCGCGTGAGAGCGCGAACGTGTCGCTTTTGATGCCGTACAACATTGCAGTTGCGAGGCGCGTGCCGATGCTGGCGTTGGTGCACATCAGGTACTCGAGCAGAATCGTCGAAGTGGCTCCGTAACTCGGACGAATATCTTTGAGGTGGCTCCGGTAATTGAACTGTTCGGGATGATGATCGATCACGAGATCGATTTCTTCCGGAGGCTTCGAAAGATGAGGCGGCTGAAGATCCACCAGCGCAATGCGATCGAAACGCCGCATGGCCTGCGGAGTTATTTTTTCGATTTCGATCTCAAGCAGCTTGACCATCGCGATGTTTTCCGGACGAGTTACACGCCCGAACGAACACAGCGGCGCGGTCTGTTTGTTTCGTCCAAGCACCTGGCGCAGCGCCAGTCCGCTCGCAATGGCGTCGGGGTCCGGATCATCCTGAAGCAGGATCAAAACCGATTCGGCACTTTCAAAATGCGCTGTAACTTCCTCAAGCTGGCGTGTGGTCTTCGCAAGCCGGACATGCCAGCGGAAATTCGATTCCAGCAATTCGTGCATCGAAACAATGTGTGCAAAGGTTCTGTATTTTTCGGGAAGCCGTTCCGGCTGCGAAGTCAGGACCAGCGTTGGGATTCTGCGATGGTGGCGGTGGACCGTATCGAGAATGCGGGTGAGGCGTTCAACATCGTCGGACTGTGCCAGAAACAAATCGACCGAGTCTGCCGTTATCTGATCCGTCAGATTCCCGTTTGACGACCGTCTCAGAAACTGAGCATTGCCGCTTACGAAGTACTGCTTCAGAAGATTCGCGACAAAATCCTCTTCAACATAAAAAACCGATTTCATGAGAAATAAAAATGCACCTTCATCGCTGAAGGTGCCTGCTCAACCTTTCAATTCTAGATAGGGGATATCAGGGTGTCAAAAGACAAATTGGGTGTCAGAGGGAAATTCCCTGAATCTCCTTTTGATTTATGCCTCTGACACCGAGTTAATCAGGCCGGCGAGGAGGGCTGCCCGATGGGGCAGGAATTCCACATCGACCCACTCGTCAACAGCATGGGCTCCATGCCCGATGGCGCCGAGTCCATCGAGGGTCGGAATTCCAAGAGCGGATGTGAAGTTTCCATCGGAAGCGCCGCCTGTTGAACCTTCTTCCAGATTTATCTCCAGATCTGCAGAAATCTTTCTAGCCAGTGCGAACAGTTGCGCGGTCTCGATGGTGCGTTCCATCGGCGGCCGATTGATTGCGCCGCGAATTTCCAGGCGTGAATCGCGAAGTTCCGGCGCCAGCGTTTTGATTGCTTTTGTGATTCGATCGGCTTCCTCAATGGATGTGATGCGGACATCTATCTCTGCAGCCGCTTCGGCCGGCACGACGTTGGAACGAGTGCCACCCTGCACGACTCCCACGGTGACGGTGGTTCCACGAGAGAGATCCGTCATTTTTTGAAGCGTGATGATTTGCCTGGAAATCTCTTCGATGGCATTCACACCTTTCGCCGGATCAATGCCCGCATGCGCCGCGCGTCCGATAGCTTTCACAGTGAACCTTCCGACGCCTTTTCGGGATGTCTTCAAAGCGCCTCCGGGCAAAGACGGCTCAAGGACCAGAACGGCGCGTGACGCGCGCGCTTCCGATTCGATGAGTTCTCGGGACGAATTGCTTCCGACCTCTTCGTCGCTCGTTAAAAGAACAGTGACCGAGCGCTTCAGGCCATCGCCGCTGTTGCGCAACGCATCCAGCGCCATCCACATCAAAAGGATTCCGGCTTTCATGTCGAACACTCCGGGACCCAACGCCCGGCCATTTTGAATAGTGAACGGCCGTTTCGCGATTTCGCCGGCAGGCCATACGGTGTCGGTGTGACCCAGCAAAAGAATGCGATCCGACGATTGTCCGGTGAATCGCGCGACAAGGTGATCGCCGAATTTTTCGGCGCGATGGTATTGAACGTCGCCGCCGATTCCGGCGAATCGTTCACCGACAACTCGCACGAGTTTGTCCACGAGCGGCTTATCGAAGCTCGGGGATTCCATGGAGACCATTTGTTCGAGGAACTTCAGTCCTTCGGGAAGCCGGCGCTTGAGGTACGCCAGAAGCTCTTTCATGGTCCTAGACTATAATCCCGACCGATGAAACTCGCCATCATCGGTACCCGCGGCATTCCTGCAAACTATGGCGGGTTTGAAACATTCGCTGAAGAACTTTCGACGCGCCTTGTTGTCCGCGGCCACGACGTGACGGTCTACGGCAGATCGAACAACATTCGATTTCCGGAGAAAGTGTACAAAGGCGTCAAACTGGCCATCCTGCCGACGATCGGTACAAAGCATCTGGATACCGTAGCCCATACGTTTCTTTCGGTTCTTCATGCAGTCCGCCGGCGATTCGATGCCGTATTGATGTGCAATGCCGCCAATGCCGCTTTTGCATTGATTCCCCGGATGACCGGCACACGCGTGGCGTTGAATGTCGACGGCATCGAGCGGCTCCGGAAAAAATGGGGTCCTTCTGCGCGAGCGTTTTATCGAATGTCGGAATATCTCGCCACGATATTTCCGAATGTTGTCGTGACGGATGCCGATGTGATTCGCGATTACTACCGCGAGCGATACGGAAAAGCTTCCGTCATGATCGCCTATGGCGCGAACGCTGAGAGGCTGGACACCACGGCAGTTCTCGATGAACTCGGCGTTGTCCCTCGCGAGTATTTCCTTTATGTGAGCCGTCTCGAGCCTGAGAACAACGCACACCTTGTCATTCGCGCGTTCGAAAAGACCGGGACCGATAAGAAGCTGTTGATTGTCGGTGACGCGCCCTATGCGCAGGATTACATCGCAAAGCTGAAAGCGACCAGTGACTCTCGAGTTCGTTTTGCAGGAGCGATATATGGAACGGGATATCGCGAATTGCAGTCGCATGCCTACGTGTATATTCAGGCGACGGAGGTAGGCGGAACCCATCCCGCATTGATTGAATCGATGGCTGTGGGCAATTGCGTGATCGCGAAGGATACTCCGGAAAACCGGGAAGTACTCGATACCTGTGGCCTTTTCTTTCGCGATGCCGAGGATCTCGCTCGCCAGCTTCAAGCGACGCTTGCGGACATACATCTTGTTCAAAGATGCCGTTCGGCCGCGAGAGACCGGGCCACGGTCCGGTACTCCTGGGAAGCCGTCACGGACGCTTACGAAGAGCTTTTCAAAAACATTGCAAAGAAATAGCCACAATGCAAGGCGGCGCAGAAATCACAAAACGCTTGTATGTTTTTTGTGCCTTTCTGCGGCTGTTTCTCTGTTTAAATACACATCATCATGGCCACAACACTGAAGAAAACCAGCGTCGTCATTATTGGAGCGGGCGCAGCCGGCGGCGTGGCAGCGCTGCCCATCGCTCAAGCCGGGATTGAGGTGATCGCCATTGAAGCCGGACCCTGGGTCAGTACACGCGATATGGCGCCCGACGAACTTCGCTACAGCCGCGGATGGCCGCCGAAATTTCAAAAAGTAAACGGCGAGATTCCCACTCATCGTCCGAATGCGTCATCGCCCAATTCTCCCCGGGCTGTGATCCATCCCATGATGAATGCCGTTGGCGGAACATCCATTCACTATTGGGGCCAGAGCTGGCGCTTGAATCCGTGGGATTTCAAAGTTGTCGGTGAGACGCGCCGGCGATACGGCGTGTCTCGAATTCCCAGAGGTTCCACCGTGGAAGATTGGCCGCTCGCCTACGATGAGCTCGAGCCTTACTACGACAAGGTGGAACACGAAGTGGGCATCTCGGGTAAGGCCGGAAACATCAATGGAACACTCGATCAGCGTGGAAATATTTTTGAAGGCCCCCGGAGGCGGGAATATCCGATGCCGCCTCTTCGCGGATCGGGTTTCACCGAAAAGATGTCCGCTGCGGCGCGATCTCTGGGTTGGCATCCCTTTGCAGGCCCCGCCGCAATTACAAGCCAGACCTATCAGGGAAGGCCGGGTTGCGCATATCACGGCTACTGCTCTCGCGGTGGTTGCCACATCAACTCGAAAAGCTCCACCGCGGTTTCCACGATTCCGAAAGCTCAGGCGACAGGCCGTTTCAAGATTGTCGCCGAAGCTCGAGTCACGACGATCGAGGCCGATAAGAATGGACGAGTGAGTGGTGTGAACTACATCAAGGACGGCGTGGAATACTTTCAGCCCGCCGACGTTGTTCTTCTCGCGACGTACACCTACGAAAACTCGAGGACGCTTCTGCTGTCCAAATCGCCCGCGTTTCCCAAGGGACTTTCGAACAATCACGGCCAGGTGGGCAGGCACTATTTCAGTCACAATCAAACTGCGGCGGTGACGGCGCTGTTTCCGTTCAACATCAATACCTGGTATGGAACTCCATCGCAGGGCGTCGCTGTGGATAACTGGGCGGATGACAATTTTGACCATTCCGGACTGGACTTCATCGGCGGTGGAAATCTGTGGGTCTACCACGAGCGCCGCGCCATTGCCGCCGCGAGCATGAGCACCTGGAATCGAGCGCCATTGTGGGGTTCAAAGTGGAAAGCCTTCATTAAGGAAAATGCGGACCGGCAGAACACGTCGTATTTGCAGAAGACGACTCTTCCGTATGAAGACAACTATCTCGATCTCGATCCCGCCGTGAAAGATCCGCTGGGATTTCCGGTGATTCGCATCACTGCGGAGTACAAAGAAAACGAACGCAGGATTTCCACCTTCATTCAAGACAAGATGGAACAGTGGTACAGAGCTGCCGGAGCGATCGAAGTGCAGAAACCGGACGTGGGATTGATGACAGTCACCACACACGCCTACGGCGGCACGCGGATGGGTGATAGTCCGGACACAAACGTCGTCAATCGGTGGGGCTTCTCTCATGAAGTTCCGAATCTCGGCATTCTCGGCGCATCGGTCATGGGGACGAGTGGCGCGCGAAATCCCACACTCACCGCTCAGGCGCTTGCATGGCGCACTGCGGAATATCTGGTCAGGAACTGGAAGAACATCGTTTCGTAAATGAGCGATACTCGATATCTGCCGTGTGATTTGTGCGGAGCGGACAACTCCCGGTTTGTTCTGGAATCATCCAGCCTCGATGGTCCTTTAGTGGAGTGCCGTACCTGCGGGTTTCGTTATGTAGGCACACGCCGCTCTGCTCTGGCATTTGGTCATGAATCGGCGCCCGAAACAGCGGCAAAGCTTCAGGCTGCCAATGCCGGCTTTCAACAACTGCGACTCGAAGAAGAACATCGGCTTGCCGTATTGAATGCAAAGTGGAGACTGGAGCTCATCCAGAAGATCAAGCCGTCCGGGAAACTGCTTGAAGTCGGATGCGCGCGCGGTGATTTCCTGCGAGTGGCGCGGGAATTCTTTGATGCGTATGGTGTGGAGCCGAATCCCGAACTGGCTGCTTCATCCGGCAAAGTCGCGTCTGTCCATCAGGACATCATCGAACGCACGCCGTGGTCCGGCTTTGATGTTGTTGCCAGTTTTCACGTTATCGAACATGTGGACTCGCCCCGAAGCTTTGTTCACGCCGCATCCGAAAAACTGAAGCCGGGCGGACTCCTTGTTATCGAAACGCCGAACATCGATTCACCGCCGTTCAAATTTCTCAAGGCGAAGTGGAGACAATTCATCCCCGAGCACTATTACTTCTTCGGTCCGAAGACCATCGCGCGGCTGCTCTCGGACAATGGACTCCAGGTATCGAGCATCACGACCATCGGCAAATATGCGAGCGTGGATCTGATTTTGAATCGTTTGTCGCGCTATTTTCCGTGGATTCCGTCGGGAAACGGTTCGGCGCGGCTTGTGTTTCGGGTGAACCCTCTGGATATCATGCTCGTCTTTGCGACGAAGCCATGAACTGTACGGCCGCCATCATCAACTGGAATTCCGGAAATCTTTTGCGCGCGTGTATCGAGTCGGTGCTTGCAACAACACCCGATGTGGAAGTTCTTGTCATCGACAATGCATCCCGGGACGATTCGATGGAACTGGCGGAAGGCTATCGCAATCGTGTCAACTTCGTGCGGAACAGCGTCAATCGTGGATTTGCGGCCGCCGTGAACCAGGCGTTTCAAGAGACGCGGACGAATTACCTTTTGATTCTCAATCCCGATATTCGTGTTTTGCCCGGGTCCATTCAATGTCTCGAAGACGTGATGGAATCACAGCCGCGCGGGGGAGCGGTTGGCGGACATGCCGGTGAAAAATATCTTCCGCGCCGATTCCCAACCGTGGGTTCAATCGTTATGGAGAATCTGGGAAGGAGGCGTCACGCCAGCCCCTTACCCGGCGCGGGGCGATCGCCTGCCCCTGAAGGAGAGGCGATCAGCGTTGAGCAGCCTGCGGGCGCGGCTCTTATGATTCGCCGCGACGCATTCGACGATGCCGGCGGATTCGACGAACGTTTCCATCCCGCCTGGTATGAAGATGTCGATTTCTGCCGGCGCCTGAAGGACAAGGGTTGGGAAATCTATTTTGCTCCCCGCGCAAGATTTCTTCACGCCGGCGGTTATAGCGTTGAAGCGATGGGCAACGAAGATTTTGTTCGCGCGTATTACACGAACCAGGCGCGTTACGCGCAAAAACATTTCGGCATCACCGGCGCCACTGTGGTGCGATCCTCCATCGCCGCCGGAATGATTGGCCGGATGATCGGAAAGCCAAAGCAGGCTGTTGCGTATGGGAAGGCGTTGCTGGAAGTACTGAAGGGATCATGACGACAAAAGTTGCCGTCAACATTGTGACCTTCAACAGCGCGTCCGATATTGCAGCTTGTCTTGAGAGCCTGCGACGCCAGACCTTCCACGATTTTGAGACGCACATCTTCGATAACGCATCTTCAGACGGCACGCTGAAGGTGATCGAGCCGTTTGATGTTCACTATCTCGAACGTTCATCGGTGAACACGGGCTTCTGCAAGGGACACAATGAACTCGCGCGCCGATTCCCGTCGGATTATGTGTTGTTCCTCAATCCCGATACGGTTCTGAATCCGGATTTCATTGATGAACTGGTGCGCGCAATGGATGCCAGGCCGGATGCGGCTTCGGCGAGCGGCAAGTTAATGCGCATGGATGGAAACATCATTGATTCCACGGGCATCGTCATGCTGCGCTCTCAGCGGCATCTCGATCGCGGCAGCGAGCAGCGCGACACCGGACAGTTCGACAAACCTGGAGACATCTTCGGACCGAGCGGCGCTGCCGCGATATACCGCCGTGAGGCGCTCGAAACCGCCGCGATTGCCGGCCAGTACTTCGATGAAGATTTTTTTGCCTATCGTGAAGATGCGGATCTAGCGTGGCGTTGCCGCCTGCTCGGCTGGAATTCCATCTACGTGCCGGCGGCGATTGCGCGGCATCGCCGCCGCGTTACGCCCGAACGCCGCCGCGGATTGCCGAAAGAAATCAATTATCACTCGGTGAAAAACCGATTCCTCCTGCGAATCAACAATATGACTGCGAACCTGTACCGGCGCGACTTTTGGCAAATCACGAAGCGTGACGCGGCCGTGATTGGATTCGTGTTACTTCGGGAGTGGGCGTCGATTCCAGCGTTGTTTTATGTTGTCAGGAATTTCCCGCGCTTGTTGCGTAAACGGAAAACGATTCAGGCAAAGCGAAGAATCGATTCGAGAGTGCTCGAGCAATGGTTTGAATAGAACCACCAACAACGGCTATTTGATGTTGTCGAGATTCTTTCGCGCGACATCATAATCCGGATTGATTCGCAGCGCCTGCTCGAAATGCGTTTTGGCATTCGCGGTTTTGCCCTGCTTCAGAAGCACCTCGCCCAAGGTGTTATGAGCGAGGAATTGATCGGAATCGAGTTGGAGCGCCTGCTCGAGTTGACTCACGGCGCCCGCGAGATCGTCCTGTTTGGCAAGCAGCGACCCCAGATTGCTGTGAGCCAGCGCATACTGAGGGTCCAGAGCGATCGAACGTTCGAGATGCGTGCGCGCATTCGCAAGGTCACCCTGTTCGTCGAGAACGATCCCGAAATTGTTATGCACTTCGGCGTTATTGGGATCCACACTCAACGCATATTCGAAGTGGGTTCGCGCTGACGCGAGTTCGCGCTGATCTGTCAGCAGAACGCCCAGATAAATGTGCGCGGGCAGCAAATGAGGTGCTGCCGCCAGCGCCTGCTCGTACCGCGCCCGCGCTTCGCGCAGGCGTCCCTGATCCTGCAATTCCCGGCCGAGCTGGTAATTCGCCATGGCGGACTTTGGAAAAGCCTCAGCCACGTTTTCATAAATCTGAAGCGGCGTCGCCACGCTTCCTTTGGATTCCGCGGCGAACAACAGCGCCGCGGGAATGACAAACAGCAACCAGAGAACGGCGTGACGTATCAAAGGCGACCAGGCGACCGGCAGCGCCGGGATGATTTCTTTGCGCTCCGTTCCCGCTTGAACACCGAGAGCGCTGCGGGTTTCGGTTTCGCGGATCTTCCAGATAAAGCCGTCGAGGTAGTAATGAAGCAGTCCCGCGGACGTGACGATGGAGAGGGCAATCCGCACAATGGCCTTGTCCTCAAACAGACTCCATGCATGAGCCAATGATCCGAACGCGAGGCAAACGGCGACGTAGACAAAAACAAGAATGGCTTTTGGCCGAAACAAAAATCTGATGAACGGTCCCGCCTCCGGATTCTTTCGTGCCCGGCTCAGGTTGAACAACCACACAATCGCCAGATACTGAACGTCGTGCCACGACTCAAACATGACCAGGCCCATGAGCGGCCGTTCCATCATAGACACCGTGTATCTCAGATAGAGAAATGTTGCGGCGATGAAAACAAACTTCAAGGGATTAGGGATTTTGCCGGCGCGGATCGCAGAAAGCGCATGAACCGCATAGTAGATGGTCGCCGCGGCCGTGGCAGCCAGCCAGACTCGCGATAACCATGCAAACGTTTCGGGCGGGATACGCGGCCCGCCACTTTCGTAGAATCGCGTAACGTAGCTGGGTAGATCGTTATTCAGGACGAAGACGCACATCCCAAACCATAAAAGGCAAATCGACTGATCGAGCCACGCCGGAGTTCTGGCCGCCGGTTCCGCTTTTGCATCATAGATGCGGGCGAAGCCATAAACCTGCATCATCCAATGCCACTGTCCCCACAGGAGCGCCAGGAAAATGACAACGTGCAGATTCAGATAGGCGAACCATGTCGTGATTGAAATCAGAAACAGCGGCGCGACGATCAGGCGCAGTCTGAATCGGCGGAAGAGCGCTTTGTCGCCATAGGCTCGAAGAATGCCCGGCAGATAATGCGCCATCGCCAGGGCGAGTCCGAACGTGAGAAGGCCATCCATCCAGCCGCCACGCTGTGCCAGCGCAAACGCGGCGAGAATAGGAATCGGAGTCAAAAGGACGAACGCAATATCGTGGATCGGGCTGAAGATCCAATAACGCGTTGACACGGTGAACGTAGCTTACCAAAAAAAGAGAGGGACAAGGGGTCTGACCCCTTGTCCCTTTTTTCCGAATAGCACGAAAACTAGAACGTGATCCGAGCCACGAGCGTGCCCTGGCGCGGCAGAACGTTGGCTGCCGATGGGAACGCACCGACTGCGAAAACAGGCCCTGTTGTTGCGGACCCACCCATCACGCCGAAGCCGCTCGTATATTGGCCCGCCAGGTTCTTAACCGGCGCCGCGAGCGGATTGGATGTAGATGGGTTTGCGATGAAAGCGCGGTTCAGGACATTTGCAAAGTCCGCGCGGATCGACAGCACCACCGGCCGGTCGCCGCTTCGGATGTGGAAGCTGCGCATCACATTGAAGCTTTCGTTGGGACGCCGTTGGGCGCGGAAATCCGAATACAGCAGATTTGTCCCGATCACGGCTGATGGTCCGGGTCCGTAAGTGCCCGCAACCGGATTAACCCATGCGGCCGGATTCAGAACCTGGTCGTGGGTCACATCGATGCAGTGACAATTCAGATCCTTCAAATACAGAGGCTGACCCGTACGATACATTTCGCTGCCGCCGGGAAGATTGTTGGTCGTTGTGGCAGCGGGCGGTGTCAACGGAAGGCCGCTGGCGTAGCTCGTAAAGACGCCGAACTGCCAATCTTTCGTTAACCACGACGCCAGGTTATTACTGAAGTATTTCTGTGTCTGATAAAGGACGTTAATCGACAACGCGTGCGGCTGATCCGTGGATTGGATCGACTTGCTCGAACTCGACGGATTAAACACATCCTGCCGCGTCGAGACGAGAGCCTTCGAGAACGTGTACTGGCCGTTTACCTGCAAACCTTTCGACATGCGTTTGGTTGCTTTGATCTGCAGAGAGTCGTACCAGGTTTTCCCTGTCGCCGAGTTTGTAACCGTGATTGTGCTGAATTGCGGGAATGGACGAAGAGCATTGATCAGCGTATTCGAGGTCGCGTAGCCGGGATACGGCAGGAAGTTTCCGACCTTCGCAATCACTGCAGTGTTGGTGAGCGGCTGGCTCAGCAGCAAATTGTCCGCTGCATTGTGGAATGGATCCAACCCGAACTGAGCGAATCTCGCGGGTGAAACCTGATTCAATACACCCAGCGGACCAGTCCACCACACGCCACGATTCGCAACATATGAAACGTCCATCACGAAGTCTTTGGTGACTTCACGCTGGACGCCGATGCTGTATTGATTCTGCCGCGGAGGCCGTGCGGCATTACGATCGAGATAATTGAAGCCGCTGAAACCCGTGATCTGTCCGGGCAATGGAGTCTGTCCCGGATCGAAATTCGGCCAAACGGGCTGCGGCATTGAAGTCGTAGCGCTGATGTTCGCAAACGCGTTGGTTCCCACCGGCGTATTGGTTTTGTCGTTTGCGCTGCTGACATTGATGTCCGGCGCGAAACCGTAGGCAAATCCCCATCCGCCGCGCATTACTGTTTTCGGAGTCAACTGATATGCGAACCCGAGTCGGGGTCCCCAGGCATTCTTGTACGAGGACAGAAAGTCACAATTGCACGTTGCCTGGAAAATCGGAGCGCCTGGAAAACCTCCGACTGCCGGGTTTGGCACATCCTTGCCCAACTGAGCGGATCGTCCAAATTGTTCACGCGGAACCGATGCATAGTCCCATCGCACGCCATAATCCAACGTAAACTTTCGCGTGACTCTCCACGAATCCTGGCCGTAAAACGCCCACTGGTTTTTACCCATGCGGGTGTCTGTCGGCGCGCGCTGGCTGATGACGCTGGCATCGCCAAGCAGAAAACTGGCGAATTGATTGCCCATCTGCTGTCCTGCGAGACCGGCGGGCACCGTGAATGGCTGAGCCGTGGCATTCACGCCGAACGTCAGAGCCACACCCGATGGTGGCGCTGTGATGGCTCCCTGGAACCAGACCTCGCTGCCCCATTTGTAGTTATGGTGGCCATGAATCCAAGTCATGTTGGCGTTGTAGGCCGGCCGCTCGGTGTTGGTGTGAGTGTGCAGTTGCGCATTGCCCATCTGTTGCATGCCGCCGAGGCCGGACAAGGCTCCTGTCGGGACCATTGAATTGAACGTCGGGAAGTTAAATGCAACCTGACAGCCCGGCAAATTAATGGTGTTGCAATCGAAAGTCTTGCCGCCGTGTGTCAGTGGAGCGTCGTCGATGAATGTAATCTTCGACCAACCCGAACCCAGGTGGAGCAGCAGGTTCGTTGAAATGATGCGATCGTAATTCAACCGCGCCGTGACGGAGTCGATGAACGTGCCGCGTGCCTGCGTAATCACTTCAGGCAAACCATCCGCGTTCCCGTTGGGCGTCGAATACTGGCTCTCGGTGCCGGTCGTTGACCAGTAAAAAGAGAATTTGTTTTTTTCGTTGAGGCTGTGATCGATCTTGATTGATGGAATGCCGGTCACGCGCTCGCTGATGTTCTGGCCTACGTAGTTGTTGGTCAGGTTGCCGTTCTGAGGCTGCGGAATCAAGGCGATCACTGCTTTTGCAAATGGAGTGATGCGATCCGGAGGAATGATGTTGTTGGTAAACGGATTCGCGAAACCCTGCCCGGCTCCCGTGAGACCTCTCGTCAAAGGATCATAAATCTCGTTCGCGTAAATTGGCCGGCCCAATGCGTCCGTTCCAATGGGGTTCGAAGGAGCGCCGCTTAACGTTGGATTGAAAGCAGCTCCTCCGTTCGGCGAGATCGCCGAAAAATCGCCGTTGCGATAAGCCAGCGTTGGAACAGTGTCGTTAAAGCTGAGCAATGAAGCCTCTTTGAACCGTTCAATGCTGAAAAAGAAAAATGTCTTCTTGCTTCCCTTCGTCAGGAAAGGAATGGGTCCGCCGAGTGTTCCACCGAAGTTGCTGCGGCGATTTCTCGGACGCACCAGACCGCCTTTGCCGTCGTTCGTGTATGGATAGGCTGCATTCAAGGCTTCATTAACGAAGTATTCGTAGCCGGTGCCGTGGTACTGGCTCGTACCGGATTTCATCGTGATGTTGAAGAGACCGCCACCCGCCTGTCCAAATTCCGCAGCATAGTTACTCGTTTGGACGGCCACTTCCTGAATAGCATCTGCGCTGGGTTGATTTTCCTGGAGCGCAAAACTCACGGTGTGGTTGGTATTGTCCAATCCTTCGAGCCGATAGGCTGCAGTGTTGTTCGGGGCTCCGTTCACAACCATCGCCGAATTTGCCGTGTAACTGATTCCAGGAACCGTTACTGCCGTGTTGTATGGATTACGCACACCGGAACTGCCGGCATTGGCGTTTCCGATGCCTAGAAGAGGCAGGTCTGTCAATTGCGCGACTGTAATGTTGTGAGTGATATCGCCGGTTTCGGCTTTAAGCAACGAGGCTTCGGCGCTGACGTTGATCGTCTCTCCGGCGCCTCCAACCTCGAGAGGAATATCGAGCTTGATCGTTTGAGCTGCGGCAAGGCTCACGCCGGTTCGGTTGTATTTCTTAAACCCGGGCAGCGAAGCAGTAATGGAATACGTACCCGGAGCCAGGTTAGGGGCGCTGTAGTCTCCCGTCTCCGTCGAGATCGTCGAGTAAGCAACGCCGGTCGCAGTATTTGTTACTTCGACAGCGACGCCCGGAAGTACCGCGCCGGTTGCATCCGCTATGGTACCGGTGATTCTTCCGTTAGCGGCCTGTGAGAATCCACTTGCAGGAATAAAGAGCAGTAGAGACAGAAAGGTAGCAATGAATATCCGCATGTTTCTCCTCCATCATGGTTTAATCCGAGGTCGCAACTCATCAGCGCCTCAGGTGATCGAACTCTATATCACGCTATAAGACAGGTCAAGGAGCGGGAAAACATCAAAGTTAGTCCCTGGCCGGCGCGGGAGCGTTATGTCTTCAGGCTTGGGGTTACAATATTCGCATGGCTGAAAAGCTGATCGGCAGCTTGATCTACGACAATCATCCCATTCCGAAAAAATCGCGGGCGTTGAAAGAGCGCCTCAAAGTACCGGTTGCGATTGGACTGGTACTCATTTTTGTCGGAGGGCTTGCTTATAAATTCGCCAATTTTCGAGAGGAAGGCCGGGTTCGGCAATTCATTCAGGCCGTCGAGAACGGCCAGTTTGATGCCGCTTATCAAAGCTGGGATGCAGACGGCCGTTACTCGATGAAAGACTTCCTTCAGGACTGGGGCAAAGAAGGTTATTACACGAAGGGAATGCAAAAGGCGGGCGTTTCCGATTCAAACGGCACCGGAGGCGCTGTCGTCGTGTACCTGGCCATCGATTCGTTGAAATATCCTGTCGCTCTTCGAGTCGACAAGGAAACGCTGAAGATCTCCTTTGCACCGCACAGCAAATATCCATCTCCATGAGCCTCGCTTGCATTCTTCTCACTCTGGCTATTACGAATTTCACGGTCGATATTGTGACGATACCTTTGTCCAGCGACGCCAGGGTTGCACTAACGCCTTCCGGCAGGGCCGAGTTGAAGCGTGAAGGCACGGTGACTCGCGTCAAGATCGATATCGATCGCGTGAGTCCTTCCACAACGCTCGGACCGGCGATGAACAGTTATGTCGTCTGGGCCGTTTCGCCCGAAGGACTGCTCGATAATCTTGGCGAACTGGATACGAGCGGCAATAAAGGCCAGATCAATGCCACAACACGCTTCACCCAGTTCGGTATCCTGATCACCGCGGAACCTCACTACATGGTGGATCGCCCGAATTCGGCCGTTGCCTTTCGCAACCAGGTTACGCCGGGAGAAATACGTCATAAAACGGCGAGTGTGGAAATCGGCGCTTACGATTACTCCATGCTGACGCCGGCAACCACAGTGGGCGTGCACGGCTCGATCGTGCAGGCTCGAACGGCTTTTCAAATCGCTCAACGAGCAGGCGCCGAACGGCTCGCCTCCGAAGCTTTCCGGAATGCGCAGGTTTCGATCAGTTCACTCGAGGAATTGCTGACACGGTCCGCACCCCTTGAGATCCTCTGGCCCACCGCGAATGAAGCCATCCGCTGGTCCCAGGTGGCGACGGTCACAGCAAGAGCGAAGCGGTAACAGCGGGACGCGGGTATAAAATCCAAATCATTTGAGAGCGGAGAATCCAATATTTGAGATCTCAGATCCTGGGATGTCCACTCTCAAATGATTTGGGTTTTATACCCGCGCGCTTCCGTAAAACCGTTCGATGTGGGGAATTATCTTTCGCGCATCGAACTTTTCGTCGACCTGGTGGCGCGCATTTCTGACGATTGAAGTTCTTCGTGTCTCATCCGACGCCAACAATGAGATCGCTTCCGCGAGAGCCTTGGGATCGTGCGGCGGAATGAGCACACCATGCTCGGGCGAAGAAATGATTTCGGCCGGCCCTCCCCGATTGGTCGCGATCACAGGAACGCCTGACGCCATGGCTTCCAGCAGGACAATGCCGAACGGTTCGTCCCATGACGGCACGATCAGAATGTCCGTTTTCTCGAAGAACTCCGGCACACTCACGAAACCCGGAAACTCCACTGCAAGTCCGGACGCTTTCTGTTTCAACTCCGCGGTGTAATCGGCGTCGCCCTTTCCGGCAATGATCAGGCGATACCCGCTTCCAAGTTGACGCATCGCATCGATGGCAGCGCCGTGACCTTTATGGGGCGAAATCTGTCCCAGCAAACCGATTGAAACGGGATCGTGCAGCGCATGCGGCATCCAGTTGAATCTTTCGACGTCGACCCAATTGGGAATGACGGCGGAATTTTTCGGCGATAGCGGTTCCAGCGTTTTCAGGATCTGCGATGTTGGAGCGATCCATCCATCGACACGGCCGTAGAGAAAGTGACGGCGTATGGGAAAAAGCAAGTGACGCGTGAAGATGACCTTCACCCCGGAAATTCCCCATGCGGCAGCCGCAGCGATGGTGTAGTCGCGGGCAACGTGGGCATGAAGAACGTCGAATCGATCCTTTTTCAGGATGGATCGAAGCCGTATTGCCGTGAAAAGATCGGCGGAATTGCGAAAGGGAAACTGAATATCCGGATTGACGGGACTGTTAATCCTTCCCGCGACCAGGACTTCGTGGCCGCGCTTTCGCAAGGCCGCGGTTAATTCCAGGACGTGAGTTTCGCCTCCACCCCGATCGTTCGCCGAACTAACCTGCAGAATGCGCATTGCGGGCTTCAAAGTCCGACTGAAGTTCGGCGCGATTCACTGTGGCCGTTCCAATCTTGCCGACCACAACCCCCGCGGCATGATTCGCAAGAACGGCCGCTTCTTCCATCGAGGCTCCGGCAGCGCAGGCAAGAGCGAGCGTCGAGATGACGGTATCTCCGGCGCCGGTCACATCGAAGACTTCCCGCGCAAATGTAGGCAGATGGTGGGAGCCTGCTCGGTTGAACAGCGACATGCCGTGTTCACCGCGAGTGATCAGCGCGTACTCGCAACCGAACTTGTGAAGGAGTTTGCGTCCGGCTTCTTCGAGGCCGTGTTCATCGCGGATCACGCTCGCGGTGAGTAACTCCGCTTCGCGCTGATTCGGCGTAATGAGAGTGATCGGGCTGTAGTAGTCGGCGTGGTGGACTTTGGGATCGAGGAATACCGGAACTTTTCCGTTTCTCGCCTTCGGAAGAATGCTCGCGAGCAACTCCCTGTTGACGACGCCTTTGTCGTAGTCGGACACGATAACTGCTGCAGCGCCGCCCAGACGTTTCTCAAAAATCGCAGTGAGACCGGCGTTCAAGTCCGATGAGATCGGATCCGTACTTTCGCGATCTGTCCGGACAACCTGCTGGCTGTGCGCCAGGATGCGTGTCTTGACGGTGGTCCGGCGTTCCGTTTGGATGAGGCCGCACGATTCGATACCGGCTTCCGACATCAATTGCGTGATTCGTTCGGATGCCGGATCCTTGCCCGTGATTCCAATCGGAATGGGTATTCCCCCGAGATCACGAATGTTCGCGGCGACGTTTGCCGCGCCTCCCAGCCGGTAGGTTTCATTCAACACTTCCACAATCGGCACGGGTGCTTCCGGAGAAATCCGCGAGACCCGGCCCCAGATAAATTCGTCCAGCATGACATCGCCGGCGATGAGAATGGTTTTTCCGGAAAAGCGGTTCAGGATTTCTTCAATGCGGTTGCGGTTCATGGACGGCAAGCAATTCCTCAATCGCTGAATTCATCTGTTCGACACTCACCGACTCGATGCATAGAGGAGATTCCGCGACGAGGCAACGATAGCCCGGACACGGGTTGCACTCAAACGGATTCTGTACGACTCGATGCGCAACATGCCAGGGGCGCCAACGCCGCGAGTCCGATGACCCCCATGCCGCCACCACGGGTGTTCCGACTGCGGCGGCGAGATGCATCGGGCCCGAATCGTTTCCAACATACAAGCGGGCATCGCGAATGAGTTCGGCCAGTTCCGGTATCGACAGACCCAGAAGGATCACGGTCCCGGAAATTTCCTTTGCAACCTGGCTCGCAAAAGATTCTTCGTTAGGCCCGGCAGTCACCACGACCGTCAGTCCACGGGTCGCGAGGCCGCGGGCAATTTCGCCGAAGCGGCCGGGATCCCATCGCTTGGTCGGCAGAACGGCAGCGGGTTGAATAACGGCGTACGGTCTGCCCTTCAAAGCATCGCGCATTCTCGCAGATTCTTTTTCATGAAATTCGAACCGCAATGCCGGAGGGTGCGTTGCGCGAACACCCAGCCATTGAAACGTGGCCATTGTGGATTCCACCGTGTGAGCCAGCGGTTCGGGCGACGGTACAAGTCCGTGATACAGCTTCGCCGCCTGATAATGTTCGGCGCCGACGCGCTTTCCCCATGCCAGGCAGGCCAGGACCAGACTGGTGGGCCCACCGTGGAGATTCAGAATGACGTCGAAACGGCGTTGAAGCAGCCGAAGGCCTGTCGTGAATTTACCTTCCGCATGCAGAATTTCATCAAAGTCCGGATTTGCGTCGAAACATCCGGCAAAACGAGGCTCGACGAGAACCGAAATCCGGAAGCCCGGGAACTCCTGCTTGAGCACGCGAACAGGCCCGGTCAGGAGCAGACAGTCACCCATCGAGCGAAGGCGTATGAACAGAATGCGGGCGTTCGAAGGAAGAATCTGAAAAAGATCTTTAGTCTTCAATTTTTGCGTCGCTGATGAGCATCACAGGGATGTCGTCGCGAATCGGATATACGCGCCGGCATTTACTGCACTTCAGACCCTGTCCGTCTTCGGTCAGGTTTACAGGCGCGCGGCAATCCGGGACAGGGCAAACAAGAATCTTCAGAAGCTCAGGACTGACGGCCATAGCGGAGTCCATCCTAGCATAGGGCGAAACAACTGCCAGACCTCTGAATGGATTTAAATCGGGACCGTCTTATCCGGAAACGCTTTCGACCAATAGAAGATTTCGTAGCCGGAACGCAGACCATTCACCCAGAACGGGTCCGTTTTAAAGAGCGCTTCAACCTCAGCCTTGGTATCGGCGCGCACGATCCAGCATCCTCCGACCGGAGGAGCGTCGGGTTCCGGCTTCAGCGAGCCCGGAACCAGGATCGTCGATTCATTTTTTTTGAGCCATTCCACGTGAGCAGGATAGTACTGACTGATGAGATTTGCTTTTTCCGGATTGTTGTGGAATCGAGCGATGAAAAGCATAAACGTTATTCCTCTTCTTCCTCTTCACCCGTTTTGCCCGCTTTCGCGTTAGCGATCACTTTGTCGGCGAGATGGCCGGGCACTTCGTCGTAATGGCTGAATTCCATCGTGTAACTTCCACGCGCTCCGGTTTTAGATGTCAGATCCGATGCGTAACTCAGCATTTCCGCCAGCGGCACCTGGGCCTTGATGATTGTCGTGTGTCCCCGAACTTCCATGCCCTGAACGCGGCCGCGCCGGCTGTTCAGATCGCCCATGAGATCGCCCGCGAATTCTTCCGGTCCATGCACTTCAACGTTCATCACAGGCTCCAGCAGGATTGGCCGCGCTTCCCGGATACCTTTCTTGAAGGCCAGAGAGCCCGCGATCTTGAAAGCCATTTCAGATGAATCGACATCATGATAGGAACCGTCATACAGAACGACTCGGAAATCCACTGTGGGGAATCCCGCAAGAACTCCCTTCTGGCGCGCTTCCTGAATGCCTTTTTCGACCGCCGGTATGAAATTCCTCGGAATGGCGCCGCCGAAAATCTCGTTTACGAATTCGAAGTCGCCGCCGCGCGGCAGCGGTTCCATCCGGATTTTGCAATCACCGTACTGTCCGTGGCCGCCGCTCTGTTTCTTGTGTTTGCCCTGGACGTCCGCTTTGCCTTTGATTGTTTCGCGATAGGGAACCTTCGGGGGATGCAGAAGAACTTCGACGCCGTATCGCTTCTTCAGCCGGGCAACCGCCATTTCCACGTGCATCTGGCCCTGGCCCGACATCAGGAATTCCTTCGTCTGGGGTTCACGCGTATAACGAAGACCGAGGTCTTCATCCATCAGCTTGTGAATAGCCGTGCTGATTTTTTCTTCGTCACCACGGGATTTCGGTTCAATTGCGAAGGAAATGACGGGCTCAACCCATTTCACCGCCGGATAAAGGATTGCGTGTCCCTTGTCGGAAAGCGTCTCGCCGGTCTGAGTCTCTTTGAGTTTTGCGACGGCCGCGATGTCTCCGGCATGGACCTTCGGCACGGTGACCTGCGTTTTTCCCTGAAGCAGAACGATCGAGCCGAGGCGTTCAGTGACTCCCTTGTTGGCGTTGTAAGGCTGGAGTTCCGTTGTCAGTGTTCCCGAGTACACACGGAATAACGAAACGCGGCCCGTAAACGGATCCGAAAAGGTTTTGAAGACAAAGGCGGAAAACGGTTCGCTGTCGGTTGTTTTCCGCACCATCTCCTTTCCCTGATGATCGGCGCCGGTGACCGTTGCCCGGGCAACGGCATCGGGAAGGAGATTCACAATCGCATTCAAAAGCTGTTGAACGCCGATGTTTCCCTGCGCCGAGGTATAGAGCACCGGATAAATTTTTCCGTCCACAACCTGTTTCTTCAGGCCGGAGATCATCTCGTCATCGCTCAGCGAGCCGCTCTCGAAGAATTTTTCCATCAACTTTTCGTCGCTTTCGGCGACGGCTTCCACGAGCTTTTCGCGATATTCCTGCGCGCGGGCGGCGATATCGCCGGGAATATCGGATTCGGTGAATTTACCGGAGCCGTCCGACGGAAAAATACAGGCCTTCATCTGAATCAGATCGGCGACGCCTTTGAAAGCTTTCTCTTCGCCCAGCGGAATCTGGATCGGAACGCACATGCGTCCCAGACGTTGTTGAATGGATTGCAGCGATCGCTCAAAACTTGCCGTATCGCGATCCATTCGATTGACCACGACGAGCCTGGGAAGCTGAAATTCTTCCGCGTATGCCCAGGATTTTTCCGTTTGAACCATGACGCCTGAAACAGCGTCCACAACAATAATCGCGCCGTCCGCAACGCGCAGGGCCCCTCGCGCTTCCTGAATGAAATTGCCGAAGCCGGGTGTGTCGAGAATATTGATTTTGTTTTTATTCCATTCGCAGAAAGCGAGTTTTCCGGAGATCGTGATTTTGCGTTCGATCTCGTCTTCGTCGTAGTCGGTTGGGGCATTCCCGTCGTCTACGCGACCGAGGCGATTGGTGGCGCCGCTATCAAAAAGCATCGCGGAAACCAGCGAGGTTTTGCCGCTTCCTCCATGTCCAACGATGCCGACATTACGAATGTTTTTGCCTTCGTAGACGTTCACTGCGTTCTCCTTGTGCTTGAGGTCAAGTTTCGCAATCTACCATATTCATTCTTGAAAACACTACCGTGCAACGATAGGCTCAACGAGTGTTTGCGCCCATTTCGGCCATCTTCGCCTTCCTTTTATTGCCGGGCACCCTTCCCAACGGAATCCAGTTAACCGAACTTCCGGCCGAGGGCGATATGGTCTCGATCGTCGCGGGATACAACGAACCCGGACTCCAAAATCTCGCATCCACCAGCGCCGCTCGCTCGCTGATCTTCAGCACCTACGCTGCCGGCGGCACCGTTCAATTCAGCACCGAACGCGATCGAACTTCCCTTCGATTCACGTTGCCGAAGTGGGCTGCGGCTCTGTTGAGCGACGATCAACTGGCCGCATTTTTCAAAGAAATCCCGAAAAGGGACAGGGGGTCAGACCCCTCGTCCCCCGACCCGCCCGATTTTCGAGGAAAAGTCGAAGAAGAGATTCGTGGCGCGCTATTGGGGTCGCGATCGCCGTCTGTCGATTACGCCACAGATGATGCTTTCCTGCTGATATCCGCGCCGGTTTCGGATTCTTTGCGCGCCGGCCTTGCCGCAGTAGCGCGCCGGGCTTCGAACAATTTGTCCGCTGAACCGATCGAACCGTTGGCAGCCGAACGTACGCTTCGTTTCAAATCGGATCTGCCGGCAGGCGCCGTGATTTACGCATCGCCTATTCCCGCGGTGTACTACCGGCAATGGTATTTGTTCCTTGTCCTGGATCGCCTCATTCATCGAGTGGTCCGGCTTCCGCTCCAAACGGCTTTGCCGCTTGGAACGCGTCCTTATTACTACCGCATCGAGCTGGCGGTCCCCGCGGGTCAGTTTCCCGAACCGGTGGAGGCAAGCCTTCTGCAAGAGCTGGAACGTCTGCAGTTCACTCCCGCATCTGCAAAAGATCTTGCCGCGGCTCGCGATGAAAGTGCCGCTTACCTTGAGAGCAGCGAAGTTCGTGAGTGGTACACCAGTTATGGGATTCCCGAACGGCGTGTGGAAGGGATTCAATGGATTCTATCGATGACCGCCGACGATTTGCGCGGCGCCGCGCGCGATCTTTTGATTTCGAATCGAGTGATTGCAACATGGGCGCCCCGGCCTAAACAAACCACGGTCACAACCGAATCCTTGAGCAATGCCTTGCCCCAATCCCTTCCCTCGGTGAGAGGGCAGCGCGCCGCTGTAGCGCCGGTTGAGAGCCCCATTGCAATCACTTTCCCGCCTCACACAGATTCCGTTCCGGCTTCGAAGCCACCTGAACAGCTTCCTTCCGGGGTATACATTACTGAAAGCACCATCAATGCCGTGTTTATCTCCGGCGGCGCCCTGGCGCGTTTCGATCACGAATTCACTTCCGATGATATGAAGCCGTTTCAGAAATATCGCCCCGACCGGATTCTCGTGTTGACTCCCCAGGTTTCTCTTTCGCGCGCTCGTGAGATCTGGAGTTCTTTTTCCGGCAACACCGCGGGCGAGAGTGGTGTCGCGAAGGGAGAAGTTTCCGGTGGCGATCTGCCCGCGCTGTTCATTCTCAAGACCGCTCTGGACCTGAGGCTTATCCAGGCCGGATGGTGGCGCGACGTTGAATTGCGAATCGAGGCCGGGGCGGGAACTTCGCTTCAAATCCGCGCTGATGATGAGCATCGAGCGCAAATTCTCGGCTGGATCAAAGAAATTGCGATGCGGCCGCTTTCCGAGAATGATTTCGCCCGAGTTCGTGAAGTGGCGATTCATCATTTCGGATTCAGCCTGCCGGATTTGCAGGCGCTCACGTGGGAACGGGATCCCAGGGGCGCACTGCAGGGCCTCTCAACGATCGGTTTCCAACACGTCCAAGATGTCGCGCGAATCTATTTCTAAGGCGAAAGCCTCCGCATTCCGGGCCCGCCCTGTGAAGGCCGGATCTTCGAACGGGCCCGGGCTTCGGATCGGAGTCGACACCGGCGGCACCTTCACGGATTTTGTCGTTCTTCGCGATGGCAAGATCGAAGTGTTCAAGGAACTCTCAACACCAGGCCAACCCGACAACGCCATCATGAAGGGAGTTTCCCGGATCGGCGATTCCGTGCTTCGCGAGATGATCCACGGTTCGACCGTTGCCACCAACGCTCTGCTCGAACGCAAGGGCGCGCGGACGGCGCTGCTGACGACGGAAGGTTTCGAAGATGTTCTCGTCATTGGAAGGCAGACGCGGCGCGAACTCTACAATATTCTGGTAACGGCTCCCGAGCCGCTTGTCTGCGCGGATTTGCGTTTCGGAATTCGCGAACGAACCTTGTATGACGGATCGATTGAAACGCGCTTTGATTCGCGTCTCTTTCAGAATCTTGTCGAATATCTGCGCGCTCAGAATGTCGAATCGATCGCGGTTTCGCTGTTGTACTCATTTGCCAACAACGAGCACGAACTGGAAATCGGGTATTTGCTGGAATCGCTGGGTGTGCCGATTTCTCTTTCGTCGAAGATCCTGCCCGAATACCGCGAGTACGAACGCACCTCGACGACAGTCATCAATGCCTATCTCGCTCCCCTGATGAACCGTTATCTGCGGCGTCTCCAGGACAACCTCAGCCATTCGCGTTTACGAGTGATGCAATCCAACGGCGGCGCGGTGCAGGCCGGGACCGCGGCGGAAACGCCCGTCCGGACGATCCTGTCGGGGCCGGCGGGGGGCGTGGTTGGAGCGTTTCACATCGCGCAGGCGAGCGGTTATTCGAAGATCATCACGTTCGACATGGGCGGAACTTCCACCGATGTTTCATTGTGCGAAAACGAAATCAAGGTGACGCACGAGAGCCAGATCGACGGAATGCATGTCGGCATTCCCATGATGGACATTCATACAGTCGGCGCGGGCGGCGGTTCCATTGCATATCTCGATCCGGGCGGCGCGCTCAAAGTCGGTCCTGAAAGCGCAGGCGCGGATCCGGGTCCGATCTGTTACGGCAAAGGAGACCGGCTAACCGTGACCGATGCGAACGTCATTCTTGGCCGCCTGTTGCCTCAGTTTTTTCTTGGCGGAGCGATGCAACTTGACCCTGGCCGCATTGCCGTCTCGCTTTCGAAGCAGCGATGGACCGAAGGATGGAGCAGTCTCGAAGACATGGCCCAGGGCGTCATCGACATCGTCAATAACAATATGGAACAGGCGATCCGCCTGATCTCCGTGGAACGCGGTTACGATCCTCGCGACTTTACTCTGATCTGCTTTGGCGGCGCCGGCGGCCTTCACGCCGCGAATCTTGCCCGCGGCCTGGGGCTGCGCAGGGTGATTGTTCCGAAATTCCCAGGCGCGCTTTCCGCTCTGGGCCTTCTGCTGGCGGACGTTCGCAAGGATTATTCGCGCACGCTGCTTGTGGATGCCGAAAAGTCAGCGGAGAAAATGAAATCCGTTTTTAAGGAATTGCATGATCTCGGAAGCGTTGAACTGGAGGCGGAAGGTTTCAACAAAAAGGAAATTCATTGCGCGGACTTTGTGGATCTTCGGTATCGGGGCCAATCGTATGAATTGACCGTTGCTGCCGGGAACGGTTTCATCGATAGATTTCACAAAGCCCACGAGCGGCGCTACGGCTATGCGAATGCTGGAAGGGCAGTCGAAGTCGTCAACGTGCGAAGCGCCTTCGTTGGCAGGACCCTAAAACCGGAATTCGCAAAGGCAAGGAAACAGCAGGGCCGGGCGATTCCATTGGAAACGCGTCCGGTATGGATCGATCGCAAACGCGAGAAAACAGCAATCTACGACCGCGTGGCTCTCGGCTGCGGGCACAACATTAAAGGCCCCGCTATCATCGGCGAATACAGTTCCACAACACTCGTGCCGCCTGATTTTCAATGTGTGGTGGACGCGCACTTGAACCTGGTGCTGGAGTCGAAATGAAATCTGTGAAGAGACAAACGGCCGTCGATCCTGTCCGGCTCGAAATCTTCAAGAGCCTTTTTCACGCGATTGCGGAAGAAATGGGCGCGACCCTCAAGCGCACGTCGTTTTCTCCAAATATCAAAGAGCGCCGCGACTATTCCTGCGCGATTTTCGACGCGCAAGGCGACATGGTGGCGCAGGGCGATCACATGCCCGTCCATCTCGGGTCGATGCCGTTGTCGGTTCAGGCCGCGATCGAGAACCGCAGCATCGATCCCGGCGATGTTGTGATGTTGAACGATCCCTACAAAGGCGGGACGCATCTGCCGGACATCACGCTCGTCTCCGGAGTATTTTCGGGGACCAGGCTTCTTTTCTATGTCGCGTGCCGCGCGCATCACTCGGACGTCGGAGGGATGTCCGCCGGTTCCATGCCGCTCGCCGAGGAGATTTATCAGGAGGGATTGCGAATTCCTCCGATCAATCTGATGTCGGCTGGAAAACTCAATCGGGATGTCTGGGACATGGTACTCGCAAACGTCCGCACGCCCGAAGAGCGGGAAGGCGATCTTGCGGCAATGCTCGGAGCAAATCGAACGGGCGAACGGCGCTTGAAAGAGATCGTCGCGAAGTATGGAGGGAAAGAAGTCAGCCGTTATGTATCCGAGATTCTCAACTACAGCGAACGCATGACGCGCCACGCCATAGCTAGTATTCCTGCCGGTGCCTATGAAGCCGAAGATTTTCTCGACAATGATGGAATCGGCGCCCAGCCTGTAGCCATTCGCGTCCGGATTCAGATCAAGGGAGGACGCGCGACGATCGATTTTTCGAATTCCGATCCACAGGTGAAAGGCAGCATCAATGCGGTCTATGCGATCACCGTGTCGGTGGTGTTTTACGTTTTTCGCACCCTCGTGGGGTTGCCGATCCCGTCCAATGCCGGAGGCATGCGGCCCCTGGAGGTCATCGCGCCGAAAGGAACTGTTGTGAATGCCGCATTGCCTGCGGCTGTTTGTGCGGGCAATGTCGAAACATCCCAGCGCATTGTCGATGTGCTGTACCGATGCCTGGCGCAGGCTGTGCCGGACCGCATTCCCGCTGCGAGTCAGGGCACGATGAACAACTTGACTTTCGGCGCCGTTGATCCGCGATCGAATCAGCCCGTCGCTTATTACGAAACAGTGTCGGGCGGCATGGGCGCCAGACCCAGTATGGACGGACTTTCCGGCGTTCATACGCACATGACGAACTCCATGAACACACCGGTCGAAGCTCTCGAGCACGCCTATCCCGTCCAGCTTTTGAGGTACTCGCTTCGCCCGCGTTCTGGAGGACGCGGCAAATTCCGCGGCGGCGACGGCATCATTCGCGAAGTCAAATTCTTAACCAAAGCCCAGGTCACGCTTCTCTCGGATCGCCGGATCTTCAGACCTTATGGATTGAATGAAGGCGAAGACGGCGCTTCCGGAATCAACACGCTCATTCACACCAACGGCTGGCATCAGGTTCTTCCATCGAAATTCACAACATGGGTGGACCCCGGCGATGTGTTGTCCATTCAGACTCCAGGCGGGGGCGGCTGGGGCAAGGCCTGAAAGCGGGAACAGCGAATTTCATGCCCTTGGCGTATATCTGTATATCAGGATGGACGAGCCACAACGCTACGAATCGATCAAGCGCATCATTGCGGTTGCCGGATTTGTACTCAATACCCTGATCCTCCTCTATCTCCTTAAATCCGGCTGGAGCGCACGAATTCGCAATCTCGCGGAATCTTACTCAAAGTCGGAATGGGTAACCGTGTTGATTTACGCGGTGACCATCGGAGCTCTATTCAAAATCATCGAACTCCCGCTCGACTTCTATTCAGGGTATGTCCTGGAACATCGATTCGGACTCTCGCGGCAGACTCCTGGAGGCTGGATCGGTGACCAGTTCAAAGGGCTCGCCATCGGCGCAGTGCTGATGCTTGCAGGTATTGAATTGATCTATGCGCTTCTGCGCAATGACTCCGGCTATTGGTGGATCTACGCCAGCGCAGCAGTAATCGGTTTCGTTGTCGTGATGACGAACCTTGCTCCCGTGCTGCTGATGCCGTTGTTCTTCAAGTTCAAGCCCGTTGAGAGTGCGGATCTCCAAAACCGCGTACGTGGCCTCGCGCGCCGGACAGGCGCGGCGATATGCGGCATATTTGAGTGGTCGCTCGGTGAGAAAACGCGCAAAGCGAATGCTGCCGTTGTGGGATGGGGCAATACGCGCCGGATCATCGTTTCCGACACTCTTCTGAAGAATTTCTCGGGTGAAGAAATCGAAGTGATCATGGCTCATGAGCTCTGCCATCACGTGAAGAATCACATCTGGTACGGGATGGCCCTTCAATCCGTGCTCACCTTCGCGGCCTTTTATGTGGCGCACCTGATTTTGCCCCCGCTTTCGATCAGTCTCGGCTTCAGAGGGATAGCCGATATCGCGAGTCTTCCACTTTTTGTTCTGGTGATTTCTGTCCTTTCGCTGCTGGTCCTGCCGGGCGCGAATTATTTTTCCAGGAGGCTGGAACGGGAAGCTGATCTTTATGCGCTCGATCTGACGGGTGATGCGTTGGCTTTTGTTTCAAGCATGGAGAAACTGGCGGAGATCAATCTTGCGGACAAAGCTCCGAACAAGATCATCGAATTCATTTTCTACAGCCATCCGTCGATTGAAGAAAGGATCAAGCTCGCGGCAGATCGCGTCGGGCAGATCGTGTAGACGCGAGTTGTCTCAGCCGCCGAAACCGTCCGCCGTGAAATAGGCTTCAAGGGAATCGAGCTGATCGGTCAGTTCGTCGACTTTTTCCTGCAGCAAATTACGAACGGAGATCATGCCGGTCAGTCTGCCGTCCTGCTCGACCACGGGCAGATGCCGGATATGTTTTTCCAGCATGGCCTTCAAGGCATCGTCGGGGGTAGCTTCGCGCGGAATTGTTTCAACAGGGGAGGTCATGACGTCTCTGATGCGTGTCCGTTGGGGATCGCGGCCCTCAAGAACCACACGAAGCATGAGGTCGCGTTCGCTGAACATACCGACGAGAAGGTTGCCATCGGTTACCGCAACGGCGCCTATACTTTCCCGATCCATCGTTCGAACGGCTTCCAAGACTGTTGCCTGTGGCGTGACCGTCACGAGTGGCATTCGGGCGATTCTCAGGAGACCCATCTTTCCCTCCTCATGTAAGCGCAAGTTGAAAAATATATCCGTGCATAGTACCTCAACAGACCATCGATTGCATCCTTCAATCTGCATACATATTTGTCAGAATAGCGGCATGGTTTTGCGCTCGGATTTCATTTTGATTCCAGAGGGATGGTTCTGGATGGGCTCCGAAAATCACTATCGCTGGGAGAGTCCGAGGCATCGGGTCTGGCTCGACTCGTTCGAGATGGCGCGCGCGCCAGTGACTCGCCGCGAGTACGCCCTGTTTCTCGACGGCACCAGGTACGTTGAACCTGCGGGATGGCAGGATCCGCTCTTCAGCGGCCCGGATCAACCGGTCGTGGGAGTGAGTTGGTTCGCCGCCGCATCCTACTGCGAATGGCTCTCAAAATGGATTGGCACGCCGTGCCGGCTTCCGACCGAAGCGGAGTGGGAGAAGGCATGCCGCGGCGGAATCGATGATGCCGATTATGCGTGGGGAAATGAATCTCCCTCCCGCTTCGAATACTTCCACGGTGATTGGCATTCTCCGCGGCCGGTTGGTCAATGGCGGGCGAACGGTTATGGCCTCGTCAATATCGGTGATAACGTTCACGAGTGGTGCGCGGATTGGTACGCCGAAGACTATTACTCGATATCGCCTGAAAGAAATCCGGCGGGACCTGAAAACGGCACACGCCGCGTTTCCCGCGGCGGATCATGGCGCCATCAAATCAAAGCATCGCGCGCGGCTCATCGAAGCAGTCTCCCGCCCGCATACGCGTATACCGATTACGGGTTTCGAATTTGCCGGGGTGCCTGAGCGCTACGACGATTTCGCCACGTATCCCCGGCGCGCTCTCACGTTTTCTCCATCTTTGGTGCGAATGCGAATCGAGTGATACATGCCGTCGTCCGGATGCGCGGGATAGTATCCCAGCGTGTACTGGCTGCGTAGTTCGTCTGCGATGGTATCGAGAACTTTTTCGATTTGTGATCCGTGATTGATCAGGCTTTCGGCAAGCAGGAAAGCCCTTCCGCCGCTGTTCTCGGCGAGGGTGTGAAGAACATTGATATCCACTTCGTCGATTTTGCCCTGGCTTGTGAGCCTGGACGAAACCAGCGCCGGCATAGGAAAAGAGAACGGATTTTGATCGAGTCCCCTTGCGTAAGTCAAAGCGGAAATGCCGATCGGGTATACCAGCATTTCGGATTCGCGGATGGTCTGCACAACGTTGCTCAGGTGGGCGACACTGGCGGTGTCCTGGCCATCCGTAATAACAAGGATGACTCGCTTGGCATGCCGTCCGCCGCGAAGCTTTCCAAATCCTTCCGTCAATGAATCGTAGAGGGCCGTTCCTCCGGATGCCGTGATACGGCGAAGAGACTGCGAAAGCTTTTCACGATCCGCCGTGAAATCCTGCCGGAGAGTCGGCTCGCCCGAGAACGTTATCAGGAAAATCTCATCGTCGGCGTGGATACGCCGGATGAATCGGTCCACGGCTTCAACAGCGGTCCGGATTTTTCGTTCCATGCTCCCGCTCGTATCCAGAAGAATTCCGACGCTGACCGGCACATCATGATCCTGAGTGAAATGGGAAATCTCCTGGGATTTGCCGTCTTCTTCCACGAGGAAGTTGCTCGAAGATAGATTAGTGATGTAGTGGCCGCGTAGGTCCGTAACGGTTGCAATGACGTTCACCAACCGAACGTCCACCCGCACCTGCGCCGCGAGTATCGCGGCCGTCATCACGATCGCCGTAAACAATGCAATGAGCAGATGCCGCCGTTTCATCGGGTATTCTCGCGGCGGATTATATTACGGTTTGGGCTATGATAAACGGCCTATGGTAACTTCCGATCAATTCCGCCTTGTGATGGGAAATTTCGCCACGGGAATCACCGTGGTTACGACCAAAGATCGTGCCGGTCAACCCTATGGCCTGACCGTCAATTCATTTACCTCCGTATCGCTGGATCCCATCCTTGTGCTGGTGTGTTTCGATAATCGTCTGAGCGGACTTCAGGCCTTCAAGGATTCAAAACATTTTGGCGTCAGCATCCTTTCCGAACATCAGGAAGATATGTCGCGTATCTTTGCGAAGAAGGACGCCGAGCGGCCCTCCACCATTTATTTCGAAGGCAAACTCGGAATGCCTTTGTTGCAGAACGCTATCGCTGTGATGGAGTGCGAGACAGTGCAGATTTTTCCCGGCGGCGATCATCAGATCTTCCTGGGAGAAGTCCGGAATGCCGAAGTGCGCCAGGCGGGACAGCAACCACTACTCTATTTCCGCGGAAAATATCGAACGCTGATGAAAACGGACGCGTAACTCGCGTTTACCGGATGACCCGCGGCAACAGCGGATTGATTCGGGCAACGACTTCGTAAGGAATGGTGCCGATTTTTTCCGCCAGTTCCTCGGCTCGAATCTCTCCGGAATTCTGACGGCCGATCAGAACGACTTCCTCATCGAGTTGCGCGCCGGTGTCCGTTACATCCAGCATGGTCATATTCATCGCAATCCGGCCAACCACGCTCGCAGGCTGACCATGAATCAGCGCGCGTCCGGCGCTCGAAAGCTTCCGATCGTAGCCGTCGTAATAACCCATCGGCAGCACCGCCACTTTCATCGCATGGCTTGCGCGATAGCTGAGTCCGTAACCGACATACGATCCCGCGTTTACTTCCTTTACTTGAACGACACGCGTCTTCCAGCTCAGCACAGGGGCAAGCGCCGGGCGCCTTCCGCGTTCTCTCGCCGCGATCTGAGTTTCGCGCGAAGGCCAGATTCCGTAGGTTCCAATTCCCGCCCGGATCATTGTGAAATCCATTTCCGGATACAACAGAGAACCGGCGGTTGCCGAAGCGTGAACGTGTGCCGGACGAATACCGGTCTTCTGGAGCAGAGCCAGGGCTTCCTGAAATCGTTGAAGCTGTAACTGCGCGAATGACGGATCGAGTGTGTCTTCGATGTTGGCGAAGTGCGTATACGCGCCCTCCACTTCAACAGCTCGCAATTTCAAAAGCTGTTGCCCGAACTCTTCCAATTCATCGAGCGGAATTCCCTGCCGATTCGTTCCCGTTTCGATTTTCAGATGGACTTTTGCGGCCGCTCCTGTTTTTTGCGCTGCATCGGACAGGGCTTTCGCCACATCCAGACGATAGAGAACCTGCCGGTATCCGTTTCGAGCGACTTGCTCCAGGCGATCGAGAGGCGTGTGGCCGAGAATGGCAACAGGTTTTGCGATTCCCAGGCGCGTAATCGTTAACGCTTCATCCAGATTATTCACACCCAGCCAGTCCGCTCTCTCCGCGGCGATCGGAGCAACGGCTTCGAGACCGTGTCCATAGGCGTTGGCTTTAACGACGACCATCACAGCGGTCCCGGGCGTTGCGGCGCTTCTCAAGGCATCGATGTTGGAGCGCAGTCTCGCGGCGTCGATTTCAATCCAGGAAAGCATCATCAGAATCATAATTCGATAATTCGGTGTCAGAGGCCTAAATCACCCAAATTCCGGAATTCGGGGGTGCGTCCCTGGAATTCCGTGCGCTACACTCCCGCAATGACGAGCATCGTGGAGTTTCGCAATGCGGCTTACACCATTGGTAGCCGCGCTCTCGTCGAAAATATTTCATTCCGTGTCGAAGCCGGTGAAACGGTTGTGCTGTTGGGCCGCAGCGGTTCGGGAAAAACCACAACGCTGAAGCTGATCAATCGTCTGCTTGAGCCGACGTCCGGCGAGGTTGTGATCGAAGGCACAAAAAGCACGGATTGGGATCCGATCCGATTGCGGCGGCGTATTGGATACGTCATCCAGGAAATCGGTTTGTTTCCTCACTTCACAGTTGAGCGAAATGTTGCTTTGGTTCCTTCTTTGGAAGCATGGCCGGCGCAGAAGGTGAAATCACGGGTTCGCGAGATGCTCTCGCTTGTGGGTTTGGAACCCGATCGATTTGCCGGCCGGCTTCCGCGCGAACTTTCCGGAGGGCAGCGGCAACGTGTGGGAGTGGCGCGCGCTCTCGCAGCGGATCCATCGGTTCTTCTGTTGGATGAGCCGTTCGGAGCTCTGGATCCTGTGACACGGTCGGAAATTCAGAAAGAATTCAAGGCGCTCCAGAAACGCCTCGGAAAAACCATGGTCTTTGTGACTCATGATTTGCGTGAAGCATTCGTTCTGGCTGACCGCATTGGATTGATGAAGGACGGCGCGCTGGTGGCTCTTGTGTCTGCCGGAGAATTCCGCGGACTCAGCCATCCCGAAGCGAGAGCATTTGTGGAGAGCTGCGCATGAATGTTTTCGATTTCATGTGGAGTCATCGAGCCGAAGTTTTGCAGCTTACGGCCGAGCATCTCATGATGGTCGGGCTGGCCATTCTCATCGCAGCCGGAATTGGACTCCCTGTGGGGATCCTCATGACGCGAAAGCCCGGCCTGAGCCGGCCGATTCTGACTTTCGTGAACATCGTTCAAACGATTCCGAGTCTCGCGCTGTTTGGATTTCTGATTCCGCTGCCTTTTATCGGCGGCATCGGCGCGCGAACGGCAATCGTCGCGCTGGTTCTGTATTCGCTCTTACCGATAATGCGCAACACGTTCACTGGAATTTCCAGCGTCGATCCCGCGATTCGCGAAGCCGGCCGCGGGATGGGTATGACGGACGCGCAATTGTTATGGAAAGTTGAAATTCCGTTGTCGCTCGGAGTCATCTTCGCAGGCATTCGCGTGGCAACCGTTATCGGAGTCGGAGTGGCGACGATTGCTGCCGCGGTAGGCGCGGGCGGTCTCGGCATGTTCATCTTTCGAGGTGTATCCATGGTCGACAGCCGGCTGATCCTTGCCGGGGCGATTCCCGCCGCCTTTCTCGCTCTGGTTGCGGACTTCGGATTGGGCGCCGTTGAAAAACGGTTTTCAAAAGCATTCTTCCTCGTGTGTCTCGCGGTGTGCCTCTCGTCTTGCTCCCGCACCGAGCGCATTGTCGTTGGATCGAAGGACTTCACGGAACAGGTCATTCTTGGAGAAATGCTCGCGCAGCAGATCGAACAGAAAACGCACCTGCCGGTGGATCGAAAGCTGAACCTTGGCGGCACACTCGTTTGCCATGAAGCGCTCGTTGCCGGCCAACTGGACGCATACGTCGAATACACCGGCACGAGCCTGACCGCGATACTGAAGGAAGCACCCTTCAATGATTCGAGGCAGGTTTACGAAAAAGTGAAAAATGCTTATCAATCCCGCTTCAATATCGACTGGACTGAGCCCCTCGGATTCAACAACACCTTTGCCATCATCGTGAGGAAATCGGACGCAGCGAAATTCAATCTCAAAACCATTTCCGATGCTGCCCCGCAAACCCAGCACTGGGTTGCGGGTTTCGGTTACGAGTTCGTGGACAGGCAGGACGGCTACCCCGGGCTCGCCAAAACATACAATTTGCGATTTCCACTTCCACCGCGCGTCATGGAGTTGGGGCTGACGTACAAAGCCGCAGCAGACCGTCAGGTCGATTTCATTGCAGGAAATTCGACGGACGGCCTCATCGATGCGCTTGGCCTCGTTGTGCTGGAGGACGACAAGCACTATTTTCCGCCTTACGATGCCGTTCCTCTGATTCGCTCGGCCGTTGTGATGAAACATCCTGAAGTGCGGGAAGCATTGCGGGAACTGGGTGGAAAGATTTCAGAGGAACAGATGCGCCGGATGAATTACGCCGTCGACGGATTGCACCGGGATGTCAAAGATGTTGTGAAAGAGTTTTTGGGAGGATTGAAGTAAGTGCGGACCTCGGTGAAATCAACTGTATGAACGCCGGCATCGTCATTATCGGAGGCGGCGTTGTGGGTTCGAGCGTTGCCTTCAATTTGATTCAGGATGGAATCCGCGGCCGTGTTCTCGTCATCGAACGCGATCCCAGCTACCAATTCGCTTCAAGCGCTCTGGCCATGGGCGGTGTGCGGCAGCAATTCATGTCGGCTGTGAATGTCCAAATGGTTCGGTACAGCCTCAAGGTGATCGCGCAGTTTCCAGACGTTCAATTCCGGCAGCGTGGATATCTTTTTCTGGCCAACGAATCGAACTGGGCGAAGGTACAGCGCCGTTATGAAGTTCAAAAGTCCCTCGGCGCCGAATGCGTGCTTCTGACCGTTCCCGAGATTCGGAAACTCGTTCCTGAACTCTATTGTGACGATCTGGCCGGCGGCCTGTTTGGCCCGCAAGACGGATACGTGGATCCGCGAGCGACGCTGCGAAGTTATCGTATGCGCGCTGAACAACTCGGCGTGACTTACATCTCCGATGAAATTCATAAAATCGAGCAGGGCTGCGTGCAGACTTTGAAAGCCGGCCGGATCGATGCTGCCGTCATCGTTATTGCCGCAGGAGCCTATTCCGGAACTGTTGCGAAACTGGCGGGCGTCGATGTGCCGGTTACTCCTGTCCGCCAGCAATTGTTTCGATGCGCGCTGCCTCGGCCGTGGACGTACGAGTTTCCGGTCGTTATCGATCCCGAGGGCGTTCACTGGCGTGGATGGAGGAACGATGAAATCGTGATTGCCAGAACGAACTTTGACGAACAGCCCGGCGTTCGCTTCGGCTGCGATATCGAAAACTTCCATCGAAACTGGATGCCCGAACTTGTGCGGCGCGTTCCGGAGTTCTCCGGCCTGAAGCTGGTTTTCGGCTGGGGTGGCTTGTACGAAATGACCCCGGATCACAACGGCATCATTGATAGAGTCCCCGGCTTCGACGGTCTCTACATTGCGGCGGGTTTCAGCGGCCACGGGTTGATGATGTCGGCAGCAACAGGAAAGTTGACTTCAGAGCTGATCCGGCTGGGCCGCTTCGAAACCATCGATGCGTCCATATTGTCCTTAAGCCGGTTCGCGCGTAACGAGCTGTTTTGGGATGAAGCCATGATTTGATGAACTTTCCTTATTCTTTCAAACGCAATTCCATGTATAAGGCGTTCGGAATGGGGTTTTCGTAGTAGGGCGGAATTTCATTGAAGCCCAGAGACCGGTACAAGGCTATAGCCGATTCCATTTTCCCCGCGATGGTGTCCAGCCGCATGGTCTGGTAACCCACGAAGCGAGCCTCATCAATAATGTGGCGGGCCAGTTTCAATCCAATACCCAGACCCCGAAACTCCGGCTTGACATAGAGCCGTTTCATTTCGCAGACGCCTGCTTCAAGACGCTTCAGAGCGATGCAACCCGCGGGTGAATGGCCGACTTCAGCCAGAACCAGACGGCCGCCGGGCAAAGCATAATCGCCGGGAAGTTGGGTGAGTTCTTTGTCAAAACTTTGGAAGCAAAGATTGAAATCCAGAGAGTGCGCGTATTCAAGAAAGAGCATCCGGATCGAGTTGAGGGCGGGCTCTGATTTTACCTGAATCAGCTCCACGAGAGGCCGGCTCATGGCCGGGCAAAACCTATCAAAATATTCAAGATGGCCGCCGGATCGATTGTTTTCACAGCGCGACTATACGCCCCCCGAAAGCGACTTTAGAATTCCTTTTGCGCGAGTGCGACATTAGACTACGATGATCCTCCGACGGAGCAGATGTATGCGTAGACCTATACGCTCTCAGGCGGCATTTTCCCTCATGGAAGTGCTCATTGTCGTAGCGATCGGTCTGGTTGTGACCGCGATCGGGCTACCCGTCTTTTCGACAATGATTGCCAATATGAAGCTGCGCTCGAGTATGACCAGCGTATCGGGCCTGCTTCAGAATTGCCGAATGGTAGCGGTTCAACAGAATAAAACGAAAACCGCGCTGAACTTCAATCGATCGACAGCTCCGTATTCGCTGATCTACTACGTGAAAGATGCCGGAGGATCCACAACTCTGTTTTCGCAGGATCCGCAAGTGGAAATGGAAGCACCGATCTCCACGTTTACCACGCCTTCCGGCGCGAATGCTCCTGCAGGGATCAACACGTCTCTTCTTGGTTTTACACCTGAGACCACGGATCCATCGTTCAATTCAACCGGTCTGCCTTGCGCTTATTCCAGTGGAACCTGCACGAATAAAGGTTTCGTCAAGTATTTCAAGGATAACCGCATTGCCGGATCGGGAGGCTGGGCGGCGATAACAATTTCGCCCGCCGGCCGAATCAAACGATGGTTTTGGGATGGATCATCCTGGATTGAATGAAAAAAAACAAACTTAAGAAACGCAGACACTCCGAAGCCGGCATAACGATGATCGAAACTCTGATGGCAGCGGCGATCCTTGTCATCGGGTCGGTCAGCATGCTGGCACTGATCATCAACGCGATTGCTCTCAACAATCGCAACAAAATCGACAGCACACAGACCATGCTGGCGACTTCGATTCTCGAACAGATCAACTCCACGCTTATCGGAATCGGTTCATCAACGTTGACGGATTGCACCGGTCATACCTGGACTGTCGATACATCCGTGCCCAATACCGGCGTCGCCGGCGCTCAATTGAGCGGCGCCAACATCGACTACACCGAAGCGAGCCCGCCTGCCGGTTTTTACATGAATTACGTGGTGAGCACACCATGTTCAAGTACAGGCAAGGTTCAAGGCACCTACGATGTGAGATGGCACATTGATGTGGTTGGCGGCTACGGCGCAACGAACACCTACTTGCTTACGGTTGGAGCCAAATTACAGGGGCACGGTGAAGGAAACAGATTCTTTTCCGCCCCGACGACATTGCGGGTGATGTCGGGGAACTAATCGGCAACAAAATCAATATATGTCTAAGAAGTTTCCTGTCCGAAATTCGGTTCGCGGGTTTTCGCTGATGGAATTGATGATCGTGCTTGTCATCGTTCTTGCCATCTCCGGAGCGATTTTCCAGGTGATTCAGTTGACAACACAGCGGTCGTCGGCGGAGCAAACCAAAGTCGACATGTTCCAGGAAGCCCGGGAGTTCATGGATCAAATGGCTCGAGACATGCGGCAGGCGGGTTATCCAAACCCTCGCAACATGGATCCCTCGATGCTCACGCAGAACCCCAGAAAGAACGACCATCATGCCGCAGCGGGTTTGGTAAAAGTGGACACCGGCGACCTGTGGTTCGAGGGCGATGTCGACAACAGCGGGACGATCTCCGTTATTCAGTACCATCTCGACACCAGCACCGCGAACAACTGTCCATGCCTGAAGCGGAGTCAGGTGACCAAGGTCGATGGTGATCCACTCAACGGGCAACCCTCGCCGGCGTATCAGGTCGAAGTGCAGGGTGTGCAGAACACAACGATATTCTCCGCATTCAACAACGGCGCTGCCATCGGTCTGCCCGTAACGATTTCCACTGCAAGCGGAACCACGATGGCAACCGTGGATACGATTCAAGCCATTCTTACTTTGCAGGCCTCGGTCGTTGATCCTCAAACGCGCCAGAAACCCGTAACAAGCTTGATCACAACTGTCCGGTTGAATAACTGTTCGCAGGCAGCCATCGGGTTCCAGACAAGCTGCCAGTAAAGGAAACGGAAGGATAAAGCTATGCATTCAGTCTCAAGGAAGAGTGAACGTGGAGTGGCAATGCTGATCGCGTTGTTTGCGCTGCTCCTCCTGAGTGTTGTCGGATTGGGAATGATGTATTCCACGAACATGGAAACGTCGATCAATTCCAATTACCGCGATAAGCAAGGCGCGGTCTATGCCGCGCTCGCCGGTCTTCAGGAAGCGCGCGACCGCATCCAGCCTGCGACGCACAACATTGTTGCGCCGACGCTGCTTCCTGCGAACGGCGCAGCAAACATCATTTACATCGTTTCGGACTATTCAACGGTAAAACCCTGGGATTCTTCAAATGCATATTTCGATACCGAACTCTGCCAGGAACATGTGCTAGGCATTCCAGCAGGCACGCCGGGAGTTCCCTGCACGACGATTGCTTCCGGCACGAGTTGGTTGAGCTATGTTGACGATCACGCGTCATCGTCTGCTCCGTGGAATCTGACGAATCCTCTCGATCTGAAGTGGACAAGAATCTCTCTTAAGGGAAATAACATGACGCCGTATCCCGTTAACGGCAGCGTGTCGAGTACGGACCAGACGTGTTGGACCGGAACGAACCAGATGTCCACTCCAACCGGATACACCACAGGATGCCAGCCGATCGGCGGAGTGACTTCGATCAGCGTGATTACCTCGGGGTCGGGTTATTCAACCGTGCCGACGATCAGTTTCAGCGGCGGCGCGGGCAGCGGCGCCATGGCGACTGCGGTGACAACTTCAGTGACCACTTCGAACGGTGTGGTCACTGCAATTTCCGTGAGTACCGGTGGCACGAATTACACAAGCGCTCCGGACGTTGCACTTGTCGGCGGCGGGGGAGTCGGAGCTACGGCACATGCGTCGACACATCCGACTACCATTGATAACGGCTATGTCGATACCGTCACGCTGACCGCCTACGGGAGTGGCTATACAAGCGCTCCTACCGTCTCCTTTTCCGGAGGAGGCGGCATGGGCGCCGCCGCTACAATTAATTTCTCGACGGGAGCGCCCGTGACTTCACTGACTTCTTTTACTGCCGGCAGCAAGTGTTATCCCATGGGAAGTCCGCCGACCGTTTCTTTCAGTCCCAGCGGCTCCACGACGGCCGCCCAGGCGCACACCGTCCTCGGCGGCTCTCCATCGTGCGTGTATGCATTTTCGGTTACGAATAACTGCACCAATCCATTGAATTCACATAACGGTTATAGTCCGATTGATCAGAAATCGGGAGTCAGCATCGCTCTTGGAAATCGTTCGTTTTCGGGGACTCTGTTCGTCCAGTCGGCAAACGACAAAACACCGCTATCCGGATCGGCATGTTGCACCATTGAGAATCCGGGCTATGACACTTCGGCTTATACAGCGGCATCGCCATACTCTGCTTCTTCGACCTTAACTCTCGGAGCAAGCAGTTGGACCGATTGCGGTGTTGGTGTCAACGTGACATTTGGGGCTCGCGTGCAATCGATCGTTCTGGATTCGGGAGGCGCAGGCTACACCTCAGCGCCCACGGTGACGTTTGGTAACGGTTCGGGTACTGCAGTCTCCGGTCCAAGTGTGACGGCAAACATCGGCAATGTGGGTATTACTGGAATCACGTTGACCGACGGAGGAAACAGCTATACCTCTGCGCCGACTGTGAGCATTAACGGCGGCGGCGGAATGGGCGCTATGGCCACGGCGACCATTCAGACGACACACACTGTCAATCGATACGTTGACGCAATCATCGTTGATAACGGAGGCGCAAACTATACGAGTGCGCCAACCGTTCAACTGACCGGCGGTGGAGGCAGCGGAGCGGCCGCAGTCGCAACAGTGACGACGAGCTCCAGCACGATCTATTACGTCGACCACATCGACGTCACTGCAGGTGGATCGGGCTATACGAGTAATCCTACTGTCACGATCAATCCCACCGGAGGTCACGGCAGCGGCGCCGTCGCTACATCGCAGATCAGCGGCGGGACCAGGTTCGGCAAAGTGTGGTTGTTGACTTCGATGGCGCAAACCCGTCAGGGTGCGCGTTCGATGCTGCAAATGGAGGTCGCCACTCCGGTTCTGGGTTTTGCCGATGGAGGGGCGCTCACGCTCGATGGCCCCAGTCCGCAAATCGATGCCATGCCGAATTCCATGAATTTCACAATCACCGGAGCGGACGCTTGTACCACCAACCCGCAGCCGGATCATCCGGCTATTGATGGTTACGATGATCCCAATGCCAGCCCCCCCACTCACTCCGTGCAAACCATTATCGATTCTCTTCCCAGACCGGATCACTACACCGGCTCCGGAGGTACTCCCTCCGTCCAAAACGGTCATGACTCGCTCGGCGAGACCATGACGACGCCGGACGGACTGAAGTGGTTAATCGACCAGATCAAAGTTGCCCCTGGAGCGCACTATTACGACTCGTCGAATGTCGGCACGTTCGATCCGGGCAGCACTGTGCGGTCTTCCATCACTTATGTGGACGGCGATCTGACTCTGAGCGGCAACGGTAGCGGTAAGGGCATCCTTGTCGTCACGGGCACGCTGCACATGAGTGGAAACTTTACGTGGTACGGACTGGTGCTGGTTGTCGGTGACGGTGTGATGGAGTTTAACGGCGGCGGCAACGGTCAAATTGTCGGACAAATGTGGGATGCCAAGATCTGGAACGATCGTAATCATCAGGACGTGCTGCTGAGCTCACTGGGCCAGCCGACGTTCCATTGGAACGGCGGCGGCGGCAACGGCATTTCGTACGATCATTGCTGGAGCACGGACTTGATTACCTCCATAGGTCTCACGGATCCTCCGCCAAGCCGCAAGCCCCTGAAGGTTCTCAGTCTCCGGATTCTCCCGTATTAAGCTCGCGCCCAGTAGCGTTATGCTACCGGCATGGGCTTTCTCACGGACGTTTCGGGGACGGCTGTGGTTGATCCGCCATCCCCGAATTGGATCTTCGAACGCATCGAAGACTGGTCGAAACAGTTTCCCGAAAAAATCGCTTTCGCGGCCGATCATCAGGATCGAGTTGATGAATATCGATACGCCGATGTCCTGAATCAGGCCCAGCACATCGCATCTGCTCTCACCGCTAGCGGAATTCAAAAAGGCGATCGCATTGGAATCCTCATGGAGAACATCCCGGAATGGGTGTTTGTTCTTCTCGGCGCGATGCGAATCGGGGTGATCACGGTTCCACTGGCGACGACGCTTCCGGAGAATTCTCTCGTCCTTATTGCCAATCACGCGGGATGCAAACTCATCTTTGCGGATGACGCGAATTGGGAAAAGGCGAAGACGGTTTCTGCGGAGATTTCCTGCGACGTTGTGAACGCGGGTATCAAACCCGCGACTACATACCGGGCCGATTCAGCAGTCGCAGGTTTGATACCCGCGTTCACCGCTCACGACACAGCCATCATTGTTTATACGTCCGGCACAACAGGCAATCCGAAGGGTGTCGAACTCACATACGACAACTTGAATCATGAAATCCGCGGCGCCATCGAGATGCTGGAACTCTCGCCCGACCACCGCATCCTATCCGTTCTTCCGTTTTCTCACGTTCTTGCGCTGATTGCGAACGGCCTGGGTCCTCTGTGCGCGGGCGCCGGCGTCGTCTTTCTCTCCTCGATCTCGCCGCAACGCATCATCGAAGCATTTCACAAACATCGCATCACGTTATTCGTCTGTGTCCCGCAGTTTTTTTACATTCTTCACAAGCGCATCTTCTCGCAGGTTGCTTCGCAGTCTCTTCCGGCCCGAACGGCGTTTTCATTCCTGAAGCGATTGTCCCGTCGCACTCGGAACCCGGCGCTGGCCCGGAAGTTCTTTTCAAGGATTCATCAGACGATCGGCCCGGGTTTGCAGATGTTCGCGTGCGGGGGTTCGCATTTCGATCCACGGATTGCGCGGGATTTCAGTGACCTGGGCTATACGATGCTGCAATCGTATGGATTGACCGAGACGACGGCCGCGGCAACGATTACTCCCGTTGGCGACAATCGCATCGGCACGGTTGGGAAGCCGATCCGCGGGCTCGATGTGCGCATCGATTCGCCGGACGGCGAAGGTATTGGCGAAGTCCGGCTTCGCGGGCCGAGCGTGATGAAGGGTTATTACCGCAGTCCGGAGGAAACGGCGGCAACGATTCAGGACGGCTGGCTGAAAACGGGCGATCTCGGATTCATCGATGCCGAAGGACAGCTTTCGATCACAGGCCGCATCAAAGACGTGATCGTCCTCGACAACGGCAAAAATGTTTATCCCGAAGAACTGGAAACGCACTACTCGCAATCGCCGTTTGTGAAAGAAATCTGCGTGCTGGGTATGCCCGGCGAAGAGGATACACCCACCGGCGAAACTGTTCATGCAATCATCGTTCCGGATCTGGATGAATTTCGGCGGCGCGGGCAGACAGCCATTATGGAAATGATCCGGTTTGAGATCGAGAATTTGTCCAAACGCGTGCCGCCGTATTACCGGATTCATTCTCTGTCGGTGCGCAACGAACCCTTTCCCCGCACGGTGACTCGAAAGCTGAAGCGCTTCGAGATTCAGCAGGAAGAAGCAGAACGGCGGAAAGCGCAGCCTGAACGGCCACGTGGAGAAGATCATCCCCGATTCCGGGAGCGCGCCGGTTCCGTCATTGCACAGCTTGTCCGGGAATCCAGGACGGATGTGGGTGCGCTCGATCCTTCGATGAATATTGAACTCGATCTCGGTTTTGACTCGCTGGCTCGAGTCGAACTGCTTGGCCTTGCCGAAGCGCAACTCGGCACGCACATCGACGAACACGATGCCACACGGATTTTCACGCTCGGCGAATTAATCGATGCATTCGAAACAGCATCCATATCCGAAACCTCAGTCGGGCGTTCGTGGAAAGAGATTCTCGAAACCGCTCCGGCCGGCAGTCTGAACAAGCACTACATTTTCAAAAGAAGACTTCTGCTGAATCCGGTGTGGGTCGTCGCCATGTGGAGCCTGCGTACATTGGCTCGCGCGCTGTTTCCCCTCCGTTATTACGGCCTGGAGAATCTTCCGGAAAAGTTGCCCTTCATCATTTGTCCGAATCACGAGTCTTTCCTGGATGGCCCGCTGCTTGTATCGCTGCTTCCGCGGCGTGTGATCTACAACATCTTTATTCTGGGTTACAGCGACTACTGGGCGAGCGCGCTGTCGCGCCGCATTGCGCAGATGTGCAACATCGTTGCGATCGATCCCAATGTCAATCTCGTTAAGGCAATGCAGGTTGGCGCCACCGGTTTAAAACATGGCCGGGCCCTGTTGATTTTTCCGGAAGGAACACGCTCGATTGATGGTCACGTTGAGGAATTCAAGAAAGGCGCGGCCATTCTGGCGTTCGAACTCGGCGTGCCCATCGTACCGGTCGGCATTCGAGGATCTTTTGAAGCCTGGCCGCGAGGCGGTAGTTTTCGATTGCATCCCATCGAGTACCATTTTGGAACTCCCATCCATCCTGGAAAGTTTGCCCGGGCTTCAGATCCGTATTCCGTAATGACGGACGCCTTGCGCGAAGAGGTCCAGATGCTGTCGGCCGATGAACGGCGCGAACAGAGCCCTGCCACCGCAAGATTTAGCGAAAATTAGATACCTTTTTTACATATTGATGTTTTAACGGTCTGTAACCTTATCTACAGGACCACCGTACCAAGATAAGACACTGGGGTTTTCTCTCTTTTCTAAATAATCTATGGACCGAAAGTACGGCTCCCGCGGTTACATGGACCGAGACCGCGATGGCCAGCCACGAGAAATAGAAAAACCACGCGAAAAACCGAAGGGTGGTCCGCGCGGATCCAAAGCCCGGGAAGCGCCTCGGCCGATGAAGATGCCGAGCTTTCAGGAAGTGCTGCGGTGCGCGCTTTGCGGGGCCATTGTTCCGCCACCGGTTGAAATCAAAAATGACAGCCAGTGCCCTAAGTGTAAAGCTGACCTTCGTTCATGCAAGAACTGCCGGCATTTTGATACCGCTGCTCAATTCGAATGCACGCAGCCCATTCCCGAACGCATCACCAAAAAAGATCTGCGGAATCAATGCGAATTCTTCATGCCCCGCATGTCGATTGAGCGGGAAACGCGAGACTCCGGCGGTGGAAGCGCCGCTGCCCCATCGCCCACTTCGGCGTCCGATGCTCGCAACGCTTTCGATAATCTGTTCAAGAAATAGCATCTGCTTCCCATTTCCTTCGCGTCTTTGTGACTTTGTGTTTATCAGACGCATGCTATCCTGAAGAGCATGGTTGAAGACCGTTTAAAGCTCGCCGTATTCATCGACTTCGACAATATCGAGATCGGAGTCAAAAGCACACTCAACCGGCATTTTGATATCGGAGCCGTCCTTGAAGCCATTAAGGAACGCGGCGAAGTCGTCACGAAGATCGCTTATGGCGATTGGAAACGCGCCGGCGAACACAGCCGCAGCATGACGCAGCATGCGATCCAGATGGTGCAGCGGAATCTTACTCCCGGCGGCGACAAGAACGGCGCGGATATCAACCTTGCTCTCGATGCCCTTGAGATGGCCTTCACGCGCAATCACATTAATGCCTTCGTTATTGTGGGCGGCGACAGCGATTTCATTGCGCTTGTCGAAAAGTTGAAGCAGTACGACAAGAAAGTGCTTGTCGTGGGTGGCCGTTCTTTCACGAGCATCATTCTTCAGAAGAACTGTCATGAATTCATTGCGTACGAGAATCTGATCGCACCCCAGTCCAGCCCGCGGCGGCCCGCTGAAAAAACGCGCTCCGCTGTCGGTGATGGTAACCTTGCGAAGCCGTTCCCGCTGGTGCGCCGTGCTCTAAAGGTTTTGTCGGAGCGCGAAGTTTCGCCTCAACTCGGTTTGCTGAAGAGCACACTGCTTCAACTCGATTCCACTTTTTCCGAACGCGATTACGGTGCCAGCACCTTCCGCGATTTCATTGAAAAAATGGCCGCCGCCGGGTTTGTGAAACTGAAACAGGTGGATCGAAGCCTGCTCGTGGAATTAAAGGACCAGGCGCAGGTTGAAGGTGAAGAAGTCGCGCCGCCTGTTGCCGAAGCTGCGTTCGTGCCGCCTAACGGCCAGGGTAATGGAGAGCCACAGCCCGTTCCACTGGCTCCGCCCGCGCCGGTGCGGGCCGAAGAAGGCGTACGTGCGATTCAGGAGGCTTTTCAAAGTTCCAACATCGCGCCTCATTGGCCCATGTATTTGCGCAACGTGAAACAGTTCATCAAGAATGCGGCGCCCACATTCGACGAGCATCGATACGGCTTTCACAGTTTTCTTGAAATTGTCCGAGCCGCGCAGCGCTCGGGAGTGTTCCGCCTCGAACGAAATCGTCAGGGCATCCTTCGAGTCTTCCCGGGCAATCAGCTCTCACAACAGCCTCGTCTGCCAAAGCCCATGGATGAAGGTCCAATCGAATCGCCGGCAATCCCATTTGATGTGGAGGAACAGGCGCCAGCGCAGGAAATCGAGGCCCAGCCTGCATTCCCGGACACTTCTGTGGAAGGCGCCGAACCGCAACAGGACGTCGAACAGGAGAGCGCGGAAGCAACACCAGCCGCTGAGGAAGAAAAACCTGCGCGTAAACGGCGCGCAAGTTCAGGCCTGAAACGCAAGACGGTTGCTCCACGCAAAACTGCTGCGGCAGGTGGGACGGCCAAGCGTACCAGAAAGAAAGCCACCCCTCCCGCTCCCGGAGATGACGCGCACGCGGCGGGTGAGCACAGGGATTAGCTGACGGCGTAGCGCTACTTCGTTGCGATCGTCCAGATTCCAACGCCGATAAACGCGATTCCCGCCACGAGCTTCAGCGTGCTCTCCGGAACAAATCTCGTCACGGTCGATCCGAACGTCACTGCCAGCAAAGTGGAAAGCACCAGAGCTGACGATGCCGCAACAAAAACGGTAAGCGGTGTTGCGGCTTTTTCCGTCGCAAAGAGCATCGTTGCGAGTTGAGTCTTGTCCCCGAGCTCCGCAAGGAATACCGATCCAAACATCAGCATGAACGTCTTCACAATGGACTCCTTTAGTGTGCCCATTATGAGCGCAAATCAGACCAATTGTGGTTGGCGCGGTGGAGCGAGAGCTGCAGTGATTTGAATCTTATTCCGCAATTGTTCCGCTTCGACACTGCTCACAATGATCTCG
>CAZWGA010000014.1:0-24895 GCA_964633285.1 uncultured Solibacteraceae bacterium | reverse complement strand
AAATAATGGTTCGCATTGTGGTCAGGTACATATGAAAGCAGGATGTGGCGGGGTGCAACGTGCACGGTCAGGTTGGGAAGATCGTTTTCCGGCAATGTGACGTCAACAAGGATATCCTGTGCTTCGTTACGAATGCATGCCGACGGTTTGATAATGAACTGGCCTTCGGCTTCGAGCCAGTCGTCGAGTTCGTGTCCGTCCACGCAGCCACGTCCGACAAAATTCTCGTAAGCCCGGCGCGTGATGCGTTCACGAATTTCATCAAGAACCGGACGAATCGTATCGTGCGATTTCAAGCGAACAGGTATGGTTTCCAGAAGATCCATGTTGAAACTCCTCGTTTCACATTGAAGACGGATTGATATCGATGTTTCGGGTTCTGGCCCAGTGCTCGAAATCGGTGCCGAGGATGAACATTTTTCGGCCGATCTGAATCGTCCGAACCCGGTCTTCTTCCAGCACCCTCCTGAAGTGGCGGGCGGATAAACCCGCCATGCCCGCTGCTGTGGCGATTCCAAGAAATCGTTTGATATAAACCGGACGGTCCGTCGTTTCGTTGTGCATCATGCCGATTTTGTATGAGGCGATTACAGCAGTGGTGGATGACAGGAGTATTACAACTTCTTGACGATTTGTTGCTATGATGTTCGATTCCATGGAACAAACAGCCGCACTCATATTGTCTTTCGATAGTTGCTGCAAAGAATTCTCCAGGGCCTGGAAGAAAGCCCGCGCAAAGGCATCCGAAAAATCAATTCATGATCTTCGGGTTCTGGTCCGCCGCCTGACCGCTACGCTGGAACTGGTCGAGGCGTTATCGAAGGATACGAAAAACCGCGCAGTGTCCGATCTCGAACGGAAGTTCAAGAAAGTTCACAAGCGGTTGGGGCCGTTGCGGGACGCTCAAGTTCAGTTGGAAAATGTGTCCCACCTCCGGCAGGTCGATTCGATCCGGGATTTCACCGAGAGTCTTGAACGGCGTGAACGCCACCGCCGAATGCGGGTCCGCAAGGAACTGTCCGGCGACCGGCGAGAGCGTCTCGAAAAGAACATAAAGAAGGTGCGGGCGGCTTTTGTTCGATTGCATAAGAAACTCGGTGAAACGGCCATGCAGAACGCCATTCAGAAGACTCTCAAAATGCGCCGCGACGCATTTGCGAAAGCCTGGCGCCATTTCCAGCCGGCGGAAGAAGCGACATTGCATGAAATGAGAATTGCCCTGAAAAAGTTGCGATACGTTCTTGAGGCGGCCGCTCCCGTCCTTGGTAATGAAGGACGGCAGCGCGCCCGGGAAATGCATGTGTTTCAGCAACTGATGGGCGATACACGCGATATGGAAATTCTTCGCTCAGAACTGGAAGTGTGGGCGAGACGAAAAGGCATCAGCATCGCGGTAGCGCCTGCCCTCGACAAGCTGGATCAGAAGCGTCAGAGTTTGATCCTGAAGATTTCCGATGCGCCGGGGTTGGCGGATATTCTTGCTCCGGCGGAGTCCAGGCCGATGGCGGAAAAAACCCGCGCGGTCCAGGCGCCTGCTGAGGACGTTGCCGCATCCGCCACACACGGTTAGTGTTTAGCTAACTGGCTGTGCCGGACGTCGTGGGCCTCCGCAAGAAAGATCACCATTTCAGCGATGTTGGCTGCGTGATCTCCAACCCTCTCCAGATTTCGGGCAACAAAAATCAATCGCAGAGCGCGCGAAATTGTTGCCGGATCCTCAAACATGTAAGTCAGTAATTCACGCAGCATTTGCTCGCAGACATCGTCGATATACTTGTCGCCCTCAATCACACGTTTTGCCAACTGAGTGTCGCTGTTGACGAAGGCATCGAGCGCCTGCTTGAGGATTCGTTGCGCGGCAGCCGCCGCGACAGGCACATCGATAATGGGTTTCAACTCGGGTTCGTCCATGATTTCGAGCGCGCGCCGCGCGATGTTCACACCGTTGTCGCCGATGCGTTCGATATCGCCCACGATCTTCATAGCCGTTGTAATAAACCGCAAGTCCGATGCGACCGGGTGTTCACGCGCGAGAATTTCAAAACAGATGTCGTCGATTTCAAGCTCGAGCTGGTCTACTTCGTCGTCTTCATTGACCACCCGTTGTGCCAGAGACGGCAAGCGCTCCACCAGGGCCCGCGTTGAATCCGCAATTGCAATTTCCGCCTTGTGTCCGATAAGGAGCAGTTTCTCTTTCAAACTGCGCAACTGTTGTTCGTATTGTTTGCTGGTGTGTTCGCGTTCCGGCATTTGACTCAGGACCATATCCTTCCGATGTCGCGCGCTTGTGACGCAATTGTTAAAAAGATGTTGCGAGTTGTGCTCAACGGGACGGAAAACTCCTAATGCGGAATTCCGAAGAAGGGAAGAAGAATGGAAATGACGAACAGCACGATGATGATCCATTCGAGCACTTCCATGCGGCGAGTCACAACCTGATCGGAGATTTTCTGATAGATGCTTTCGAGAGTTTCGAGTTTCCTCAAAATAGCGGTATCCCATTCGTTGGCGTGGAATCGTTGCGCTGCGAGCCTGTATAAGCGGGCCAGATACTGGTCGCCGAGAAGCTTCAATACATTGTTGACGCCTTCAAACAGAATCGCGTTATCGACCTGCCATCGTGAGATGTCGCGAAGATCCGACGGAGTGGAAGGAAACTGAAACAAGCGGCGCGACCTTTTCGATAAGCGGTTGTACGCGAGGCTCAGCGCGTCGTCGAGGCGCTGATCGAGAAATCGCATTTCGAGCAGTTCGACATTGGCGAATTCCAGAACGGTCAGAATATCTTCCGCATCCTGCTCCACAATGACCGCCGCATTCCAATCGACAATCGCGACATCTTCCTTACCAAACGAAATGTGATGGGACAGGGCGTCATTCACTTCGTCGGCCGACAACTCCCGAGTCTCCGCCCTCAAGATCCGGGTTATCTCCTGCGCGTGATGTGTGATCAGGTCGTCGATACTCACCGGAGTTGCGAATGCTTGAACCTGGAAAATGACGTAATCTTCCACGAAGCTCGATATGCTGGCTCGGGTGAGCGCCGGCTCGATCATCTTCAGAAGACCTTCCACCTTGTCACGCGAGTCGCTCAACAGCGCCTGGTTTTCGTAGAGTGCTTCGCTCAGCGACAGCAGAGTCGGGTCTTCTCCAAGTGGAATACGGTAGATCACGCTCACGGCCCCGAAATCGTAAACGACCAATTCAACCTGCGGTTCGGTCGAAAAGTCTGCGGCAATTTGAACCGAGACCGTGCCTTGATTGATGCGGAGCGGCGCGGGACGATATTCAAAGTAAGTCGGGGCCCGGCGCTTGTGTTTGATCGTATCGCGCTTGGCGGAACTCAAGCGGCGTTCGGCTTCGTTGAGATCGATCGAGAACGCGATGTCGTAAACAAAAATGCTGTGACAGGTCCCGCGCGCGACGGCAAGCATATCCGATCATTTGATTGCACAGGGAATGGACTGTCCAGCGAATTTATTGCTGGCTGATTTGATTGATGCGTTTCTCGACGAATGTTTTAACGGAAGGCTTCAAGGCAATGGAGCGTTCGAAATCGTGCTCGGCTTCTTCTTTTTTACCCAGTTGCCATTGGATGAGTCCACGATTGGCATAAGCCTCGGGCCAGTTGGAATTGATCTTGATGGCCTGATTGAAGTCGGCGATGGCGCTTTCGATGTCTCCCTTGCCCAGTTTTGCGATGCCGCGATTGTTATAAGCCATCAGGTAATGGGAATCGTTTTCGAGCGCTTTGTCGAAATCCGCAAGCGCGCCATCGAAGTCGCCCAGGTTGAGCCGGAGGCTACCCCTGTTGTAGAACGCCGTCGCGACGTTTGGCTTGATCTCGATCGCCTTGCTGTAATCCGCAATCGCTTCCGCGAAGTCTCCGCGTGTTTCCCGGGCAAGTCCGCGTCTGAAAAATGCGAGTGCAAACTGAGGAGCAAACTGGAGGGCTATGTTGTAGGCGCCGATCGCGCGAGTGAAATCGCCGTTATGTGCGAATGTATCGCCGAGGTCCACGTACGATGCAGCGGTTGCTTCCCGTGTTTCCGCGGCAGCATCCATTGCGCCCGAAAAGCACAAAACCAAACCTAAACTCGCTACGATTGCTTCCCTGCAAATCATCGTAGGGACACTTGTAACTGATTGTCAGCTTGAAGTGGTAGTGTTTTTAACGGTCCCTTCATTTTTTTGTAATCATTTTGTAACAGTCTGGCGGGCAGCAGCACGGGTTCTCCGGCAAAAAAATTGGGCCGGCACCCCCCGTGCCGGCCCAAGGGAGAAAGCGGACTGACTAGAAGTTCAGCCGCAGGGCAAACTGGATTTGACGATTGGTGCCGAGGCCCACGCTGCGCTCGACGGTTGAGGTCACCGTTCCGAAAGCCGAGCTGCCGCTGAAAGACAAGGGCTGCCCCGGCTGGAACTGTCCGGCCGCTGTACCCAGCGTTGGACCGAGCGTTGACGGAGGCGCGGCGAAGTTCGTCAGGTTAAAGATGTTGAAAACTTCCGCGCGAAACTCGATGTTGCGCGTTTCGGCAAATGGGAATTTGCGATTCACAATGAAGTCCACTTGGCGGAACTTTGGTCCGCGCAGGTAATTGCGAGGCAGGTTGCCGAATGTTCCCGGTTTGGGGATGGCAAACGCTGCCGGGTTGAATAAGGTTCGGTCCTGGTTCAGGTAAGGGTCAACACCCGAAATCAGGTCCGGCCGTCTTGTTGCGCGAGTGGAGCCGCCGCCGGGAGTGTTGATGACAGCGGTTCGGCCTGCGCCTGCGCCGTTGAAAACATTTCCTGCCGCATCGACGTAAACGATATCCGGCCGGGTGATGAACACGTTCACCGGTAATCCGCTGCGCGCATTGCCAATGCCGCCGATTTCCCAATTACCGAAGATTGTCCTGGCAATGCCGTCCAGTTTCCCGGTCGGAATCGCATAAACGACGCTCACGTTGAAGTTGTGGCGTATATCGAATTTGTTATACGAGTTTTCGAAATCGAAATCGCCCACAGCCCGCGCATTGTTACTGGCCGTGTCGGCTTCGTTCGAGCCTTCACTGTTTCCGTAGCTCCGGCCGAAGGTGTATTGCGAATTCATCGTTAACCCTTTGCTGGAACGCCGGACCAGCGAAACCTGCATGGCGTTATAGCTGTCGCGCCCGCCGCTGGTTTTGTAATCGACTTCCGCGAAGGGACGAAGGACGCTGGTGCCTCCATTGTCGATATCGAATTCGCGAATGATGACTCCGGCCGCAGTCGGATCCGGATTCGTTCGCACCGCAATAATCCTGTTCGCAATGCTTCTCAGAAACAGATTGTGTCCCTGGCTTCCCACATAAGCGGCCGTCGCAACAAACTTGCCGGGGAGTTCCTGCTGCACCGAAAAGTTGTACTGCAAGACGCGCTCCGGAACTCTGTAGTCGGGAGAATACGCGCGGGGACCGAATGATCGGTTGGTCGCGTTATTGATGAAGTTGGTGCGTACAGCATTGACGTCGATCGGGAACGATCCGCCGTTGACGACCGTGTTGATCAGGTCGCTCTCAATCGGCTGAAGCAGATCTTCCGTCTGTCCAGGGCCGTAGAAGAGGCCGAAACCGCCGCGAATTGCCGTTTTCGAAGAAGGGGAATAGGTCAGGCCAATGCGTGGGCCGAAATTGGTTTTTATCGACTCATAGAACGAATGATTGGTCGGTAAAAGGCAATTCGGCGTGCTCTTGCAATTGATGTCGAACTGAACATTGAGATTGTTCACTTCGCGCAGGGGCGAATAGTATTCGTAGCGCAATCCGTAATTCAAAGTGACGTTCGAAGCGAATCTCCATTCATCCTGCGCGTAGGCAATGTAATAGGCCTGTGCGCCTTCACGCTGACCGGTGGCGCCGTTGTTGAACACGCTCGGCGAAGAGAGATCGCCGACGTAGCGATAGCTGGCCAGCCGGTTCGCCAGAAGATCCGAGAGGTTGTTGTACGTGTATTGCGTGCCGCCGTTGCGGTCGGTGTAGAACCGAATGGTGCGGACTTCGCCTCCTACCTTCATCGTGTGCTTGCCTGCGATCCAGGTCAGGTTATCGATAAACGACAGTGTCCACGGCGTATATGGCGCGCCGCGGCCATTAGCCTGGCTGTTCAGTCGAACCAGGCCACCAGCTACAGCAACGCCGGTGGTTGCGCCCTGGCCGGGAATTCCGTTATTCGAGGCGCTGCCTGTGAAATTGATGCTGAAGCCCGACGTATCGATTCCATTGACCACCGGGGCTTTGCCGAATCCGCGTGTCAGTGCTCCGTTGTACCCGAATTTCACCTCGTTGATCATCGATGTGGAAAACGTGGATTGCAGTGCAATCACGCCATTTTGAGGCCACGTTCGAATCTGAAGTTGCCGGCCGCTTATGCTCTGCGGCTGAGTGTTGCTGCCGAGATCGCGGAAGAAACGGGTGTAGAGCGAATGCGTGCTGTTTAGCTTGAAATCGAGCCGGGCACCGACAGAGTCTTCGTTAACAACGTTGCGGGCGGCGAGTTGATAGATATCGTAATTCGGATCGGCCGACGCTCCAGGCAGAATGAACGCTTCCGGAGCATGGAAGGCATCGATGACTTGAGCGATTGACGGAACAGCCTGACTCCTGGCCAGGGCGCTCGGCGCCGATTCGATGAGGTTGACGCCATTACGAAGCCGGTACCCTTCATAGCTGCCGAAGAAGAACACTCTGTCTTTAACGATGGGTCCGCCCACGGATCCGCCAAACTGATTCATCCGAAGCGGCAGCTTCGAATTGCCGCCGGGCCGGACGCGATCGAAGAAGTTGCGGGCATCCAAAGCATCGTTGCGCAAAAATTCGAATGCCGAGCCATGGAAAGCATTGCTGCCGGATTTCGTGACGACGCTGATTTGTCCGCCGGTGCCGGTTCCGAATTCCGCCGTGTAGTTGTTCGATTCGACCCGGAACTCCTGAACATTCTCAAGACTGCTTTGAAGCTTGAAAGGCGAAACAAGTTCGGCGCCGACTACTCCCGGATTCGCATCGATGATTCCGCCGGCTTCAATACCATCGAACCGAACGGCGTTTTGATCCGTTGCGCGTCCGTTAAAGCGGATATCGTTGAACTGACCATTGCCCGTGTTCTGTGCGCCTGGCGCCTGCAGATAAAGCTGCGAAAGCTGGCGGCCGTTGATTGGCAGTTCCGCGACTTCGCGAGTATCGACGTTTGCGCCCAGACTTGCGGAGCTTGTTTCCACGCGAATGTCGGCGTCGGCAACAACCGCGACTTCCTGCGAGACTCCGGCCGGCTTGATCGTCAAATCAACGATCAGCGTCTGGCCAACGACGAGCTGCACGCCGGCCGCTTCCGTGGGAGTGAACCCGGGCAGCGATGCATGCACCGTGTAGGTCGATGGCTTAAGAGCGGTTACAAGATAGTCGCCGCGATCACCGCTCACAGCGGTGCGCTCTTCTCCCGTCCGGGTATTCTTGACGCTGACGGAAACGCCGGGGATGACCGCTCCCGTTGAGTCCTTAACTGTTCCAGAAATCTTTCCCTGATCCACTTGCGCGAAACCCACCAGGCCTGTCACGCAGATGATCACGAGTGCAGAAGCACACCTTGTCCATAGAGTCGAGTTCAAGGATTCCTCCTTACTGAAAAGCAGAATTGATATGTGTTATTCAATGATCGGTAGTAATCGTCCATTCACACTACGGAGGGGCATTCAACCAGTCGTGAACGAATTATTAAAAGGTTGTTACAGCCGGGAAGCGGCGGGCTGCCTTGAAGATAGGGCCTTCCAATCCTGCGAAAGGGCTTCGCTCATCAGTTTGGAAGCGCGATGAAGCCAAAGAGCGGGTCTTTGATTGATGTCTCGAAGTACCACTTTGATCGATGCGGATCCGAGATGGATATTCGCCGTTTCGGACCCCATGGCGTAAAGGATGCGGCCTTCATCGCGTCTCAGGGGCAACGATGCCAGTTCGATTCGTGAACAATCCGGCGCCAGGCGCCGGACGATCCAGTTTCCATGTGTGGCGAGGAAAGGATCCGGAACACGAACGGCACGGCGGATGATTTCCGCATAAGTGTCTGGTGGCTTTTCGCTGCGCCCGCGACTCCACACTGGAGGCAGCTTCGCTTTTATTTCGCGCGCAATCAGACCGCCGCGCCAGTTCCCAATGGCAACGAGCCGCACTCGGCCAAGACTTCCAAGGCCGGCGCGCCGCGTCTTGATCTGGTACGCCATGCCGGGATCGGCAAGAAGCAGTTCCAGCGCTTCGCGCCGTTCCGGTGCGGGCTTGCCTCGAAACGCGGGAAGGTCGCGCATTTTCTGCCAGAACCGGATGGGATCACGCAGTTCGGCGAGGGCAATGGTTCGCAGAAAACGATTATTCTCATCCAGCACAAACGGGCGCCCCCCTGTTCGAAGAGTCTCGACGTAACCTTCCAGAATCAACTCGGCAGCATCCCGTTTCCGCATGCAGAGATGTTCGTCGCGTATGGCCAGATAAGCGCTCGTTGTCAGCCTGACGAGGTCATTGGTGTAAGGCAGGCGGCACGCTTCATCGAAATCGTTGACGCCCCAGATCAGCCGGCCTTCGGCATCGCGCCACGTTCCGAAGTTCTCGATATGAAGATCGCCAATGCCAAGTACGGAGGGCGCGCGGTCCAGAGTTTCACAATGAGCTTTCCATAGTTCCGCCCATCGATAGAACGTGGCCCGCATGAAACTGAAAAGCGAGGATCTCATTTCCTTGTGTTTGAATTGCAGATCGCCTGGCACAACTTCGGTCTTCGAGGCCATCCACGTTTCGTAGTTTCGAGTGCTTTCAAAGATGTTCATCGGGATTCTGATCGAGTCTCAGCCGTGCTGCGTGTTAGTTTGACGGCGAAGAATGAGCCGGGCCGTGATGTTTACGACCAGAACGAGCGAAAGCAGAACAAGGCCTGCTGCCCACGCCTGTTCATGCCAGTCGTCATAGGGAGAGATGGCGTGAGTAAAAATCATTACCGGCAGTGAAGCCGTCGGCTGAGTCCATCCGGGACTCCAGAACTGATTGTTAAGCGCAGTGAACAACAGCGGCGCGGTCTCGCCCGCGACTCTTGCGAGATCGAGCATGATTCCCGTCAGGATTCCTCTCATCGCCGCAGGTACCACGACGGTGGCGACAGCACGCCACTTGGTCGCTCCCAATGCCAGCGCGCCTTCGCGCAGAGTATTGGGAACAGCCCGAAGAAATTCCTCCGTGCTGCGGACTGCAATCGGAATCATCATGATTCCCAGCGCGACTCCCCCGGCGAAGGTGGAAAATTTCTTCATTGGCAGGACTATCAGGGAATACACGAAAATGCCCATTACAATCGAAGGTACGCCGTTGAGAAGATCCGTCGTGTAGCGTACGAAAAATCCGATCGTTTTCCCGCCGAATTCCGCAAGATAAACGCCCCCGAAGAAACCGATTGGAACGCCGATCAGACTCGCCAGCAGCAGAAGTTTTGCGCTTCCCACGATCGCGTTGGCGAAGCCTCCCCCGGTTTCTCCGACCGGCGCGGGCAGTTCGGTGAAGAACTTTACGCTCAGAGATCGTCCGCCTTCCCACAGCAGGTATCCGAGAATAAAGAACAACACGGAAATCGCAACGAGCGTGCACACGCCTGTCAAAGTAAACATGAGAACATTCGTGATCTTCCTGCGTACGCTTCGCGATGTCATCTTTCCGCCGAGCCCCTCCGGTCCATGCCCAGAATCATGAGCCGGGCCGCTGCGTTGACGATTATCGTGATACAGAACAACACGAGGCCGAGTTCGATCAGCGCCGAACGGTACATATCGCTTGGGGCCTCCGCAAATTCATTGGCGATAGCCGCGGCGATCGAATGTCCGGGCGCGAGCAGCGATGCGCTGATCTTCGGCGTATTCCCGATGACCATGGTGACCGCCATGGTTTCCCCAAGGGCGCGGGCGAGAGCGAGAAAAATCGAACCAATGATGCCCGCTTTCGCATAAGGCACGACCACATGCCACGCCGTTTCCCACCGCGTCGCGCCCAATGCAAGCGAGGCTTCGCGCTGTTCTCTCGGAACGGCCAGGAGCACTTCGCGGGAAATCGAAATAATGAAAGGCAGGATCATGATCGCCAGGATCGTTCCGGCGGCGAGAAGGCTGAATCCATACGACGGGCCCTTGAAGATCGGCAGGAAGCCCAGCGTCGATTTAAGCACCGGCGTGACGTTATCCCGCAAGATCGGCACAAGAGTGAAGATGGCCAGCAGGCCATAAATGACGCTCGGGACGGCGGCAAGCAGTTCAATGAGAAATGCGAGACCGTCGGAGACTCGAACCGGCGCCAGTTCTGCAAGAAAGATGGAAGCGCCTATCCCCAGCGGTACGCCGAGAATCAAGGCGAGGATGGAAGTGACCAGCGTTCCATAGACGAAGGGCAGTGCCCCAAACCTGTCAGAAACCGGATTCCATTTCGTACCGGTTAGAAAACTCCATCCGAATTTTTCTCGAGTCAGAATCGAACTCTTGTAGAGGTCGAAGAACAACATCGCCGCAATTAGAATAATCGTCGCGGCAAAAATAAAGGTTATGAGATATGCAGCCTGGTCCCCACGCTGCAGCTTCTTGACGAAGGTCCGCGCCGAATGCGCCACGACGGCGGTTTCGGAAGTTTCGATGGGTTTAATCGATTTCATCGATCGCTTTCTCTTCCATTGCCGCAACCTCCCGCGGCAGCTTTGCGTACGAAAGCGATTCCACCATGCTCTGTCCGTCCTCGAGCATCCAGTGCAGGAAGTTCCTGATTGTATCTTTCTTCACGGGATCTGCGATCTTCGACGGAATCAGCAACCAGGTAAAGCTGGAAATCGGATAAGCGTCCGCTCCCGGCGAATTTGTTATCGATACGCGGAAATCCGGAGGCATCGATGCGCTTGCCGCGGCAGCCGTGATGGTGGCGAGATCCGCTTTCACGAACACTCCCGATTTGTTGCGCACTCTTCCGTACGCCATCTTGTTTTGCACGGCATAGACGAGCTCAAGGTAGCCTACGCTGTTCGGGGTTTGCTTGATGAAACCGGAGACGCCTTCGTTTCCTTTAGCTCCCAATCCGACCGGCCAGTCGACGGATGTGTTCCATCCGACGCTACTCTTCCATTCCGGACTTACTTTAGAAAGGTAGTCGGTCCATACGAACGTTGTGCCGCTGGCATCCGACCGGTGAGAGACAATAACTTCTTTGTCGGGAAGATTCAATCCCGGGTTCGCATTTCGGAGTTCCGGATCGCTCCAGTTCGTGATCTTACCGAGAAAGATTCCGGCAATAGCCTCGGGCGTAAAGTTGATGTCCTGAGTGATACCCGGGATGTTGTACGCAACAACGTCTGCCCCCAGTACGGTTGGAAAATGCAGAATCTTGTTTTTCGCCAGCTTCAGTTGCTCTTCGGTCATAGGACCATCGCTGGCGCCAAAGTCGACGGTGCCTTCGATCATTTGACGAATGCCGGCGCCCGAACCCAGGGATTGATAGTTGATCTGGATTTTGGGATGCAGGCGATGATAGTGGTCGAACCACTTGGAATAAATCGGATAAGGAAAGGTCGCGCCTGTACCGTTGATGAGGACCTGATCTCCTGGAGTGGCCTGCGTGTTGGGCAGCGACGGATTGCAGGAGCAACACAACAAAGCGAACACGAGTGCGGCGAAAGCAGAACCCGTCCGGCTCACTCTATTCTTCCGCGTTTATCGCGAAACGGTAACCGACGCCGTGAACGGTTTGTACATATGTCGGCTCCTGCGGTTTGAGTTCAATCTTCTCGCGAACCCGGCGTACATAAACATCGACGCTGCGTGGCGTGACGGTTCGATCGGCGCCCCAGACGCTGTCCAGAAGCTGGTCTCGTGAAAAAACCATGCCGGGATGCGAAGCCAGATGATGGAGAAGCCGAAATTCCAGCGCGCTCAGTTCAATGGATTTTCCGGAAACACTGACGATGTGCGAGGTCGGATCAATAACAATCTCGCCGCGCTGGACCTTCGCCTTTTGCGGACCCGCAGGTTCATTGCGCCGAAGCAGGGCGCGAACTCGAGCGATGACTTCCCGGGTGCTGAACGGCTTGGTCACGTAATCGTCCGCGCCGAGCTCGAGCCCGACCACGCGATCCGCTTCCTCGCCCAGAGCGGAAAGTATGAGAAACGGAATACGCGCAAATCTGTCATTCCGGCGAAGCTGCCGGCATACTTCAAGCCCGTCCAGCCCCGGGAGCATCAAATCCAGAATGACCAGGTCCGGTGTGTCCCGGCGCACTTCCGATAACGCAACAGTCCCGTCGGTAGCGTAGTTCACCCTGAAGCCTTCTTTTTCCAGGTTGTATTTCAGAAGTTTGACGAGATCGCTTTCATCCTCGACGATCAGAATTTTTTTTGTCACAAGTATCAAATGCCACAAACAAGGGAAAGCCGTCACGTGACAAGTGTGTGAACTTTATTCGCCGTACAACTGCAACAATTTTCCAAGCTGTTCACCGTTCTGTAACATTCTTTAAACCGGCTCAGCTATTATGAAAGAGCGAATGGACCAACCCGTAAAGATCAGCGTTTCCCAGGCCAATTTTTATTACGGATCCCTTCAAGCGTTGTATAACGTTTCGGTAAACATCCGTCCACAGTGCGTAACGGCGCTGATAGGGCCCTCCGGTTGCGGGAAATCGACGTTTTTGCGCTCGTTGAACCGCATGAATGACCTTATCCCGGGCGCGCGCCTCGAAGGAAACGTCCGGCTGGACGGAGAAGACGTTTATGCCGATAGCATGGATGTGATTTATCTGCGGCGTCGCGTGGGAATGATTTTTCAGCGCTCGAATCCTTTTCCAATGTCCATCTATGACAATGTGGCCTACGGAGTGCGTGTCAATGGAATCGCGAAAGGACGAAAGCTGGATGAGATCATTGAAAAGACGCTTCGTGCCGCCGCTTTGTGGGACGAAGTCAAGGACCGGCTTCACCGGTCTGCCATGTCGATGTCCGGAGGGCAGCAACAGCGGCTGTGCATTGCAAGGGCGCTTGCGGTCGAGCCCGAAGTTTTGCTGATGGACGAGCCGGCGTCTGCGCTCGATCCTATTTCGACAGCCAAGATTGAAGAATTGATTTACAACTTGAAACAGAAATATACGATCGTGGTTGTTACGCATAACATGCAGCAGGCGGCGCGCATTTCCGATGAAACGGGATTCTTTCTGACGGGGCGGCTTGTGGAGTTCAGCGAGACCAAGAGGCTTTTTACGGCGCCTGCGAATCGAGAAACCGAGGATTACATAACGGGAAGATTTGGATGATGAGTCATGCCGGATCGCGAACACACCAGTAAGCATTACGAACAACAACTGCGGTTGTTGATGGACAAGCTTCTCCTCATGAGTCACGACGCGGAGCGTATGATTTCCGACGCCATCCGTGCCCTTGTGGATCGCCGCCCATCATTGGCTGAGGAGGTGATCCATCGTGACGATGCTCTCGACGCTCTCGAAATCGAAATCGATAACCTTTGTTACGAAGTGCTGGCACTCGAACAGCCGGTGGCACGCGACCTGAGATTCATTGCAACGGTATTAAAGATTGTGAAGGACATCGAGCGAATCGGCGACATTGGCGTCAATATCGCGGAACGGGCGATTGAGTTGATTCGCGAGCCTGAGTTGAAGCGGCTTGTGGATCTGCCGATCATGGCAGATGCCGCGCAGCACATTTTGAAAGAGAGTCTGGATGCGTTCGTGAATTCGGATGCCGATCTCGCCGAGAAAGTGATCCACAACGATCGGGTAGTCGACGATCTTTATGAACAGATTTTTCGCGAACTCCTGACATACATGCTGGAGGATCCGCGAGCGATTTCGCGCGCAATCAAACTGATCTTCATCGCGAAGCATCTCGAACGCGTTGGAGACCACTCCGCCAACATTGCGGAGATGGTTATCTTTCTGGTGAGAGGGCAGGATATTCGGCATGGTACGCGTCTTGATCGTGGATGATGATCCCGATATTCAGCGCCTGGTGAGTTATAACCTGAGCCAGGCGGGCTTCGAAGTCAGCACCGCTGCGACCGGGCGCACGGCGCTCGAATCCGTTCATCAACGAATGCCCGACTTGATCATTCTCGACCTTATGCTTCCGGACGTTGACGGCATGGAGGTTTGCCGGACCCTGCGGCAAAGCCGCAGCTTCCACCGCATACCCATTGTGATGCTGACCGCGCGCGGAGAAGAAGTCGATCGCGTGATCGGATTCGAACTGGGCGCGGACGATTATGTTTCAAAACCGTTCAGCTCCCGTGAACTGGTCTTGCGCGTCAAGTCCATCCTCCGGCGCATGAAAGACAAACGAAGCGATCTGCTTCGTGCCGGACGAATTCAGTTGTATCCCGGACGCCGGCAATGTGTCGTCGCCGACCAGCGTGTTACTTTGACTCCAAAGGAATTCGATCTGCTTCACGAACTTATGCAAGCGCACGGAAATGTTCTGACGCGGGAATTGTTGATGGACAAAGTCTGGGGATATCACGGCGAAGCGACTTCGCGAACACTGGACACCCACATCCGCCGCCTGCGCGACAAATTGAAGAATGAAGGCAGGCGCGTCGAGACGGTGAGAAGCGTCGGTTACCGAATGGGAAATCCCTCGGAAGATGGATAGCACATGACGGCACGGCTTCATTCCCGCCTCATCTTCTGGAACCTCCTGATTATCGGAATCATTTCTGTTGTCCTGAGTTTTCTTGTGGCCCCCTCCGGTGTCGCGCTCGTAGCAACCATCGCGATAACTCTGACGTTGATATTCGGCCATCTTGTACGAGTCTTCGTCACGAGACCCCTTCATGAAATCTCGGTTGCAGCGACGCAACTTGCGGCGGGCGACCTCGACCAGCGGCTTCCCATTGCCGGCGATGAGCAGATTGCCGCGCTGGGTACATCGCTGAATACCATGGCTCAAAATCTCAATACTAAAATGCGGGAACTGCAGGACGGAAAGCAGAGCCTCGAATTGATTCTCGAAGCGATGGGACAGGGCGTGATGGTGCTGGATCGTACCGGCCGGGTCAGTCTGACGAATAGCGCCATCCTCAAAGCGCTCGGCACCGATCGAAATCTCGCCGGCCGGACACCACTTGAAATATTCCGGAAACCCGAACTGGAAAGCGCCGTCCGGCTTGTTCTCAACGGCGAACCCGTACAGGTTCTGGAGATCATGGTGGGAAACAACCGAATTCTTCAAGCGAACGTCGCGCCGGTTTCAAACGCGTCGGGACAGGTGGACTCGGCAGTCATTGTCTTCCATGACCTCACAGATATCCGCCGAACTGAACGCATGCGGCGCGATTTCGTTGCAAATGTCTCGCACGAATTCAAGACACCGCTGACTTCGATTCGCGGATATGCGGAGACATTGTTGTCCGGCGCGAAAGACGACCCGCAAATCGCCGGAGATTTTCTGAAGACCATCGAGCGAAATGCGGAACACCTTGAGGCGCTGGTGAGCGATCTGCTCACGCTCGCGAAACTTGAAGCCGAAGTTCCCGCCGTCCGGGACCGGATTGATTTGAAGGTTGTCGTTGAAGAACAGATATCTTCGCGGAGAAAGCTGCTGCGGGAGCGCGAGATTCAAGTCTGCGTGGAATGTCCCGCGGTTGAAGTGCAGGTCGACCGTTCCCGATTGTCGACGGCTTTGTCCAACCTCGTTGACAATGCCATTCACTACAACAAGCCCGGCGGCGAAATCCGGATTTCCGCCGAGATTCAGGATTCAACGCTGAATCTTTCGGTCACGGATTCGGGTTACGGAATTCCCGCGGACGAACTCCCGCGCATTTTTGAACGCTTTTATCGAATCGACAAAGCGCGATCCCGCGAACTGGGCGGCACGGGCCTGGGACTCTCCATAGTGAAACATGCGATCGAAAGCCAGGGCGGCACGATCGGCGTGACAAGCCGGGTGGGTTCCGGTTCGACATTCACCATTCGCCTGCCTGCGTAATTTCTTCCGCAACTCACGGTTTGTTTTTGCAGCCCAGGGTTTGCTGAGTACTGCTCATGCCCAAAGTCAGCCGGTCTGTCTCCGCGGCAGCCAGCGGCTTACCCGACCGCTGCAGTTGCTCGGACAGGCTCTGAATCGCTTTACACGCTTCGCTCGTGCGGCCTTTTGCGGCGGATTCTTCAGCCGATTTCAAGCGTGAAGTCCAGCCGCGAGGAGTCAGCGAACGAAGATCCTTATCGGCGAAGAGCGTCATCAACTGGTTGACCGGAGACGGCAACTGGATTTCACCCGGCGCCGTTTTAAACGACATCAGAAAGGTTGGAAGCAGCGACATGCCTTGCGGGCAACCTGCGTCAATCGGAACCTGCTGCGATGCCGTTCGATTCGCGCAGACATCGAATTGTGCGCCGGTGTCATTTTGAGTCACGCTGAAATCGTTATCGGTTCCGACCAGCAACTCGTAAGTCCCATCCGCCAGCCTTGGACCCAGTGTCAGTCCCTCCATTTTTTCAGGAACCGGCATTCCCGCAGCACTTAACTCCGGCAACAGATCCAGAAAAAGTGTTTTGGAGACAGGCGAAACACCCGCGGGCAGTGTGTTTGTGCCTTTCAGGCTGATGGCGCTGACGTTGGTGGCGCCTTTGATGTCGATTCGATAAATCCGTTTCGTGGAAACAGGACTCGATCCAATCGGGTCGTCGATGCCCAGACCCCGATTATCTCGTTCGAGCACGAGAAACTCGTGATCGTTGATTGCCGCCGCGGCATTGAGTCCGATGTTTGCTCCCTGAGCGCCCGGTTTATACGGATTGTCCGTCATGCGGGAATTGACCGACGACAGACTCTCGAGCTGATAGATGAACTGCGCCGTACTTTCTCCTCTAATGGCGTCGTACTCGATAATCCGGACGTTGCGGCTGAATCTTCCCGGAGGTGTGCACGCCGGCATGCAGCCGGGTTCGGCCGCGCCCTCCTCGGCCAGCGGATCCTGCAGAAAACCAAACAACCGCGTGCCGTCCGGACTGATAGCAAGTCCTTCGAAACCCCTGTTTCGTTGACGGCCGCTCACCGACACTACTGTATTCTTGCTTGAAAAATTCGAACCTGCGGAATCGTGAGGCACGATGTTGGGAGGAGGACGGAACGCGCGGACAAACGCACCGTCCGGCAGGAACTCATAGATCGAAGGTCCGTATTCATCGGAAACATAAAAGTGTCCATTCGGCGCTACCACCAGGCCTTCAGGATCGTGGCTCAACCCGAGATTGCCGGCGGCGTCATTGCCGTTGAACGCAGCCGGCCCTGAGATACCATTCACGGACTTTCCTGCCGGGACTGTAAAAAGAATCGTTGCCAGCAAATTGAAATTGCTCGCAGCCCCAGTTACCGGATCCACGCTGATTGTGAATTTGTGGAGGCGCGTGCCGTAAGGAAACACGCCGCCTCCGGGCCCGCGATCGGTCAGCGCATAGTAAACGTTCGCAATTCGATCGTAAAAAATATCCGATGCAAAGCCGCCCAGCCGGTTGATGTTGGCGCCTCCACGGCTTCCATTAAGCGGCGTTTTGTCGATCATTGCTCCCGGCACGATCAACACATTCTTCAACGTCGCCGCGCCCGCAGCTGAACCTGACGCGGGAGCAACTAAAAGCGTTGCACAGACGATCCATGTGACTACGAAATGGCTTCTATCTTTCATCGTGAGGGTTCGCAGTCTACCGCACTATTCATTTAAAAATGTTACAGCCGGCACTTTTTTCAAAACTGAAACCAGGTTTTTAAAGAATTGAAAAGTGACTGGACGTAGAATCGCGGTCCTATGCGAGCAATACTCCAGCGAACTCTCATCTTTGTTGTCGTGTGTTTCTCCTGCTTATGGACAGTTTGGGCCGCCGATCCAATTTACCTTCCGAACGGTCTCGCCATAACTCCGGATGCGGCGCCGCACTCCAGCCTGATGCCGCTCAATCCGGGAATGCCCGGCCGGCGTGACATCACCATGGGCCAGGCCGTCACCACGGCGCTCAGCCCCGATGGCCGAACGCTCCTCGTCCTGACCAGCGGATACAACAAAGACGGCCCGCAAAAATACGACGAATACGTTTTCGTTTTCGATACGACGGTGTTTCCGCCGCGGCAAACGCAGGCCTTACCCATTCCCAATTCCTTCTGCGGGCTCACCTGGAATCCGAGTGGGGACGAGTTCTATGTCTCGGGCGGTGTCAGCGACAACATTCATGTGTTCAGCAAAAACAAAAGTGGATTCGCGCGCACGGCCTCGATCGCGCTGGGGCACGCTCGCGGGAACGGATTGTTTTCCAATCTTCCGGCTCCATTGAATGCCGACTCTGCGAAACCCATGGTGGCGGGCATCGCCGTTGATCCATCCGGCAGCACGGTTGTAGTTGCAAATCTCTACAATGATTCAATCAGCATTATCGATCTGGCAGCGAGAAAGAAAACCGCGGAGCTTGATCTGCGCCCGGGCGTGAACGATCGCGCGAAAACCGGAGTCCCCGGGGGCGAATACCCTTACTGGGCCGCGTTTGGAAGTCCGGCGAAGGTGTATGTTTCCAGTCCCCGCGATCGGGAAATCGTCGTTGTGGATCTGGTTCCTTCGCCGTCGATTGCCCGCCGAATCCCGGTTGCCGGACAACCCAACAGAATGATTCTGAACCGCGCCGGAGACCGATTGTTTGCCGCTCTGGATAATGCCGATGCCGTGGCTGTCGTGGACACAGGTGTCGATCGCGTCGTTGCGACTTTCAACGTCACGGCGCCCCCCGATGTTCTCGGTGCGGGCAACATTCCGAAAGGCGCAAATCCGAACAGTCTGGCGTTGTCCCCTGACGAAGGAACTCTTTATGTCAGCGATGGGGGAACGAATGCAATCGCAGTGGTGGCGTTGCAAGCAGGTGGATCCAGCCGCGTGACGGGACTCATTCCCACGCCCTGGTATCCGAACAGTGTGAGCGTCAGCTCCGACGGCAAAACTTTATTCGTCGTTAATGGAAAGAGTGTTCCCGGGCCGAATACCGGAAATTGCCGAGGCGATGTTCGAGCTCCGGGGATGCCGGAATGTTCAAAGACTCCGAATCAATATGTGTACAGTCTCGAAAAGGCAACCCTGCTCTCTTTGCCCGTGCCGGCGGCGGCTGAGCTCGACGCGTTGACGAAGAGGGTTTACCAGAACAATCGCTTCGACAGATTGCGGAGCGCAGCCACCGATCCGGTGATTTCCGAACTTCGAAACCGAATTCAGCACATCATCTACATCATCAAAGAGAATCGCACATACGATCAGATTCTGGGCGATCTGGAAGTCGGTGACGGTGATCCTTCGATTACAGAGTTTCCTGAGCCCATTACGCCCAATCATCACGCGCTCGCTCGACAATTCATCACGCTGGACGACTTTCGTGACTCCGGCGAAGTGAGCGGCGTCGGCTGGAACTGGACCACGGCGGCGCGCACGACGGACTACACCGAAAAATCCGTGCCCGTGAATTATGCAGACCGTGGATTCAAGTATGACTGGGAGGGTCAGAATCGCGAAGTCAACGTGGGCATCGATTCTCTGGCCGAACGTATCAAAGCTCAACCCATGTTGAGCGATCCGCAGTCACCGGCCGATCCAAACCTGCTTCCAGGGCTGGCCGATGTCGCGGCTCCGGATTCGCTCGGCGGTGAAGCGGGCACAGGATATCTCTGGGACGAGGTGCTCGGCGCCGGTTTGACACTGCGAAACTACGGCGTGTTCTGCGATCTGACCCGGTACGAGAACCCGAAAACAAATCGCGGATACATTCCAATTTCAAGAACGCCGTTTGAAGAAAAAGTGCTGCAGGCCGTGCCGACGAAAAAATCGTTGATGAACAACACCGATCTCTACTTTCGGGGTTTCGACCAAAACAATGCCGACTTCTTTTTGTTCCACGAGTGGCAAAGGGAATTCGATCAATATGTTTCAAATCGAAATCTGCCGAGCCTGTCCCTGGTGCGATTCGCGCACGATCACTTCGGCAGTTTCGGCACAGCTCAATATGGCGTCAATACTCCGGGATTACAGATGGCGGACAACGATTATGCAGTCGGCTTGCTCGTTCAGAAAATCGCAAACAGTCCGTACAAAGACAATACCTTGATTTTTGTGATTGAAGACGATGCGCAAAACGGGCCCGATCATGTGGATGCCCATCGCAGCATTGCTTTTGTCGCCGGCCCTTATGTGAAACAGGGCGCCGTCGTTTCGGAGCGGTACACCACCGTCAGCATGGTCCGAACGATTGAGGCCCTGCTCGGAGTCACGCCCTCCAGTTTGTATAGCGCTGTTGCGGCGCCGATGACCGAAGTATTCGACTTGAAGCAATCGAGTTGGAGCTACAACGCCGTTGTTCCGGACCTGCTGCGGACGTCACAGCTTCCTGTTCCCCGCGCTACTGCTGAAAACTCGCTGCCCGGAACCAGAGGTGTTGTCGCCAATGCGCGCGAACTTCACGGCGCGTCGTATTGGCAGAAAAAACTTGGCGACATGGACTATGACGAAGAGGACAAGCTGGATACGAACCGGTTCAACCTTGAGCTGTGGAAGGGGATGAAGGGCAACAAACCGTATCCGCTGGCCCGTTCCGGCCGGGATCTCCGTGCGAATCGCGATGCGTTGCTGGCTCCGTATCGTATTTCCAAATAGCAGTTTCATTTAAGCAGGTTTGCCCGCATCTGTTGTGGCCAAGATTTCATAGCGCGTTTACATGGCCGAAATGTACCCGTTGCACGATGGCGCGATGAGATCGGCCCCCTCGCAATGGTTTTTCGGCCAGATTCACTCCCGGAACCTCGTTTACAACCAGTGCTGGGAAGATCCCGCTTTGGACAACGCGGTTCTGCAGATCAGGCCGGCAGATCGCATCGTGATGATCACAAGCGCGGGGTGCAACGCCCTTGATTATCTGATTCATGCTCCTGCCAGCATTCATTGCGTCGATATGAATCCGCATCAGAATGCGCTTCTCGAGTTGAAACTGGCGGCAATCGAACGCCTGCAGTACGAACAGTTCTTCGAAATGTTTGCGAACGGCCGCATTCACGGGCACCGGCGGATTTACGAAAACCAGCTTCGGTCGCGGCTCACCTCAGGCGCGCAATCCATTTGGGACAGGCGTATCGATTATTTTGATCCCCTTGGCGCGGGACTCTACTTTCATGGAACCGCGGGTTTCTTTGCCCGAAGTCTGTACCTGTATCTGAATGTTGTGCGCGGAATGCGGCATGACCTGCAGCAATTCCAGAGTATCGGCAATCTTGCCGAACAAGCCGCGTTCTACAGGACTCGGATTGCGCCGCGCTTATGGTCTCCTCTTGTTCGATTCGCCATCCGGCAGCCCGCCGTGCTCGCAATGCTCGGAGTGCCCCAGCAACAGATCGAACAGATTCAGGAGAACGGTTCGAAAACAAGTTCGTTTGTCGAAGAGCGCGTCGATCAGACATTGACAACGGTCCCGCTCCGCCAGAATTATTTCTGGCGCGTATACATGAACGGATACTATCCGCCGGATTGTTATCCCAACTACCTCAAACGCGAGTTCTTCCAGTTCCTTCGAAAACACATTTCCCGCATTCACATTCACACTTCAACGCTGACAGACTTTCTCCGCACCAGTCCGGACCGCTTCAGCATCTTTGTTCTTCTGGATCACATGGATTGGCTTTCGGCAACTCCGGAGTTGCTGGAGGAGGAGTGGCGGCTGATCATCGGCTGCGCGGACCAGGCGGCACGAATCATTTACAGATCCGGAAGCGTAACTTGCGATTACATTCCGGAATTTGCCCGCCGACGTCTTCAATTTCAGGCCGGCCAGACTGAGACCCTGCATTCGCGCGACCGTGTTGGAACATACGCATCGTTTCACTTTGCAAAGGTGATGCAATGAAACCTCGTTACCTCCGGCCAGGTTCTACTCATCGGCAAACGATGACGAATTACTATGAGTTCCAGTCGCGCTTCTATGACGCGACGCGATGGGCTTTTCTTTATGGGCGCCAGCGGCTTGTTCAACAACTCGACATTCGCCCGGGCGAACGCGTTCTTGAAATCGGGTGTGGCACCGGCAGTAATTTCGGTCCGATCCAGAGCCGGCTTCAGAATCGAGGTGAATTGATAGGCATCGATTGCTCACGCCCGATGCTTGAGAAAGCGGCGGAGCGAGTTCGCCGGCAAGGTTGGAAGAACGTGCGATTGATAGACATGGAATACGGAAAAGAAACCATCACGCGCGGGAAAGCAGATGTCGTTTTGTTTTCTTATTCACTTTCCATGATTGCCGGCTGGGAACTGGCTGTGGCCTGCGCGCATGCGGAATTGTGGCCGGGCGGCCGCATCGGTGTTGTCGATTTCTGCAAAGCAGCGAACAGTTCCTCGTGGTTTGCAGATTGGCTGGCCATCAATCACGTGAAGGTCGAGAGGCCGTACGAAGCGCGTCTCCAGGAGCTTTTTGAAGAACGAACCCATTTCCGTTATGACGCGTGGGCCGGATTGTGGTCGTTTTATTTATTCGTCGGCATGCGTGATCCATTCCTGATGACGAAGGTCTCTTGAAATGCTCGTCGACCGATATCTGCCGGAACGGCTGCAAAGTGAAATCCTGGAAACGTATTCGGCACACCTGAAGTGCGCCTTCGTCGCTCCGGCTTCGGGGTCATTCGAACAGAAAATTCTTTCGGTTCATGATTTTCTTCCGGAATCGATCTTCAACATGCTGCGCAACGCTGCCGATCGCCAGGATCAGCCGCAACGCGTGCATGTGCCGATTCATAAACGGGGAGCAACGATTTCTTATCATGATTTGCATTATTCGGCCCCGGAGATCATTGCCTTTTATCTCTCACCCCAACTGCATGAGTGGTGTTCCCTCGCCATCGGCGAGCGTGTGCGGCCAACGCCGATCAACGATCTCAGTTCGTGCTCGATCCTGATTTACGATCAACCCAGCGACCATATCGGATGGCATTATGATTACGATTTTTATCACGGGAGGCACTTCACCGCTTTGCTGTCTCTGGTCAATACAAACGCTGCCGGCAACGGCCTTTCTTCCGCCCGTCTCATGACGCGGATCAACAGATCGCAAACAGTGATATCCACAGGTCCGAACACTCTGATCCTGTTTGAAGGAGCTTATGTTTTTCACCGCGTAACGCCGCTGCAGGAAGGGGAACGCCGCGTCATTCTGAGCATGACGTTCTGCACGAATCCCTCTTCAACAGCGCTGCAGTCATTTGAGCGGCGCATCAAAGACGTGGCCTATTTTGGAAGGCGCGCCTTTCGCAGTTGACTGTCCGCCAGCTTCAAAACCAATACGGTTCCCGCAAGGATTAGTGTGACCAGGTTGGAGATCAGAAGCGGCCACGACGAAATCAGCAATGCATACAACAGCCAGAGCGTCACGCCGGAGCAGAAGAGTACATACATTCCGAGGCTGATGTCCTTCGCGCTTCGGTCGCGCAGCGTCTTCAGAACTTGTGGAAGAAATGCCAGCGTTGAAAGGATTCCTGCAAGGTAACCAATCGATTCTCGCATAACTCAAGCGTTCACTGAGTCCGGACCACGGTGTACAAATGATCTACTTTCAGCACCGAGTGGCCGCCAATGAAGATGTCGCTGCTCGATTCCATCGTGTCGCAAAGCCACACGCCATCGACTCTCTTGTACCGCCGCTCGATTTCAGTGTGCTGGGTCCAGAACGAAGGTCTTCTGGCCGGCGAACCCTGGATGCGGGCAATAGCGCCATCGGCGGCATCAACCCAGATGTATCCGTCGATAGAGAATCGGTCTTTTCGTTTCGGAATGACTCGCATCCGGTAACATTTTCGGCCGCCGCAATCTTCTTCCGACAATACTTTGAAGCTGTAATTGTGTGGATTGATGGCGGTTTGTTGTGATTCCTTTGTGCGGGCATCGCGTTCCGCTTCGAGAATTTTGTCGAAGACCCGTTCCCGGATGAGCGTTGATCCTTCACTGCGGACGATATCCGAGGTGAAGACATCGGGCTGCCTGAAAATCGTCCTCACTTCCATCAGCGATTCGAGGTTGAAGCGGACATTTACAGCCCGGAAGGTGCGCTGCACCGAATATTGGATCAAATGGCCTTGCTGCCACTCGTCGTGGGTCCTCATTTGTTCTAGAAGGGTATCGACCTGAGGAAGATCCCGGCCCTGCGCTGACTGAGCGGTGGCTGCCCTGACCGGCGCCATCAGGATAATCAGAATCAAAACAGTTCCTTTGAAGAACATCATTCGAGTCTGCCGGATGGTCATGGCCAGAAACGCAATCAGCAAAGACGGAAGCATCACGAGGTCCTGAAACAATGTTTTGCGCCGTTCTCCAACGATGAGCGTTCCCCTTCGCATTGCAAAATAGCTGAACGCCGTCGACAGTGTGCTCCACATTAGCGAGACCTCAAGGCTTCGGCCGGGGTGAGGAGTGCCGTAAAACCAGTGAAGCAGGAAATCGATCACGTCGGACAGCAAGGGCACAACAACAAGAACCATCAATTGTCCCGCCCAATACGGATCTGCAACACTGAAGGCTTCTATAATTGCTCCGCAGAAACCGGAAATCGCTCCCCGATAGAGGGCCTCCATCGCTAATGCCGCAAAAGCCGGCCCGGAGCCGGATGTGAGGTTCACGGCAAAAATGAGTCCAGCCCGGCTGAGTGGGCTGAGCACTGCAGATTTCCAGTTCCAGCGAAGCACGACGTTTCGAATCGGATGACGTGCGAGTTCGTGCGCCACTTCACGGACATTTATCCGCATGTTGAACCTGCCTAGTGTTGCGTTTGACAAATAGCTTTACCATCGTTGCGAGCGCCGTGGGCCCAGATC
>CAZWGA010000013.1:0-102034 GCA_964633285.1 uncultured Solibacteraceae bacterium | reverse complement strand
CCTGCAGGCAACGTGCAATTCGTCTGTGGGCAGGAAGCGCCGGAGGATCTGGTCGTGATTCCGGGAACCGATTGGGTACTTGCGTCATCATATGGAGGAGCGGGAGGAATCCGGTTGATCAACAGTCTCGATCAGACTTCCACTCTCGCCTACCCTGCAGCGAATGCTAAGGAAAAGCTCGATGCGAAGACCTACGACTCCTGCCCGGGAGTGCCCGACGCAGCGCAGAAAGCGCGATTCCGCACACACGGACTGGCGCTCAGTCCCGGTAGAAACTCCGTGCATACATTGTTTGCAGTCCAGCATGGAACCCGGGAATCGGTGGAAGTGTTCGAAGTCGATGCGAAAAGCAAAATGCCTGTCCTGACATGGATTGGCTGTGCTGTAGCTCCCGAGCCGATCGGATTGAATTCTGTTGTGGGTTTGCCGGAAGGTGGTTTTATCGCAACGAATTTTCTCGTGCGCAGCGGCGATCCCACGGCTCGAACCAAAATGATGGCTGGAGAAAACAACGGCGAATTGTGGGAATGGCATACCGGCAGAGGCTGGAAGATGGTCCCGGGCAGCGAAGCTGCAGGCGCGAATGGGGTTGAAGTCTCGAAGGACGGCAAAACGCTCTACGTCGCCGCGTGGGGAAGCCAGACATTCTTTCGATTGTCGCGCGGAGTAACACCTCCGAAGAAAGATGTCATACCGCTCGGATTTCGCGTGGATAACATCCGCTTTGCTCGAGACGGTTCGATCCTTGCGGCGGGCCAGGGCGGTATTGCTCCCATGCAGACTTCCAACGTCGTGAGAATCAATCCGGGAACGCTTAGAGTGCAGGAAATGATCCGCCAGGCAAACACGGACGCCTTCGGCAATGGAACTGTCGCCGTTGAAGTCGGCAAGGAAATATGGGTCGGATCGTTCCGTGGCGATCGGATCGCGCGTTTCCCGGTCCCTGCGAAATAGTAAAAGCGGACAATATCGAACCGAACACTGCGTTACGTTGTCAGTAATTCGGAGGGCAGGGAATGTCGAATCGAAACTTCATTTTGTCTTTCGCAATACTGTGCCTGTTTTGGACGCTGCCTCTTTTTGGCCAGGCAACATGCTCCGGTGAAATCGGATTCACAAACGTTCGATCGGCCGTAAATCCGTCCGATGTCATATTCCTGAATCTATTCAGTACGGTGAGCCTTCCTTCGGGCACTTGCCTTCCCGCGGAAATCCGTTTGTCGGCTTCGTTCTATGATGCGGATCAGAATCTGGTGTGCAGCGGAATCATCGAAAACTTCTCGCAACAAAATGCCAGCGTACAGAACACGAATCTGGAGTTGCGTCCGGGCAACATTGTGGAGTTTGTCCGGCTGAGGCTGCCTCAAAGGCCGGCGCCCAAGCGTCTTGTCTGTATGAACCCCGAGGGGAATATCGAGGTTCCTCCGATCGAAATCATCAAAGCGGTTTCTCTGCGTCTTCGCGCGACGATTCTGCCGAAGGGTGGTGGCGTCGCGACAAGCGAAGCCCGCATGATCCTGAGCGGACGGTAGCAAAAACTTCCAATCTGTGATTCACTCCCCAAAACTGCTTTTCCGGAGGGTCATCGATGACCAGATTCAAGATTGGTATCGCGCTGTTCGCTATCGTGATCGGCTTCACGCTCCCGGCCCCGCGGTTGCTGGCCGCCGACACCCTGCCGAATCGAATCGACGACGAAACATTTTGGAGTCTCATCCAGGACTTGTCCGAGCCGGGCGGGTTCTTTCAGTCTGAAAATTTTTTATCGAATGAGACAGGCTTTCAGGCTGTCATCCCCGCATTGCTTCAAACAACGAAGCGCGATGGTGTTTACATGGGGGTCGGCCCGGAACAGAACTTTACGTACATCGCCGCGATTCATCCCAGGATGGCTTTCATTATCGATATCCGCCGTCAGAACATGCTCGAGCATTTGATGTACAAGGCCTTCTTTGAGATGTCGAATGACCGCGCCGACTTCCTGTCGCGCTTGTTTTCGCGAAAGCGCGCGGCTGGTTTGAGCGATAAGTCTACTGTCGATCAATTGTTCGATGCCTTGAGTGTTGCGGAACCGGTTGACGACACGACGTTCAAAAGAAATCTTGAGGAGTTGAACGATCTGCTTCTGAAGAAACACAAATTTCAACTCACGGCAGAGGATCAAGTCAGCATTGAACATGTGTATCGGGTCTTCCGTGAATTCGGCGCTGAAATCGACTACAACTCGGGTTCGCGGGGCCGCGGGAGAGGAGGCGGCGGAATGCCGAATTACCTCAATTTGATGGTTGCCGCCGATCTCGATGGCAAGCAGCGAAGCTACCTGGCCAGCGAAGACAATTACCGGTTTCTTCGCGATCTGGAAAACCGAAACCTGATCGTTCCCCTGACAGGTGACTTCGGCGGCGACAAAGCCATTCGAGCGGTCGGAAAATATCTCAAGGATCACAGCGCAACCGTCAGCGCGTTTTATCTTTCGAATGTGGAGCAATACCTGTTTCAAGGAAACGGAAATCAGAATGGCGGATGGACCAATTTCTACGGCAATGTGGGGACGCTGCCTCTCGATGCAACAAGTACGTTCATCCGTTCAGTCGGGGGTGGAGGCCGAACGTTTGGCCTTGGCGGAGGCGGCTTCGGTGGCGGCATGCGCGCGCCGAACGTTCTCGCATCGATGCAGCAGACGGTCGCGGCCGTGAAAGACGGACGCATTCAGTCCTACTCCGATGTGTTCTCATTATCGAAGTAAGGAGTAGCGTGGGGGGACCGGCCAGCAGTAATGAGGCCGCGAAGCGGTGTACCGAACTGAACTGGCGCGAAGCGTGAGCCCGATAGGGCGAAACCTCAAGTAAACGGTGGGCCCGACGCTAATAAAAGGGAGGCGTTATGGCTTTGGGAGACTTTATCCGAAAGCAATTCATCGACATCATCCAATACACCGAGGATAAGGATGGAATGCTCGCTTACCGCTTTCCCATGCAGGATTTTGAAATTCAATACGGCGCCCAGCTGACGGTGCGCGAATCTCAGGCCGCACTGTTCATCAATGAAGGCCGGATTGCGGATCAATTTGGCCCCGGCCAATACAAGCTCACAACCCATACGTTACCGGTTCTGACGTACCTCGCGAACTGGGACAAGCTTTTTGAATCGCCGTTCAAGTCCGACGTTTATTTTTTCAGCACGCGGCTTCAGATCAACCGCCAATGGGGGACGTCCAACCCGATTACCATCCGCGACAAGGAATTTGGCGCAGTGCGCCTGCGCGCATTCGGGATTTACTCGTACAGGATTGCCGATCCGACAAGATTTCATAAGACGATCAGCGGAACACGGCCGGCCTACACTGTGGATGATCTCGACGAACAACTTCGAGCGACGATCGTTTCATCGATTACCGACATCGTCGCCGAATCCGGAATTCCGTTTCTCGATCTCGCCGCGAACCAGAATGAATTCGGCGCTCGCCTGAAGAGCAAACTGGGAACGATGTTCAATGGATATGGGTTGTCGCTGGACACGGTTCAGATCCAGAACATTTCTTTGCCGGAAGATCTTCAAAAATTCCTGGATCAACGCATCGGAATGGATGTGCTCGGCGATATGCGGCGTCTGACGCAGTACCAGACCGCACAAAGTATTCCCATTGCGGCCGGGAACGAAGGCGGCGCTGCCGGAATCGGCGCGAGCCTCGGTGCGGGATTATCGATGGGCCAGTCGATGGCGGATGCGATGAAACAAGCCGGCACTGCTCCGGCTGTCACCGCAGCCGAAGTAACATCCCTTCTGGAAAAACTGCACGACTTGCTGACCAAAGGCGTTCTGACGCAGGAAGAGTTCGACACAAAGAAAGCGGAACTCCTGAAGCGAATCGGCTGAAGCTTCCCCGGCGTTTACTGCCCGGCTTCCTTCGGCGGTTCCGGCTTTCCTGCATCCAGATCGTTCCAATTCAGAATGGCATTGAACCCGAAGAAATACGTTCCCTGTGTCTGCCATCGCCAGAATGGACGAATCGCATACATCACGACGTGTCCACGGCCGAGCGGTACATCGACAACCTGAGCGCGGTTCGCCAGTGACTGCCCGTCCACAAGTACGCCGGAAAGCAGCATGTCATTCGGATTGGCAGGGAATTGCAAAACCACACGCGGCCGCGGCTGATTTGCGTTAGCGCCGCCGCCCGCTCCGCCGGCGCCTCCGCCACCACCTCCGCCCCGGCCTCCGCGTCCGCCTGCACCACCGGCTCCAGCGGGTGCCCCGCCGCGTTGACCGCGTTGTTCCTCAGCCGCCGGTTCCAGTGGAGAAATGCGCTGTTGAGAAGCGGTCGCCATCGGCGTGATGTTCTGGCTGATCGATGCTCCCGCCGCACCGCCCCCGCCGCCTGCTCCGCCGGCGTTCAAAACCGGATCCTGATTGAAGTAAACCGGCAGGCTCGCTTCATCGTAGCCGTAAGCGAGAGGACTCTTCTTATCCGCGATCACTCCGCGCAGGACCGAGCCTCGCGCAAAAAGTTGAGACGGGTTTTCCACGGTGACACCGGTTGTGAGTCCGTATTCGGGGAATATCGTTGCAGTAGAGCCTTCGACGATCAGCGTGCCACCCTGCTCGACAAATCGCTGAAGCTCGAGCAATCCCTCGATTCCCATTCCGCCGCGGATATCGTCGCTCTGATCCATGTAGCCCAGATTCGGCGTCAGCTCCGATTTCTTGTACGGCACCGCTTCCGGCGAGTTCTTCGGAATTCCGTTCACCTGCGCCTGAGCGCTGCCGCCGACGTGCGGGAATACAATCACGTCGTATTTCTGCCGAAGATTTCCCTCGCGCAGTTTTTGATCGGCGAAATATGTATATGGAACTCCGTAAGCATCGAGGGCTGCGCGCACCCAGCCTTCATCCTGGGTTCGCTGCCAACTGTGAACGTATCCGATTCGAGGAATATCGAGAGCATGAGTCTTCACTGAAGGCGCCGCGCTCGCGGCAAATCCGGACAGTCCGAGACTTTGTAGCGACGGTTCCAGTTGCGCACGATCCGCATTGGGAATAATGAACGCGCCCGCCCGGAATTTATGGCCATTCATTTCAAAGTCGTCTTCCGCGGCCATCATCGGGACATCTCGAAATTTGAAACGAAATGCCATCAGATTGTTGTCCGTTGTGTGATCGACAACCACAACGCTGCCCGACCCTTCAATGCCGCCCGGCGCCACGGCGTCTTTTACGAGCTCGGTCATCGGCTGATCCAGGAGGCTCTTGTCCGTCACCGCGGTGAGTTTGATGTTCCGCATGTACTGAAACGTCCAGCCCGTATCATCGTAAGGACGCGGGTTTGCGGGCGCGTAGTTCTGAATCGAAAAATACATGTCTGCCAGCGTTCGATACGGTTGATCGCCGCGAATGATGTAGTCCCCCACGGCAACCGAAACGCTTCCTGCCTTGAATGCGTTTGTAGCGCGATGGATCTCGAGGCCCTGATGCCTCAGCTCGTTGATCGCGTCAGCGGTATCCGCCTTGCGCCGCTGGCCCGCAGGGATGATCCAGCCGTAAGTCGGGCCGTTCTTTCCTTTTTCGACTGAACGTTTGTTTTTCAGCCAATAGTTTTCAAGCAGCGTTTCTTTGTTTTTCGCCGTGTAATTCAGCGCGAAGAGAATTGCGGATTCCTGAATGTTGACATTATTTCGAGGTCCCCACTTGATCGAAGGCAGCGGGGGATTCGGCCGATACCATTCCCGGCTCGTGACATTCGGCTGAAGGCGAAGGTCATTGACGATATCCGGGCCGTAACTCTGCACTTCATAGAATCGCCCGATGGAGTTGTGCGCATGCGCGACGAAGAACATATAGTTGGGTACCCAGCCATCGTAAAAGCCGTAGGTCCAGACACCGGGCACGCCGCGTTTGGTCATCTCCATCACATCGTTTTTCGCGTACAGCCACCATTCGTCCACAGTTATTGCGTCGAGTTGTTCGTTGTACGGGCCCGTGCCGGTTGAAGCATAGAGATACGACTGCGCTTCGTGAAGATCGTGTAGGACAGTGGGATGCCACTCCAGGAAGGTTTTCGTGGTGTTCTTCGAAAGCTGCAGAAGCTGCCCCATCCCATCGCGATTGTTGTCGTGCGCGACGTATTTGCCCCAGTACATCAGCGGAGGACGCGCTTTTCCGGTCTTCTTTCCGTAGTAGTACGTGTCGACTTGTTTTTCCCGGCCATCGACTTCGATGACTGGTGTAATGAAAGTAATCACGTTGCTGCGGATTGCCTGAATGAACGGCGTCTCTTCAACGATCAACCGGTACGCGAGTTCGATGAGCATTTCCGGCCCGCCTGTCTCCGGTGAGTGGATGCCGCTCGCGATCCAGTAAATCGGCTTTCCCGTTCCGATGATCTGCCGCGCCTGTTCTTCGGTTGTCTTGCGTGGATCGGTCAGCGAGGCCAGCATGCCTTTATAACGGTCGAGCTGTTTAATCGTCGCTTCATCGGCGATTGCCAGGACCACCATATCCCGTCCCTCTTCGGTCTTTCCGATGTTCCACATCACGGCGCGTTCTGAAGCCTTGTCGAGCGCGTCGTAATACCGATAGATGTCTTTCGCATACGTCAGTTCGCCCGGAGTCCCGGGAATGCGTCCGAAGAATTTCAAAGGAGTGGGAACCGTGTCCGATGACGGAAGGTGATCCACGAGCTCGGTGCTGATTCGGGGATCCTGAAGATACTCGCGGATTTTCGCGGTGTATTCTTCATCGATCTTCTGTGCCGTTGGCACCGGCGCCGCGGCCGGCTTTCTGGCCTGTTTTTGGGCCATCGACACCTGCTGCAGGATGAATAAAAGCAACAATATTCGGATCGAACGTGCCATGCGGGGGCCTCCTCAAAAAAACCTTAAACGCGTTTCACCTTGTGGGCGTCCATTTATATCACGGAGAATAAGGAAACCACGTCGAAAGGAAGACCCGTATGAAACGTTCATTGTTTTTGCTCGGCGTCGCACTCCCAGTCCTTCTCAGCGCGTCCGGCCGCTACGACCTGAAGCTGCCGATCGACAGGCAAATCGTGCATGCCGTAAATCGTTTGACGTTCGGGCCGCGGCCTGGAGACATCGATCAGGTGCGTCGAATGGGACTCGAGAAATGGATCGATTTGCAGTTGCATCCGGAGCGCATCAGCGAAAATCCGGTGCTCGACGAGAAACTGAAGCCGTTTGAGACACTGCAACTTTCGATGTACCAGGTCCTGGAGAAATATCCTCAGGCACCGCTTGGGATCATTCAGTACAGGCCGCCTTCCGTTGTCGCGATGCAGTCGCTGACTCCGATCCAGACAACGACGCTTTTTCAAGGTACGGTCGAAGAGCGCAAGGCATTGTTGAATTCCATGGCGCCTGAGACCCGCCGTTTGATTCTCGCAGCCGCGGCGCCCCAGGCTCTGGATGGATTGCCCGAGGAATTCAGGCAGGAAGCAGCGAAAGTACGCCAGGCCGAAAACGAAGAACGTCAGAAAGAATTCAGAAAACTCATGCCGCCTCTGAATGAGTTGCTTTCACAGGACCAGATCCGCATCGCGAACCGTGGAACTGTGGAAGAAAAGCGCGCGCTCATCAGCTCTCTCGATCCTGAAAAACGCAAGCAGGTCGTTCGAGCGCTGCCGCCGCAAGCCCTGTCGGATCTCCCTGATCTGCGGCGTGAAGCAATGGGGGCCAGGCAGCCTCAGGAACTGGTGAATGCCGATTTGATCGCGAACAAGTTATATCGCGCGTTGTATTCAAACCGCCAATTGCAGGAAGTGCTGGTCGATTTCTGGATCAATCACTTCAATGTATACAACGGCAAAGGGCCGGACCGGGCCATGCTGACCAGCTACGAACGTGACGCGATTCGTCCTTATGTCTTCGGCCATTTCAAAGACATGCTGCTTGCGACCGCGCATCATCCGGCAATGCTCTACTACCTGGACAACTGGCAATCGCAGGTTCCTCGCGACGACTTTCCTGTTCCGCAGCCGGTGAATTTCCGGCGGCCCGGCCTCAACGAAAACTATGGCCGCGAATTAATGGAACTTCACACGCTCGGTGTGAACGGAGGATACACGCAGGATGATGTGATCGCTGTGGCCCGGGCGTTCTCCGGTTGGACGATTTACGATCCGAACAAATACGCCGAGTTTCAATTCAATCCTGCTTCGCACGATCGAAAAGAGAAGGTGGTTCTTGGCCACACTCTGCCGGCCGGAAACGGTGAGCAGGACGGCCTGGATGTGATCGACATTCTCGCGCACCATCCGTCTACTGCGAAGTTCATCTCGAAGGAACTGGCACAGCGGTTTGTCGCCGACGATCCTCCACAGTCTCTGGTCGACCGGATGGCTGCCACATTTACAAAAACCGACGGCGATCTCCGCGCCGTACTCCAGACGATGTTCAATTCCACTGAGTTTTTCTCCGAAGGCGCATGGCAGGCGAAGCTGAAGTCGCCTCTGGAGATCGTTGTCAGCGCGGCGCGCGCGTTGAATGCGGAAACAACGGACACGTTCGCGCTGGCCCAGCGGATCGCGGATCTTGGCGAGCCGCTGTACGGGAAGGTCGAGCCGACGGGATATCCGAACACCGGCGAAGGCTGGGCCAGCACCGCGGGCATTCTGGGCCGCGTGAATTTCGCCACAGCTCTGGCATCGGGTCAGATCGCCGGAGTGAAGGTGGATATGAGCCGATTCAATTTCAAAACGCCATCCATCGTGGCCGCCGAACTGATGGGGACCACCCCGTCCGCATCGATGCTGTCATCGATCGATAAAGGCATCCAGGACAAAGAGGCAACTCCATCACTGCTGTCCACGCTGGTGATGAGTTCGCCGGAGTTTCAAAGGAGGTAGCCGTGCTTACACGACGTTATTTTCTTCGTTCATCCGCAATTGCCGTGGCCGGACTCGGTGTAGCGCCTTCCTGGCTTGCGCGCGCTGCCGCACAAGGCGAGAGCAAACGCAAAATCCTCATCGCGATTTTTCAGCGCGGCGCTGCGGATGGGCTCAACATCGTTGTGCCGTTTTTCGAGAAACGTTACTACGAAATGCGGCCGACGATTGCGGTGCCGCAACCGGGCAAAGCGAACGGGGCGATCGATCTCGACGGGCAGTTCGGGTTGCATCCCTCACTGCAGTCGTTGAAGCCTCTTTGGGACAGCGGGCGTCTTGCGATTGTCCATGCGGCAGGCTCGCCGGATCCGAACAGATCGCACTTCGAGGCGCAGGATCAAATGGAGTCGGGTACGCCGGGAAAAACCACCGATGATGGCTGGATGAATCGCGCGCTTCCTCCTTTCACGGCAGGAATTTCGCCGCTTCGCGCGGTTGCCATGGGAGCGAAGATGCCGCGTACGCTTCGGGGAAATCGTGGAGCCGTTGCCGTCAGCGATCTGCAGCAGTTTCAGGTTCAGAATCAGAATGCCGCGAGCATCCTCGCGAGCATGTATTCATCAACCGGAGACGCGCAGCTCCAGGCGCCGGGAAAAGGAACGTTCGAAGCATTGAAGATGATCGAATCCATCAACAAGCAGCCGTACACGCCGGCGAATGGCGCCCAGTACACGGGTGAATTCGGAATTGCGCTTCGGCAGATCGCCCGACTCATAAAAGCGAATGCCGGAGTTGAAGCGGCGTTCGCCGATATCGGTGGATGGGACCATCACAGTAATGAAGCTCCCCAGTTGACGAATCTGCTTCAGCAGTTCGGGAATTCCCTTGCCGCTTTCGCCCGCGACATGGGCGACCGGATGGAGGACATTGTTCTCGTCACGATGTCCGAGTTTGGACGCACTGCCCGCGAGGACGGCAATGCCGGCACCGACCACGGGCATGGCAACGTCATGATGGTTCTCGGCGGCCCTGTCCAGGGCGGAAAAATCTACGGCCGTTGGCCCGGCCTCGAGAACGAGCAGCTTTTCGAGAAGCGTGACCTCGCCGTCACTACCGATTTCCGCGATGTGCTTGGGGAACTCGTGAGCCGTCACCTCGGCCAGAAAGCCGATCAGGTGTTCCCGGGATACAAGCCCACCGAGCTTCGTTTGCTTATGTAGTCGCGGGCTTTATGCCCGCGTTCGGGTCCTGACGCGGGCATAAAGCCCGCGACATACTTGATCCGGCATCTACCGTACATACAACAAACTCGAGATCGCCTGCGTTACTGTGACGACGAGATCGACAAGGTTACTTTCCGGACTCTCTTATTCCCGTTGTCGTCAATGTATAGATTTCCCGCTGCGTCAAATGCCAGGTCCACTGGCGTCGAGAGGGTTGCGTTGATCGCCTGGCCGGTATCTCCGCTGAAGGAACCTGTTCCTGTTCCGACGACCGTCGTGATGATTCCGCTCGAGGATACTTTGCGAATGCGATTGTTGTACGTATCGGTGATGTAGATATTGCCCGAACTGTCGACGCGAACACTCCATGGAAGCCAAATTGAGGCGGAGGTTGCGGCAATGCCGTCTCCGTTATAACCCTGGTTTCCATTCCCCGCCACGGTGCTGATAACTCCGGCAGTCGTCACTTTTCGGATGCGATTATTGTAGTAATCCGCGATGTAGAGATTTCCGGATGAATCCAAAGCGATATACAGCGGTTCAGCGATTTTTGCAGAAGTTGCAGCTCCACCGTCTCCGCTGAAACCGAAAGTTCCACTACCGGCATACGCGCTGATAATCCCCGATGTGTTGACCTTCCGGATCCGGTTGTCGTTGAAGTCTGAAATGAACAGATTGCCCGACGAGTCCACGGCAATCGTGTAAGGCGCCAGGAATTTCGCTGAAGTCGCCGCACCCCCATCGCCGGTGTTCCCGCTTAGATGACTGCCGGCCACCGTGCTGATAATTCCCGACGTGTTGACTTTACGGATAACCAGATTTCCGCTGTCCGCAATGTAGAGATTCCCCGCGGTGTCGACAGCAAGGCCATGAGGGTGATAAAGCGTTGCGCTCGTAGCGGCACCGCCGTCTCCGGAATATCCCTGGGTGCCCGTGCCGGCCACCGTGCTGATAATTCCGGACGGAGTCACTTTGCGGACTTTGTTGTTCGAGTAATCGGCGATGTAAATGTTTCCGGAAGAATCTACAGCGATTCCCGTTGCCGAACCGATTGGCGCGTTCAGGGCTGAGCCGCCGTCCCCGGTTGTGCCATCGGCGCCTGTGCCCGCCACTGTCGTAATCGTGCCGCTGGTCGTGCCGCCAAAGCGCGCCAGAAATGCGTCATTTCCCCCAAGAGCAGTCTCGCCGGAGAACACGCCGCCCGTCGTACCACCCACGTATGTGCCGGTTGTGTTGACAGAGACGGAATTCGCAACATCGGAACCGCTGGTACCGAATTGTTTGGTCCAGAGGACATTCCCGTTCAGATCATATTTCCGAAGGAAGGCATCGGTGCTGCCTGCGCTGGTTTGTCCGGAGAGCGTTCCGCTGGTAAAGCCCGAAAGATAGACGCCGGAGCTATCCGTTGCAAGACCCGTGGGTACGTCATCGGCAGATGTGCCGAATTGATTCGTCCATGCCTGGACTCGATTGCCGGACGCGTCATATTTGAGGACGATGGTGTCCGCGCCTCCCGCAAAGGTTTGTCCTGAGAAGGCTGCGTACGTCTTTCCCGCCACGACGGCGCCGCCGTCCGAAGTCACGGCGATCGGACCGAAATAATCACTTAATGATGAACCGAATTGACGGGTCCAATAGTAGCCGCCGTTGACGTCGAGCTTGATGATGAAACCGTCGGTATAGCCCGATGAAGTTTGTCCTGAGAACGTGCCGTCGGTGATGCCCGAGGCGTACACATAGGTACCGTTGGTAGCGATCTTATCGCCGAAATCACTGTTCAGCGTGCCGTAGGTGTATGTCCATGAGACATTCCCGTAGGTGTCGTACTTGCGAATAAAGCCATCGTAAGATCCGGTGCTGCCTGACTGATTGACGAAGTAGCCCGATAGATACACATTGCCCGCGGAATCGACAGCAACGCCGTTAGCGCTTTCGTCATAGTAGAAATCGTACGGATCAAAACTATATTGCCCGTAGTTCAACCAGAATTCTCGAGTCCATATCAGGTTGCCGTTCGAATCATATTTTCGGAGAAAGGGATAGCTGGCGACGTAGCTGCCGTCTGAAGTCGTGGCCCGGCCGGCGACATAAACGTTGCTCGAATCCGACGCGATTCCGAAAACATAGTCTTCGGCATAGTAACCATTAGGATCCCGGCTGCCGAACTGGCGTGTCCATAATTCGTTTCCGTTGAAGTCGTATTTACGGATGAATCCATCATCAAGGTTGGAACTCGTCTGTCCCGAAAATGTCCCCACAGTTCGTCCGGCTTTATAGACTCCTGTGGAGTCAATGGTCGAAACCGTGCCGTCGTCTTCAAGGTTCGTGCCGAATTGGCGCACCCACTGTAAGGCTGGCGCATTCTCTACAGTGACCGTTGTTGCAGTCGATGTCGTGGTGTTGCCCACGGTGTCACGAGCCACCGCCGTCAGCGTGTAGGTTCCATTGACAACCGTGGTCGTATTCCACGAGATGGAATACGGCGAGGATGTAGCCTCCGTTCCGAGATTCACGCCGTTGAGCTGGAATTGAACGCCGGCGACGCCCGATGAGTCGGAGGCATTCGCGGAAACAGTCACGGATGTTCCGCTTACTGTCGTTGCCGACGTCGGCGCTGTTACTGTGACTGTCGGCCCGGTGCCATCCACGGTCACGGTGACCGCCGCTGAAGTCGTGGAGTGGCCTGCCGCATCACGCGCTATCGCCGTCAGGGAATGAGTGCCCTGATTCACGGTGGCCGTGTTCCACGAGACCTGGTACGGAGACGATGTCACCTCGGCGCCGATATCGGTAACACCGTTCAACCTGAATTGCACACCGGCCACGCCGACGTTGTCGCTGGCGGTGGCGGTCAAAGTAACGGTCGTTACCGCCAGATACGAATTGTTGGCTGGAGATGTAATCGAAACCATCGGGGCCGTTCCGCTCAGGACGGTGAAGTTGACGCTTGTCGTGCTCGTACCGCCCGGAGTTGTGATTGTTACCGTTCGCGTTCCTGTTGCCGCCGTCGCGAGAACCGTGAGAGTCGTTGTTAACGACGTCGAACCGGTCACGTTCACATTGCTGCTGGAAACGCCGGAACCGCTTATATTCACCGTCGTGTAGCCGGAGTAGAAGTTCGTTCCCGTTACCGTTACTTGAATCGATGCGCTTTGTTCGGCCGATGACGGCGAAATCGATGAGACGGTGGGCAATGGCGCCACGGCGAGTTTGCGTACCGTGTGATTGAATTGATCCGTGACATACACGCTCGTGCCGTCTCCCCAGACCCCGGTTGGACCAAAGAACAGAGCCTGCGTGCCCAAACCGTCGGAAGATCCATAGCTCCCGCTCAGACCGGCGACAGACGAGATTCCATTCGAAGCGATCGAGAGGCTGTCAACCGTATACGAGTCGGCGATGTAAAGATTCAGACCGTCGCCCCACAAGCCGAAGGGTGAGGGAAGGGCGGTGGCCGACACGGTTGTCACGACAGTTGTCCCGAGGTCCATCTTGCGGATTTTCTGGTTGCCGTTGTCCGCGATGTAGAGGTTCGTCCCGTCGCCCCACACGCCATAAGGCTGAGCGAAGCGTGCATTGGTTCCAGTTGCGTCGACGTACCCTGATGTTCCTCCCGCAACCGTTGTCACAGCGAGCGTCGACAGGTTGAGTTTCCGAATGCGGTTACCGCCACCCTCGGAAATATACAGATTGACTCCGTCGCCCCAGATGCCGTTCGGTATGTTGAACGTCGCGGCCGTTCCGGTGGCATCCGTTGAACCTGATGTACCGGCCTGCCCGGCGATCGTTGTCACTGCGCCGGTCGCAATGACGATTTTACGAATCGTGTAGTTAAAGCTGTCTGCGACATAGAGACTCTGCCCATCAGACCAGACGCCTCTTGGACTATTGAACCGCGCGGCCGTCCCGGTTCCGTCGACATTCGCTCCTGCACTGCCGCTGAGGCCTGCAAGCGTTGAAACATCACCCGTAGCCAGGGTGATTTTGCGGATCGTGTTCGCTGTGTATTCCGTCAGGTACAGGTTCGTTGCATCACCAGCGAGCATATATGGCTGACCGAAGCGGGCCGAGGTGCCGTTGGCATCCAGGGAGCCTGTCGTGCCGGCTACACCGTAAGGCGTCGTTACATTCAGAGCCGAAGCCTGTGACACGGTGTTCGAGTTGATCGTGAAAGCCACGGTCCCGCTGGTGCCGTCCGCTGTTGTCACGGAGACCGTTCGCCCTCCGGATGCGCCCGATACCTGGATCGTTGCAACGAGCGATGTGGAACTCGCGACATTCACGCTGCTGACGACGACTCCTGTTCCGTTGAAGGCGACCGTCGTTGCGCCTGTAATGAAGTTGGTTCCTGTGATGGTTGCCTGAATGACTGAGCCCTGCGTGGCGCTGTTGGGCGAAATCGAAGACACGGTCGGAATCAGTGCGACCGTGACCGTAATGGCAGCCGAGGTTGTCTGGAAGCCGACGCCATCGCGCGCGACTGCCGTTAGTGTGTGAGTTCCTCTCGCCGCGGTTGTTGTGTTCCAGATCGTCGAATATGGAGCCGTCGTATCTTCCGCTCCCAAAGGCATTCCATCGAGATAGAATTGAACTCCAAGGACTCCGATATTGTCGCTCGCGTTCGCTGAGACAATGACGGCCGTTCCGCTGACGGTGGCGTTGGCAGAAGGCGACGTCATGGAAACGGTCGGAGCGACATTGTCCACGGTGACCGCGATGGGATTGGAAGTCGTCGAGTTCCCCGCGGCATCACGTGCTATGGCGGTCAATGTGTGCGATCCGCTTGAAGCTGTCGCGGTATTCCATGAGATTGAAAACGGAGATGACGTGTCTTCGCTACCGAGGTTTGCGCCATCCAACTGGAATTGAACGCCGCTGACGCCGAGATTGTCGCCGGCTGTCGCTGAAACGGTAATCGTTCCTGCAACGAGCGCATTGGCTGCCGGACTCGAGATCGAAACCGTCGGCGCCGAGTTGTCCACCGAAACGGCAATCGTTGCCGAGTTGATGTTGCCGGCGAAGTCGCGCGCGATTGCGGACAACATGTGAGAGCCGGTGCCGGCTGAAGTCGTATTCCACGAGATCGAGTACGGCAGCGCCGTCACTTCCGATCCGAGATTGGCGCCATCCAACTGGAATTGAACGCCGGCAATGCCGCTGTTGTCGCTCGCGCTGGAGGTCACGGTGACAGTTCCTCTCACGATTGAACCTGAGGCCGGCGCTGTGATCGAAACCGACGGCGCGACATTGTCCACGGTGACGGTAATCGTGGTCGAAGCGTTATTACCGACGGCGTCGCGCGCGGTCGCCTTTAGAGTATGTGCCCCATTCGTCGACGCGGTTGTGTTCCACGTTACGGAGAAAGGCGACGTGGTGTCTTCGGCGCCGAGATTGGCGCCGTCGAGTTCGAACTGCACGCCGGCAACGCCCACGCCGTCGGCCGCAGTTGCAGAAACCGTCACGGTTCCACTGAGGAAAGCGCTTGCTGCAGGCAGCGTAAACGAAACAGTAGGCGCGCAATTGTCGACGGTCACCGAAACCGTCGCGGAAATCGCCGTATTCCCCGAGACGTCTCGTGCCACTGCTGCCAGCGTGTGATTGCCGCACGTGGCTGTGGTCGAGTTCCACGAGACCGAATAGGGCGCCGTTGTGTCTTCCGCTCCAAGGCTGGCGCCGTCCAGTTGGAATTGCACTCCGGCGATCCCGATGTTATCGGAGGCGCCGGCCGAGACTGTGACCGCGGCGCCGCTCACTATCGCGCTGGGAGCCGGGGCAGTCAGAGAAACAGTTGGCGCGGTGTTATCCACGGTTACCGTGATGCTTGCTGATGTGGCCGTATTGCCCACAGCGTCCCGGGCGATCGCGCGCAGAGTGTGCGCGCCGGCCATCGCTGCTGTGGTATCCCACACGACGGAAAACGGCGCCGTGACGTCTTCAGCTCCGAGGTTGACGCCATCCAGTTGGAATTGCACTCCCGCAACTCCGCTCGCATCCGAAGCACTTGCAGAAACCACAAGGGCCGTTCCGCCCACACTGGTATTCGGAAGCGGCGACGTAATGGATACCGTCGGCGCTGCGTTGTCCACCGTAACCGGGATCGTGACCGTCGTCCGGTTGCCCGCGGTATCCCGGGCAATCGCCCCTAACATGTGGGTACCCGCGCTTGCCGTGGTCGTATCCCAGGATATGGAGTACGGCGCCGATGTGTCTTCTGTTCCCAGATTGACGCCATCGAGCTGGAACTGCACTCCAGCGATTCCAACACTGTCGTTCGCGTTCGCGGAAACCGTCACACCGGTTCCGGTAACAGTTGAGCTCGGCGCCGGGAACGTGATCGATACGGTCGGCGCTGTGTTGTCGATGGAGACGGCGATACCAGCGGAAGTCGTTGTTTTGCCCGCGAGGTCCCGAGCAATCGCCTTCACGGAGTGATTCCCATCGGCGAATGTAGTCGTATTCCATGTCACCGAATACGGCGCCGTTGTGTCTTCCGCGCCGATATTGGTGCTATCCATAACAAATTGCACTCCGGCGATTCCCACATTGTCGGCTGCGTTGGCGGACAGAGTGACTGCCGTCCCGCTGACAACAGCATTCACTGCCGGCGCAGTCATTGAAACAGTGGGCGCCGTATTGTCCACGGTGACGACGACGCTCAATGAATTCGCGGTCAAGCCGGCGGCATCGCGCGCAACAGCTTTGAGCGTGTGCGATCCTTCGGTCGTCGTTGTTGTATTCCAGGTGATCGAATACGGAGCGATGGTGTCTTCCATGTCGAGGTTCACGCCATCCAACTGGAATTGAACACCGGCGATCGAAGAGTTATCGCTTGCAGTTGCGGAAACCACAACGGCTGTACCTGTCACCACCGCGTTGCTTGCGGGCGCCGTCATCGAAACCGTGGGTGCTGTGTTGTCCACGGTCACGACAACGTTCAACGATGATGTTGTCAGGCCGGCGCCATCCCGGGCGATGGCCTTCAGCGTATGGCTTCCATCCATGGCGCTCGTGGTATTCCATGAGACCGAGTAGGGCGCCGTCGTATCCTCCGCACCGAGATTGACACCGTCGAGTTGGAATTGAACGCCGGCCAAGGCGATGTTGTCGTTTGCGTTCGCGGTTACCGTTACTGTTGATCCACTTACGACAGCGCTCGCTGACGGAGACGATATGGAGACTGTAGGGGGCGTGTTATCGACAATAACAGTGACACCTGCCGAAGTCGTCGTCTGGTTCATTGGGTCGCGCGCGATCGCCCTGAGCGTATGCGTACCGTCGGCGAACGATGTGGTGTTCCAGGTAATGGAATACGGCAAGGACGTGCGTTCACTTCCCAGATTGTTTCCGTCGAGCTGGAATTGAACTCCGGCGGCGCCCGAGGCGGTGGCGCTCACAGTAACCGATCCAGTCACTGTCGCATTTGCGGATGGAGCCGTGACCACGACGGAAAATGGACTGTTGTTCACGGTGACCGAGATCGACGCGGATGTTGTCGTATGACCTGCGGCGTCGCGTGCTACTGCGCTCAATGTATGTGTGCCGTCCGTTGCACTTGTTGTGTTCCACGAAACGGAATACGGAGCGGTTGTGTCTTCGCTGCTCAGATTGTTTCCGTCGAGTTTGAACTGAACACCGCTCACGGAGACGTCGTCACTTGCATTTGCGGAAACGATGACCGTCCCGGTGACGGTGGAGCCATTTGTCGGCGCGCTGATGGAAACGGTTGGAGCCGCGTTGTCGACGGTAACTGAAATAGCCGCAGACGTTGTTGTGTTTCCTGCCGCGTCGCGAGCGATGGCTTTCAATATGTGAGCCCCGCTGGTTGACGACGTCGTATCCCACGTTACGGAATAGGGCGCTGTTGTGTCTTCCGCCCCGAGGTTGACGCCGTCCAACTGGAATTGCACGCCCGCAACGCTGTTATTGTCGGAAGCACTTGCCGAAACTGTAACCGACGCGCCGCTTACGATTGCGTTCGCGGCCGGAGCCGTCAATGAAACCGCCGGCGCGGCATTATCCACAACGACGCTCACGCTCGCCGACGTTGTCGTGTTGCCGGCAGCGTCGCGGGCAATCGCGCGCAGGGTGTGCGTCGCATTCGTGGCCGTGGTGGTGTCCCAACTGATCGAAGGAGGCGTCGTTGCCTCGATCCCAAGATTGGCTCCGTCCAGTTGGAACTGAATGCCCGCGACGGCAACATTGTCGGATGCGGCGGCCGTTACCGTTACGGTTGCCCTCAAGACTGCATTCGCGGCTGGAGTGGTAATTGAAACAGTGGGCGCAGAATTATCCACCGTAACGCTCACGGTCGAACTTGTTGTCGAATTACCCGCGCTGTCTCGAGCCACTGCTCTCAACAAGTGCGTTCCATTGCTTGCGGAAGTCGTATCCCACGAAATGGAATATGGAGAAGTCGTGACCTCGGCAGCGAGGTTCGAGCCGTCGAGCTGGAACTGAACGCCCGCCACGTCCGTCTCGTCGGTTGCATTGGCCGACACCGTGACGGTTGTTCCATGCACGGACGCATTCGCGGATGGCGCTGTCATCGAGACCGAGGGAGCTGTGTTGTCCACGGTGACGGTGATCGTAACGAACGACGTATTGCCGATAGTGTCGCGAACAATCGCCTTCAGCGTATGCGTTCCGCCGTTCGCAGTTGTGGTATCCCACGAGACGGAATATGGAGCGGTTGTATCTTCTGTGCCCAGGTTGCTTCCATCCACCTGGAACTGAACTCCCGCAACACCATTGGCGCTGGTCGCGTTTGCAGAAACGGTTATTGTCCCGCGGATTTTTGCGTTTGCCGCCGGCGCCGTCATCGAAACATTTGCAGCCGAATTGCTGACGGTCACCGTGACACCGGCAGATGTCGTCGTATTACCCGCTGCGTCGCGCGCGACGGCGCGGAGCGTATGAGTTCCGTCTGTAGCGGTTGTCGTGTTCCAGGAAATCGAATAAGGATTGGCCGTGTCTTCGGCTAGGAGATTCACGCCATCCAGTTGGAATTGCACTCCCGCTATACCCACATCATCCGATGCGGCAGCGGAGACGGTGACATTCGAGCCGCTCACTGTGGCATTTGCCGCCGGCGCCGTCATTGTAACGGTAGGAGCAACGTTATCGACCGTCACGGTGACGTCCGCCGATCGGGTGGTGTTGCCCACCGCATCACGCGCAATGGCAGCGAGAACGTGTGTGCCGCCGGTGACGGTGGTTGTGTTCCAGGAAACGGAGTAGGGCGCGCTTGTGTCCTCAGTTCCGAGATTATTTCCATCGAGCAGGAACTGAATCCCGGCAACGCTGTTGTTATCCGTGGCTGTGGCGGTAACGGTGACGGTTCCGCTGATGTTTGAATTTCCGGTTGGGGCTGTGATCGATACGCTCGGCGCAACGTTATCTACTGTGACCGAAATCACCGCTGACGTTGTCGTATTCCCCGCGGCATCCCGCGCAATTGCAGTGATGTTATGAGATCCGCTGCCTGTAGTCCTGGTGTCCCACGAAACGGAATAAGGCGCGCTTGTGTCCTCAGCCCCGATGTTGACACCATCGGACTGGAATTGAACTCCAACCACGCCGATGTTATCCCCCGCCGTTGCGTTGACACTGACGGTTCCAGTGATTGTGGTTCCGCCGGCAGGGGACGTTACCGAGACTGTCGGCGTTGTATTGTCGACAGTCACGGTGACGGCTGTTGCAGTCGCCGTGTTGCCCGCTGCATCTCGAGCGACGGCAGTCAAGGTGTGAGCGCCGCCGCCAACAAGTGTCGTGTCGAATACGGCTGTGAATGGCGCGGATGTGTCTTCCGCGCCGAGATTGCCGCCATCCAATTTGAACTGAACTCCAACAGCGGTGGAACTCGCGGTCGCAGCGACGGTTGTTGTTCCCCTGACGCTTGCGCCGCCGGCAGGCGCTGTAATCGAAACAGACAAAGGGCCGGTTGGCCCGAGGGGCAATGTGGTGGATCCTGAGCTGTTCGTGAGACTGACGTCGGTCGCATTGTCGCCGATGATCCACAGATGAAGTTGAGTCGCGCCTGATTGCAAAACCGGCGCTGAAAAACTTCCGGAAGCGGTTCCAAAGGAGACGACGTTATCGCGAGGCCGGAGCACATTAAAGCCGGTGCCTTCGAGTACCACAACCTGGCCCGGCGCAGGGTCGCCAAGCAATCCTGTAATCAAGACGGGACAGGTGGTAGCGGCGATCACAATGGGCTTTGCATTACTCGTCATACCACCAGCCGTCACAGTGACACCGCCGCAAAGAGCAGCAGACGGAACCGTTACCGTCAGCGATGTCGCCGTCGCGGCCGTTACCGTGCCCTCCACGACCCCGGATGCCGCCCGGAATCGCACGCTGTTATTGGCTGCTGTGGCGTCGAACCCGGCCCCTGACAGGGTGATGGAAGTTGCAGCCGGCACCTGGAAATACGGATTCACGGCGCTCAGCATGATTCCGTTCGCCGTTCCGCTGACGGTCAGAGGGAATTGAGAACTTCCCATCGGGGCGTCGCTTCGGAAGAGCTGGATGGGGCCGCTGACCGCAGTGTTCGGAACCGTGACCGTCACCGATGTTGGAGACACCAGCGTGGGTACAACACGTTCCATCCTTCCGGACGTTGTGAAGCCGACTCGAACATCTTCCGGCCGCGATCCAAGACCCGAGCCCGTGATCGTCAGCGTGTCTCCACGCGCCACGGGACTCGGCGTAACGCCGGTTATCTGCGGCGCAGGAAGATTCGGGTTGACCCGGCCCGAATACAAAGCGAGAACCAGGGCGTCACCGATGTTGACGGCGCCGTTGAGATTGATATCGCCAACTGAAGCCGGAAGCGGCGGTTCGTTAAGCGCCAGGCCCACACTTAAGGCGACAACAAGGGCGTCTCCGATGTTAACGTCACGATTAAGGTTGATATCGCCGTGTTCGGCTACTTTGAGACTCACGCTGTTGGAAACAAAGGATGCGGGCGTTGCGGTGAGACTTGTGGGGTTTACCGCGATATGAGCTGTGGGGACATAGTTTCCAATATAATCGGTTACATAGGTATCTCCCTCATCCGTACTCAAACTCACCGTGGTCGTTCCGCTTGTGAGCGGAGTAAATGTGAAACTCGCAATGACCAGGCCTGTTCCGGAAATCGGTGTTGTTGTCGTAAACGAGTTGAGAATGACCTTTCCCGGTATGTTCGTGTTTACCGTCGTGGGTTTGTCCGTGAATCCGGCAACGCTGCCTCCCGTCGCATTCTTGTCGTAGGCTGCAAGGACGTGAGTGTCGTAAACCAAAGTCACCTGATAACCGCGAAAAGCCACATCGCTGTCGACAACAACATCCACGTGAAGGCTTCCAGAGATATTCGCAGTCGTGGCTACGGTGATCTCCGCCGCGCCTGCCACCGGCAACATCGAAGTGGGGACAATCGCTGTTAGAACGCTGTCGCTGTTGACGGTCGTGTTCAACGGCGTTCCATTCATCATCACGCGCGATGCCGCATCGAAGTTCCGGCCATTGACCGTTAATGGGAACGGGCCTCCGTAAAACGGCGCAATGTCTGGTATCACTCCTGAAAGATTGTTTCCCGTGATCCTCTTGCTGACCACGTTGATTCCCGGCACGGGATTGCTGGTGACCACAAAGCTGCCGAACGGTTGTGATGTTCCGTTCGCAGTTGTCACCGTTATTGTCCGCAGTCCCGGCGCTGCGTTTGCGGCGATCGTGATGGATATTGGAAGCAACGTGGCTGTAGCCGTCTGCGTTGTGTCGATAGTCGCGGTGACTCCGCTCCCGCTGAAACTCACACCGGTTGCCCCGGTCAGATTCGTTCCTTTTATTGTTGCGGGTTGAGCGGTAGCGCCGAGCGTTCCGGCATTAGGAAGGACAGCCGAGATCGATGGCGTGGACTGCGAGTAGCCACACAGAGTCCCGAATGTAAGAATGAATGCTGCAGCCGTTCCGAATCTTCGCAATACCATCACCCGTTCTTCCTAAACGAGGCGGAGTATCTGTCTGCCAATCCATGCCTGTTGAAAAGCCTAGTGAGCGCGCTAGGTTAGCAGACTTCTTTTCCTTTATGAACAGGTGTCGTATTCGGAAAACCGAAAAAATCGGAAATCTTGAAATGTCGTTATCGTGAGCTACCACTTCCGATGGTGGAGCCGTTTAATTAACCCGGTGGTTGTGATCGATCCGCGTGTGCCCATTAGGCGTCGGTTTTGTTTACACGGCTGCCCTGATTTTCCAACGTTTCTGGCGTTCAAAGAGGCCTCGCTGTTCGGCGTGCGCTCTACCGTTGATATTTTGAATTTATGGCGATGGTGCAATCGCTCTCAAGGCGAAGAGGAACGCGTCAGGTTCGTGAGGGCTGAGGATGACGGAATAGCCTTCGCGAGTTGGAATGTACACGGTGCGTGAGGGATCGGTCAGATACAGGAGCGCTTTTTCTCCGTTGCGCAGGCGAAACCAGCCGGCGCGATAACCGCCTACCGAAGTGCCCATCGTCTTGGTAACCGGCTCGTATTCGGTCGTGATCCGGAAATCAATTCGTTGCGCGGCGCCTCCGCGCAACGAAGAAGCGGGAATCATCCGGCCGTAAAAGTCGCCGCTAAGCCGCAGCCCTTCCGGTGAGATTTCGAACCGGGCGCTTTTCGCGCCACGAAGCGACAAAACCAGAACGAGAAACGTGATTAACAGGATCAGTCCGACGGGCACAACCAGCCACGCCGCTTTGAAACTGCCGGGCTCGATGGGGAAAACCTGCATGAAGGGCCTCCTGCATGTAGGCATCAACATACCTGAGGCATCCGTGTTTCGAATATGAGATTTGCGGAATCTTCCAGCTTACAAATCGTTCTTAGATGTCGTAGTCTCTCGAAATCAAAACCCGGGAGTGCACCATGCGCAAGCTGATGATGGCTGTAGTTTTGAGTCTTATCGTCGCCGTTGCTGCTATACAACAAACACCCGCGGCACAGCGTCCGCCGGTCATGGGAAGAAACGCGGGAGTGTCGGCGGGACATCCGCTCACATCCGCGGCTGCGATGGAGATTCTGCAGCGGGGAGGCAATGCATTCGATGCGGGAGTTGCGGCGCTGCTCGTGGGTGGTGTCGTCGAACAGGATCTTTACAGCCTCGGCGGAGAAGCCCTGGTTCTGGTTTATCCAAAGCGTGACGGCAAAGTGACCTCGATTGTCGGGCAGGGTTGGGCGCCGAAAGCCGCAAGCATCGACTGGTACGTCGCGCACAACAAGGACCTCGATGGCGCCGGCCTCGATCCTGCCGTTGTTCCGGGCGCGCTCCATGCCGCACTCACGGTTCTCGAACGCTGGGGCACGATGAATTTTGAAACCGTTTCAGCAAGAGCCATCGAATATGCGCAGCAAGGCTTCCCGATGAGACCTCGAACCGCGCAGGCGATTCAGGGAAATCTGAAGTTCTTCGAAAAATGGCCCGACAATCAGGCGTACTGGCTTAAGCCGGATCGTTCCATGTACAAGCCCGGTGAAACCATCAAGCTTCCCACTCTTGCACGCACCCTCACGCGGATGGTCGAGGCGGAACGCGCCAATGCCGGCAAAGGCCGCGCGGCGGGTATCGAAGCCGCGCGTGACCGCTTCTACAAAGGGGATATCGCGGAGGAGATGGTGGGGTTTCTCAAGCAGCATCAGGCGCCGTTCGATCTCAGCGATTTTTCAGAGTTCTTTGCGAAAGTCGAAGATCCCGCAATGACGACGTATCGTGGCTACCAGGTTTACAAACATTCTTTCGGCAGCCAGGGTCCGACTCTTCTCGAAGCGTTGAACATTCTCGAACAATTCGATTTGAAAGCGATGAAGCGCAACAGCGCTGATTACATTCACACTGTCATCGAGTCCCTGAAATTAGCTTATGCGGACCGCGACACCTACTACGGCGATCCTGCATTTGTTCAAACGCCCGGTGAAGGATTGTTATCGAAGGCGTATGCGAAGGAACGCGCAAAGCTCATCGATCCGAAACACGCGTCGCACGATTTCGTTGCGGGGGATCCGCTGCGCTTCGATTCGAAGGTTAAGGAATGGAAATACTGGGTGGCCAATCTTCACGATGCCGCAAAACCCGGAGCGCCCGTGCCCAACGCTGAGCCTCTGCGCGGCACAGTCAAAGATACAACTCATATTTCGATCATCGACAAAGACGGCAACATCTTCGACAGTACGCCCAGCGGGGGATGGGTGCCGGGCGCGGTGATTCTCGGGCAAACCGGCATTGGAATGAGCGTGCGCGGAGAACAGTTCTGGCTCGATAAAACGCGCGCAGCGCAATTGCGTCCCCGCGCGCGTCCGCGATACACGCTGACTCCGAGCATCGTGTTGCGAAACGGCCAGCCGTTTATGGCGATTGGAACGCCGGGCGGCGACAATCAGGATCAGACGATTCTTCAAGCGTTTCTCAATGTGGTGGAATTCTGGTCCGACTGGTATCCGAACCTTCATCAAGCATTCGAATGGCCCCGCGTTCAGACACTTCACTTCTACGGTTCCTTCTGGCCGCATACTCCTGGCTTCAACAAGCTCAACGTGGAGTCGGATATTCCCGACGCGGTTTTCAAGGAACTGCAGGCGCGCGGGCATGACGTCACAAAAATCCGGCCACTGAGCATTTCAAGCTGCGCGACCGCCGTTTTGATCGATCCCGAAAGCGGCAATCGTTTTGCCGGCGCCGATCCCCGGCGAGATTGCTACGCAATGGCGTATTGATTTGTGACTTCGAGCCTCGGGGTCTTTGGCTTTTACACCATTTAACAGGAAGCTCCACGCACGTCCGCGATAATTCCTCGTCCAAGACGCGGCATAGAGAGGAGAACGTGCGTCATGTACAGTCACAATCGAAGACAATTCCTGACTCGGCTGGGAGCGGCGGGCCTTGCGAGCGCATTCTTCAAAGTTCCGGGAGCATTCGCGGATACGCTGGTCTTCACGCCGGAGCAAACCGAAGGTCCGTATTATCCGATCACGTTGCCGCTGGACACCGATAACGATCTGCTTGTCATCAACAGTGCGATCACGCCGGCCGTCGGAGCCATTACGTATCTCAGCGGAAAAATTCTTGATATCAACGGCAATCCCGTTCAAGACGCACACGTCGAGATCTGGCAAGCCGACAATACGGGTTCATACATTCATCCGCAAAGCCAGGGTTACGCTTCCCGCGATCAGAATTTTCAGGGATTCGGGCGTTTCATGACCGGATCGAGCGGCGAGTATCTGTTTAGAACCATCAAGCCGGGCCTGTATACAGGCCGCACGCGTCACATTCATATGAAAGTGAAAGTTGCCGGACGGCAGGATTTGATAACGCAGGTTTATATCGACGGCGAGGCGATGAACTCGACCGACAGCGTGCTTTAGGGGATTACGAACGCGCAACAGCGAGCTTCGGTGGTCGTGCCGTTTGCGGCGATTCCGGGTTCCGCTGTAGGAGCGCTCGCGGCGCATTTCGACGTGGTGCTCGGTTACATGCAGGCTTCGGTTCCTTCGCTGACGATCACCAACACTACCGATGCGTCTCGAAATCCCGCGTTCCGGTCCGGCGACAGTTGGCGTCTCGCGTTGAGCAGCGCCGCTGCACAGTCGCGCGTCTATCTGCACCTTTGGCGCGATGGTACAGACCTCGGTATCAGCGGTCCTTACGGTCCGGCAACAGACAACGGCGGAGCCTGGTCCCTGACCGGAAGTTTCGGCGCACAGGACGCGGGCTCGTGGCAGTTGCAAGCCGTCGTCGGCGCGGCAAACTCCAGCAGTACATCATCACGATTGGCGATCACGATCGCGTCCTGAGCGGTACAAAATCTGCCGTTTTCTTGTATCAGATGGGCCGCTGCGCACTCGCGTGAAAAAGGCGCCACAAACTAGATTGATGCTGACGAATTCGTGTGTCATGCGGGCCCTTCGAAGTACTCGATCACAAGGGGTTTCGGGTTGGCGCGGGGATTGCCGGATCGGGGACAGGAGGTCCGATGAAAAATATCCTGTATAACCTGATTGTGATTGCACCCGGAAGTGCTGGACTGAAAAAGGTCCAGATATCCCGGCAGGCTGTACTGTTGCTGGTCGCCGCTTTTCTGCTTTCATTCTGTTCGACAGTCCTGCTGCTGCATGATTTTCCCCTCAGGGCTGTCAATGAATCCGACCGTCAGCGACTGAGAGCCGAGAATCAGGAACTGAAAGTGGATATTCGTAATGCTCAATTCGGGGAACGCAAATTGAAAGACCACGTCTCGAGTGTGGAAGAAAAATCAAAGGAGATTATCGAACTCGTTCAGTCGGATTGATCGTCGAACGCGGGTTTTATACCCGCGTTCTTCTACTCGACACCAAACGCGAGCAATACATTTCCCGGGCGCCCCACCAATCCACCATTACCCGCTGTCACATACAACATGCCGTCAACAACGATGGGGCCGGCTCCGTCCATGGATCCTCCGTTGGCTTTGACTTTGTTGACGGTTTCGAAGGAACGGTTCGTATCGAATTCCCAGAGGATCGTTCCATCCTTCGTGGAATACGCGCGAACGCCGCCGTCGGCGGATCCTGAGAAAACAACGCCGGGAATAACACTGAGTGCCGCGGATTGCGCCGCGCTGCATTGAGGAGCCGTTCCACAAAGCGGCGTTTTTGGAGCGTCATACCAGACGCGCTCGCCGGTATCGAGACGCACGGCGTGAATTCCGCCGGGAGCAGGCGTGAGATAGTCCGCAGCGGAAAAGTATGCCTGTTGTGGATCGGCAGCAGCGCCCCAAACACCGCCAATCGCAGAGCCGCGGCCGAAGCGGTACTGCCAGACCACGGTTCCTTCCTTGTCCGGATCGACACCATAACCGACACCGGATTTCTGTGGAATAACGAGGATGTCGCGGCCATTCGGCATGGTTGTCAAAACCGGCGATGCGGCGAAATCGAAATCGGGTCCCACATCTGCCGGACAATTCGGATTGGGAGCACCGCGGCCGCATCCAAGGATCCAGACGTCCTTGGGAGTGACCTGGCTGACCCATTTCATTTTTCCGGTCTTGAGATCGAATGCGATGACGGCGTCGCTCGTCTTCTGTTGCGGATCGCTGTATCCGTTGCCCGTCGCGACATAGACGACTCCGCGCTTCGCATCGATGGTGGGCGCGCTCCACACACCAGCGCCGGACGGTCCCCAAAGCTGCGCGCCGGTCGAACTTTTTCCGCGAGGCTTGGGTTCTTCAGCAATCGTGTAAGCCTTCCAGATCACCGCGCCGGTGTCGGCATCGAGCGCGGAAACGCTGCCGCGGAATGTGCAGCATTCGTACGAAGGCTGGCTCGCCGCTGTTTCTTCACCGACTCCGGAGGCCGTGACATAAAGCCGTCCGTCGTAAAGTGTCGGCGCTCCCGTGGATTTTGCAAAGCGATGATCGTCCACTTTTCGCACCCAAAGCTGTTTTCCGGTCTGCGCATCGAGTGCGTACGCATTGGCTTTCGTGTCGGCGAAAAATACGGCGCGCGCGGAAATCGATATCGCGGCGCGGATGCTGGCTTGAGCGTGAAACGTCCAATACGTACAGCCCGTATTCGGATCGAGCGAGTACACATCGCCGGAATCACTCGCCATGAACAATCGGCCGCCGGCGATTGCCGGTTGCGATCGCGCCTGCATCACTCCGGGAATTCCAAAGGCCCATTTCAATTTGAGTCGCGGAACATCGGTCGCGGAGAGCTTCGCCTGATCGGCCGGTTGAAAGCGCGTGTTGGCGACACCGGCGCCCCAGCCGTTCCAGTGAGCGCCGGCATTGGGATTGGACATCGGTTTGGGATTCTCGCAGGCTTGGGCGAATGCCGGAGCGGCTGTTGCCAACAGCAGTACACATGCAAAAAAAGCGGATTTCATGGCTGTGTATAATGGCATCGCGCTCGGTAGATTTGTGAATGGAAAAAAATCAATGACTAAACGGACCTTCGCAACCGCGGCAATTATCGGTTTCGCGACGCTCGCTTTCTCCCAGGTAAAAGAATTCAAGCCCGTCACGCAGCAGATGCTCGAGAATCCGTCGCCGAACGATTGGCTGATGTTCAGCCGGACCTACGATGCCCAGCGGTTCAGCCCGCTCGAACAGATCAACAAGCAAAACGTGAAAGGGCTGCGGCTCGCGTGGGAGCGTGGTATGGGCGCCGGACAGACGGAAACGATTCCGATTGTTTACAACGGCATCATGTATGTCCTGAATCCCGGAGCCATCGTTCAGGCGCTCGATGCGACGACGGGAGACTTGATCTGGGAATACAAGCGTGAGGTGCCGGCAAACGTAGCGAGTCAGGGAAGGGCGAAGGCACTTGCGATGTATCAGGATGTAATTCTGTACACGGCGCCTGATTCCTACGTTGTCGGACTCGATGCGCGCACGGGCAAAGTCCGCTGGCAAACAAAAACCGACACGCGAGGGAACACTTCCGGCGCGATTGTCGTTGAAGGAAAAGTCGTATCCGGCGGCGCGTGCGCCGGGAATCGGGCGAATTGCTATATCTCGGCTCACGATGCCGTCAGCGGAAAAGAAGTCTGGCGGTTTTACACCACACCCGCGGCAGGCGAACCCGGTGATGAAACATGGGGCGGCGCGGCAGTGGACAAGCGTCAGGCTTCAACGTGGGGATTGCCGGGAACCTATGATCCTCAGCGAAAGCTCATCTACTGGGGCATCGCCAATCCCATGCCGGATCAGCGCCCGGCCCGTCATGACGGCAATCCCGACGCGGTTTCCCGAACCGCGCCCTCGGATCTTTACAGCAATTCCACCGTCGCGCTCGATCCCGCTACAGGAAAACTTTCGTGGTACTACCAGCATTTGCCCGCGGATGACTGGGACTCCGACTACACCCACGAACGAACGCTCGTGCGAACACGCATCAATCCGGATCCGCGATTCGTGAAATGGATCAATCCCGATATTCGCAAGGGCGAAGAACGCGATGTTGCCGTGGCTGTGGGCGAAGCCGGAGGAGTTTTTGTCCTCGATCGCTCTAACGGACAATTTCTCTGGGCCACACCTTTTCCGTTCGACTCGCCCGAGTTCGTTATTTCCGATATCGATGTGAAAACCGGAAAAACCAAAATCAATTGGGATATTGTCTTCAAGCAGCCTGGAGAGAAACACACCATCTGCTACTGGAACACTCGAAGCTATTGGCCTACCGCGTACAGCCCTACGACCAATTCGTTATATGTTTCGTATATCGACAATTGCCGCGAACTGACCCTCGCCGGTCCTCAGGGACGCGGCGGCTGGAATGTTGTTCCGAGGCCGGGTTCCAATCCGAACGCGCTTACGGGGCTTGCGAAGATCAACCTCTCGACGGGTGAAATCCTGCGGTTCGATACCGGCCGCACCCCCGGTAACGGCGCAGTGCTCGCGACCGCCGGCAATCTCGTGTTTCACGGCGATATGAACCGGCGATTTCGCGCGTTCGATGCAGAAACCGGAAAGCCGCTTTGGGAAGCAATTCTCGGCGGGAATGTTTCGGTCAGCACCATCACTTATTCGGTCAATGGAAAGCAATACATCGCGGTCATGACCGGGGATAACCTCAAAGTGCCGGAATTGGCGGCCGAGTTTCCCGAGATCAAGACCCCCCGCGGACACAACGCCATCTACGTTTTCAGCCTGCCGTGAATTCTAAAGTGGTTGGCGACTGCCGCTGTGACATAAAGACACAAAAAATCTGTGATTTACGTGTAGCCGTAGAAGGTTTTCGGCCGTACTAAGAGGCGGCACGGATTTGTAATATCAAATGGACCCGCGGCAAGGCGTTGTTATATATTTTGAGGGTCTATTTTTAGTCCGAAGTTACTGAATCTTAAGCTTTCTATTTATCCGGGGCACTCCATGAAGAAAAGACTGATTGTGACAGGTTGCATGGCAACCGTCGCCCTCGTGTTTGTGGTTTTGGGTCTTACCGCCGGACAGCAAAACACTCCCGCGGCGCCTTCTGCGGATTCCGTTGCGGCGCAAAAAGCAATCGTCAATCAATATTGCATGACCTGCCACAGCGATAAGGCGCGCGCGGCTGGAATGGATTCCGCGCGAAAACTCGATTTCGATACGTTGGACATCGCGCATGTTGAAAAGAACACCGAGACATGGGAAATGATTGTCCGGAAGCTTCGCGCGGGAATGATGCCGCCGGTAAACATGAAGCGGCCCGAACCGCCGGCCTACAAAGCATTCATCACATGGCTGGAAAACGAACTGGATCGGACGGCGGTCACGCATACGCCTCCGCCAGGTTTGCACCGTCTCAATCGCACCGAGTATGCCAACGTGATCAAGGACATGCTCGACCTCGATATCGATCCTTCGACCTATTTGCCCTCCGATGATTCCACTCACGGATTTGACAACATTGCGGGAGCGCTCGGCGTTTCTTCAACGCTGGTGGAAGCCTATGTATCGGCGGGGCAGAAAATCAGCCGTCTCGCGATTGGCGAACCGACGACGCCTTCATTGAAGGTTTATCGGACCCCGGAAGACTCGTCTCAGGATTACCACATCGAAGGTTTGCCGTTCGGTACGCGCGGTGGAATGCTCATCAAGCACGTGTTTCCTTCCGATGGCGAATATCAGGTGACGATCACTCCGATTTTCGGCGACAACATGTCACCGACAGGTTTCGGTTCCATTCCGTGCGAAAAGCTCGAAGTTCTTCTCGACGGCGCGCGAATCCAAATGCTGGATTGGCAGGGTGGCGGCCGAGCTCCTGCGGCCAATTGTGGCGGACGCCAGGTTGCAGCCGTGAGCAGCGGTCAATCCGGCGCGGATCTGGGCCGTCCGGGCGCCGGCGGCGGAATGCGCGTCCGGTTTTCGACCAAGGCGGGACTGCATGAATTCGGGGTGACCTTCCTTCAAACCAACTTTGCTCCGGTTCTCGATCTGGATCAGCACTTCATGCGCGACACCGTTCAGACGGGGCCCACCCCCGGCTTCAGCTACTTTCCGCATGTCGGCACGGTTCGCATTGATGGACCCTTCAACGCGAAGCAGGCCGACGATTCGCCAAGCCGCCGGAAGATTTTTATCTGCCGTCCAACGGGAACGGCCGATGAAACGGCGTGTGCGAAAAAGATCATCGGGAATCTTGCCACGCATGCATACCGCCGGCCGTCAGCTGCAGCCGACGTGGATGCTTTGATGAAGTTTTACGAAGATGGGCGCAAAGAAGGCGGCGACTTCGATATCGGAATCGAAACCGCCTTGGCGCGTATGCTGACGGATCTCAAGTTCATCTATCGCATTGAAGTGGAGCCCTCGAATTTGAAAACAGGTGAGACGTATCGCATTACCGATTACGATCTCGCTTCACGCTTGTCGTTCTTCCTTTGGAGCACGAGCCCGGACGACGAACTCGTTCGAGTTGCCGGCCAGGGCCGTCTTAAAGACACGGCAGTCCTGGAACAACAGGTTCGCCGGATGTTGAAATCGCCCAAGGCCGAAGCGCTTGCCGTGAATTTTGCCGGCCAGTGGCTCACATTGCGCGATCTCCAGGCCGATAGTCCGCTGCCCATGCTGTTTCCGGACTTCGACGATCCGTTGCGGCAGGCCATGCGCCGCGAAGTCGAATTGATTTTCGACAGTATCGTTCGTGAAGATCGGAACATTACCGATTTGTTGAATGCCGATTACACGTTCGTCAACGAAAGACTGGCGAAGCACTATGGAATTCAGGGTGTCTACGGGAGCCAGTTCCGCCGCGTGACACTCGGCCCCGATATGGAAATTCGGAAAGGCCTGACCGGCAAAGGCGCGTTCCTCGTTGCGACCGCGAAGCCCGAACGAACGTCGCCTGTGACTCGCGGTAAATGGGTCATGACCAACATTCTCGGGATGGGCCCGCCGAGCCCGCCGCCGAACGTTCCACCGCTTCCGCCGAGAGCGACAGACGCGACCGGCAACACGAAGGAACCTTCAATGCGGGCCAAGATGCTGGCGCATCGCGTCCGCAACGATTGCATTCAGTGTCACAGCATGATGGATCCCATCGGATTCTCGCTCGAGAATTTCGATGCTATTGCGATGTGGCGCACGCAGGATGGCGGCGAAGGCATCGATGCCGCGTCTACGGTTTTCGATGGCACGAAGATCGAAGGGCCCATGGGTCTTCGCAAATGGCTTACCGGTTACTCGGATCAATTTGTCGAAGTCGCGGCAGAAAAACTTCTTACATACGCGCTGGGCCGTGGCGTTGAAGCTCAGGATATGCCTCTCGTGCGTTCCATCTCGCACGATGCGGCGAAGAATGGAAATAAATTTTCATCGCTCGTTCTTGGAATCGTGAAGAGCAAAGCATTCCAGATGAATATGAAGATGCAGGAAACGAGCATTCAATCTAATAAAGAAAAAGGGAACTAAGGGGACCGTCATGTTTATAACCAAAAAACACATTCCGCGCCGCACCTTCCTCCGCGGCGCAGGGGTCACGCTGGCGTTGCCGTTGCTGGATGCCATGATTCCCGCGGGCACTCTTCTGGCACAAACGCCGGCCGGACGCGCATCGACGCCGCGATTCGTTGGAGTCTTTTATCCGCACGGCATGGCCCCGGGTTACTGGGAGCCGGAGAAGGAAGGAACCCTGCCGGAGAATCTGCCTTATATCGTGGAGTCGTTGAAAAACGTGAAGGACCAGACTGTGGTCCTCAGCGGTCTCTGGTCCAAATCGGCGGAACCTCCGGAGGGTACGACAGGTTCCGATCACTGGGTCGCTGCCGCGTTCCTGACAGCCATCAAGCCCCGGAAGACCGCAGGTTCCGATGCAAGCGTCGGCAGCAACACCATCGATCAGGTGATCGCCGACAAAATCGGACAGGAAAACCTTCTGCCGTCATTGCAGCTTGCCGTCGAAGATCCCAATTCGAGCTCGAGCAATTGCGGTGAAGGCTACAGTTGCTCGTACACCAACACGATTTCATGGCGCTCGGGCCGTGACGACAAGGGAAAAGAAGTTGAGGGCATCACGCCGCTTCCAATGGAACTCAATCCTCAGGTCGTCTTCGAGCGTTTGTTCGGCAGCGGCGCCACTCCGGAAGTCCGCGCCAAACGAATGAACCAGAGCCGCAGCATTCTGGATTCGCTGCTCGATGAACTTCAAGGCTTGAAGAAGAATCTGGGCGCATCCGATCAGAAGACCGTGAATCAATACACCGAGGAAGTGCGCGAAATTGAACGCCGGATTCAGCTCGCCGCGAAGGCGTCAACTTCGGTTCCTTCTCACGAGGAACCGTCGGGCATTCCCGAGAGCTTCGACGACCACGTCCGTTTGCATTGGGAACTTGCCGCCCTCGCGTTTCAGGCCGACATCACCCGTGTGGTGACGCTGCTCGGCGCTCGCGATCTGACAGGCAAAAGCTATCCGTTCCCGAAAGGCGAATTGTTCCCGGAAGGCGGTACGAGCGTGAGCTTCCACGGTGGATCGCACCATCAGGACGATCCGACGCAGATCAAGAATTACTCGAAGCTGAACCGGTATCATCTGTCCACGACGGCTTACCTGGCCAACAAACTGAAAACCATTCCGGATGGCGATGGAACGCTGCTCGATCGCACGCTGATTCTTCACGGAACCAACATGGGGAATTCCAATCAGCACCAGCACTATGACGTGCCGCATTTCCTTATCGGCGGTCTGGGTGGCAAGCTGAAAGGCAACCGGCACCTCCATTACGAACGTAAAACCATTACCACCGGAAATATGCTGCTGAGCATTCTCGACATGTACGGCATTCATCTGGACAGCCAGGGCGATAGTACCGGCCGGCTCACCTCACTCTAGGACGGAGGGACGAGGAAATGAACAGACGACTACTTACAGGTTTTGCCGCGGTGCTGTTCTTCTGTATTGCCGGACGGAATCTGGCTGCGGGCCGCAGCGACGTTGCCGACGCCGTCATGAAAGGCGATAAAGACGCTCTCCGTGCTTTGCTTCAGCAGAAGGCGGATGTAAATGCTCCTCAGATCGACGGCGCCACGGCTCTTCACTGGGCAGTGTACAAGGACGATCTTGAAACTCTGGATCTTCTGATCAAGGCCGGAGCCAGCGTCAAGGCTGCCAATCGCGAAGGCGTCACGCCGTTGCATATGGCTTCGCTCTACGGAAACGCGAAGATGATGGACCGTTTGCTCAAAGCCGGCGCTGATCCGAAACAGAAAGGGCCGGCGGGTGAAACGATGTTGATGCTCGCGGCTCATAACGGAAATCCCGATGCCATCACGCTCTTGATTGCTGCGGGCGCGGATGTCAATGCGAAGGAACCTCTTCGCGGGACGACTGCATTGATGTGGGCCGTCGAACAGAGACATCCTGCGGCTGTCGCGGCGCTGCTGGATGGCAAAGCCGACTTCGCCGCGAAATCCGGCGGCGCCGGCCTTCCGCGAAATTACATGGCGAATCGCGTGAATGCCGATCGAGTTCAGGCCGCGAATCGCGTGCGTAAAGAGGCCTCGGAAGCCGGAAGAACATACGAGGAACAACTGGCTATCGATCAGGCCAACGGTACGATCTCCGTCCGGCGCATCGGCGATGCTTTTGGCTTTGGTCAGCAGGGAAACGGTCAAAACGGCCGCGGAGGCCGGGGTGGCCAGGGCGGCCAGGGCAACAACGGCCAGCGCGGCGCGGTTGATATTCAGGCGATGGCCCGGCAGGTTGTCGAGCAGGCCGCAAGCTTTGGAGTGGATCCATTGCAGGCGTTGTCGTTCTTTGCGGATCAGGCCGCGGCAGCGGGAGTCGATACGAAGGCGCTCACCGCCGCTGTCGAGCAACTCATTGCGAATGCGCAGAAAAATGCGGCCGCCGCCGGCCAGCGCGCGCAACGTGGAGGCGGACGTGGAGCCGCGGCTCAGGGCCGAGGTCAACGGCAGGGTGCGGCAGCCGCAGCTACCGCGGCTGCCGCTGCTACGGATGACCAGCAGGATGATACCGATGTGATTGTGGCCGGTCTTGTAGGCACAGGCGGCGGCGGTTTGACCGCAATGGTTCTGGCCGCTCGTGAAGGCGATCTGGAATCAACAAAGCTTCTGCTTCAAGCCGGCGCGAACGTGAACCAGACCACGGAATACGACTGGACCCCGCTGCTCACGGCGACCAACAACCGGCATTACAAACTCGCCGAGTATTTGATCGAGCATGGAGCCGAGGTCAACAAAGCCAATAAGGGAAACTGGACGCCGTTGTATCTCGCTACCGACAACCGTAACATCGAGGGCGGCGATTTTCCGGTTCCCAAGCCGGACATCGATCACCTCGAGTACATCAAATTCCTTCTGGACCACAGCGCCAATCCGAACCTCCGCGCCAAGGACAATACGCTGACTCGAACCATCTTCACCATGCAGTGGTTCCTCGAAGCCGGCGCCACACCTTTTGTGCGCGCGGCGCAATCGAGTGATCTTGAGTTGATGAAGATGCTCATTGCTCATGGCGCGGATCCCACAATCAAGACCGATCACGGAGACACCGCACTGACGGCGGCATCCGGAATGGGCTGGGTCGAAGGCGTCACGTACGAGCATTCCGCAAAAGAGAATGTCGAGACTGTCCGATTCCTTCTGGATCTCGGGTTCGATCCGAATGCCGCGAATCAGGATGGCCGCACTTCATTGATGGTCGCCGCGGCGAAGGGACGAGCCGAGGTCATTCAACTTCTCGTCGATCGCGGCGCAAAACTCGATACCCGCGACAAAGGAAACCGCGATACGGAAACGCTGGTTTCCAAAATTGCAGGGCATACCTGGGAAGCGCTCGACTACGCTGATGGCCTGGTGCGATTTGGTGTGCAATCTGCCGTCAACCGGCCTGAAGCCGCCGCGCTGATCCGCAAATTGATGGCCGAACGAGGGCTGCCCGTTCCACCTCCCAATCGGAATGTGGATTCGATCTGCGTCGTCGAACTCTGTAAGTAATCGACGAAAAAAAAGACCGCCACCAACAATTCGTTGATGGCGGTCTTTTTTTGTGCCGACGCGTTTATTGACGGAAGTTGCGCGCGAGATAACGCAGTACACTAGCGAATTCCTCATCCGACAGCATCAATCCTTCATTCAGCATCGCGGAAAGTGTATCCGCCCAGTCTTCGGGCGAGCCGAAATGCTGCCGGACACGAGTCAAATCGTGACAAACCGTGCATTTGTTCAGAACGATATCTTTCCCGGGACCGTCGGGCAGCGGGCCGTATCGATCGACCAGGAACTCCACCAGCACCGGCACGTCATCCTTGTTAACCTTCGCGCCTTTCTCAATCATGGCCTTAACGATTTTGTTCCACCCTTCTTCATCCAGAGCCTGAGTCTGAATTTTCCGGAGTTCATGACAGGTAGTGCAGTTGGCGTTGAGAAGTTTTTCGCCTTTTTCGGAATTCTGGGCAGGTTGGCCCCAGGCCAACGCCAGCGCGGCTGTGCAGACGGTGACCAGCACCCAGACTGTATTTCGAAGGGTATGTTTCATTGCGTTGATCATCTTAACAGAACGCGCGTTTTCAAATCTTCAGCACTCCGGCCGGTGGATATTATTGATAAGTGCGCCGGTGGCCATCCTCATCCCAACTGGCTTCGCGGCGTTCGTAGTCGTAGTGAAAGTTTTTCCGGATTGCCAATTCTTTGGACGACCGGTACAGGAATTCGCTGACTATCACCGCAGCGGCTGGTCCTGCCAGAAACCACAGCAAAGAGCGGTCGAACGTTCCGCCGCTGTTCCGGTAGACGAGATAGACCAGTGTACAAACCAGGAACAGGAAACCGGCGAGCCGGACCCAATCACCAGTAATCCGCAATGCATATCCGGCGGGTGTGCATTGTTGGAATCCCAAACGATGGCTTTCGCTATCCCACATCGATCAAATCTTGAATGATTCCAGCGACTCCGGCGCGAACAGTTCCTTCGGTTGAAGCAGCCGCTTTGCCAGTCCCTGTTCATACGAGTAGCGAAGGAAGGTATTCAACGTATTCACATTCGGCTCGAATCCATAAGGCCAGTATTCTTTGCCGAGGGCGGTTTCGGTATCTTCGACGTGCTTGATCAGCCAGGGCAGCATGACCTTCAGCGCCGCGGTTTCACGAAGGTCTTCGTAGGTAATGCGCTGCGACTGCACGAAGCCCTTGTATAGCGATTGCACAACCCATGGATATCTCTCGTACACGTCGCGCCGAAGAGCGACGACGTGCATGATCGGAAAAATCTTTGTGCGCCGGTAGTAATCGCGTTCGACAGTGGAATAGTCTTCGAAGAGCCGCCGTACTTTTCCGCCCGGTTTGAAGCTTGATGGGGAACGCGGGGAAACGAGGGCATCGATTTCGCCGGACTCGAGCATTTGCGACAACGTTTTTCCGGCGGGTATCGACTGGAGTTTGATATTGGCCGGCAGGTTGAGGTCGATCTTTTCTTCGCGTCCCGGTTCTTCGAGACCGCCTTGAAAATGAGTCACGCTCGTCACCGGCACCTTGTACTCGTCGCTGAGTATTCCGCGCTGCCAGACCGGCGCTGTGAGTTGATATTCGGGAGTGCCGATGCGTTTGCCCGAGAGGTCTTTGGGTTCCCGGATCCCGCTTGACGTGTTGATGAAGATTCCATTGTGGCGGAACATTCGCGAGGGAAAAATCGGAATGGCGATGAATTGCGGCTTTTCGGCGAACAGGGAAAGCGTATACGACGACAATGACATTTCCGCGACATCGAACTCGCGATGGCGAAGCATCCGGAAAAATGTTTCCTCGACGACGAGTGGAAGATAGGTCAGTTCAATGCCGTCGAAAGCCACGCGGCCTTCCATCAGAGCGCGCGTGCGATCGTAGTCCCAGCACGCCATCGTCAGGCGTAATTTTGAGGATTGAGCCATGGCCGGAAACGCGGGCGCAGCCATGACTCCAGCAGCAGAGTACAGCAACTGACGCCGCGATACTTTCTTTGCGGAAGCTTTCCTGCCTTTCTTCCTCGCCGCTTTCTTTGCCGTCATGATTGATCCTTTCTATTTGCCGGCGGCCTTGGCTTTCCACAATTCCCACGGCCGTTCATAACCGCGATTTTCGCCGCCCTCCATCATTTTCTGAGCTTCCTGTGGATCGAGATATGTCACTCTGCGGCCTTGCGCCAGTGTTTCAGTCTGCGTCTGAATACGCGCGTTCAATTCCAGATAAATACTGCGTCCCACGGCATGCTGGATGGTCGGTCCCACAACCGCGACGCCGTGTCCTCGCATGAGAACCACGTTCTTGTCTCCGAGCGCTTCAGCCAGAGCGTGACCCTTCTTCGAATCGCTGACAAGCATGTCCGTCATGCCGAAATTCCTGCGAATGTCGAAAATGGGGACGCCGTTTCCTATGAACGCAGCCATGTGATACATCGGCCGCAAAGGCACACCGGTTACGCCAAAAGGAATCAGGGACGGCGCATGGTTATGAACCACGGATTTCACATCCGGCCGTGCCCGATAAATCTCCGCGTGAATAAAACGCTCGGAGTAGAGCGATCGCCCTTTTGCGTCGGCGGGATTTCCGTCGAAGTCGAATTCGATGAGATCGGCCGCCGTCACGAGTTCCGGAGCAAGCGATCTTGACATCAGAAATCGATTCGCATTCCGGTTGTGCCGCGCGCTGACATGGCCGAATCCATCAAGCACGCCCTGCTGAGCGAGAATCCGGTATGCCGCCACCAGGTCTTCAATCAAGGCCGGATCCACCGGACCCGCCGTCGCGGGCGATTGCGCAGTCCTGAAAAAGAGCGCTCCCGCGCTCAACTGAACCGCGCCATTCAGGAATTGACGCCGGGATAATGGGGTCATCGCACGACATCTTCTCATCGAACGCCGGCAAAAAGACCCAAAAATTGCTTGACGCTTTTGCAGGCTCGCAATAAAGAGGAAGTAATCGCCGGAGGTTTCATATGATTCGCACTTGCGTTGCTTTCACGTTGCTGATGATCGTGTGTTCATTTTCAGTTTCAGTTTCAGCGCAGCGTCCGGCGTCTGAGGCCAGCCTGATCGGCACGTGGAAACTGAACATGGAAAAGTCCACATACAATCCCGGCCCTCCGCCTCCCAAAGGTTCGGCGGCCTTCCGGCAGTATGCCAAGGGCGACGGCGGTTCGATCGTTGCCATCACCATCAATATCGATACTGAAGGGCTCCCGTCATTGGGCGCCATCTCGGCCGCGAATTACGACGGCCAGGAATACGATCAACATACGGTGGCGACGCTGGCGACATCCCTGGCAGCGCACATTGGACCCCAGATCACTCGAACGATCTCCTATAAGCTGATCGATCCTTACACCGTTGAAATCGTCCAAAAACAAGACGGGCACGTTGTTTCAATGAGCACGCGAACGGTCTCCCGCGACGGCAAAACCATGACGGATCGCTTCGACTACATAAACGCAAACGGCCAGCGCGTGCAGAATGTGCTCGTGTTCGAGAAGCAGTGAACGTTTTCCTGCTCCTCCACATTTGAAATCTTTGCAGCCGTGCTTCTGATCCTCAAGCTCTGCCTCGTTCCGTCTCTTGTCGCCGCGGTGACGCTTGCAACACGCCGATGGGGACCGCGAATCGGAGGATGGCTGACGGCGCTCCCCGTAATCGCAGGGCCCACGCTGTGTTTCTACGCCATTGAACAAGGGAATGATTTTGCGGGCCGTGCCGCACAAACAACTCTCATCGGTCTGATTGCCGTGGTTGCGCACTCAGTCACTTATTCTCATACCTGCCGTCGATGGGCATGGCTTCCTTGTCTGCTGATTTCGTGGCTGGCATTCCTCGCACTGACGATCGTTTTCTACCTGGAACAACCGAATCTCGTTCTGGGCTTGTTCCTCGCCCTCTTGAGTTTCGTGATCGCCCGGCGCCTGCTTCCGAGTCGCGGCGGCAGCGAAGGAACTTCGAATCATGCGGCGCGGGATCTCGTGCTGCGCATGGGTGCGTCGCTGGGATCGGTATTGGTATTGACGTCGCTGGCGGACCGGCTGGGGCCGAGTCTCAGCGGCTTCCTCACTCCATTTCCCGTTGCAACCGCCATCATCGCCGCATTTACCCAGATCGAGCGCGGCCCGGATGCCGTAGTCTCTTACTTTCACGGATTCGTTCCCGCGTTGAACAGCTTCGCGCTGTTCTGCTTTGTTTTTGCTGGGAGCATCGGGCGTTTCGGTTTGCTGCGCGCGGTAGTGTTCGCGCTGCTCGTGCAGTTGACGGTTCAAGCCGTCAATCTATGGCGGATGATGCGGATGTCCTGATCGCCAGCCTTATTTTGCGGTAGCATGAAGAGCCGTGGTCATCGCAATCCGAATCATCTTCGCCATACTGATGGCTGTTCTGCCGGGTGCGGCCGCGCGACAGACCCAATCCCCTCAACACAGCGACAGCACTCGCTATTTCGTCCCGATTGAAGGACGAGTCATCGATTATGCCGGCGCCGCGGTACGCAACCAGACGCTAAGCCTGAACATCACCGGACGAGAAATCATCAAAGTCCAAACCGATCAGAGCGGCGCATTTCGTGTTCAGGTGGAAGGCGATCAGCGCATTTCGTTAGAGATCGCTGTGGCCGGCCTGAACTCCACTGTTTTCGACATGGTGATCAAACAGGCTGGGGATATTGGAACCATTGTTCTCCAACCGCTCCGGCCTCAGCCGCTGGCTGATGTTCCTCATCCCACAAACGCTCCCCTTCATTCGTTTTTATCGGGCCGGCTGGCGGATGCGGACGGCGTTCCAATGGCGGACAAGATTCTGGTCCTTACGAATCGCGGGGGCCAGCCGTTCATTTTGAAAATGGATCGAAATGGAATCTTCGTTTTTCCGCATGTGAATCAAAACGAATTCCAGATCTTTCTTGCCTCCTCTGGAGCCCCGTCTTTCTTGTCTGACCCCGGCGTGAAAGAAATAGGAAGACTTGTCTTCTCGGATGGGCAGGACGCTGACCTGGGCAACATCGTTCTGCGCCAAATGCCTTCCGGGACTGGACCGGTCGGCGATCTCGCCGGTCCCGTGAAGATCACGCCATTGCCTTCTCGTCCCGAGTCAAAATCACCGGCGGCAACGAGGACAAACCCGGCGTCGATCGCAGCGATCTTTGCGGGAGCCGATGGAGCGGCAGTCATTCACGGCGATGGCAAGGTCGTTCGGACACCGAAAGAACACGAACAGCGAGGCGTTAGTTCTCTGAAGGTTTCTGAAGACAAAACAGCCGGCGGGTGGCTTGTCGACTCGGACTTTTGCTGCACATCATATCCTCTGTCATTCGCGCTGGTCGTCTACCGCGCCGGGAAGCCGTTACGCAAGTTTACCGGCGACGGCCGCGCAATTTTCGGTTGGGACTTTGCTGCTCGTGGAAGGCAGGTTGGATTCTTTCAATCCTACCCTCATGGTGATTTAAGGACCCACTACGAATTGCGCGATATCGACACCCAGCGATTGGCCGGCGAGTGGGATGAAGATTCAGGCGGCAAAAAACCGGAATGGGCCTCCAAAATCTAAAGGCTACAATTCTAATCTCCTGACGGCAGGCCGGCCTCATCCAATGCGCGGCGAAGGAGGCCGGCCACGCCCAGTTCATCAGCCCAACGTGAAAGGTAATCGCGATCGAGCAAATCGCTTTGGATCTTGAGCACGCCGACGATATCGCGCCATTGTCGGTCCGAGATTTCACCGCCCTTTCGGAACCATTCGAGTTTGGCGAGAACGGTGTCTTCCGCCGAAGCGAAGAACAGTTCCTGGAGCGCCGTCCCCACACGCTTTTTCTGGCGCCGCGCAAACTGCGATTGGCCGAATGCATCCCGCCACCGAACGAACACATCCACTTTTGTCATGGTTTGCAGATGAATAAGGTTGAAGCTGCTCTGAAACTGGATCGCGTTGTGAATCGAAGACAGATCGACGTAAAACTCATGGTTTAGCTTTTCGCCAAGGTGTGCCGCATGATGCATGAAGAGACGAGCGATCAGGTCGGCATCCACGGTCTGCCGGGGCTCGCCAAAGACTGCGCTGGCAACGGAACCGCCAATGAAGTAATCCACTCCCAGTGACTCGAGGGCTTCCACGACACGCTCGATGGCTGCGAGAAGTTCCGTGTCGGCTTCACTCATCGATCGGCGATGGACCGTACGCTTTTCGGGCAAGATCGGGGCCGAGCCAGAGATCGGCCAGCCGCCGGCGCAGCCGCGCGGGCGACTCCCCGGGATGACGTTCACCGAGACCCGTCATGGCGAGCGCTCGCGCCGTCCGGTTGGCCTCGATGACCATTGCGATCTTGCGTGCAGGCGACGCCCCGCGCAGCAGATCGATAAGCACTCTTTCCGCTGCGGGATCAGTGTCGCCGGCCAATGTTTTCATGCGACCAATTTAACGCGAACCCTGCTGCAAAGGAAGCGTTGGGAAGAGAATGAGCGCCTTCTAGCGATTCTTGCGGCGAGTATTATCCACGACCACCATGCCGCCTTTCATGCGTCTTTGCTGGCTTTTCTAAGCAAATCAGTTCGCGTTTCGTTTATGGAATGGAAGGTCTCCGCCGGCAAAGCTGGCAACGAGCAATTGAACCAACGCCTTATTCCCCTCGTGCGTGAGGTGAATATTATCGCCCAGGAAATATCGAATCTGAGACGTGGCCTCGAAATCCACGAGTTTGACGCTGTTCTGTTCCGCGATTTCCCGGGTAATTTGATTGAGTTTTTGAATAATAGGAAGCCACGGACCATGCCCCATGGTCACGAGGACCGGAGTGATGTTCCGGGATTTGGCAATGGCAATCATGCTGTTTTGGTTGCTCCGAAAATAATTTCCCGTCGCGTTATTCAAATTCTTGAGGATCGTCGCATCCGGCGGATAGCCCTTTGTAGAAATCTGATTAATGTCAAAGGAGATTTTGCGGGAATACAGAAAGTAAAAACGATAGATCGCGCTCGCGGAGAACAAGAAGCGCTCGAAACGAGTCGCCTGGGAGTAATCGACAATTTGCCGAAAGTTCGAATAATCCGATTTGCCCTCGTCTTCCACGCGCATGGCGTAGGTGTCATTCACGGCTTCGTAGCTGATCACCATGTCGGGCTGGAGTTCCAGCAATCGAAACTGCAGGTTCATCAGACTTTCGGCCGAGGTCCAGCCGGGAGTTCCGGCATTGATTACTTCAAACCGGGGCGAATCGAAAACGGAATTGAGATTGTCCTCGAGCATCTGTGGGTATGTCATCGCTTCGTTTCTTTCGTGAAGCGAATAGGTCGTCGATCCGCCCATGCAGATGATCCGGTAAACTCCGGGCTTCTTTTGCTTGGAGAATTCTTTCCCCCGGAATCCGAGACTGTTGATGAACTGCCGCGGAGGCTGGCCGTAGAAATCCTGGTAGCGCGCATTGGGATTCAACACATACACCAGATACGGATGCGGTATGTAGTTGGACACCATATTCGGATTGTAAGGACCCGCTAATCCCACAAACGCTCGAATCAAAAGGTCCGGCTGTCCGTGATACTCGATGTAATAAGCAGTACGAGCCATCAATTCGGATAGAAGGACTCCGAGCAATATTGCCGCAAAATAAAACCGCCGCGGCCATCGTTTGCCAGGATGTGTATTCATACTTCCACCGGCCTGTTCCCCCGCCCCAAGCGTCAAGGATTCTTGCGGCGAGTATTATCCACGACCACCATGCCGCCTTTCATGACCCAGCGTACATTCTTGATGACGGCGTTGATGTCGCCGAGCGGATCGCCTTCAACGGCGACGATGTCGGCGAAGAAACCCGGAGCGACCGAGCCGATGTTCTTTTCCATTCCCAACATTTCGGCGGGATGGATCGTGGCAGCCTGGAGCGATTGTTCGTTTGTCATTCCAAGCTTCACGAACCAGGCAAGCTCGCGAGTGTTCTGGCCGAAGCCGTTGTATACCGCGTCGGATCCAACCAGCAATTTGGCGCCGGCGTTGAAGGCTTTCTTCGCTGTTTCGAAATTGCGTTGGATGTAGTTGGCGAGGTTTTCTTCCGCGCCGGAAGGAAACCGGTACACATCGTTGTTCTCGAAGTAGTACTGATTATGATCGATCGTCGGGACATACCAGACGCCCTTGCGAACCATTTCGGCGATGGCCGCATCGTCCAGATCGGTCGCGTGTTCCAGCGTGTCCGTGCCGGCGCGGATGGCGTCGCGCGCAGCCGCGGGTCCGTAGGAATGGACGGCGACTCTGCGCCCGGCTTCATGAGCTGTATCGATGATCGCTTTCAGTTCCTCATAGCTGACGGTTGGATCGCCCGTAACGTTATCGAAGCTTCCCGTCGATGCGAAAACCTTGATCCAGTCGGCGCCGCCCGCGATGGTATCCCTGGTGCGTTTCGCCGCTTCCGCAATGGGATCGGCGACACCCGGTTGATCTTTGTAGCTGCGCAGTCCAACGCCCGATACAAACATACGCGGACCGGTCATCGCACCCATATTGATGAGATCGCGCATCGCCATGTCGGCGCCGCCCGCCGCATTCAAATCACGCACCGTAGTGACTCCGGCTTCGAGCGTCTTCTTTGCATTGGCCTGTGCGAGAAAAACCGTAACCGCAATGTGCCGGGGCGGCGTGATTCTCTGGCGGGGTGTCGTGCCGGGCGCGCCGTCCCAGTAATACGTCATGTGCGTATGAGCGTCGATCATTCCCGGAATGCCTGTAAAGCGGCCGAGATCGATGACCTCGGCGCCCGCGGGAATGCGTCCGTTCGCCGTGACGCTCGTGATCTTGTCATTCTCAACAACAACGACGGCATTGTTGAGGACCTTGCGCCCATCCCACAGTTTTCCAAACTTGATAGCCTTCGCGCCCGCGGCCGCATTGGCGGAAGCACAAAGAGACAGGATCATCACAAAGGCAATCTTGCGAATTCCTGATGCAACATTCATCAATTTCATCGCGCAATGACTCCTATGTTCGCGATCGCCGCGTCTTTCGTCATTGATGGCACGGCACAGATGTACAAGACGACGCCCGCCGCCGGCGCGTACGCTTCGAACGTCACCTTGCCGGTGTAATCGGTCACATAACCGACTTTCATCCCCTTTTCGACATACGTCCCGCGGCGGACCAGTGGATAGAAGATGCCGGTTTGCTGGCTGTTCAAGGTCACGACTTCCTGGATCCAGACGGGATGTTCGACCGCCGTTGCAGGACCGGGCAGCATTTTCAAGTGGCGCATCACGCTGAGCGTGCCGTTAACGAGCGCGTTGACGTCGTCGGGTTCGACCGTGCCGGCGTGGCCCGCCTCGACGGTGATCGACGGTTTGCCGCGAGTCGTGGCGGTGTTCTCCAGAAAGCGCGAGGCCTGCGGATCTTTCGGCCGGTCTGTCGAGATGATGATGTGATCCAGCCCGAAGGCAAGCACCATCTCCTTCGAGATGGCATCCTGCTTCTCGTTACCGGTTTTGGTCCAGTAGCTATACGGACGAAGGCTCTCGTCGAGATCGCCGCCGTGGAAGTCGATCAGGTGATCGCTCTGCTCCACAACCTGCTTCGTGATCAGAAACGATGCGCGCTCGGTTTGCGTGCCGTCCATCCTGCCGGGATACATCCGATTCATGCTCTTGCCGTCCACCGGATTCACATGCACGACTTTCTGTTCGAACGATGGAATATTCACGAGCGGAACGACAATGACGGTTCCTGAAATCTCGGCCGGATTGAGCAGCCCAATCAATTTCGCGAGAGCAATAGTCGAAGCGTATTCGGTCCCCTGCGCGCCGGAGACCAGCGCGAGCACAGGCCCAGGCTTCGTGCCATGAAAGACGGCAACCGGAATGCGCGTCCCGGCGTCTGTGCCCGCCGGAACTTCGATGACGCCGGTAGCCTTTTGACCGCGAGCCGCCGCCGCTGTGCCAACCTTAAACGTCGTTCGGTCCTGCCCTGCAATGAAGCCGGCCGACAGAACTGTGATTGCGATTATGATGAAAACCAACCGGCGCATAGTTTTTTCTCCTGCTGCTACGTCCATAGAATATCAACCTTGTATGCTGCGAATCCGTTATCGTGAGTCACAATCGTAAGCTCTTCCAATTGCGCCTGGGCGATCAGCATGCGGTCAAACGGATCATCGTGATGTAACGGGAGATTTCCCGCCGCAAGGGCGTGACGTGCTGAGATGCCAAGCTCTGAAAAGTGATTCGCCGCAATCTCCTGATCTACGTGTTTTGTGCCGGGCTGGACTTTTCCCAGTCTCGCCTTGATCGCAATTTCCCAGATCGTTGCGGCACTTACGTGCACGAGTGCGGAGGGATCGCCAATGGCAATACGTGCGTCGCGCTTCAGTTTGGGGTTGTCGGAAAGCCACCAAAGAAAAGCGTGAGTGTCCAGAAGCAACCTCTTCACTCCCCTTCACCACGAAAGGAGGAAGCGATTCTTTCCGGTAGAGGAGCGTCGAAATCGGCGGCGATCTTGATCTTTCCCTTCAACCGTCCCGGCCGCCGGTTGACCGGCTGTAGGGGGACCAGTTTCGCGACGGGCTTGCCGTGTTTGCCCAATATAATCTCTTCCCCGGCCGCGACGCGATCCAACAGGCGCGACAGGTGAGTCTTGGCGTAATGCACATTGAGTAGAACCATTTAGAGCCTCCGGAACAGAGAGACTGGACTAAGTCTAGTCCGATTTATGCGCGAAGTCACCCTGCTTTAAGAGCTGGTGTGCGGAACTGTACGATTTGAGTCTGACCACACGGCCGACCGTGGCTTCCGCAAAACGGATCCAGACACTGCGAGCGCCACGACTGACGGTTAGTTCGACCTTGCCGCTCCTCTTCATTCGCCTTATTCTCGGGTCTATGGAGGAGTCGACGTTCGAAGAACGGGAGTTTTTCGCCGCGATTGCGAACAGCACGGTTCGGGCACTATTGATCGGACGGCGTGCCCTTGTCGCTCTTGGACTGCCTCTGCTCACGCGTGACTACGATTTTTGGATTCACGGTGACGACATTTCCTTCTTTAATGACGCCGTGGTTAAATTCGGTCTCTTTCCGAACCGCCTTCCCGAGGAAGCGCTTAAAACCGGACGGTACGTCCTGGAAAACGACGAAAGAGTCGATGTGCTTGTTGCGCGGATCGTGTTTACAGTGGATCGCATCAAGGTTGCATTTGAGGATGTGTGGGCGCGACGGCAAGAGATTGAAGTCAGTGCCGACGTAAAGCTGCCCCTTCCATCAATTGACGACCTCATCTTGACGAAACGTTTTGCCTCGCGGCCGAAAGATGCTGAAGACATTCGTCTGCTGGAAGCGCTTCGGTCTCAGAGGTCCGAATAGATGCCTGCACCATTCGATCCGCCTTCCACCAATACGCTTGAACGGATTCGTCAGCTTGCCGAACGGCAATTGAGTCCTGAGGAATTCGAAGCTTATATTCAGGCGCCTATGACGGACGCAGAGCGCAACGAGATTCTCGAATCCATAGCATGGTTCAAAAAGCGTTATCCCACTCCGGCCGACAGACTGGCAGCCACGCGGCGCGCATCACGACAGTGGTCGCGCCGCATGCGCGATGGGGCGTCCAATCCATAATTCGCTATTGTCGAGGGTTCCCATTCAGGATGAGTGTGATCGGCGAGGCGGTTTGTTCATCCAGGCGGAGGTTCATCAGAAATTGTTGGCGGTACGTCCCTCAATTCGGACTGCATTTTCTGGACCCGACGCCGTTGTTCGGATAAATTCTCAACCTTTCCGTTGCTCTTCGAAAAGTACGTTCTTAAGGTCGACTTATGTTCAGGCGAATCGCAGGAAGCATTCTCTGGATGGTCTTGGTTGCAGCACTTCTGCAAGGCGAACCTCAGCCGGTGTACGTACCAGTCTTGCCATCCTCGATTGGGACGGATATGGGTATTGCCCTGTCAAATCCATGGACGGAACGCGTAGCTGTCACTCTGACGGCGCGTAACTACAAGGGTGAGATCATCTCCGGTCAAGGGATTACAAATCCTGCCAAATTGGATCTCCCGGTCTCCGGCCAGAAGGCACTGAGCGCGGCGGAAATGTTCGGCGATGCCATTTCCGCAGAATCTGGATGGATTGAAATCAATTCATCCGCGGCAGTTAATGGTTTTTTTCTGTTATACAACTCCGATCTTACGGTTATTGACGGCGCGACTCTGGCCAACGCACCGTCAGATCACCTGCTTTTTCTAAAGACATCCGCGGCCACAACGATCAGTCTCGTGAATGTTAGTCCCGAGCGGCTCGACCGTGCCGTGATCAGCCTTTACGGAAACAATGGAAAACTGATCCTGCAAAAGCCTTTTGCGATGGAACCGCGAACGGGGTTTAGCGTCCCCCTAAGTCAACTGGTCGAGGCTGGCGATTTCGATGGCTATGTAGCTGTCGATTCCGAGACGCGATTGTTTCATCCGGCGCCACGCGCTCTTATCGGATTTGAAACGTATCGAAATCGTTCGGACATCGCAACGATACTCGCCGCTGGAAAGGATGCCGTTTTCAGATCGGGATATCTGGCGCACGTTGCAACACAAGGCGGTTACTACAGCTCGATCGTCCTGGTGAACCCTTCTTCTCAGGCCCAGCACGTTCGAATAGCAGCCGGCGGGTGGGAGGAGAACGGCAAGCCGATACCGGCTCCTTCCCCTGTTGATCGAACTATTCCTCCTTTCGGACGGCTTGAAGAACCTGTCAGGCGCATGTTCAATCTTTCCGGTGAGAGCACGAACACAGGTTTTATCAGATTCGATGTTCAGGATGATGACGGGCCCGGTCTGATCGGCTACGTGGAAATCGGCGCGGACGATGGAACGATGCTCTCCGCCGTTCCTGCCCAGGCAACGGCACTATCGGATGTCTCGTTTGCGCACGTCGCTCAAGGCTATGGTTTCTACACGGGGTTAGCCATCGTCAATTCCAGTTCCTTGTCCGCCACTGTTTCGGTCGATGTGCTCGGCGCCGATGGGCGCCGCCTGGACTCAGCTGTTTTCACTCTGCCCGCGAATTCAAAAAGGACTCGACTCGTGAGCGAACTACTGCCGTCCATCGTCGATTTGCAGGGTGGCACCATTCATATCACATCCTCGCGGCCCATTTTTGCTTTCGAGCTTTTTGGTTCGCTTGCAACGTTGAATGTCTTATCGAACGTTGCCGCGCAAGGATTCCAGCTTCGTCCTCAGGCAACTGGACGCATGGTTACGGCGAATGCAGGCGCACAAGTTCTTTCATCCGATGCAAGCGTGTCGATCTCCATTTCTCCCGGATCGCTTCAGGCCGACACCAAAATCAGTATTACGGGCGCGGATATCCAGACTTTGCCGGCAATCGCAAATCAGGCAATCGTCGCTGCGGTACAGTGTGAACCCTCCGGAACCCAATTCAGGATACCCGCCAAGCTGATATTTCCTCTCGCAGTCCAGATGACGCCGGGAACCTCGCTTCCGTTACTCGTATTGGATTCGGCGAGCCGCAAATATGAGTTGAGTGGATTCGACGCCATTGTGAGTGAAGACGGCCGGACTGTCGCAGCGGACGTGATGCATTTCTCAACGTACGCTTTGTCCCTGCCGGACGCCGATCTCATCAAAATCGACTCATTGACGCCGAACTCCGGAGTTGCCGGAACGGCAGTAACGATCAGTGGAACCGGATTCAGCCAGATACTCGCAGAGAACGTCGTCACCTTTGCGGGACCGGACAATACATCGGTTCAAGCTGTCGTTGCGGCCGCGGCGCCAAACACCCTGACGGTGACGGTTCCGGCTGGAGCCGTTACAGGCCGAGTTATCGTTCGCATGGCGATGCATAGTTCTGTCGGTATCCTGTTTACAGTTCCGGAGAGCAAACCGAAACCCGGTATATCATCCCTATCGCCTGCGAGCACTGCGTCTGGAGTCTCTTCTGTCGACATCTCGATCAGTGGAACCGGATTTCGCTCGGATTCGGTAGTTACGTTCGATGGAAACACAATTTCCGCATCGTTCATTGATCCGTCCTTGCTGGTGGTGAACATTCCCGCAGAACTTTTGAGTTCCGGCATCCACCGCGTTCTCGTCACAAATTTGCCGCCTGGGGGCGGCACGTCGAACACGGAGGAATTCGCCGTGTCATACCCGGCGCCGGCTTTAACCCTGCTCTCACCGGGCGGCAATTCGGACGGTAAACCCACTCAAGTGACCTTGACCGGTGCGGGCTTTTCGCGGGCATCTAAGGTATTCATCGACGGTGCGCCCGTCGATACGATCTTCGTCAGTAGCACCAGTCTCCGAATCACAACACCGGTTTTGAGTCTCGGTTCGCATACTGTATCGGTGTTCAATCCTGCGCCGGGAGGCGGCACAAGCGAGACTCTGGTTTTTCAGGTTCGCGGTGATGGAGGGGCCGGAGGCTCTCCCACGGACATCACACAGGTTCTGGTCGTCGATCCCGATACGAAGAACGCGCTCACGGAAATCGTAGTGAACGAGGGAAACACGATCCAACTGACAGTTCGGGCAATCGACAGATTGGGCCAGGTCCACTCGGACGCCGCGCTGATCTATTCGAGCATCGCTCCGTCGATTGCATCGGTTGCTTTCGACGGCAAAGTCTCCGGCAATAAAGCAGGCTTCGCAACTGTGGCCATTTCGAGCGGTGACACCGTTGCCGCCATCACAGTAACAGTCGTTAAAGTCGATTCCGCTGCGGGCGGGTTCGACGTTACCGGTGTGGTTCAGGACGGCGCCCGGCGGCTGTACCTGGCAGCATCGCAGGACCAGACGATTCTTCGTGCGCAAAACCTGCAGTCCACGCCGGAAATTTACGCCGGCATCGCAAAGAACCCCGGATTTAGAAACGATGTGAGGCTGCAATCGCTCTTCAAAGGTCCTTCATTTCTGGTTCTCAATCAGTCCGATGCAACCCTCTATGTCAGCGACAGCGCGAACAACGTCATTCGAAAAGTAAGTCCGGGCACACCGGGCAAGGTTGAAACCTTCGCGGGAACTGGAAATGCAGGAAGCTCCGATGGAAGTTTGTCCACAGCCTCCTTCAACAATCCCGCAGGCGTCACATTTGACGATCGCGGATATCTCTGGGTTGTGGACTCCGGAAATCACACGATTCGGCGAATTAACTTGGTGAGCGGCGCTGTCCAAACGATTGCCGGTACGCCCGGCATATCCGGCTTCGCCGACGGCACAGGAACCACAGCTTCCTTTAAAGCGCCCTCCGGGATCGCTGTCGTTACGGAATCTACGACTCAGATTCTCGAACGACAACGCCTCGGCCTGCCACCGCCCCCGGTGAGCGTCGTGGTCGCCGATGCCGGCAACGGAGCTTTGCGGCGCGTTTCGGAAAACGGCACTGTGCAGACGCTGACCGTTTCGGCGCCGCCGGGGCTCGCGATCGGGATTGCGAGCGACTCTTCAAACAACTTTCTGCTGCATCAGCCGACTGGTATTGCGGTCGACCCCGCCGGAAACATTTTTGTATCCGAATCGTCCGGCGCGATCCGCACGCTGCTTCACACAGGCCAGGTCGTGTTTGCAGTCCAGCCGAATACGTTCCGCTCTCCGCGCGGCATCACAATCGCTCAAAGCGGCACGATCCTCGTCGCCGATGCGGGAAACACCGCGCAGCAATTCCGGTATGGCGAACCTCTTATCAGTTCGATTTCCCCGGCCAGCATTCGCAATACCGGGGGACAGAGAATCACGATTCATGGTTTCAACTTTGCGCCGGAGACAAGCGTCGTTTTGAACGGGTATGTCGGGGCAAATGTGTTGGTCGAAAACTCGCAGACCGTCTCGTTCACGGCGCCGCCCGTGCCCAGCGGCCTGACGACTCTGACCATCGAACACCGCGGAGGCATTGCGCAGTATCCCGTGCTTATTGAAACGACGCCGCTGGCGCAACTGCAACCGGGCGACATCACGACAGTCGCCGGCGGGAGTAATTTTGCCGGTGATGGCTCGGTCTCAGCTTCCGCAACTTTGTCGAAGCCGCGGAAACTCGCGATCGATTCCCTGGGCAATATCTATATTGCGGACACCGGCCATCATCGCGTTCGCAAGGTGTCCGCCAGAACAGGCGTCATCACGACCGTTGCGGGAACCGGCCTCGCCGGTTTTAGCGGAGACGGCGGACTCGCAACAGCAGCAAGGCTGGATACTCCTCACGGCATCGCGGTAGATGCCGCAGGAAATCTCTACATCGCGGATACGAACAACAACCGCATCCGGAAGGTCGCGTCGGGAACGCAAATCATAACTACCATTGCCGGCGGCGTTCCCGCGGGACCATTTGAAGGACCTGCGAATCAGGTTCCTCTCGTTCTTCCCAAAGAGGTCGCCGCGGACGGCGCCGGAAATGTGTTCGTACTCGAGGACGATCTCGGATTCTCGGCTTCCAGCTTCTATTTCGATCTTGGCGTTCCAGTGTCAACGACAGTTCGAAAACTGTCGGCTGCGACGGGCAACATCGCGTTGGTTGGTTCGTTCGAGTATGCCACGGCGGTTTGTGTGGATGCAGAAGGCAATGCGTACGTCGCAGGATATACCGGCGAGAACTACAGTTCGGGTTTATACCGAATTCCCGCTGGATCGGCCAAAATGGAAACTGTATTGACATTTGCAGACACTGCTTTTGCAGCATCTGCGGATGCTCAAGGCAACCTGTATATTGTGCTCCGGAGTGTGACGGCAGACCACTTAGACGTCGAAGTCAAAATAGTCAAACTGGAGCTTGCAACAGGCCTCCTCGCCAAGGTCGCTATATTCGAAACGGGGGGAATTGTCTCCGATGGAGTTGGTAATCTGTTCGTCGCGGATGCGGCTTCGAACCAGATTCGAAGAATCGACATCCTGAACGGAACGAACGTGGTCCATGCGGGCACCGGATTCGCCGAGTTCCTTGGGAACAACAGCGGCCCTGCAGCGGGCAGTGCGTTCGTGAATCCAGACGCTATCGTCATCGATTCGAGCGACAATCTGTATGTCCGAGACTCCCGTGGGATGTGGGCGATCTCTGCGGCGACTGGATTCATATCCCCTTTGGTCGGCAACGTGGACCATGTCACCGGCGGGCCGAGCGTCGATCGGGATGGAATGACGTATTTCGCATATTCGAGCGGCCACGAAGTCCGCCGCGAAAAAACCGGGACTAACGATGCGTTCACGGTCGCCGGAACGGGGGTTCCCGGATTCCTGGGCGATAACGGCCCCGCGGCAAATGCCAGTCTGTCGTTTCCATCTTGGCTCGCATTCGACAGTGCCGGAGATCTGTTTGTTGCCGATACGGGAAACGGCAGGATTCGGGTTATTAAAGGTCCCATACTCGCATCGCCCGTACCCGGGAAACCTGTAATCACGAAGGTCAATCCCGGACAAGTTCCACGAGGATCCACAACTCACATCGTAGTCACAGGTTTGAATCTGCAGGGTGGAACCAGCGTATCGGTCAACATCAAAGGCGCTCTCATCGATTCGCTGCAGGTACTAGGACCGGTTCAACTGGCCTTCGATTTGACGCTGGATCAGTGCGTCGATCCAGGCAGCTATACCATGACAGTGACGACGAACTCAGGCGCGAGCGATCCAGTGGCATTTTCGGTTACGGGATCTGCAATTGCAGGTTGTGTCACCGTGCTGATATCGACGCCAATCGAACTGGGAGCATATCAAGTAACTCTTGCCTACGATAAGAACGTCATACACGCCGATAGTGCGCAAGCTGCGTTCATCAACGGTTTCACCTTCCCACTCGTAGCAACGAATATCGACAACACCTACGGGGAGATCACGTTCAACAGCTTTCACAGTGGGGTCAGGGGGCCGACCGGGACCTTCCCTGTCGCGACTGTGGTATTCAAGCCTGTCGACAATGGAACAAGCCCCATTGCCGTCAAGCAGACCCTTCTTGTAGATACTCAAGCCATCGATATCCACGATCCAAACGCGCGTGTAACCGTAAGCAAGTCTTCGATAACGGTAAGTGGATTGCTGCCAAAGCCGCAAGTGCTCTCAGTAACGCCATCCTCGGCTGCCGCTGGCAGTTCGGTTGTAATTTCAATTGCCGGTTCGGGCTTCGTTGCCGGCGTCACGAATATAAAGGCCTTCCTTATTTCGGTTTCGGACATCACTGTCATGAGTCCCTCATTCATGACGGCGAAACTGACCGTTCCTTTCAATATACCTGCCGGCGCTCATACCCTCTTCGTTGATACGCCGAATGGGACGGGCAATTACCTCCCCGTCAGTGTCCCATTCACTGTCACTCCTGGGCCTGCCGTGGCGCTTCGGCTTACCGGGGCATCGGCGATTGTTGCCGGAGGATCTTCAACACTGAGCGTTAGCGTCGTCGATCCGGGAGGTAACCTCGTTGCAGTTTCCATTCCGGTTTACCTCACGATTTCGAGTGGAACCGGCGCCTTATCCGCCTCAATCATCACGACTCAAGCGGGTATTGGCGCGGCATCGCTAAATTCAGCCACTCCCGGCAAACTGACCATCGTAGCATCCGCAACAGGGTTGGTTAGCTCCTCGATTCAAATCACAGTAGCGGGACCCGCTGCAAACCTGACCATTGAGAAAGGCGATAATCAAGTCGGTTTAGCCGGAACGAACCGAACCGCAGCGACTGATTCCTATCTCACCAGCCTCGGAGTTCGTGTTACCGATCTGAATGGGTTTCCAGTGCCGGCGGCGCCCGTGCTGTTTTCGGCGGTTTCTGGCGGCGGTTTTGCGACTCCCTCGATCGCAATCGTCGACGCTAGTGGATATGCAGAAGCTGTTCCAATGCTTGGGCCATCGATTGGGCCGCAACAATTCCGAGCCTCGATCGCAGGCGGCGTATCGTTAACATTCAATGCCACAGCGGTCCCACCCTACACCCTCAATTTTGACAAGTACCAGACTTTCTCCGCCTGGCGGGGCGCCAAACACACTTTAAAGGTGAAGGTGTGGAACGCGGCGGAAGACCGGAGCGTGCCCGGCGCTGTCGTCACTTTCTCAGCCGATTCCAGTGCCGGTGGAGCCGTGATCGAAACGCCCGTTGTCCGCACCGATAGAAATGGCACCGCGCAGACCGTTGTCGATTTGGCTGTATTAACGGGCCATCAAAAGTTTGCCGCGACGGTCGCCGGGTTGGATCCCCTGATCTTCGACATCACCACGGGTCCGCCTAATCCTCCGGCGGAATTGATTGTGGTTTCGGGGCCTGCCAATGGCGTTAAAGGGGTGGCCGTCGCCCAACCGCTGGTTGTGGCGGTCCTGGACGTAGATTCCACTCCGCTCCCTGGCATGCTGGTCACATTCGCTGCACTGAGCGGAGGAGGAAGCATAACGCCAACATCCGCCTTCACGAATGGCGACGGAGAAGCGTTCGCGACCATCACGCTCGGACTGGCTCCAGGACCTGAAAAGTTCTCCGCAATGGTGGGAATCAATTCGTCAACAATCACCGTCAATGCCCTCTCGGTTGCACCATCAGCGCTGGCCCTGAGCGGAACACTCCCTCAATCCGCGGAAATAGGCAGTTACATACCGGTTTCCGTCAAGGTTGTGGACTCGTCGAATGCGCCTGTACCGGGAATTGGCGTGGCGTTCTTCGCAACATCGGGCGGAGGGACGATTGGCCCATCTGCAATCACGGACAGCAGCGGAATAGCCACCGTGTCGGCGCATCTGGGAACTACAGCAAGCCCCAACATATTTGAGGTGCGAACGAGCGGTTTAGCACAGAAGCTAACTTTCTCGATAGTAGCGACGCCATCGTTCGCTTTGGATATCCAGGTATTCTCTGGCGACGGCCAAAAGGCATATGTCGGCCAAACTCTAACCAGGCCTTTTGTGGTCCAGATCGTCGACCCACGCGGCAATGGCGTCCCCGGGTTAAGTGTGACATTCTCTTCCGTCACCGGAGGTGGTTCGGTTTTGCCCCCAGCGGTCCAAGTTACTGATGCAGCGGGTTATACGCAGGTGTTCGCCCGTCTCGGACCCAGCGCAGTAATGAATTCCTTTAGGGCGTCGTCGAATGCGCTGGTTCCCGCAACCTTCGCCGCCACCGCTCAACCTTTCCCCGCGCACATTCCGGCTGTGACGCCCATCACTCAGCTGGTTCCATTGGGCGTGCCCGCAATTGTTAGTGTTCGGGTCACCGATGGCAGCGATCAGAAGGTGTCCGGTCTTACTGTGAAATGGACAGTCCAGAGCGGCAATGGACATCTGACTGCTGTCGAGTCCGTTACCGACAGTAACGGCGTCGCCGGTAACCTTGCCATCGCCGGAGCGGGCGCCACTATCATATCCGCGACTGTTCCGGCATTTGGTTTATCCGTTTCATTGACCCTCTCGAGCGGCAATTAACGACAGAACTTCGAAGGAATGATGAGTGGTGAGGGAGCGCCCTCGACTGACATTCGGCCTTCCGAAGTTTTGGTGTATCCTTGCGCGATGCTACTTCGTTTTATCGCCGCATTCGTCCTTTTGTGTACACCGCTGGTCTCGACTCCGCTGGCCGCTCAGTGGTTGAAGTATCCAACCGCGGGCATGCCGCGTAAAGCCGATGGCACTGTGAACATGACGGCGCCGGCGCCGCGCATGGCGGACGGCAAGCCCGATTTCTCCGGAGTCTGGATCACAGCAGAACCCGGGCGCCGCGGTGCGGCCGCTGCGGACAAGCCTGCGGATGCGAGCTCCATTACGGGTTCACGCCAGATGCAAGATATCGGAGTTGATCTGCCGGGAGGGCTGCCTTATCAGGCCTGGCAGCTTCCCATCGTCAAGGAGCGCACGGCCAACCACGCCAAAGACGATCCTCATGTTCGATGTTTGCCTGATAGTTTCATACGCGCCTACGGAATGCCGCACTTGCTGAAGTTCGTTCACACACCAAGTCTCTTCGTCGTGCTGAATGAAATGAATGCCGGATACCGTCAGGTATTTACGGATGGGCGTCCGTTGCCCGTGGATCCGACTCCTTCATGGCAGGGATATTCATCGGCGAAATGGTCGGACGATACGCTCGTGATCGATACCGTTGGACTACGCGACGACACGTGGATCGATTGGAACGGAAGCGTGGTGACCGAGTCTGCCAAAATCCGCGAGCAAATCCGGCGCCCGGATTTTGGTCACCTCGAGATCCAACTCACCGTGGATGATTCCAAAGCCTACACGAAGCCCTGGACCGTCACTTTGAAACAGCGCATCGCTATTGATGTGGAGTTGATCGATGAAGTCTGTTTGGAAAACGAGAAGGACGCGGATTTCCTGAAGCGCCTGAAGTGATGACTCGGCTACCGTGGCGGATTGTTCGGTGGCGCTCCTCGTGGAGCGCCCTCAGCGCCGGTTCCACGCCGCTGGCCCGCGCCGGCGCCGCCACCACCCCGGAAATTCGCCTGCAGCAGATGCGTCAGCGTGTGCACGTAGCGCAGCTTTCCATTCTCCACGCGAAACAGATGAGTGTCCGGCGCGCCGCTGCCGCCGTTTGGATTTCCTGCGCCGAATGTGCAGAAAGCGACAACGGCACCGATTGTCGCATCCACCACGAAGCGGCGATTTGAAATGTTCACACCGCTCGGAACGCCGACATCGCAACTATCCTCGGCAGTCCCTCTGCCGGTGTGCGCGCCGCCCTCCGTGCGATTGCAGGGATAGCCCCACGGCACCAGATCTTTTTTCTGTTCCAGAAACGCATCGAGGTACGCATTTGCAGCCGCGACCAGTGTGTCGCGCGTATCTCGCCTGTTGGCGGGAATGGCATCCCACTTTTCCGTCGACGAATATTGCAAGTAGGTATCGGCGTTGAACAACCAATAGCCCGTGGTCGTCCAGAGAATTTCGATCTCGGCGATCTTGTCATGATTGATGCGCAGGCGTGTGCCGAGCACGTAGGGTTTTTCCTTGTCGGTCACGATGACTTCAGTGAACGTCTGGCACGTAGACGTGTCGAGCAAACTGCGATGGTGATCGATTTTCATCGGTGTCTTGATCACGCCGTTGCTGATATTGAAAGGCGCTGCATTCTCCATGTATCCCAGGCCCATCGCCAGCGGCATGCCCGAAGTGTCGCCTTTGGTCTGTGCCGCGATGTAGAGATCGACCGCGCGCTGCAATCCTTCGCGCGAGCAGGAAATCTGCGCGAAGCCCGCTGTGGGCGCGAGTACCGCGACGGCGACCAACATGCAAATGAGAGTCATGCGTTTCATCGAAATTCCTTCCTCGGATCTACTTTGCGTTTTGCGCTTCGGTACTCGACGTATAGCCCTTGGCGAGCCAGCCCTTCCACCGCTCAATCGCTTCCGGACTGCCGTTGCAACCGCCGTCCGCCGGACTGATGAAAGTGCCGTTCGCGAGCTTCACCCATCCGATGCCGCCGCCGGGACGGCCGTCTCTTAACGGACAAAACTGCACCGTGATCGTGCTGCCGGGCGGGAAGGTGAATCCGGTGATACCGCGCTGGAGCAGTTGTGTGGGTGACGAACCCTCGAAACTCCAAAGCGTTTCGCTCCCGTCCTTGTTCTTGACGTTGACGTAGAGCCATGAATGCGGATTGTTGAAGGCCCACCGCACGACCGAACCCGTCACGACCCGTTCAACGCTTTTGTCGAACATCGCAAACGAATGATGAGCGCTGACCATGACGGCCGCCGGCAGCATTGCGATCCACACGGCCGTGAGGAAAATGAAGATCCTTTTCATGCTCTACTCCTTCTTGGTTGGTAGCGTGGTGTTGTAGATCGGATCGCGCGACTGGCCCGGCAGCTCCGGAAAAAGCGTCGTGCCCCGCACATCACGGAACCCGTCTTCGCCCGGCAGCTTCGAAGTGGTCGTGCCGTTCTGAAAGAAGTCATTGCTGCTGGTCTCGCATTCCCAGTGCTGGACGCGGTGGCCGGCGGCTTCCAGGTCCTTCGCGCGGCGAAACGCATAGACCGCGCTCACGGGTTTGACGAACGCGTGCTTGTCGTAGAACGTGACCTGGACTTCGATCCGCTCGATGCCGCCGGGGTACTGCTTCAACTCCCATGTCTCGACCGATTCGAATTGATTGCTCGTCATCGGCGACCATCGCGTGAAGTCGGCGGGAAGAAGATATTTCGTACTTGTGACGAGCTTGTTGCCGTCCCAGAAACCAATCGTGTCGCCGTACCAGGAATGCGTGCCGTACACATTCTTGTGTTCCTGTCCGATGTAGACGCGGCGTATCCCCGGACCGTAATCGTTGATCATGTACGATTGCTGCGGCAGGTTGACGAACTCGTGCGAATAAGGTTCGAGCAGCCACCGCGGATAACCCGGCGGTTCACAATGCGTCAGGCGATCGTATTGCACTTCGCCAAGCTCCTGCTGCTGCCTCCAGCGTTCCTTGTAAGCCTTTTCGTAAGGTGGCGTGAGCACACCATCGCGAACCTTTCCCTTGAATCCCGATCCGGGAGGATCGATGAACATATCCATGTGCGTGTTGCCTGCCGTGACCCACAAGCCGTCCCAACGGGGCACGGAGTTGATCGTGTGCTTCACGCCGTGCTTTGCCTGCTCAAAGAGAAACGCGTAGTGCTCATCGGACGTCGCGAATGTCTTCGCCGGAGGTACGACTTTCAGCGGTGGCCCATATCCTCCGCCAAACGCGCCGGGCTGCGCCAGGGCGATCGACGGCACAATGCCGACCGCGCATAGAACGGCGGCAATCCATTTCAGGTTTTTGTTGAAATTCATAAGCGATATGTTTAAAGGATCGACCTCGAGTGTCAAGGCGAAAGGCGACTCTTGTCTGGATTTCGAGTTTACCGAGTTTGTGGCTACATGTCGCAGACAGAACAAGTCTTGTAAAATTCATTGTCTCTTGTAATATTCAAATTATGCGTACAACCGTTTCCAGACGCGGCCAGGTTTCCGTTCCATCAGAAATTCGAAAACTTCTCCGCATTGGTCCTGATACGACACTGGAGTGGGTTCTGGAAGGGAATAGTGCCCGTGTTATTCCGATACCATCCGATCCGATTAAAGCGTTTCGAGGTTCCGGGAAAAAGGGACTGGTGAAGCAACTCCTGAAGGACCGGCGCCAAGACCGTGAACGAGAAGACAAACGTTAAGAAGAGTTTTGTACTTGATACTTCAGCGCTACTTGCTTTACGCGGCGATGAAACCGGCGCAGACCGGATCGAGACGTTACTTTCGCAGGCAAAGCGAAATCAGTGCCGGCTCCTGGTGTCGTTTATGACCAGAATGGAAATCCTTTACGGTGTCCAGCGAGAGGAAGGAGTCGAGGCCGCTCGCGAAGCAATCCGTCTTATCGATTCCTTTTCGATCGAGTGGATAAGCTGTGAACCGGCCATCCTGGAAAAGGCGGCTCAAATCAAATCTTCCGGAAGGATCTCCGTTGCCGACAGTTGGATTGCTGGAACAGCGAGTGTTTTCGGTTCGACTCTGGTGCACAAGGATCCGGAGTTTGAATCTTTGGAAGATATTTCCCAGGAGTTTCTCAAGTAATTCTCAAGTAACTAATGAACTGGATGATCGGCATTCTTATCCTGCTGTTGCAGACCCCGGATGGCCGTTTGCTGCTATTGAAGCCTGACGCTCCGGAGATGAATCAGCGCGCGCCGCAGGAGTTTCGAGTGCGGATCGAAACAACGAAAGGGAATATCGTCGTCGAGATCCATCGCGACTGGTCGCCTCACGGAGTCGATTATTTCTATAATCTGGTTCGCGCCGGCTACTACGATCGATCGAAGTTCTTCCGCGTGGTCAAGGATCGTTGGACGCAGTTCGGGATCAATGGCGATCCGCGAATCTCCCGCGTTTGGAAAGACCACACGATTCCGGATGATCCCCGGGTCGTCTCGAATACTCGCGGAACGCTCGCCTACGCGTTCGCAGTTCCAAATGGCCGCACGACTCAAGTCTTCTTCAACACGCGCGACAATTCGTCAACCCACGATGTCGAGCCATTCGTTCCATTCGGCCGCGTCGTGAAGGGCATGGACGTCATGGATTCGCTGTACTCGGAATATGGCGAGACGTCCGGCGGTGGAATTCGCGCAGGCAAGCAGGCGCCGCTGTTCGAGGAAGGTAATGCGTATTTGAATCGCGAGTACCCGCAGCTGGATACGATCAATCGAATCGTGATCGTAAAGTAGCATTAGCATGCAGTCACGGATTCGAAACCGTGCCCATCATCTGAGCGCGCAGGGATTCGACGCTGGATACCTTGCCTGTGAACAAATCCGTTGGGAATTGCCGGTAGCGCAGCATCGAGTCGCGGATCTCGGCGCCGATGTTGTTATTGAATCCCAACCCGGCGAGGTACTCTAGGCGAAGGTTCCTGTCGGTGTTGATTGCGGCACCCGCAATCCACGGAGCAAGATCGCGGCCGCGGCCTGAGTATGTTTTGAGAATGTCGAGTATTGTCGAGAACCCGACTTCGGCGAGCGACGTCTTCACCTCCGCGTATTCAGGTGTGTCGATCCGGGCCTGCCATGCGTCGATGTCGATCGGCGTTTCGTTGAGCCGCCCAGCGAGGACCACGTCGTAGCCTCGGCCGTTGGCGTTGTCGTTCCGCCAGATCGTGCCGTTTGGGAATACCTGGAAGAACGTTGCGATTTCGCTGCGTACTGCATCTTCAGTACTCTCGTACAGCGGCACCCATTGTGTGACGGCGCCACCCGGATTCAGATGCGCCTTCACATGTTCGAAGTACTCCCTGGTGTACAGCGTCGCCGCGCCTTTGACCCATGGGTGGATCGGATCCGATGTGATGATGTCGAACTTCTCTCGCGCCGTCAGCACGTAATGGCGCGCGTCGTCGTAAACGATCTGCACTTTACGGTTCGACGCAACGTCATAATTCACATCGCTGAAGTACTTCGAGACGACTCTTGGAATGAGCGGTTCCAGTTCGCAAATCACGACCCGCTCGATGTTGGGATGGATACTGATCGCTCCGGCGGTAACACCCGCGCCGAAACCGACGACAAGCGCGCTCTTCGGACCTGTTTCATTCATCAACGGCGTAAGGTGGCCCAGGAGGCGTTGCAGCCGCATATCCTGCGGTTCAGTGGAAGCTTCGACCTTGCCGCTCACGTGAAAATTGCGCCAGCCGTTGACTTCCTCGGTGACGGCGATGGATGAGTTCATGCCTTCGCCCAGGTAGAGCGCGTGAGGCTCTCCCTGCCACGCGAGCAGGCGGCCCGCCGCCACGAGGCCGGCCGGCACGGGCCGCACGTTCGCCGCGGCGAAGACCACGCCAAGGACCAGCAAACCAAACACGAGCGTCGTGCGCAGCGAGGATTGGAGAATCGGCAAGAGCGCGACAGCCGCCGAGCTTACCGACGTCAAGATGAGCACACGCTCTGCGCCATGCGTGCCCGACATGGGAACGAAAACGAGCGCGGTGAGCAGGGAGCCGCCGATGGCCCCGAGCGTGTTGGCGGCGTATACACGGCCGACCGCAGCGCCCGCATCGTTGACGGCGCCTGTAACCGCACCGATGGCCAGCGGGAAGCTGACGCCCCACAGCAATGCTCCGGGAAGTATCGCGAATAGGGCCCGCGCGACGTCAAGCTGGAAGTTGAACCACACGTTTGGCGCCAGCGATGGATAAATGGGCCAGTACGGAATCTGCCGGGCGGCCATCCACGCACCGTAGGCGATCGTCAACGCGAGGAAGAATTGCACCCAGCCGAGTATGACCCGAGCATTTGATGCATTGTTCCTGACGATCATCGAACCAATCGCGCTGCCGATACCGAGTCCGATCAGGAACACCGCAAGGATGATGGAGAACGCGTATGTGGTCGCGCCGAACAGAAGCGAGAGCAGGCGCGTCCACACCACTTCAGCGCCCAGCGCAGTGAGACCCGAGAGCCCGATAGTGAGATAGACGCCGCGCGGATGCCAGTCGTTTCCCGGCGAGCCTGTTGAAGATTCGGCCGGACTCACAGGCGCGCGTTTCGAAAGCAGGAAGCTGATCATCGAAACGATCGCGTTGAGCGTTACCGCAACGAGCGACGCTGTCGTGAGGTCGTACACGCGAAGGAGGTAGAAGCCGGCGCCCAGGCAACCGATCACCGCACCCAGGATATTGGCGCCGTAGAAGAAGCCGAGCCACGCAACTCCCGATGGCGTGGTCTCCACATACCGCGAGATCGCGGGCAGCGTGGCGCCCATGAGCATTGTTGGCGGCAGGAGCAGGATGACGCTGACCATTGCCCGCAGCACGATGCTTGCGGAGCCGCCGCCGTCCACCGCCGTGTAAAGCTGGCCCACAAGCGGCATTAACACGATGAGCAGCACGCCGGCGGCGCCGATCATCGCCTCCAGTTTCGCGTACACGCGCAGCGGATGCTCCGCAGGCGAAACGTATCGTGTGATAAAAAGCGAGCCAGCGCACATCCCACCCATGAAGGTCGCGAGCAGAACCGCGAGCGAGATCGCCGACGCGCCGATGACAAGCTGCAGCATCTGGAACCAAACGATCTCGTAAATGAGGGCCGCGCATCCGGAGCCGATGGCGAGAAGCAGCATCAGCAACCGGACGGTTTTCGAATTCATTTGACCGGGGCCAGCCGTTTCAGTTCTTCAAACCAGTTCAAGACGGTTGAGATTATAGTAAGATCGTCGCCGAACGGAATGAAAAGGCACACTCTCTTTGTGGCTTCGTGCTTCTGTTTCCTTGTGACCTCACCTGCTTCTGCACAACTCGTGAGTCACGCCGGCGCGCCGGTTCGCATCGGCCACTATCACCTCAATGTCACAAGCATCGAAGCTCAGAAGAAATTCTGGGTGGACACTCTGGGCGGCGCTCCGTTGAAGTTCGGCGGCATCGATGTCATCAAGTTTCCCGATGCGTTCATTTTCCTGCGCGTGCAGAAGCCGTCGGGAGCGGCACGCGGCACCGCGTTCGATCACATCGGTTTCGCCGTGCCGGATGTACCGGCGATGGCGAAGAAGCTCGCGGCCGCCGGATATCAAGAGACAACGGGACGCGAGCCGAAACCCGGAGAGCCGCCGCCGGCTTCGTCCGGCACGTCGGGGGTCTATGGACGCTTTGCGTATTTCATCGGGCCCGACGGCGTGAAGATCGAACTCGTCACCAGCGATCAGAAAGACGCGCCGCCGATCGTCGCGCATCATATTCACTTCATCAACAAGCAATACGTCGAGATGCAGCAGTGGTATATGAAAGCATTCAATGCGACGTTGCGTTCCGGCCAAACCGATTTCTTCATTGGCGCCGACCTGCCGGGTATCGGATACAGCCTGAACTTTTTCCGGTGGGAAGGCGATCCGTCCATCACTCACGTCCCCACTACTGGCCGCGTCGTCGATCACGTGGGATTTGAAGTAAAGAACCTCGAAGCGTTTTGCAAAGAGCTCGAGGCCAAAGGCATCAAACTCACTCGGCCATATACGAAACGCGATCCAGCCATGAACAACATCGGCACCGCCATGATCGTTGACCCATGGGGTGTTTCGATCGAGTTGACCGAAGGTCTCGATAAGATCAACTGACTATGAGCCGGGATGAGCCGTCCACCGAGCCGCGGACCGGGCTGTGGATTTTGCTGCTGACCCTTGTTGTTGTTTTGTCGTACTGGAAAATCGTTTTCACGAAACAATTCTCGATTCTCTGGCCGTCCGACATCGTGTCCGCGCATTACGCGTGGTACACGTATGCGGCTCAGTGGATTCAAAAAGGCGTCCTGCCGTTATGGGATCCAACCCGATACGGAGGCAACACCTTCATTGGAGAGATGCAAAATGGACTGTTTTATCCGTTGCACCTCGCAATGTACCTCGCGCCGCTCGACTCGAACGGCTTGTTGTCCGAGCGCGTCTACAATCTTTTCTTCGTTTTCTCCCACTGGCTGGCCGCCGTTTCGATGTTTTTCCTCGCGCGCTATCTGAAACTGAATCGTCTGGGTGCGATGGTGGCGGGAATCTGCTTCGGCCTCGGTGGATTGATGCAATGGACTCCGTGGCCTTTTCTTCTCGATGCGATGATCTGGCTTCCGCTGGCCGTCCTTTTCATTCTCCGCGCCTTCGACAGCGCGACCCGCCTCCGCTGTTTTGCAAATGCGGGAATCGCCGGACTCGCTGTGGGCCTCACGGTGCTTGCGGGCAGCATTCAACTCGCAATCATCGACGGCATCGCCGTCACAACATTAATCGCCTTCCTTTGGATTTCCGGCCGTCCGAAAAATTCATTTTCAACAGCCGCGATGATCCTCGCTGTGGTCGCGGTGACTTCAATTCTTTTCGGCGCCGTTCAACTCCTGCCGACCTATGAGTACACGCGGTTCGCATATCGCTGGGTTGGCGCCGATTCACCGATCCAACCGTTCGACAAGATTCCATATTCCGTGTTCGGCGAGTACGCCTTCGGTCCCCAATCACTTTTCGCTCTTGTCCTGGGCGAATTGAACGCCGGAAAGTATGCGGGCACGACGACCTACTTCGGTGTGTTGCCCCTGATTCTCGCTGTCATCGGCGCGCGGCAATACTGGTCGAACGCGCTCGTCCGGTTCATGACGGGAATGGCGCTGCTGGCGTTGATCTATACGTGGGGTCCGGCGTCGTTGCTGCACGGTGTGCTCTACATGGCGCCCCTTCTCGACGCCGTGCGTGAAGCCGACCGCTTCATTTACCTGACGAACTTCGCAATGGCGATTCTGGCCGGTTTTGGAGTCCAATTTCTTTTTTCGGAACACAAAGCCGGCGAAGCGTTGCCGTTCTCAGGGCTGCTCTCGGTCTTGAAATGGGGGACGATCGTCTTTGCCCTGATTCTCGTTCTGGAAAGACTTAAATTTCCGGTCGCCGTTTCGGACAAGACGTATCTCTCGTTTTTCTTTCTGGCGTCCGCGTATGGCGTGATTCTTTTCGCGGCGCGCAGACCGGGCGCCGGCGTGCAAGCCGTGCTGGTATTTCTCATCGCATGGGATTTTTATTCGTTCGGCTGGATCATTGCATCCAGGGCTGAAAAGCAGAAAATCTTCGAGGACTCGCTGGAGCAACTTCGCTACGACCGGAAACTCGCGGACTTCATCAGAGCGCAGCCGGGCATGCCGCGGGTGCACTTCGATATCGATGGGTCGCACAACATCGGCAATGCTTACGGTGTGCCGGTGACATACGCCATGAGCGCGACAATGTTGAAAGACTACACCGACGGCATCGGCTACGACCGGCAGCGCGAGCTGCTGGGAGTTCGATACATTGTCCGGTTGAAGGGCGGGAAGCGCATGGCCAAATCCACCGGTCCGCCGGTTTACTCGGATGCGATGTGGGAGGTTTCTGAAGATTCTGATGCGATGCCGCGCGCTTGGATTGTTCATCAGGCTGAAATCGATTCCTCGAAGAAGCGGCCGGTGAAACAACTCATCGATCCCGCGTGGGATCTCGGGCGCGCGGCGGTTATTGATGAGCCGCTGGAAACGCCTCTTCAAGCGGGCCCCGCTGAATCGCACGACGATGTTCGATGGGTCGCCTATGAGCCGAATCGCCTCGAAATGGAAGCGGTCTCGGATGCGGCCGGTTTGCTGGTCCTCGGCGAAGCTTTCTATCCCGGTTGGACGGCTGTGGTGGATGGTTCACCCACGAAGATCTATCGCGCCTATGGTCTCGTGCGCGCCGTTTTCATCCCTAGAGGAAGCCATCGCGTGTCATTGCGTTACGAACCTGCGTCCGTTCGATGGGGCGCGATCTTGACCATCGCAAGCCTTCTGACCGTCCTCGCGGCGAATCTCGCAGCGCTGTTTTCGCTGCGTCAGACCCTTGCCTAATCAGTTTTTTGGGTCTGACGCTGATCTCGCTGTGCAAGAATGGGGCTCTATGGGCAATGTCCTTTTGCGAATCTCGACAGGGGGCAGGCGCCTCCTTTGTCTGGGTGCGCTTCTTGTTCTGATCCTTACTTCATCAGCAGCCTCTCAAACCACGGCACAAACTGCGCAGGTTCCTGCGGCGGCCGGCGCGGATCCACACGGCGCGATGCTGTCCACGTACTGTTTTACCTGCCATAACTCGCGTGTGAAAATCGGTGGGCTTGCGTTGGACAATCTGGATCTTCGTGCTCCTGAAGCGAACGCGCAAATCTGGGAAAAGGCGTTGCGCAAGTTGCGCGGACGTTTGATGCCGCCTCCAGGGAATCCACAGCCTGCGCAGAAGGATATTGATGAGTTCATCGCGTGGATGGAGAACACCATCGACACGCGCGCGAAAGGGCCGAAGGCGGGCTATGTGCCGATCCAGCGATTGAATCGAACGGAATATGCAGCATCAGTGAAGGCCCTGGTGGGCGTGGATGTGAACGCGAAGGACGTTTTGCCTCAGGACATTCAGGTCGGAGGCTTCGATAATATCGCAACCGTTCTCGGCGTATCGCCCGCGTTCCTCGACCAGTACATCACCGCGGCGCGGCAGATCGCGAAGCTTGCTGTCGGCAATCCCAATCCGAAGGTTGCCAATGTGAAGCACAGCCTGGCGGCTAGTCAGGAAGGCGACCTGCCTTTGCCTCCGGGCACGCGCGGCGGCATGCGGTTCAAGCACAATTTCCCGGCGGACGGCGAGTATCGAATCAACGTTCTCGATCTTTCCCTCGGCCTGTACACTGCCACGATCGAAAATGAAAGCACGCTTGTCATCATGATCGACGGCAGGATCGTGTTTCGCAAACCGATCGGCGGCCCTGCGGATCAGGCTCTCGTCGATCGCAAGGGCCCGCCGGGCCGCGACGAGATCATGTCGCGTTTCGCGAAAATCCCGGTGCAGGTTGAAGCCGGCGTGCGCGATGTGATCGTGACCTTCATCGATCGCTCGCACGTGGAGTCCGACGAGAATTTCGCCGGAGGGTTCGGCGGCACGGGAGCCCTCGGATTTGGCGGCGGTAACACCCGCATGCCGCGTCTCGGCGACGGTGTCGAAATCCTCGGACCTTACAACGCCACCGGTATTTCGACGACGGCGAGCCGCGCTCGGATCTTTGTCTGCGATCCAAAGAAAACCGGCGACGCTGCATGCGCCCGAAAGATTACTGAGAATCTCTCGCGCCGCGCGTTTCGCCGGACTGTGACTGCGGACGATGTGAATCATCTGATGCCGTTTTACGAGCAGGGCCGCAAAGGCGGTGGAAGTTTCGATGCCGGAATCGAGCAGGTCGTCACAGCGGTACTTGCCAGTCCCGAGTTTCTCTATCGCTCGATCCACGGAGGCGATGCCGAAGTTCCTCTGACGGATCCCGAACTGGCGTCGCGTCTCTCGTACTTCCTCTGGAATACGGGTCCTGACGATGAACTCCTCACGCTGGCGGCCGCGAACGGTTTGACGAAATCCGGCGCGCTGGAAAAACAGGTCCGGCGCATGATGGTGGACCCGAAAGCATCGAGCCTGGTCACAAGTTTTGCAATGAAGTGGCTGAACCTCGCCGACCTCGATGCCGTGAAGCCCGACCCGATGTTGTTTCCTGAATTCAATGAACAACTGCGCCGCGATTTTTCGAAAGAAGCGGAAGCTTTTCTGAGCAGCATTCTTCTGGAAGATCGAAGTGTGGTGGATCTGCTTACAGCCGATCACACCTTCCTCAATGACAGGCTCGCACGTCACTACGGCATTTCCGGAGTTGCGGGCTCGCAATTCCGGAGAGTCACGCTGACCGATAAAGAACGATTTGGATTGCTGGGCAAGGGCGCGGTGCTTCTGCGCACTTCCTATGGCGATCGCACGTCGCCGGTTCTGCGTGGAGCATGGGTGCTGGATAAGCTCATGGGCACGCCTCCATCGCCGCCTCCGCCGAACGTTGCGACCACGCTCGATCAGAAGGCAGGGGAGAAGCCGAGGACGATTCGCGCGCGCCTCGAGCAGCATCGCGAACAGAAACTCTGCCTGCAATGCCATGGCGTGATGGATCCGACCGGCCTGCCGCTCGAGAATTTCGATGCCATCGGGCGGTGGCGAACAACGGACCGCCAGGCGGAGAATGCGCCGATCGACGCCAAAACGGTTTTGCCGAACGGTGTTGGGATCGATGGTCCGGCGGACCTCCGCGCCCAGTTGGCAGGCCATCCGGATATGTTCGCGCATGCCTTGACGGAGAGACTGATGATGTACGCGCTCAATCGGGAGTTGGAATATTTCGATATGCCCCAGGTGCGCGCCGTTGTTCAAGGCGCCGCGAAAGATAATTACAGATTCTCATCGATTGTTTTAGGAGTCGTGAATACCGAAGCGTTCCGGAAGCAGAGTGCCGCCAAAGTCCAGTGAGGGGGAAAAGGACATGTTCATCACGAAGAAGCATCTTTCTCGAAGAACGGTATTGAAGGGCGCGGGCGTGAGCCTGGCATTGCCGCTGCTGGACGCCATGTTTCCCGCGTGCACGGCGCTTGCGCAGACCGCCGCTGTACCGAAGTTGCGCACGGCCTTCTTCTATATTCCCCACGGCGCGATCATGCATAACACCCTGCATGGCCCGGCGATGGATAAATGGACGCCCAGCGGCGCCGGCGCCGATTTCAAACTCAGCCCGATCCTTACGTCACTCGAACCTTATAAGAAGTACGTGACTTCTTTCGGCAACCTGGAGAACGCGGCCAGCGCGGGCTCGGTTCACACGTTCAATCCTGCGACGTGGCTCAGCGCCACGCGTCCGGAGAGCCGGGGCTCGCATGCGCACATGGCCACCACTCTCGATCAGGTGATCGCGAAGGTGATAGGCCAGGACACGCCGCTGCCTTCGCTCGAGCTTGCCGGTGAGACAACGGTGCAGAGCGCCGCGGGCGGCGGTGGTTCATACACAACGCTGTCTTTCCGCGATGCGGAATCACCGTTGCCGATGGAATACAATCCGCGAAAAGTTTTCCTGCAGCTCTTCGGTGAAGGTGATAACGCGGACGAACGCGCGTTCATCAGGAATCAGACCAACAGCATTCTCGACCTCATCCGGGATCGCACGAAAAAACTTCAGGGTTCGCTTGGAAATAACGACCGCACCGTTCTCGACAGCTATCTGGAAACTGTCCGCGAGATCGAACGCCGGGCAGAGAAGGCCGGGGCATCGAACCTTTCGAGTTTGAAAATTCCGAATGCCCCCGTCGGAGAACTCGAGGATTTTGCCGAGCAGGTGAAGTTGATGTTCGATCTGCTTGCCCTCGCGTTCCAGGCGGATCTCACCCGCGTCGCGACCTACATCATGGTTGCCGAAGGAACGAACCGGACGTACAACCACATCGGCGTGCCGGATGCATTCCACCCGGTCTCCCACCATGCCAACGATCTCGAGAGAATCAACAAGCTGGTCAAGATCCAAAGCTGGCACGTGCAGAAGTTCTCCGAGTTTGTCGCGAAGATGGCGGCAACGAAGGAAGGAGAAGGAACATTGCTCGATCACTCGATCTTCATGTACGGATCGAACATGAGCAACAGCGATCTGCATAACAATTATCCGGAACCGAACATCATTGTGGGCGGCGGCAACGGTAAGGTGAAACTCGGCGGCCAGCACATTGTGCTGCCGGAGCACACACCGATCGCGAACCTTCATTTGACACTGTTGCAGAAAGTAGGCGTCGAGCGCGACAAGTTCGGTGACAGTACCGGCGCGATCGCGGGAGTGTAGATATCGATGATCGATCGCCGGCACTTTCTGATGGCTGCTGTGGGTGGAATGATTTTTCCGCGGCTCGCGTCGCCGCAATCTTCGAACGTCACGATTATCAATGCGGGAACCAACGTTCTCGCATTGCCGGCAAGTGATGGAATGATTCTCGTGGATACGGGCGCGCCACAGTCGGCCGCGATGCTGAAAGCCGCATTGGCGGCGCCGGTTCGCACCGTTTTCAACACGCATTACCATCTCGAGAACACCGGATCGAATGAAACGTTCGCGGCGGCAGGCGCAAAGATCATCGCGCACGATCGGACTCGGCAATGGATGTCGGCGGACTATTGGGTTCCGGGCGAAGATCGTTTTGAAAAGGCTCGACCGAAAGCCGCTCGTCCGGCTCAGACATTTTTGAACACGGGTTCGCTGCGCGCAGGCGGGGAGCAGATCGATTACGGTTATTTGCCTCTCGCGCACACCAGCGGCGATATCTATGTCTTCTTCAAGACGTCGAATGTTCTCGCCGTTGGCGATGTCGCGTCGCCGGTGCGGGACCCCGCCCTGGACTATTTCACCGGAGCCTGGATCGGCGGCCGCGTGGACGCGATGGATATCATTTTCAAACTTGCGAATGACCAGACGCGGATCGTGCCGGGGTTCGGTCCTGTCATGACGCGAGCGGAATTCAAAGCGGAGCGCGACCTGATGGAAGAAGTGCGGGTGCGGCTGTGGAAGCAGGTTCGCGAAGGAGAAGGTCCGAAGGAAATGCTGGAAGGCGGTGTGCTGAAGGGGCTGCCGAGAACGTGGAAGGATCCGAATAAGTTTCTGTACGACGCCGCCAAGGGTCTGTGGGCGCACCACAGCAAGCTGGATCCCAATGTGGTTTAGGAGATAAGAGTGAAACGTTCAAGCTTTGCCGTTTTGGTTCTCCTCGCTGCTGTGCCGCTTCTCGCGCAGAGTCCGAAGGGATCTCTTGCCCGGCTGATCGAAGCAGGCGACCGCAAGGCCGCCCTCGACCGGATTCGTGCCGGCGCGGATGTGAATGAAGCGCAACCGGACGGCACGCGTCCGATCCAGTGGGCGGTGTACCGCGTCGATTACGAAGTGCTTGGGGCGTTGATCGCGAAGAAAGCGAACGTGAATGTAAAAAATGAGTTCGGATCCACTCCGATTGCGCAGGCCGCCGAACTGGGCGATGCGCGGATGGTGAAGATGCTGCTCGATGCCGGCGCTGAACCCGAAGGCGCCAATCCGGATGGTCAGACCGCATTAATGCTGGCGATCAAGACGGGCGAAGTTGCCGTCGCGGATCTGCTGATCAAAGCCGGCGCCAATGTCAACACGATCGAGAGATTTCATCATCAAACACCGTTGATGTGGGCTGTCGCCGCTCCGCGTAACGCCGGAGCGATGGTGAAGCTGCTTCTTGCAAAAGGCGCGGACGTCAAGCCTCGCGCGCTGTACACCGACTGGCCGAGCCAGATCACTTCGGAACCGCGCGCTCAATATCGTCCGGTTGGGGGATTGACGGCGTTGCTCTATGCGGCGCGTGACGGCTGCTACGATTGCATCGAAGCGCTGATCGGATCCGGCGCTGACGTGAATATGCCAACGCCCGAAGGCGTGACCGCGCTGATGCTCGCGCTCGACAACGACCATAATAATGTTGCGAAGCTTCTGTTGGATCGTGGGGCGAGTCCACATGTTTGGGATTGGTGGGGACGCACGGCTCTCTACATCGCAATTGATCGAAAAGAATCCACTCCCGCGGCGGGCGGCCGTGGCGGCCGGGGTAATGCCGCTGCTGCTGCGGCGCGGCGGGGTTCCGACGCCACGGTTTCGAGCATGGAGATCATCAATGCCTTGCTCGCCGCCGATGTCGATCTCAATCCGCAACTCAATTTTCACCGGCCGAGCCGCGGCGGAAACAGCGGACGCTTCATTGATCCGCTGCTGAATACGGGATGCACCCCCTTGTTACGCGCCACCATGGGCGGCGACTCCGAAGTCGTTCGAGCTCTGTTGGACAAAGGCGCGAATCCCAACGTCAACGACATGGGCCTCACGCCCTTTCTCGTTGCCGCCGGAGTTGGAGCCGGCACCAAAGGCGGCACCGGTCTCGCAGCGCAAACCAGCGCCGGCGGCCCCGTGAACATGGAGTTGATGGAATTGCTCCTCCAACACGGCGCCGATGTGAACGATCAAGTCACCGGCACCTTCACTTACTCGATGCGCGTTGCGCGTGCGCCCTCTGCGAATGAAGGCAAGACGGCTCTTCACGTCGCGGTGGAATCCGGCAAGCCGGTACTGGTGCGTTACCTTCTTGGAAAAGGAGCCAACATGCAAATCGTGGATGCGGACGGCAAAAAAGCGAGCGACCTGATCCCACCCAATGGCTCAGCCGAACTCCGCACCATTCTGGAACGCGTGCCTTTCACGCGGTAATCCGCGCTGCCTCAGTATCCCGGTGGTCTCTGGGCGATTCGTCGCGCGTAATCCTTTTGGTTCATCCCCCACATTTCTTCCAGCCACCATGTGGCGCCGGCATCCTCGAGCGCTTTCACATGCGGAAGAACCGATTTCGGATTCTTTTTGGGAGTGTGGCCGCCGACAACAATATCGAATGATTTGGAAGAGCGGCGGTGTTTTTCAATGAACTCGCGGATGGCCTTGATATCTTCCGGATCGGCTTTCTGGCCGGGTACGCCTTTGTACTTCTGCACGACGATGCCGTCCCATCGCAGAACACGATTCATCGACCTGGGTTTCGGCCAAACGCCCACGACCCAGGTCCGAATGCGCGGCTTCTGCACCGGCCGTGGACTCATGGTCATCTTGTCGACTCGATAATGTTTTCCGGAAAAGCTAAAGGGTTTGCCGGTCCACAAGCCATCCACGATCGCGAGACATTCGTCCATGAGTTCGGCGCGGGTCTTGAGGTCCACCGGTTCGCCGACTTTGGAGAATCCTTCATCATCCGGAGCGGCGCCCAGGCCTGCCGCGAGAATCAGCCGGCCTCCCGAAAGTTGATCGAGCGTTCCCGTCTCCTTCGCGAGTTTCCAGGGACGGCGCCGTGGAACCGCAGCGATGAGAGGACCGAGGCGAATGCGCTTGGTCTTTACGGCCATGCCCGCCAGCATCACCCACGGGTCGAACAACTCGACGGGCTTGCCGCAGAAGCCCTGGATGGCAATACCATCGGCGACGAACACTCCATCCCAACCCGCTTCTTCCGCGGCCTGCGCCATATCGCATTGCCTGGCCGGATCTCCACCAGGAATGATGATCCCGTATTGCACCCGCTTACTCTACAGCCACCACGGCGTATAATGCACGGCATGTATCGAACACCCATCTTTGCCGCAGCAACTTTTGTTGTCGTTGCAGTCCTTGGAGTCAACGAACCCAGCGCAGTGGCTCAAAACAAGAGCGTGTGGGACGGCGTCTACACGAAACAGCAGGCCGATCGCGGAGCAGCTAGCTTCGCAGCGAGTTGCGCGCGCTGTCACACTGCGGAGCCGAACGAGGAAGGACGGCGGCCGGTTGTGGGAAAGGCATTCTGGCAGAGCTTTCGGGAGTCGACTGTCGATCGTCTGCTGGATTACGTCAGCAAGAACATGCCGAACGGAGCTGGCGGGACGCTCGAAGCAAGCACGTACCTGGATCTTGTGGCATACATTCTCAGCCGCAACGATCTTCCTTCGGGCGCTGCCGAACTGACGAAGGAGTCTGCCAATGGCGTTCAAATCATCGCCAAAGACGGACCGGGAGAACTGCCGGGCGGCACGCTGGTCAATGTTGTGGGTTGTCTCGCGCGCAAGGATGGAGGCGGGTGGATCCTGAACACGGCCACCGCGCCTGAACGGCCGGGACCGCAACCCAACGCCGATGACGCCACGCGTCCGCTGGGAACGCGCAGTTACGCGATGATGTTTCCGCTCACATCCCTCGATCCTTACGTCGGGAACCGTTTGCGCGTTCGAGGATTGCTTATCGGCGACGGTGGCCGCGACGGAATCAACATATCGACGACGCAGTCGCTCGGCAAAACCTGCCCGTAGAAAATTTTTCTTTCACGCTAAACGGTATGGTATGAAATCCATCTCCCCTGGCGTGGGGGGACCGGCCAGCAGTATGAGGCCGCGAAGCGGCGTACCGAACTGAACTGGCGCGAAGCGTGAGCCCGATAGGGCGAAACGTCAAATAAACGGTGGGCCCGACGCTAATAAAAGGAGCATTGTGACGGCACAAAGAATGAAACGGCTTCTCCTTGGAGTTTCCGCGGTCTCGTTTTTTATCTGTACGGCGCTGGCGGTTCAGCAACAAGTCAAAAAGGTCGACGACAAGGTGCTGAAGAACACCGCGAAAGGCACCGAGTGGCTGAGTAACGGGATGAGCTGGGGCGAGCAGCGCTACAGCACGATGACGCAGATCACTTCCGAGAATGTCAGTAAGCTTGCGCTCGCCTGGTCGTATGAACTGGGCATGGGTGGCGGCAGCCAGCAGGCGACTCCTCTTTATTCGGACGGCGCCCTGTATACCGTGACGAACTGGAGTATCGTCGCGGCCGTCGACGCAAAAACGGGAAAAGAAATCTGGCACTATGACCCGCAGGCGGATCGAACGATGACGCAGCCGGGAAAATCCAGGCTGTGTTGCGGAGTGAACAGCCGCGGTATTGCGCTGTATGAAGGCAAGGTGCTTGTGCCCGTCGTCGATGGGCGAATGCAGGCTCTGGATGCCGCGACCGGAAAGCTTCTGTGGACTTCGTGGGCCATCCCGCAACCGAAAGAAGGCGAGGTTTCGCCATACTCCATCACGATGGCGGCGCGCGTTGCGAAAGGAAAAGTATTCATCGGCAATGCGGGCGCAGAGTTTCCTCCGTTTCGGGGATATGTTTCCGCATTCGATGTCAACACCGGCAAGGAACTCTGGAAGTTCTATACCACGCCGGGCGATCCGTCGAAGGGATTCGAGAACAAAGCCATGGAAGCCGCGGCGAAAACGTGGGCCGGTGAATGGTGGAAGATGGGCGGCGGCGGATCCATGTGGGATGGCATGGCATATGATCCCGATGAGAATCTGTTGTACGTCGGAACCGGCAATGGAACCGTGTGGTCCTCGGACGTTCGCAACGGCGGGAGAGAAAAGGCGCATCTGGATAATCTCTACATCGCGTCGATACTCGCCATCAACGCAGATACCGGCCAGTTGAAATGGCACTATCAGTGCACGCCCGGCGACGAATGGGACTATGACGCGATTCAGCATCTCCTGCTTGCGGATATTCGAATCAATAATCGCAATCGCAAAGTCGTCATGCAGGCGAACAAGAACGGTTACTTTTACGTGATTGATCGCACCAACGGCGAATTCATCTCGGCATCCGAGATGTCCAAGGTGAGCTGGGCTACCGGAATCGATCCGAAAACCGGCCGCCCGAATATTCATCCCGACGCGCTCTACTCTGACGAGAAGGGAACAACGGTTTACCCGGTGCAGATGCACAACACATCGCAGATGTCGTTCAATCCGAATACGGGCCTGGTCTATGTTCCGATCGCGGTCGAAAACACATTCAGTTTTGTAGCGGCGAAGAGTTACTCACCGACTCCCGGAAGCCAGAACTTCGGACTCAACCTCGGCGGAGCACGCGGCGGTGTACCGATGGCATCGCCTCCTCCGCACGGACCGGATCGCAAGAATCCGGATGGCAGCGGCGTGCGTGGCGGCATTCTCAGCGCATGGGATCCCGCCACTCAAAAGGAACGATGGTTCTCGCCTGGTGGCGGGCAAACGGGAGGCGGCACGCTGTCGCTGGCATCGAACGTGGTGATTCAAACGTTGAGTAACGGCCGGATGAAAGCGTTTACCGCAGACAAGGGTGAACAACTTCTCGACATGGCGCTTCCTGTGAATGGCGGTACCGGCCCGCCCATGACGTTCATGCTGGACGGCAAGCAATACATCGCCGTCATGGGAGGAACCGGCGCTCCTGGACGTGGATTCGGCGGAGGCGGTGGTGGCGGCCGTGGCGCCGCGCCTCAGCAGGAAGCAACTGCCGCCGGGGCTCAACGCGGAAACAATGTTCCGCCCGCGCCAGCTCCTACTCCCGCGCCTGGGGCCAACAACCCGAAGCTCCTCGTTTACGCAGTTCCGAACTGACGGAGGGAATTCAGGAGAATTACAGTGACGCAACGCACATGAGACGCCGCGAGTGGATCAAGGCCGGATTGAGCGGAGTGGCAATGCTCACCGGCGGAAGGATCGTCCAAAACGCGCAATCCTTCATCACTGAAGATCTCGCGCTCATCAACGGGAAGTTTGTTGACGGCCGGGGCGTCATGGGCTCTGTTCTGACGATCAGGAATGGTCGAATTCAAACCATCGGACGGGCGCTCCCGCGCGATCTTCGCGTTCGCACGATCGATCTTGGAGGACGCACGGTCATTCCCGGCTTCTGCGACGCGCACGTACACTACGCGCGTGCGGCGGTGAATCCCGGACACGAAGCGCGGCGCATCGAAAGAGCATTCTCGATTGCGGAATTGCAGCATGAGATCGCGCAGCGCGCTCGCTCGGTTCCCGCAGGCGAGTTCATCACGTGTATCGGCGGATGGAATCACACGCAACTTGCCGAGCAGCGGCGGCCGTCGAAAGCGGAGCTCGATGATGCTGCGCCAAGGCATCCTGTCTACATTTCCGGCACCGGCGGAGGGACCGGCGCGATAACGAACAACCTGGGGAAAACATTCTTCGCATCGAAGGGCGTCAACGTTGACGAAACGACGGGTGTTGTCGCCGCAGCAAACGCGGCAATGCAGGCGCTGCAAGCCGCGCAGACAGCCGAAGACAAGCGGCGCGGCATGGCGGAAATGAATGCGCATGCGAACAGTCTGGGGCTCACCACCGTTATTAATGCGGGCAACCTGGACGATCACGAGTACGCCCTCGAACTGTGGCGGAAAGACAAGTTGACCGTTCGCATGCGGCCGATGTATCCCGCCGACTCGCCGCAGGATGTCGAAGCGCGCGCCCGAAACAATTTCAGCCAGGGAGGCCGCGCGGTGGGCGACGATCTGTTCCGGGCCGGCGGCTTCGGCGAACGCATCGGAGGCAACGACACGATGTCCGCGATGTTCGAGCCGACGGCGCGCATGATCGCCAAACAGCGATGGCTTCTGCAGCAGCATTCCATCACGCCGGCGGAAAATGATTTTCACATCGCCGCGTTCCGAGCGATCGCGCGCGACTATCCCATCGATGGGCTGCGCTGGTCGCTGCTTCATCTTCAAAGCATCGACGCACCCCGATTGAAAGCTCTTAAGGATCTCGGCGCCGGCGCAAGCGCTCAAACGTGGACGTATCTATCCGTGGGAGGCGGTCCGCCATTCCGGCGCATTGTCGATTCAGGAATTCCTGCAGGAGCCGGCACCGATTCGACGAATGTTTCGGCCCTCGATCCGTGGCTCTCGCTGTTCTACATGACGACGGGAAGAAATCTTGCAGGCGCGCTCACCAACGGCGGCCAGCAAATCACGCGCCTCGAGGCATTGCGCCTTTACACCCATGGCGCTGCCTGGTTTTCATTCGATGATCACCAGATCGGTTCGTTTGCCGAAGGAAAGTACGCCGACCTGTCGGTTCTCAGCGACGATTACCTCTCCGTTTCCGATCAAAAAATCCGAAAGATCGAATCTCTATTGACCCTCGTCGGAGGTAAAGTCGTACACGCCGGCGCACCGTTCACGAAGCTGCAATCCGATCGTTAATCTACCGTGCGCGGTGCTGCTCCGGGCTTCGGCGGATCCGGAATGGCGAACGCCACGAGTTGGGTTGCCGACCTCGACTGGAGATTGCCTTCGACGGCGACCACAACGTATTGCTTGCCTTTGTACAAATACGTCATCGGCACGCCAGTCGGCGGTCCGGGCTGAGTCGCCGTTTCCCAAACGAGGGCTCCCGTCTTTTTGTCGTACGCGCGGAACGCGGGCTCGGTCTCGTAACCGGATCCTGCAAACAACAGCGTTTTCGTTACCATCAGCAGCGGCGCGCGTCCGACACTTCCGGTTTGCGGAAGCGTCACGCCTTTGAGCAGGGGATGATTCTTCACCCACTCGGGAGTGCCGCCATTGGGCACTTGCCAGACCATGTCACCCGTATTGAGGTTGATGGCAGTAATGCGAGTCCATGGCGGTTTGACGACCGGCAACCGCTGGAGTGTCGGTCCAACGCTGCCGGTGCCGACCAGTTGGATGTCCGTCTCGCCCGGCTTGGGATATTGCAATCCGTAAACAGCGGTTTCTGTTCGCGTGGCCGATCCCACGTACAAGAATCCGGTCTGGGGATCGAATGCGCCGCCTTCCCAGTCCACGCCGCCCGAACCCGGGAATGTAAACGTACCCTTGGCGCCTTTCGCGGGATCAACAAGAGACGGAGGTGTGTACATCGGCCCGATTCGATAGCCCTTGATCGCATCGAGCGCCATTTGCTTGATCTGCGGCGTCCAGTCGATGAGGTCGTTCTCGGTCAATCCCTGCCGGTCCACGGCCGGTGGCTTGGTTGGGAATGGCTGCGTGGGCCAGGTCTTCTCGCCGGGCGCGTCGCTCTGCGGAACCGGACGTTCCTGGATCGGCCATACCGGATTGCCGTTGGTGCGATCGAAGACAAAAGCGAACGCCTGCTTCGTCAACTGAACGACTGCCTTGATGGGTTTTCCGTTGACCGTGATGTCGGCCAGGATCGGGGCCGTCGGCATGTCGTAATCCCAGATGTCGTGATGCGTGAGTTGGTAATGCCAGACGCGTTTGCCGGTCTTGATGTCGAGGCAAACGATCGATGACGAAAACAGATTATTCCCCGGACGCTGCCCGCCATACTGATCGCCCGTCGGGCTTTCGACCGGTATATACGCATACCCAAGCTGTTCGTCTACGGTAAACGGCGCCCATGCGCCGGTGTGTCCCGTGTACACGTTCGAGCCATTCTGCCAGGTGTCTTCGCCGAACTCGCCCTTGCGTGGAACGGTATGGAAGCTCCACAGCTTCTTGCCGGTCCGGACGTCGAAGGCCATCAGATCCGCCTTCGGGTACTTCATCGACTTCGGATTACGCGCGTTTTCCAGCGCAGTCGGGATGATGGCGACGTTGCCGAACACCAATGGCGGCGAGGTATTCATCAAGTGCCCGATCGAGGGATTGAAGTTCGCGTCTTTCTCAACCTGCTCGGTAAGATCGACGACTCCCTTGTTTCCGAACGCGGCATCGGTGTGTCCGGTCTTCGCATCGAGCGCGATGAGTTCGTAGCCTGGCGTGACCGTCAGGATCTTCGATTGACGGCCGTCGGTCCAGTACGCCACTCCACGGTTGTTTTTGCGGACGCCGGTTGTACGGTCCGTTCCCTCTGCGTACCTGTATACCCACAACGTCTCGCCGCTGCCGGGATCGGCAGCAATGACGGCACGCCGGTCGCCTGCGGTGAAGTACAGGACACCGTCCACCATCAAAGGCGTGTTTTCATTTTTGATTTCCAGCCCGCTTCCGAAATTGTCACCCTTCCAGGTCCACGCAATCTTGAGGTCCTTGACGTTTTGTGCGTTGATTTGATCGAGCGGTGAATACCTCGTGTTGCCGCCGTCGCCGCCAATCCGCCGCCATTCGCCATTCGCCGGCGCGCCTTGTTGGCCCGCTGCGCCTCCAACCGATAACAGCAGGGCAGCGAGAACCAAAGCCGGCCCCAACCGGAATAGTTTTCCCGACATACGTTTCTCCTTCACCAGACATTCGTCATTGTGAGCTTTGAGGGCGGAGTGATCTTATCAGGATCGATGCAAAGCATGAAGCAGTCGATTCGTGGACGCTTCTAATTCTCGGTCGGTCTCTCCAGTCGAGTTTTGTTAGCGCTTTTTTGTGACCGTTCCGGATCCGTTGTTGGCCGTGGTAACCGCCGGGTCGCCGATGTATTCGACAGATCCTGACCCGTTGATGTGGACATCGAGCTTGCTGCTCGCGGAGACGGTTGCGTTGCCGCTGCCGTTGATCTCGATCCTGGCATCCTTGTTCTTGAATCCTTCGCCATGAACACTTCCGGAACCGGAAATGATCAAGTCCATGCGATCGGCGCTGCCCGCGGTTGTGATTTCGCCTGAACCGCTCAACTCGATCTTCATGGAATCGGAAGCGAGTGCCTGCGCATTTACGGAGCCGCTTCCCGATAGCTCGATGGCGTCGAGGTTTTTCGCTGTGAGCTTGTAAACCACCGGAACCGTATTGCTGATGCTGGTTCCGTTCTTCGTGCCGAGTTTCAAACGGCCGTTGCTGACGTCGGATGTGAGGTACTGCAATAGATTGTCGTCCGCGGTGATGGTCAGCGATTCCTTTCCTGTCTGTTCGATCTGGAGTTCGCCGCTGCCACTCAGCTCAACACTGGTAAACCCGCTGACGCTTCTGCTTTCAGTGGCAGATTTTCCCGAACCCTTGATGGAGTTGAGAATCTCATCACAGCCCGCGAGAAGCAGAAGGATTCCGAGCACGATTGGTGAGGTTCGATGTCGTTTCATGAGTACATTATGAAACACGAACCGGCAGGCTCTTACGGATTTCCTGCCTGCGTGACGGTCACCATCTGTCCGAGGACCGTAATGTGCGCAACTCTCGGCGAAGCGGTGCTTCGTGCCTGCCTTCGTTACCGTGATCGTGAATCCGGCTACGGTCGGCGTGCCGGTGCGCGTTCCCGTGCCCGTGAAGGCAACGTAGTTGAACGCCACGATCGCACTGCCCGTGCCGCTGGTGCTGCCCGTCGCGATGTGAAGGAGCTGTGCCCAGCGCCTGGTTTCCAAGGGCAAACGTGATGGTTGTTAGCCCCCGCGTCACTTGGAAGCTTTGGGAAACCGGATCAGCCGGAGCATAGGTTGCATTGCCATCCTGACTTGCCGTGATCGTACACGTGCCCACCGCTACGGTCGTCGCCATTGTTCCCGAAACCGTACAGACCGACGGCGTGGTGGATGCAAAACTCACTGTCAGATTTGATGACGTTGCAGCCACGAGAGCGAAGGATGTTCCGGCAACACGATCGGTGACCGCAGCAAAGGCGATGGTGTGCGGGATGAGCAACGTTCCACTAAACGACTGCGCGCGAGTTTTCGGCGGCAACGCACTGTCCGCAACCTGAACGGTATAGCTGATGTCGCATCGAAGTACCGGCCGTTGACGGTAATCGTGACGTTCCGGCATAAAACGGGCCATGGCGGGATCGATTCCGGGAACATCGCTGATCAGATCATTGATTGTTGGAATAGCGGCCGGCCTCGACAAGGCGGTCGCGGCCACGACCAGCAACAATAAAGGTAAAACCCACCGTCTCTGCTTTGTCAAAACACGGTCCATCGGTTTTCACGGATAAGCAGAATGGGGTCAATGCGTCAGAAAGGCAAGTGAAGAAACCTCGGTCCCATCGGTCTTGCTCAACACGATCATGCCTCCCTGTTGCACCGGAAGTTCGATGTCTATAAAACCATCGGGCGATGTCTCAAGCCTGAGTTCATCCGAGCCTTCCGCCAGATAACGGTCGAGGACCTTCACCACGTAGACACCGGTCCCGGCGCGGACTCGCACGGCGACGTCATCCGAATCCATTGCGTTGATGAGGTAGATCGTTCTGCCGCCCACAGGCAACTCTGAAAAGTCCAGGTTGCGCAGGTAAACAAACGTAGCATCGGGAGCCTCCACGATCTGATTGGGAACTTTCAATTGACCAAAAATCGAGAACCGGCCGTTGGCCAGTTCGTCCCGATGGGCGCGGTAAAAGGCGAGCCATGATTTCAACATATCGAGAGTCGAGGGAGGAGCTGCAAGCAAATCAGGCCCGAACGCCGGAGTGCCGATCATGACGGATGTCGCAATGAATTTCGCCACGGTTTCCTCGGAGGTTGTCTTCGGCCAATACATTTGGTCCGCCGCGAAAACAACGCCGCGGCTGAACGGCCGCAGGCGAATCGAATTCAATCGCATGCCCTCGAAGTCTCCGGGGCTGTCCTCGGTTTGCCAGACGTTGGCAAACGGCTTTGTATTCAGATTCGCGTATTTCGCGCGGAATTGAATGACGGCGTCCGGATTGTTTTCCAGAATCGTATTCTTGATCCCGTCCAGCGCTGTTCTCAGTCCATCGCCAAAGAGCGCATCGTCATGCGAGTGTGTGGCTGAACAATACGTCGAGACTCCGTCGATGAAGTCGATCCAGTAGCCCTCGGGCCTGTATTTCGCGGCCATTTCTCCGAAGAGATTCTTCAGGTACGCTTGTGTGGGCGCGTGGCGTGGACACAGATTGACAGTTTCGAGATCACGCCCTGAAGGCAGCGCGAACGGGGGATACGTCAGACCTAACCATCCGAGGCCCGACTTCGTTCCCGAAGGAACATGGATATGCATGTCCCGCGTTTGAGAGTAACGCGCCGAAGCGCGGCCGATGGCGAATGGCTGCAACCACAAGCTGATGCCGAGTCCATCGCCGGACCGGATCGTATCGAACGTCGCAGGCAGGTCATTGAACTTGTCCGGAGGAGGATCGTAATCGCCGGTACGGCCGTTCAACCACTTTTCGTATTCACCGGCCGCCGTATCCCATCCCGCGTCGGCGAGATACGTACCAAAACCTGCCTCTGCTGCTAATTGCGCTGTTTCCAAATAGAGACGATCGTCAACGCGATCTTTCGCCCAATACCACGCATCGTACAAAGGTTCGTACGCGCGGTTGCTAATGGGCAGTGGCTGGTAATTATTGATGCCGTCCACCCAATTCGCATAGTCGGCGGCCGTATCGAACCAATTCTGAGAAGGATCGGTGGAAATATAAAAGCTCTCGTCGAAAGACGCCGCGGTGCGCTCCGCCAGCACCGACAACTGAAACTGATAAGTGCCGCCATTCGGCCTCCCCGTGATAGCAACCGGCAGATCCTGCCGGCCCAAACCCATTGCAAAGACATTGGCGAGATTCGACGAGGCAGACGCGATGTAAGGGATGCCGTAGTCGGCATCCGCTATGCCGTCGAGGGCATGACTCGAGTCTGAGGCCATAATCTCGTGGGAACTTGCTGGCGCCGATGGATACCAGATTCCTTGAATCGCGCTGCGCGGAACCGTCGCGGTCACCGTAGACTCGATTAATTTGAACGGTTGCTTGTCGAATCGTACGACGTGAATACGAACGATGTTGCGAAATCCGTTTCCGGTTTTCTCGATTTCGATCTGGTAGGCGCTCTGCGAGCCCGCCAAAGTCAAACCTACATTCGCCGACGCGCCACCCGAAATGTTGATAGGAATATTCACGATCGCATCCGCACCCAAATGAATGCCGGAATATGTGGTGAAGAACAGAATTGCGATCGTTATGGCTAGAACCGTTCTCATTTGATATAAGGACTTTGGTCCTGCACGACGTGCGGCGTGAACAGGTTCCGCATTTGGACATCCACGACAAGGAATCGTTTAAAGTGAATCCACAAATAGCAAGACGCTATGTGATTGCCACGGCGGCATTGGCTCTGACTTTTCGTATCGCTTATGCATTCGTGACGCCGCCGTTTCAAGCACCCGATGAATATCCGCATTTCAGCTACGTTCGATTCATCCACGATTTTCACCGATTGCCCGTCCAATCGAATCCGGCGGTGCAGGCAGAGGAACTGGAGTTTCACCAGCCGCCGCTTTATTACGTCGTAGCGGCGGCGATGTATCCTTCGAAGTCACTGGTTGAAGGGCGTCCCGTTCTGCCGATGCGATTTCTCAATATCCTGTTTTCGATGTTGACCATCGTGGTCGGCTACTACTTTGCGTCGATACTGTTCGCCAAGAATCCATTCGTTGTGGCGTTCATCTGTTCCGGTATTGGGTTGTTGCCCACATACAGCTACCTGTCGGGAACGATGAGGAATGGCGTTCTCGCGACTTTTTTTGCCTCGCTGGGATTTTATCTGTGTTCGAAAGCCGTCCTCGAAGACGAGCAACAGCGTCACGCGCGTTGGTCGTGGGTTGGCGTGGTCGCCGGTCTTGCTATTCTCTCGAAGCTCAGCGCCATCGGTTTTGTGTGTGCAGTAGGACTGACGTTGTTGTTAACCGGAAAGAACTGGAAGGAAGCCCTGTACAAGACCGGCTGGTTTTCGCTTGGCCTGGTGACGACTTCTGGTTGGTGGTTTGCGCGGAACTGGTCGCTGTATGGTCAAGTGCTGAAAGTCATCGAGAACGGCGACCGCTATGTTCCGCCGCCCGTGAGTTGGGCGCACGAGAAGAAATCTGCAATTATCCTGTTCAAGACATTCTGGGCGGTCTTCGGACGCTATAACGAATTTCATTTCGCAGACATTTACCGCTTGTGTTGGATCTTTGCCGGATTGTCGATTCTGGGCATCATTGTCTGGAGCATCCGGCAGCCTGTGCGGTTGCCGGTGCGGTTGCTGATCTTGTTCAGCACTGCCATTTTGATCTCGCTCAGCGCAACCTTCTATTACGCGCATGCCTACAATAGCGATCAGGGCCGGTATATGTTTCCAGCGCTGCTGCCGATCACAACTTTTATCGCCCTCGGATTCAGCGCTATTTTCCCCGAGCGGTATCACCGGCATGCCCTGGACCTGGTCATGTTGACCTTCGCCACGATCAATACCGTCGTCATCGTTCGATTGGCGTGGTTTTATTGGCCGATCATGTAGACACGCGACTTGAACCGCCAATTGCCCTGGACGGTCTTTTCGTACAAGTCATCGTAATAGCCGCCGTCGTTCAAATGGACACGTCCGGTCACGGTTCCATTTGAAACTCGGATGACGACTCCCGCGGACTGGAACCGCTTGACGCCATCCTGGCCGGCAGCCCAGAATTCGCCGGCGTCCTGCGGACCTTGGGCGAGATGCTGTATGGCGAGCATCGAAGCGGCATCCAGGCCCGCGCTCTTTTCCGCGGGAATGATCACGGTCCGTGACGCGAAGCGCCAGCCTTTCGGCGTCTTGACGTATTCGTCTTCGTATCGGCCCGCGTTACCGAGGTCGGCGATCCCGTAAACGCCCGACGCCGTGACGTTGACCACAACAGTTGGAGCGTTCACCGGGCGAGTTGGCTGTGTTGTTCCGGAAGCATTGATGCATTGCCGCTCGCTCTGAACCATCGCAATGAGGCGCGCGCGGCCCGAAACGAGCCCTCGAAAACCGCTCGCGAAGTAGCCCGCATCGCCAAACAGATCGGCATAGTCGTTCGCTGCGCAACCCGCGAGGGCTTTCGCATAACCCGTGACGAGTCCCTGAATCTCCACCTTGTCCTGATCCGTTATTGCCTGCGGTGATTGTCCCGCCGCAATCGAAGCAACAAACAACACGCAGAGCATCGTTACTGTTCGCATAGCGCGACAGCCTAACGTAACCTTTGCGTTTGGTGTGAGCTGTTTCCTATGGTTAGATGTTGCCGGAAATCACCGGAATGACGCGTCTGAGTCCGATCTTACGAAAAATCGTCTGGCCTGCCCTCGCCGCTGCGATGTTGTGTTGGTCCCCCGTCAGCGCGCCGGCAGGCCAAACCCGTTCGGTTGCTTCTAACGCTGCGACGGAAGCCGGCGCTGTTCTGAAGCAATACTGCGTGACGTGCCACAATGACCGGCTCAAAACAGCCGGTCTGTCGCTGGATCAACTCGATCCTGCCGGCGTGCAATCCAATCCAGCCACCTGGGAGAAAGTTGTTCGCAAACTCAGGACCGGCACCATGCCGCCTCCGGGAAGTCCCCGGCCGGAGCGCGGCGCTTACGACCTCACGGCATCGTGGTTGGAAGCGGAACTGGATCGAACCGCGCAATCGAATCCCGGCAGGCCTGTGCTGCGGCGATTGAATCGCGCCGAGTACGGGAATGCGATTCGGGATTTGCTCGACCTGCAGGTCGATGCAGGTGCGTTGCTGCCTCCGGACGACTCGGCGTTCGGTTTCGATAACATCGGAGATCTGCTCGATGTTTCGCCTGCGCTGCTCGAACGCTATCTCGCGGCGGCCGATCAGGTCAGCGCCCTCGCGGTCGGTGATCCGGGAACGGCTCCGGGATCTCAAACCTATCGTGTTCGTGGCGATCAGTCGCAGGCACTCCATCTGGAAGGACTGCCGCTGGGTACTGTCGGCGGCATTGCGGCTCGTCACAATTTTCCACTGACCGGAGAATACGAAATTCGAGTTGCTCTCATTCGAACGAATCTCGAAGCGATACGCGGTCTGGAACATCCGCACCAACTGGAAATCACGGTGGACGGTGAACGTGTTCTTCTTCAAACCGTGGGTGGCGAAACCGACTCCGGCCGCGGCGGCGGGACGATCACGGAGAAGTCCGATGCCGTCGATGCGCGCCTGCGGGTTCGTATGCCCGTCCCGGCAGGACCGCACGAAGTCGCCGCGACCTTCGTGCGCAAGATCGGCGAAGGCACCAACCGGCTGCGCCCTTTTGTTCGCAGCAACTCCGATACCTACGAATCCACAGGACGGCCCCACGTCGAAACCGTTACGGTGCTGGGACCGTTCCTGCCACTGGGATCCGGAGACACGCCGAGCCGCCGGCGCATTTTTGTCTGTCAGCCGGCAAATCAAAGTCAGGAAGAACCCTGCGCTCGGCGGATCCTTTCGAAGCTCGCGCAACGCGCCTACAGGAGACCCGTGAGCAGCGCCGATCTCGACCTGTTGCTTCCTTTCTATAAAGAAGGAAAGCAGAAAGGAACATTCGAAACCGGGATTCAATTGGCGCTGAGGCGTTTGCTCGCAAGCCCTACTTTTGTTTTTCGCGCCGAAAGCGATCCGGAAAACATGAAACCTGGTGCCGCTTTCCGGATCAGCGATCTCGAACTGGCCACACGGTTGTCGTTTTTTCTATGGAGCAGCATTCCGGATGACACCCTGATCGATCTGGCGGCGCGCAACCGCCTGCGCCAACCCGGCGTGCTCGAAGAACAAGTCCATCGCATGCTGACCGATCCGCGCGCGGATGCGCTGTCGCAGAATTTTGCCGGTCAATGGCTGCAGTTAAGGAATCTCGAAAACAAACGTCCGAACACCGACGAGTTCCCGGATTTCGATAATGACCTGCGTATGGCTTTCCGGCGTGAAGCCGAAATGTTTTTCACGAGCATCATGCGTGAGGATCGAAGCGTCGTGGACCTTCTGACGGCCGACTACACATTCGTTGACGAGCGTCTGGCCCATCACTACGGAATCCCGAACATCTACGGAAGCCGTTTCCGCCGCGTTGCGCTGGGCCCGGAATTCGCGGCTCGGCGTGGATTGCTCGGCAAGGGCGCCATTCTGATGGCGACATCCAATGCGGATCGCACTTCACCGGTGAAGCGCGGCAAGTGGATCCTTGAGAATCTCCTCGGCTCAGCGCCTCCGCCGCCTCCGGCAAACGTACCGCTCCTGGACATCAAAGCGGGAGCTGCGCCGCGAACCATCCGCGAACGGATGGCGACGCATCGCCAGCCGGCGTGCGCGGGCTGTCATCAGATGCTCGACCCTCTGGGTTTTGCCCTCGAGAATTTCGACGCTGTCGGCGCGTGGCGCACTCAGGAGAATGGACGTCCCGTCGATTCTTCAACGCGCCTGGCCGACGGCACTCCCGTAAGCGGCGTCGCCGAACTTCGCGACACGCTTGCAGCGCATCCTGAAGCGTTCGCGCAAACGTTGACGGAGAAGATGCTGATCTATGCGCTCGGCCGCGGACTTCAGCATTACGATATGCCGGTCGTTCGGGGTATAGTGCGCGAAGCGGCAGGGAAGAACCTCAGTTTCAATTCCGTTGTTCTGGGGATCGTCCGTAGCGTACCGTTTCAAATGCGGAATGCGGGATCAGATCCGTTAGGCATCAAATATGATCATCGTTAAAAAAGCGCTGCCCCGTCGAACGTTTCTGCGCGGTGTGGGCACGGCCGTGGCGCTTCCTTTTTTGGAATCGATGGCGCCTGCCATGACGCCGATCGCTCAGACACCGGCGCGTCCACCGCTTCGCTTCGGCGCGGTGTATTTGCCGAACGGCTGCGTGATGGATTATTGGATGCCGAAAACCACCGATGGCAGTCTCGATATCACTCCTGTTCTCAAACCGCTCGAGCCCTTCCGGAATCAGATGACCGTGATCGGCAATCTATCGAGAGCCGGCGGAAAATATTCGACAGACCATGCGGTGAGTTCGGCGGGTTGGTTGACCGGCGCTTTGGCGAAACAGACCGAAGCCGAAGATATTCGCGTCGGAGTCGGCATCGATCAGTTGCTGGCGAGGCACATGGGCCAGGACACGCCGTTTCCCTCTCTTGAATTCGCGACCGAAGATTTCTCCGGCTACATCGGCGGCTGCGTTCCCGGCTACAGTTGCGCGTACATGAACACGATCGCCTGGGCGTCGGAAACCGAAGGGCTGCCGATGGAAATCGATCCACGCGCGGCGTTTGAACGCATGTTCGGACGCGCGGGAACGCCGGCCAAACGCCAGGCTCGGCGAAAGGAAGATCAGAGCCTTCTCGATTCGATCCTGCAGGAAGCGCGAAGTCTTCGAGCCCGAGTTGGCGGCGCCGACCGCGCCCGCCTCGATGGGTATCTTGAGAAAGTGCGCGAGATCGAACGAAGGATTCAGAAGGCTGAAGCTCACAATGCTTCCGAGGTGAAGCCGCTGGACGCGCCGCTGGGAATTCCGGAGTCGTTCGAGGAGCACATGTCGTTGATGTTCGATTTACTCCTGGTCGCTTATCAGTCGGACCTGACGCGCGTGTTCACGTTCATGACGGGACGAGAAGCCAGCCAGCGAACGTATCCGGCCCTCGGATTCAAGGAGACCCATCACGATATTTCGCACCATGCGCGACAGCCGGAAAAAATGGAACAGCACACGCGTATCAACGCGTACTTTGCGTCGTTGTTCGCATCCTTCCTCGACAAGCTGCGCAACTCTCCCGAAGCCGGCGGATCCGTGCTCGACCATTCTTTAATCATGTTCGGCGCCGGTATGAGCGATGGTCAAGCGCACAACTCCTATCCGCTGCCGTTGGCGGTGATCGGCGGCGCGGGTGGCCGCGTCAAAGGGAACCGCTTCGTTGTCGCTCCGGAATGGACCCCGATTGCCAATCTCCTGCTGGGAGTGGGTTCCATGTTCGGCCTTCCGATCGATCGCTTTGGCGAAAGCACGGGGCGTTTCGAGCTTTGATAAACGCCAAGACTCAAAGGAGAGTTTGGAACGTACTCCTCGTAGTTATCCTTCAACTGCTCCATGCCATCGATACGCATGCGCTCGCCACAGGCAGCGCTCTCATTGAGGCTGTATGCAGCGGAGATCGCGCCTCGGTACGGCGATTGGTTCAACAGGGCGCAAAAGTGAATGAGGCAAGTCCCGACGGCTCGACGGCGTTGCACTGGGCCGCGGAGTTGGACGACCAGGAAACGATCCGGTTGTTGCTTAAGGCCGGCGCCGACGCGAAAGCGGCCAACCGCTATGGTGTGACGCCGCTTCAACTGGCTGCCGTCAACGGAAACTTCGTCATCATGCGCGATCTGCTGGATGCGGGCGCTGATCCAAATGCTGTGCTGCCTGAAGGCGAAACCATATTGATGAGTGCGGCAAGAACCGGTTCCGCCAAAGCCATCGTGCTTTTGCTCGATCGCGGCGCAAAAGTGGATGCGCGCGAACGCTGGTACGGAGAGTCCGCATTGATGTGGGCGGCAGCGCAAAATCACGGCGAAGCGGTTCGATTGCTGATCGAGCGCGGCGCTCCTGCCGATTCCCGCTCGGCGCTGCAGGATATTCAACAGCGTCGCGCCGGACAATCGATTTTGCCGCTCGGAAACTGGACGCCGCTGATGTACGCGGCGCGCGAGAATGGGCTCGATGCCGGCCGCGCTCTCGTTAAAGCAGGAGCCGGATTGAATCTAACCGATCCGGATGGCGCGACGGCGCTCGTGGTCGCGATTCTCAATGCCCATTACGAATTTGCCGCGATGCTTCTTGAAGCAGGAGCAGATCCGAACGTCGTCGATAAAGATGCCGGCATGGGCGCGCTTTACGCCGCAGTCGACATGCATCGGTTGGCTGTCGGCCATGGCCGGCCGAATCCTCAACCCGTGGGCCTGACAACGGCTGTCGAATTAGCGAAACTTCTGCTCGATCACGGTGCGAATGCGAACCAGCGATTGCGCAAGCCGATCCTGCAGCGGCATCACACCGCCGGCGACGCAACACTCGGCGACGGCGCTACGCCATTCCTTCGCGCCGCGAAATCCGGCGATATCGAAATGATGCGCGCTCTGGCCGCCGGAGGTGCGGACCCTAAACTCTCCATGCCGAACGGCTCGAATGCCCTGATGTATTCCGCCGGACTGGGTTGGCGTAATGGGAGTCCCGCCGCGCCCTCCTATGATCAAGGGAGCGATGAAGAGGCTGTTGAAGCGATCCGTTTTCTCCTTGGGATGGGTTTCGAAATTAACGCCACAAACGCCGCGGGGGATACCGCGCTCCACGCTGCGGTTTCCGGACGAGCGTCCGAAACGATCATCGCGTTCCTTGTTGCTCAGGGAGCGGATCCCGAAAAGAAAAACAACCGCGGCCAATCGCCGCTATCGCTTGCGGCATCCAAAGGAAATGATGCCATCACCCGCCTGCTGCGCCGTGCGGGTCCAGTGAAATAGAGCGCCGCTCAAAAATCCAAACGTTTTCGAGTTCGAATGGGCTTCCCCTTTCGTGCAGAGCGCTCAGCAGTCTCCAGCGGGATTGGATTGATACCCTCAAGACCAACAGCGCCACAGGCAGCCAGGAGATGTCGATCATTGGAGTAAACGCGGTTGAAATGTTCCGACTTCGCAGTGATCATGTGCAACGCATCCAGGGACCTCAGAAAAACGCGCCTGTCCAGACGTGAAAAGAGGACTCGGACCTGATCCAGCAGCGCCTCCGTCGGTCCTGCCAGACGCCATAGTCCATGGATCAAGTCAGCCTGGAACTGGCCGTTGAGAGCGCCAAGAACCGAACGATCGATAGAGCCTTCACGAAATTTGCGATGAAATGCGGCGGAGACTTCCGCCACGGCGATACCTGAACTCACGACGATTCCCGCCTTCTTTGCCAAGCCGCGTATTGTTTCACGGCCCGGCTCATTCAAATAGAATTTGGCGATGAGCGCAGAATCCCAATAAACGGGAATAATGGAAGGAGCTTCAGCGGTTTCGATCTTCCCCAATGATGTCCTCGACGGCCGTGCCGTTGACCGGCCGATCCAGCGCGCGCGCGAATTTCGGGAGAGGCTTCCAGTTCTCGAACAAATTCTCGAGAGGTTCGCCCGAAATCGGAATCAGCTTGGCGACAGGGGTGTTCCGGTCACGTATGAGAATTGGTCCGTGTTTGTGAGTGTTTCGCACCCAGGCCCCGGTGCGCCTATGGAGTTCCCGGATCGAGATTTCTTTCATGTGTGACATCGTGACACATTGACCAGACGCTGTCAATGTGCCGCTCCCGTTACCTACCTCGCGGCCGGCTGGGCGCCGATGCCGAGTTTTTCAATACGGCGCGTTTTCATATTGTAAACGTCGCCGGCAGACAGAACGAAGTAGGGCTTCTCCCATGGTTCGTACAAACGCGTGTTGTCGTGGACGGCGACCTTCCATACGCCAAGCACTTCGAAGCGGTCGCCGCGGACAACAATCGCGGTGGCTTCGGAGAGTCCAATCCCGAGCAGGTCAGGAAACTGTTTGATGAGCGGAATAATGTCGTCCCATCGATTGCGCGTGTTGATGTGTTGATCGATGGCCGATCGCTTTAGAAACGCAAAGCCGGCGTGGTGCTCCGGTTCAGGAGCAATCACCAGTTCAGCGCCCTGAACAGCGCCGCGCACAAGGAATTGTCCCTGGATGGTCGCTCCGGCGGAACTGCCGCCGATGACTCCTCCGCGTTCAAGTACTTTGTCGAATTCTTTTTGCGTCAGCGTGCCGGCGTAGGAATCGACGATGTTCCACTGCCGCCCTCCGTTGAACCAGACGGCGTTGGCATTACGAAGAATTCCGGCGAATTCTTCGGTATTCGCGATCTTTGGGTCATGAGTATGAAGCATGACCACATTCCTGAGCCCGCGATCCTTCCAGGGCTTGATGATTTCACTCTCCCGGTATTCATGAATCGAGCCGTCATTGTTACGATTGCCTCCGGCTGTCGGAACGATAACGAACCGAGCATCAGGTCCACCCGCCAATTCGATGAACTTTTCATAAATTCCCGACTTGTCGAGATTCCCACCGCCCGCGATGACCAATGAACCCTTTGCGGGCCCGTATTCGGGTTGTTGTGACCATGCCGTTCTCTCAACGAGCAGAAGAACCACGAAGAATGTCATCCAAAGCGCCAGTCGTTTCGCCATCTTGTTCCCTCCGATGGGACGGGATTCTACTTTCGTCACGCCGATTCGCGTACATTTTTTACGCAACTTGCCATTGCCCGCCAGTAAAGGTAACGTTTTCATTTATGACGCAAATCAAAATCATGATTGTGGGTGCCCTTGTTGTGTCCGGCGCCGTGATGTGGGCCGACGAAGGGATGTGGCGAATCGACCAGCTTCCGCTCGATGCGATTGCCGCCAAATACGGCGTGAAGCTCACCGCAAAGGACACGCAAAATCTTCAGAGCGCGCCAGTGCGGCTTCTCTCGGCGCGCAGCGGCGGCACCGGGACATTCGCTTCGGCGAATGGATTGATCCTTACCAATCACCATGTCGCGCTCGACTGCATCCAGACATCAACGCTCGCCGAACAAAACAAGGCACGCGCCGACAACCTTATTGAAGAAGGTTTCACTGCGAAGGCTCCGGCTGAGGAGCTTCCGTGCAAGCGGTTCCGCGCGCAGATCGAGCGCGAGTCCCGCGATGTTACGGCGGAGGTGAACGCCGGCGTGAGGCCGGAGATGAACATAACCGAAGTTCAGCGTGTACGGCAGGCAGCGCGTTCCGATCTCGAACGCGCATGCCGATCGCAGAAAGGCGACCGCTTTGCATGCGACGTTGTCGATTTCAACAGCGGCGCCCGTTTACTTCTGATCACGTATGAAGAGTTCAAGGATATCCGTCTGGTTTACGCGCCGGAAAAACAACTTGGATACTTCGGCGGAGACGAGATGAACTTCCGGTTCCCCCGTTACGTCTCCGACATTTCCATCCTCCGCGCGTACCAGGGCACGGACGGAAGTTACGGCGAATACGATGCATCGCATGTGCCCTTCCGGCCTGATCATTACCTGCATGTTTCGATGGCCGGTGTGAAAGAAGGCGACATGACGTTGGTGTCCGGCAATCCCGGCAACACGAACCGCTATCGCGAGAGTTTCTCCGCCGAATACAACATCCGGAAAGGAATTCCGGATCGGATTCGTGACACCGAGACTCAATTGGCGCTGTTGCGCAAATACGCGGCGATGAATCCGAAAAACCAGGTCGTGCTTCAGAGCCAGATTTTCGGGTTGGCTAACGAGCTTAAGAAAGATCAGGACACACTGGCAGCATTGCGTTCGACCAATGTTTTGAGTGAGCGGCAGCGGCGTGAGCGCGATCTGATGGCATTTCTGAATACGCATCCGGATCTGAAGAAGGAATATGGCGGCGTACTGGATGCGCAGGCGCTCGTTTATAAAGATGATGTCGAAGCGAATGCCGATCTCGACGCCGCATTAAGCTGGATTCAGCGTTCCGACTTCGCCGGCTACGCGGCCGGTTTGTACGAATTCGCCCTTGAACGCGCCAAGACTTCCGACCGCGAACGCGAACCCGGTTTTCAGGAGCGCAACTGGCCGGATGTCAAACAGGGATTGCTGAACGACGATCCCACAATCACGGATCTCGACGAAGAACTGCTGGCCATCGGATTCGAGCGCGCTCTCGCCCTTCCGCAATCGAAGCAGATTGCCGCCGTCCAGCGCTTGCGAACCCGGATGCCGCAGGCGGCTCCGCGAATGATGGCCCATTCGATTATTGCCGAAACGCGGATCGGTTCGCTCGATCTCCGAAAACAACTCTCCGAGGCCCAGCCCTCGGCATTCGAAGCCTCGATGGATCCCGCCATTGTATTCGCCCGCGATCTCATGCCTTCAATAAAGGATCAACGTCAACGCGTGCGTGTGCTCAACGAGAAGATCCTCCAGAACCGGTCGCGTTTCGCGCGGGCTCTCACTGCATGGAAGGGAACCACCATGTATCCGGACGCCAACTTCACCCTTCGCGTCACGTATGGACGCGTGGCCGGATACACCAGTGCTCAGGGCAAACCCGTGCCGTTCACAACTCGATTTGGAGAAATGTTCACGCTGGCGCAGTCGCGCGGAAACAAAGGCGACTTTGAGGTGCCCCACAAGCTTTCGGCGTGGCATCAAGCGATCAGTCCGGCCGACTTTCGCCGTAAATATGCTTCACTTCCGGTCGATTTCGTCAGCACGAATGACATTACGGGGGGAAATTCCGGCAGCGCCATACTGAATCGATCGCTTGAGATTGTCGGCTTGATCTTCGACGGCAATGAAGAAGGCATGGTCAGCGACTGGACTTACAGCGAAAAAGCCGGCCGCGCTCTGAGTACCGACATTCGATTCGCGCTGACGATCGCGAGCGAAGTTCATTCCGCGGGATGGGTCGTCGATGAGTTGCTCCATCCGGACAGGCCGCTGAAGCCGTAAGGCGCAGAAGTCCGGCATCAATGCGGGCTAATTCAACGGCGGCTTCTCGGCGTGATCCACAACGATCGTCTCAACGGGGATTTTGCCGGATTCCATTCGAAGACCGAGTTGATCTTCGACGGCTTTGGTAACCGGTGGATCGTATCCAACGATCTCCAGAATTTCTCCCGATTGATTCTGGCGTGGACCTCGCGGCGTGTTGGTGCCGCCGCATACTCCCCCAGCTAGAGGATTCGGCCGCCCGTCTGGCGGCGGAGTGTTTCCAGAGGGCGCAGTAAACACGCGATTCAGCGTCAAACTGTAATTGTAAATACCGGTGAGTGATGTTCTGTCGATCACAGGCATCCCGGCAAAACCTGTCAGCGCATTCGCCAGGCTCTCGATGGAAGACTTTCCTTTAAGGATTTGCCTGTTTCTGTTTTGAGCAATCGTCCGCGGAGGTTCTTCATCACCGGAGTCCGGAGTGAGCGTGTGTACCTTGTCCGCGACGGTGAGCGCGTATCCCTGACAATCCGTTGTCGCGCGATGGAACCGAAGTTTGAACCGATCTTCGAGCATGTGCTGCAGCATCTCCCGGAGGTCGGCGAGAGTCGCTGTTGAAGGATTCTCGGCTTTGGCTTCGATCTGAAACCCCCAGTCCAGCGGCTGTCCCGGCTCGCGCCAGTCCGGAGCTTCGCGTACGCGGCGCGGAAAAACATCGTAGGCATACCCGATAAGAACGGGAAGAGCGGTCATGCGTCCCATGCATCTTCCTTTTGCAGCCGCGTTCGGCAACTGGCCGAGAGGAGCGCGCCGCACGCCATCCACTCCCTGGCAACCGAATCCTGTCAGTTCTGCGGACAGCACCTGATCGCGAGGCGGCGGCGTTTCCCGGCGGATCGATACGACTTCAAATTCCAGACGAGGCGCTGCCTTTGTCTGCTGCAGCAGGGCAAGATGGGTTTCGGCGTTGCGGCTCCAGGCAATTTCTTCACTGACGGGCTGCGATTGCATCGAAGGATCGGTCGCCACCTGCTCGCCGGAGAGTAGTTTCTGTTCGGTGACGCCCTTTTGCACGCGGACTTCACCTTGAATGACGGCGACTCGAGAGCCCGAGACCTCCGCATTGACGAGAAACACCGTGCCGATCACGGACACGGTTACGTCTCTCGTCTGAACATAGAGATGGCCGTTTCGCTGTTTCGCAGCGTTCACGATAACGCTTCCGCGATTCAGATGAATTCGCAGGCCGTCGATTGCCGCGTCCAGCGTCAGTTCGGAATTCGCCCGCATCTCGACTCGCGATCCGTCAGACAGCGAGAGCACGGACCCCGAGCCGGCATCCGTACGCACGACTTCACCATATTTGATCGGCTGCGTATTAACGGCTTCCATGAGCGCTGGCGACTCATTCGGTGAAAAATAACGAATGAAGATGGGCGGCAGCGCGATCGCAAAAATAATAATCGCGGCTGCAGCAATCCATTTCATGGAGCCGGCATGGGGCTGCTGCTGTTGAAAGTCGCGCGTGAGCTCGTTCGAAGCGTTTGTGGCATCGGAACGCAGTCCATCCCATACGCGGTCGAGCGCCGAGTGTTCTTCGTCAGCCGCAGGCTTACGCTCGCGCAGATAATCGCCAAGGGGTTCTTCAGGTTTCATGGCTTTTCTCCCAGAGGTTCGCGGAGCAGTTTCTTCAAGCGGGCCCGCAGTCGGAACAATCGCACTGCAATGGCGCTGCGTGATTTGCCGAGCAAGTTTGAGATTTCCGCATCGCTGTAATCGTGAACGTAACGCAGGATCAGAATCTCGGCGGCCTTCGAGTCGAGTTGAGCCAAAACGTCGTGCAGACGTTGATGTGCTTCGTTTGTTTGCGCGGCGGGAATTTCCAGATCCTCGACCGCATGGACCAATGCGTGTCTGCGCCGGGCTCGAATCACGTCCAGCGATCTGTTTACCGCGGCGCGATACAGATAGGCCCTGGGATTCTTTCGAAGATCCGGAGGATATTCGCGCCGGATCAATTTGAGGAAGATTGTTTGAACGATATCTTCCGCATCTTCCCGATTGCCGGTGACGGCCCGGGCGGTTCGGTAGACCATCGGCGAGTACAACCGGAAGATGGCTTCAAAATCCGGACTCTGCGATTCATGGCTCAACTCGGGCACCACCGCTGTAGACATTACGCTCTCCGACGTCTAAACGTCTGGGATGCCCCGATTGTTACAACCTATTGATGCGGATCCGTTGTCGCACCGGCTGCACCGGGCCTGGGCAATTCGGCTTTGCCATCGAGACCGAATACCAGCAGCCGTGGCTTCTGTGATGTCGCCGTACCGCCACCGACGCCCGGGCTTGCCGCACCACCTGAACCGCCCATCATCGCGATGTACTGCTTGCCGTCAACCGCGAACGTAATCGGCGGACCCATGCCATTGCGCATGCCGGTCGGCGTCTCGAAGAGCTTCTCGCCCTTATCGGCCGAGTACGCGATCAAGCGTCCATCAGGCGCGACCTGGAACACGAGATTGCTCGCGGTGGTGACAGTTCCGCCGTATCGGCTGTTGCCCACCGGAACACGCCATCGGATTTCCTGCTTAACGGGATCGTAGGCGACCAGCGTGCTGAGGTTGCCACCCTCGAGCGGTTCCGGACCGATCGCCGGCCCCGGCGGCTTCGGCGTCAGCCCGCGTGTATTGTTATTCAGTCCGGTTTGTCCCGCTCCGCCGGCACGATTCGGATCCGGCTTGAAGCCGTAATCCACGGCATACGTGAACGTGTCCCAGCCGCGCGACGGAATGTAAACGAGTCCGGTTTGAGGGTTGTACGACATCGGTGACCAGTTGTGCGCGCCGCCGCCGCCGGGCGATACGGGAACCGGATCCTCGCCGTATTTCACTTCAGTATTAATGATGGGACGTCCTGTCTTCTGATCGATGCCTTTGGCCCACGTCACTCTGGAAAAAGGCTGCGCGGAAATGAATTCGCCGGTGACGCGGTCCAACACATAGAAGAACCCGTTCTTGTTCGCCTGCATGATGACCTTGCGCGCCCGGCCGTTGATATTCAAATCCGCGAGGACCATCTGCTGCACGCTGTCGTAATCCCATTCGTCCCCCGGCACCATCTGGTAGTGCCACTTGAGTTCGCCGGTGTCCACATGCACAGCGACAATCGATGCGACATAAAGATTGTCGTGCCCGGTGCTGATGTCTTTCGTGCGAAGCGCCTCAGGCCAGGGCTCGGCGTTTCCAGTGCCGACAAACACGAGTTCGGTTTCGGGATCGTAGGATATGCCGTCCCACACGGCGCCGCCTCCGCCGAGTTTCCACCAGTCGCCATCCCACGTTGCGGCGGCCTTGCGCATGGCCGCCGACTCGAAGCCTTTTGCGGGATCCCCGGGGACGGTGTAGAACCTCCAGGCTTCGCGCCCCGTTTCGGCATCGTATGCGGCGAAAAAGCCGCGTGTCGGACGGTCTCCGCCGGCTGCTCCGACGATCACTTTGCCTTTAGCGATGCGGGGCGCCATGGTCAGTGTCTGCTCGTTCTGAACCCACGCGACGCGAGCTTCCCAGATCGGTTTGCCGGTCTCGGCGTCGATCGCTTCAAGGCGTCCATCGTTCACGGGAACATAGATCTTGTTGTGATATAGGGCCAGTCCGCGGTTCACGACACCACAACACATCTTGTCGCGTGTCGGTAGGCGATTCACCAGAGGATCCCAGTGCCATTTCTCTTTGCCCGTGCGCGCATCGATCGCGTACACGTTGCTCCAGTTCGTGACGACAAATATCGTGTCGTTCCATACGAGCGGCGTCGCTTCCTGGTCGCCTCCGCCGTCCCCGGCTTCATAGGACCACGCCAGGCCAAGCCGCTTGACGTTCGATGCATCAATCATCTTGAGCGGACTGAAACGCGTCTCACCCGAAGTGAGACCGTACGTCAGCCACTCGCCGTCGGACGGGGATTTTGCAGCGTTCCTGAGTATCGAGTCGTCGACCTGACGGACTTGGGCGAACGAAGTCCCAGACCAACTCAGGAACAAAGCAATCGCTAAGAAATAACGCATGAAGAAACTCCTGTCGTGAATTCGAAGGAGTCTACCACGTGCCCGTGCAGAGGGATATTGGCCTTGAACATATCCACGGTTACATGTAACCATAGTCCGTGTTATGACCACCTCAAAGCGACTGAAGGCGACTCGAGAAAAAGTTGCCGCTCACCGTGACCGGCTGCGCCGGCAAGGATTGCGGCCTATACAGATTTGGGTGCCCGACGTTCGTTCTCCGGGGTTTGCGGCAGAGGCGCACCGTCAATCCGGGGTGGTATCGAGAGGCCGTCACGCCAGGAAAGATCAGGATTTTATTGACGCAGTTTCGGACTGGACCCGCGAATGAAACGGGGCGAGATCTGGACGGTTGCCGGCGCGAAGGATTACGCGGGCAAGCCTCGCCCTGCAGTCATCCTGCAGGATGACCGGTTTGACGCTACGGCTTCGATCACCATTTGTGCATTCACAACGGATCCGGCCGATGCGCCCTTATTCAGGCTACCCGTGGTTCCGGACAAAGAAAACGGTTTGCATGTACCCTGCCGATTAATGGTCGATAAGATCACCACCGTATCGAAGACGAAGATCGGACGCCGCGTCGGACGTCTTGCCGATGAAGACATCATCCGTTTAAATCGCGCGATTCTCCTTTTTCTGGGTTTGGCCGGCTCCAGCGAGTGATTGCGCTTTACCGGCGGCGATTGATCGACTATCGTCGCGGAATGGAACGCCCGTTTATTCGTATAAACGTCGGGGTGGTTGTCGCAGTCGTTCTGCTTGTTTCCACGATTTCGTGTCGTCGCACTTCTAAGAATCCAATCGCCGGTACGTGGTGGGAAATTACCGGACAGAACGAACTGGCCTGGGAAAACGGGCAAAGCCCGTACACTGTACTTGAGTTTTTTCCGCGCGAAGTTTTCGAAATGAGCGGCCCAACGTCCCAAATGTCCGGCAAGTATTCATTCCCCGGTCGGGACTACGTCAAGTTCGAAATCGGAGGCCCCGGTGGGATATCCCTTCTCCATAAGTATTCTCTTTCCGGAGATAAACTGGTTTTAACCGTGGACGGAAAAAACTTTACTTACTGGCGAACGAAGATCCCCGTTCAGCCGAACTGCGATCTGCCGGCATGCGAGCTCCGCAGGCTCGGAGGAGTAAAAGAGCCCTCCAATCGGCTGCAAAAGATCATAAGAGTCTTGCACGACTGGCTGCCGGCTGCGTGACTTTCCGATAATTCAGGGACAGACACCAAAACTAAAAACGACTTCGATGTCTGCCCCTTCGATCGCGGGCTTTCTGTGGCTCAGTTTGTGCCGGGACGCAACAGGCGCTGATAAGCGGCCGAGAAGAACTTCAGCTTGTCGGCGGGTGGTGCGGCCTCGGCTTGCGGAGTGTCACCCAGCACCATCACTTTGCTGTTGAGGTCGCGGATCTGCGGCCAATTCGGAACACCGGACCCGTTGGGATCTCCCTTTGTAATGAAGTTCACCCAGTACGACGACATTGTTGCCGCGAGTTTCGTGTCGACATCGTTCCAGGTCTGAGTCGCTTGTCCCTTCGGGTTGTTGAACGCGTAGGAAATCTCGGCAGTGTGCGTGGCGCCTTGTGGCGATGGTTGTCCGTTCGCTGTCGGGATGCGGGTGAAAAAGTACGTATACGCTTTCTTACCGGCTTTGGCTTGTGCCGCGGCCCATTGCCGCATGTTCCAGGTAATTTCCTCGGCGCATGCCATATGCCCCGCAGGGCGGGCCTCTGCGTCCGACGTCACGCCATACAATTTCACATACTCGTCGGCCGCTTCACCAAAGCGGCGCTGCGCGTTGGCCTTGAAGGCATCAAGCGTCATTCCGCCGGAGCCGCCGCCCCGGGCGGCGAGACCGGCGCCCTGTCCGCAGATGCCGAAATTCGCTTCGTCTTTGTTCGAGCCGGTAAGGACATCGACGGCGTTTTGTTTTCCATTCATGAATGTCAGTGAGAGATCTTCCGGAATGACGTAGCCGTCAACGACAAGTCCGGAACCACCCAGCGCGCCGAGTTCAGTAAGCGGTTTGGCGCGGAGTTCGGCAATGGTCTTCACGCCGAGCGCGGTCATTGCTTTCGCGCCATTCTCCTGCGCTTGTGCGGAAGCCGTCATCTTCGCCATCGTCAGTCCCATCCAACCGCCGCTTTGAGCAATCGCGCGGTGGAAGAGGCCCTTGGCCAGGGGCGAGCCGACAAGAGCCCCGACCATAATCGCGCCGGCCGATTCGCCGGCGACGGTCACGTTGTTGGGATCGCCGCCGAAAGCGCCGATGTTTTTCTTCACCCATTGCAGCATGGCAATCGCGTCCATCATTCCGTAATTGCCCGATGCATTCTTGCCCGACTCCTTCGCCAGATCGGGATGCGCGAAGAAACCAAACGCGCCGAGGCGATAGTTGAAGGTCACGATCACGGGGCCTTTGGAAGCGAGATTCTCGCCGTCATACCAGGCGAGACCGCCGGAGCCGCTGGTGAAGCCGCCACCATAGATCCAGACCATCACGGGACGACGGTCATTCGCGTTGTTCGCGCTCGTCCATACATTGGCGTAGAGGCAGTCTTCACTGCGCGCTGGTTCGCGCGGCGGTTCTGCGCCAGGAGCAGGCGCGGCAGCCGGAGCGGCGCCGCCTCGACCACCGCCACGCGGCGGAGCCGGCGCACCTGCGATACACGGGGCTCCGAAGGCATCAGCCTTGCGCACGCCT
>CAZWGA010000012.1:0-109354 GCA_964633285.1 uncultured Solibacteraceae bacterium | reverse complement strand
TATCTCGAAAACATACCGATTGTGCCGCTGTACTTTGCGGCCGAGCGGCCGATTGTCGAACGCGACGGTTCGCTGATCATGGTGGACGACGAGCGGTTTCCGTTGCGAAAAGGTGAGAAACCCGCGATGAGAAAAGTCCGGTTCCGTACGCTCGGCTGCTATCCCTTGTCGGGCGCAGTCGAAAGCGAGGCGGACTCGCTCCTCGGCATTATTCAGGAGATGCTCCTCACGACGCATTCGGAACGCCAGGGCCGCGTCATCGATCACGATGGCGCCGCGTCGATGGAACAGAAGAAGCAGGAAGGATACTTCTGATGGCGCACAAATCCGACCTGATTGCGAGCAACATTGAAGCGTATCTGAAAGCGCACCAGCATAAGAGTCTCCTTCGATTCATCACGTGCGGATCGGTCGATGACGGCAAGTCCACGCTGATCGGCCGCTTGTTGTACGAATCCAAAATGATCTTCGAAGATCACATGACCGCGCTCGAAGCCGACTCGAAAAAAGTGGGCACACGCGGCGAAGAACTGGATCTGGCGCTGCTCGTCGACGGACTCGCCGCCGAGCGCGAGCAGGGCATCACGATCGACGTCGCATACCGGTTCTTTTCAACCGATAAACGCAAGTTCATCGTTGCCGACACGCCCGGTCACGAGCAATACACAAGGAACATGGCTACCGGCGCGTCGACTGCCGATCTCGCTGTCATTCTGATCGACGCGCGCAAGGGCGTGCTCACTCAAACCCGGCGCCACAGCTCTCTTGTTCGCTGTTGGGAATCCGCAATGTTGTCCTGGCCGTGAACAAAATGGACCTCGTGGGTTACAGCAAAGACATCTATGACAGCATCGAAAGCGTATATCGCACTTTTGCGGCGCAAATAGGCCTGGAAAAGATCCAGGCCATTCCGGTCTCAGCGGTTTTTGGCGACAACATCGTCGAGGCGAGCGGCAACATGACGTGGTACACAGGCCCGACGTTGATGCATTTTCTCGAAACCGTCCCGACGGAAGAAGAAGTCATGACGCTGCCGTTCCGTATGCCCGTCCAATGGGTCAACCGGCCGAGCCACGAATTCCGGGGATTCGCAGGAATGATTGCAAGCGGATCCGTGCGGCCTGGCGATCGCGTGCGTGTTCTTCCGTCCGGCCGCGAGTCGGAGGTGGACCGTATCGTCACGTGGGATGGCGATCTCGATCGCGCGGTTACGGGCCAATCCGTAACATTGACGCTCAATACCGAAATCGACGTCAGCCGCGGAGATGTTCTGTCCGCTGCGGCCGAACCGGCGCCCGTCGCGGATCAATTTGAAGCCACTATCGTCTGGATGCATGATGAGCCGATGCTTCCCGGCCGAACTTATGTATTGAAGATTGGCGCAAAGAGCGTACAAGCGAGCGTTGGCGTTCTGAAGTATCGGATCAACGTCAACTCACTCGAGCACGTGGCGGCGGAACGCCTCGAATTAAACGATATCGGGGTGGTCGAAATCCAACTCGATCACCCGATTCCCTTCCAGCCCTACAAAGAGAGCCGAGCGCTCGGTGGATTTGTGCTGATCGATCGTTTGTCGCACAACACGATCGGCGCGGGCATGCTGCATTTCTCGCTGTGGCGCGCCGACAATGTGCCGTGGCAGACGCTGGACGTTAATAAAAAGATCCGCGCGCGCCAGAAAAAGCAGCAGGCCTGCCTGCTCTGGTTCACGGGTCTTTCGGGCTCGGGCAAATCCACCGTAGCCAATCTGGTTGAAAAGCGTCTTGTCTCGATGGACAGGCACACATACCTGCTCGATGGAGACAACATACGCCACGGACTGAGCAAGGATCTCGGGTTCACTCCACAGGATCGTGTCGAAAACATTCGACGCGTCGCCGAAGTCGCGAAACTCATGGTCGATGCCGGCCTGATCGTGATGACATCCTTCATTTCTCCGTTCCGCGCGGAACGCCAGATGGTGCGCGATCTGCTCGAACCCGAGGAATTTCTGGAAGTGTTCATCGATGTCCCGCTTGCGATCGCGGAACAACGGGATCCCAAGGGGCTGTACAAAAAAGCCCGCCGCGGCGAATTGAAGAACTTCACAGGAATTGATTCGCCGTACGAGACTCCGGAAAACCCGGATATCCGGCTCGACACCACGACAATGAGCGCACAGGAGGCGGCCAACGCCATCATCGAACTCATGACCCGGCGAAATATTTTGCAGGCGAACGACGCCACTGTGCAGAACGCGCTGCGCGGATAGCGGTAGACTTTTAATAACAAAAATCCTATGCCTGTTTTTGAAATCGATCCGCTCCAGGATCCACGTTGGAATTCGTTCGTGGAGTCCCATCCGCACTCCTCGATCTTTCACAGCGCGGAGTGGCTGCGGGCTCTTCATCGAACATATCAATACAAATCGATCTGCCTGACGACATCGGCCCAGGATTCGCCTCTTGCCAATGGCCTCCTGTTGTGCCGGATCCAGAGCTGGCTTACCGGATCAAAACTCGTCTCATTGCCCTTTTCAGATCATTGTGACCCGCTCGTTCAGAGCCGGGCCGATCTGGACGTGTTGCTTTCCGGCCTGGGCAAACGCACTGCCGGGAAGTTCAAGTATGCGGAGATTCGCCCCCGCTTCATGACTCCGGATTCGGATCGTGACTGGTCCCAATCCGAGCAATACCATTTTCATGCGCTGGATTTGCGGCCAAGTCTCGAAGACGTGTATTCACGGCTGCACAAAGATGGAGTTCAGCGAAAGATCCGCCGCGCGGAGCGCGAGCGCGTCGTGGTGGACCAGGGAAACTCGAGCGTGCTGCTGCAACAATTCTTCAACCTGATGGTTCTGACGCGCCGCCGGCACCTTTTGCCGCCGCAACCCTTTTCGTGGTTTCGCAATCTCGCGGATTCTCTTGGCCCCAGGCTGACAATCTATCTCGCTCGAATCGACAATCAACCCATTGCGAGCATCCTCACGCTGCGTCACAAAAAAACCATGGTCTATAAATATGGTTGCTCCGACGAAAAGTTTCACAACGCCGGCGGCATGCCCCGCCTGTTCTGGCAAGCTATTCAGGACGCAAAATCGGAACAGCTCGAAGAATTGGATCTCGGGCGTTCCGATGAAGGCAATTCCGGACTCGTTCGCTTCAAAGACCACCTGGGCGCAGTCGACACTCCGATGGTCTACTGGCAATTTCCTCGATCGGAAGCGTCGGCTAAAACCAGTAGTCTGTCGAGCGCCTCAAAATCACGGCTTATACAGACCGTGATCTCACGCCTCCCTGACCGCCTGTTCCGCCTGGTTGGGGAACTCTTCTACCGGCACGCCGCATAAAATGGGGAGCTTTTCCACATCTTTGACAGGAATCAGTAAGTTTTCCTGACACTTTGTGTACCACACCATCTCTAGTACTTTAGTCAATTTACTGATTTTAATGCTGAATAGCCGTAGGACGCGTGCGCCAATCATTTGGAATGTGATTTGCTATATGTTGGCGGGGACGGATTAGGAGTCACCGTTTATGAAACAGAACTTCTCGTTACAAGGGATCGAAGTGATGGTTGTAGGCGAGGCATCCATGATGAGGGCACAGAAGCGTGTCACCGGATGCTCGGCCTGCAGCGGGTTTGCGTCACATGCATTTGAAACCCTTCTGAGTGAAGTGCTCGGCAGCACCTCGGCTACCGATTACTTTTTGTGCACACCGGCACAATGTCCTTCGTGTAAGAAACCGATCTTTGAAGCGACACTTGTTGATTTCGTCGGAAAACCGACGGTGGCGACACCCGACGAAAGATATTTTGATGCCCGTGGAGAGGATCAGGATGTGGTTTTCGTCGATGAATCCACTCTCCTTGAAGCTCAGCATTTCGTTTCCGGTTGCGAACACTGTAGTGAAAGAGCTGAAATTCCTTTCGATCACTTGTTGGATGCGGTAACAGGACACGATCCCACTACCACTGAGTACGTGATCTGCCATGCGGCGCGGTGCGGATGCTGCTACCACGACATCACGGAGAAAACGCTCGTTCTAGCGCACTAGATACGAGCTTATGGTTAATCGGACTCCTCCAGGTTCTGCCGTCCCGGCGGTATTGGCATAATATGCCGTCACTGAAAGGGCGCTTCCTTTGCGAAGCGCCCTTTGTGTTATGCGTAACCGTCCGGTAAACGTTTACCGGAAGGTTACGCTTATGGCAACGCCGCGTGGAATGATAAATGATGCCCATCGGAATTTCCCGAATTTCCGGACTGCCGACCGCGTAAGTCAAACTGCACGTGACTCTACTTTAGTAAAACGCTTCTTAAGACGCAGAAAAGGGGCCTCAAGGTAGCGGTAGGACAACGCCGACAGCGCAATAGTCAAGCCGAGAGAAATCGGAACACGCAACACGAGGCGGAGCCACGCATTATTAGTGGTTACGATCATGTCAGTCACATTGTCGGACAGAGTATGAAAGACGTAGAGGCCGAAGCTTATCTTTCCAAGGTAAAGCAGAATACTGGGTACACGGTCTGTGATACCGAGGGTGGCAATTACGACCACGCAGCAGCACAAAGCTACGATCGGATAGCCAGCCAGAGTCGGGAGCCACTCCAACCTAACCGCGTGGTTAAGGTCCCAAGTCACGGCAACCCAGCAGGTTACTACAATTGCCACGGCAAGCAACCACATGCGTATCATTAACGTCAGTCGTGGGACGCGGCCACGTAAGACAACGGCCAGAAGTATCCCGAGGGCAACTGGATCCAGTCGCCCAGGAGTATTACACCAAGCGGCTTCATTTCCCGCATGCAATCTAACGAGTAGAACGCGGGCCGCGGTAGCCAAAGCCAAAATGACCACAGCCGCATTGGCGACTGCGGATCGAGATAGCTTTCTAACGAGCGGCGGCCAGAGCAAATAGAACTGTTCCTCGATAGACAATGACCACATGGGTAACACAGCTGACTTAAGCGGCCAACCCCACAGAATAATGCCCCAATTACCCGAGAGCAGCACAAAGGCAGCAAGGTGCTTCCAAGTATAGCTACCGCGAGGGTTGAAGACCGGAAGCATTGCCATGGCTAAGAAAAAAAAATATAGTGGCCAGATGCGTAGAATACGTCGAACGTAGAAGGAACGGACGTCAAGATCGCCGGTACTCGCCTTCTCCCTCAATAGCAATTCTGTTATCAAATACGCACTTAGGACAAAGAACAAGTCGACTCCGAAACAACCAGCCTCGGAAATAGCGTTGAATGTGACTGCCAACATGCGGGGAATCTGATGCGCCACATAGAAATCAACCGTGTGACGGGGCAAGTGAAAAAGAAACACTGCGAAAAACGCGAAAAAACGCAGCGCATCCAATTCGGGGCGATAAAAAACACCAAGATTCGACGGTTCGGGAGTTGACATTGTGATCTCAGCAACAGCCATAGGGCACTTATTACAAAATGCGCCTTGCAAAAGCAATCGCATCTTGCTCCTTGCGCCCTCTTCGACGTCGGATAGAGTCTGTAACCGCTGCCCATAAGCCTGCACCTAACGAAGATACGAGCTTATGGTTAATCGGACTCCTCCAGGTTCTGCCGTCCCGGCGGTATTGGCATAATATGCCGTCACTGAAAGGGCGCTTCCTTTGGGAAGCGCCCTTCGTGTTTTAAAGAGGTAAGGCGTCGGCCAATCCTGCGGAATATCCTTCGCGAACAAAAGTACTTCAGTACTTCCATCCGGCTTTCTCACCGAAACTTCAAGCGACTTCACTCCACGCTCGACTTCAGGCCACAGTGCCAGCGCAACGGTATCGGTCGCGAGGCGCGTCTCCGCGTGGAATCTCTGCGATGTTGCGCGGGCAGGGACCTCACCTTTCGCCTCAAGCTTCAAATCCGAGACCAGGTAGGCTGCCGGTTTATCTGTAAAAAACAATCCCAGAGTTCCGCGCTCAACCACTCGTTCCGGGATACCGCGATAATAAATATTCGCAACGATGTGCGCGCCGGACGGCAAGCGGTAAGCGGAACCGGTGGGCAATTCAACAAACCCAAACCACGGCGTCCAGCTTCCGATCCATTGGCCGGTTTCCTGAATGGTGAAAACAGCGGCGCGCACCACTCGGCGATCGCTCGGACGGAATTCCAATGCACGAAGCCGGCGCTCGGAATTCACGCCGGAATCGATAACAACGCGGCGTACTTCGTTTCCCTGTCCCGGCATGATCGTATTTGCCGCCAACTGCCGCGTCAGGTCCGGTTGTCCGAGCTGCCAGCGATTGAAGGCGGCTTGCGCCCGCACAGGCCTGGGCCGTGGAGCATCGGAATCCAGGACATTCAGAAAAACAGTTCCGCTGTTTCTCGGCCCAAGTCCTTCGACCCATGAAATCACAAATTGCGTTTCACGAAGTGTGAGGTTGTTGTCGTTGACGAACTCACCGTATCCGGGAACCGCCGCCCACGGCGGCATGTGGCGCGCAATCACGTCAGCCCGGACTTTGCGTCCCTGAAGCCAGGTCTGTTCATACGTCTCGAGAGGAAACGAAGGGCCGTCTTCCGCGTGACACATGACGCAGTGTTTATTAAGGACCCGAACGATTTCGCGATCAAAGAGGACCGTTGTGGTCAGCGTCTCATGAGACAAGGAAGAATTCGCCGCAAAGAGACACGCCAGACACAAAATCGAAAAAACCACTTTGTGGATTCTGTGCATTTTGTGGCTATTCCCCTACGTTGAATGTGAACACGAACGTATGAATTTTGTCGTTACGGCGGAATTGAGTCCATGCCCGGTAGCGCCCGGGCTTGGGCATCAACCCTTCAAACGTGACGTCGGGGCCGCCTCGCAGTTTTTCGAGATCGGCGCCGGGAGAAATCACAAACTTCGGATTGCCGTCGTCATCTGTCGACGCGAGGATGTCGAGCGGATGCGAATGAACGTAATCCACCATGTCTTCACTCATGATCAACGTGTGACCGAACGCTCCGAGATAAGTCTGGAGATCCGTCACCGGAGCACCGGTCGATGTATCCGTCAGATGAAAATTCAGATGGCCGTAGAGTCCCGTCACGAACACGGGCGGATCGTATGAAAGAGTGGCCGCGAGATCCTCGACAACTTTGGTTGCCTTTGTGTCGGGCGCCAGATGCGCGCTGGCGGCTTCAAGGTCGCCCGCATAACCTGCCGTCACGAGCGGGCGCGCGATGAATTGCGAAGCGCCTCCGCTGGGCATGAAGTCCGACAGGACTTTGTAGTAGCCCGCTTTCGGCAGCGTTACATCGATCGACCATGTTCCATCCGGTTGTTCCTCGGGATGGATGTGCTGGAAGAACTCCATGTCCTGGCTGATGACGAAAAGGTGATATTGCTTTTCGTGAACAACTTCGAATTTCCGGATCGCATCACCGGTGCCGGGATGGAAGATTCGAAACAACAGCTTCGTCTTCTGGCCTGGTTTCACGATGACCGGCACCGTTCTGAAATCGAGTTGATAATCTCGAACGTCGAAAGGCGCCGAGCGCACCAGGGCCATTCCGCATCTCGGACATTTGCCGGCGGCATCCATCGTGTACTCGGGATGCATCGGGCAGACCCAGGCTGTTTCGAGATCAGCCTGTTCCTGAGAAGCGGTATGAACCACAAAGGCAGAAAGGATACAGAGGCAAGCCGCAAACAAAACGGTCTTGATCCGGTTCATATATCAGCGGTGCGGGCTCGACGCGTTGCCCTCGTAGACTCCCGATCCCGGCCCAGGCAACTCGTTGCTGCGCGGGCCCGTATATTTTGCGACGTGCAGACCGGTGTCGTTATCGACCCAATAGATCAAGCCATCCTTGAAAACCGGATAGGTTCTGGCAATGCCCTGCGGAACAGGCATGATGTATCCGACTTCACGCGGCATCTGCGGTATGGTGATATCAATTGCGCGAAGACCGTGTCCATACCATGTATTGAAAACCATGTTTTTGAAAACAGTCGGATTGTGATTCTGCTGCGCGACCTGCCGCCTCGGCTGGCCATTGGGTTCGGTGATGGCCTGATCAAGACATTCGTCGAGTTGATTATCTGGAATTGCAAAGGCTCCCACCATGATCGGCGTGATCTCCGACTCCACCGAAATCATCCGGGCATTATTTAAAGGACAGCCGCCATTTTCATCCGTTAACCAGACGTATGCCGGACGGCCCTTCGTATTCCCTTTCACCTGCGCCGGCCGGTTCGGTACAAAGACCGCGCTGTGCGTGCCTGTCGGCGTGGCGTTCACCGGAGGATAAACATCGAAACGAGAACGCGTCATGAGCACAAGGTAACGTTGCGCCTTCGCCTGAGCCGAAGCATTCGACGCGAGGTATGCCTTCAGGCCCGGATCGTTGTTGATGACCATGTGCAGGCAATCGTTCGCCAGCGCTGGAATCCGGGCCGCATCAATGACTCCATCGGGCGCGATGATCGTCGAACGTTGATTACAGCCCCCGGCGCCTGCTGCAAGTTCGGAGTCTTTGTGGTGCGCGATGGCTTCCGAATCGAGAACGTAAAAGCCCGCCGTGGTACCTGCGACATAAACGCGCTCGCCATCATCGGTCACAGACAACGAATGCAGCCTGTTCTGTTCACGATTCTGAAAGTTTCCGCCGCGCCCTGCGCGATTCTTCAAATCGCTGAAGTCGAGGAATCGCCCGTCGGAAAACAGACCGGTGGCATCAGGCCGTTCATCGATCGGTGGTCCGCCTGCTTCCTGCAGGCTGAAACCCGCCAGCACTCGAGCTTTCGGCAGCATTTCGCCGGTATCTTCATCGGTTACCGCCAGGACAATGGCATCCGGAATTTTCAATCCGGGATGTTCGGGATCGGGCAGTCCTCCGGTCCAGATGGTCATATAGACCAGAACGCGATTCGGATTCACCGGATCGTGCCACAGGAAGAATTCATGAGATTGCGCGTGGAAGTCCGTCACCTCGCTCTTTACCATCGGCTGGCAGGTGTCGGGATTGATTCGATAACTTTCCAGCCATCCGATCGTGTTTGTTCCACCGTTGCGGACCAGAATGTAGCGGTCTTCGCCCTTTGAAGTCTTGTAGACGAGCGACCGCAGTTCACGATCGTCGAATCCCTGATTCCCCTCCACATTTGCGGGAATCTCACCCACCTGAACGGGTGGCTGCTTCTCGGCGTTCGCCTGGATTTTGAAAATATTGATGGCGTGCCGGACGCCTGCGCCGTTTCCATGTCCGACGAAGATGCAGTTCCCCGCGATGCCCATACCGCGCCCATCACCCTCGCCGTCAAGATCGCCGCCCTTCCACTTTCCTGTTGCCGGATCCTTTATCGACGGCACCGTCAGAACCCAATGAAGATTTTCGAAATTGCGAGCCAGATGCAGTTCTTTCTCGAGCGCCTTCGCCCCGGCTCGAGCATCTTCTTCCGAAGAGAACGGATCGATGTTGCCCTGCCGATTGACGCGCACCGACGGCATCTGGCCGATCGGCGTGTCAAACGTACTCGGCTGGCAACCGGCGGGATCCTTCGAATAATCGATGCATTGAGCATTGGCTGTAAGGGAAATGAAAAACGCGGCAAGCACTGGGAAAAATCTCATAAGCGGGCTCCGATCGAGTGACGGTCTCCCAAATGTGAAATGTTGGGATGTCCCATATACGACGTCAAATTCACTTGTCAAAGTACCAGAGAACCAGATGATGCGTTTTGTTATCTTTGGAAAACGAATCGTTCGCGCGAAGCGTAACATCACGATATGATCGGGCGCAAATCGCCCGGAGGTCCGCTACATGCTGGTTCATGCAGTCATCGTTACTCTCGTCGGAATACTCTCTCAACGCGCGCCCGTTCAGGCGCCGCCGGACGTGAAGCCGGCAAGTCCCACTCTTGAGGACGTCGCATATCCGCACCCCGTGCACTACATGCCGCTCACGCTCTACGGTCACGATGTGCGAATGGCCTATATGGATGTTCCGGCAACGGGCCAGGCGAACGGACACACTGTGGTCCTGCTTCACGGCATGAACTTTTATGGCGAGTATTGGACCGCCACAATTGACGTCCTTCGCAAAGAGGGTTTCCGCGTTGTGGTTCCGGATCAGGTCGGATTCGGCCGATCCACGAAAGCCGTCATGCCTTACAACGTCTCAGACATGGCCGCGAACACGCGGAAAATTCTCGAAACACTCAATATCCCGAAGGCCATGATCGTCGGCCATTCGATGGGCGGCATGGTCGCGACACGTTTCGCTCTGCTTTATCCCGATGTCACCGAGAAACTCGTGCTCTATAACCAGATCGGATTGACCGACCAGCGCCTCGAACGGCCTCCCGCCAGCATTGACGCGGCCTACAAAAATCTTCTGAACCAGACCTACGATGCCGTTTATCAGGGTCTCGCGAGATATTTTCCAAACGGGCTGAAGCCCGAGCAGGAACGATATGTCCGGATTCAATACGGCTGGTCGCTGAGCGGCAACTGGCCCGAAGCGGCGATGGTTCGCGCACTCGCCCAGCAAATGGTCTACGAAGATCCCGTCGTTTACGATTGGGCCCACATTAAAGCGCCAACTCTCGAAATGGGCGGCGAGAAGGATGGCGCCACTGCAAACTGGGCCTCGCTCGCGAAGAAAGCATGCGAAACGATCCCCCATTGCGAACTCGCGATTCTGCCGAATCTCGGACACGTTCCACACTTCGAGGCTCCGGACCTCTTCTACAAAACGCTGCTGAAGTTTCTGAAGCAGTAGATTGCAGGGTAGGAATGTCCAAAACGAAAAGCCGGCATCCCGTGATTGTGAATGCCGGCTTTTTGGGTTTTGGCTTTGGCGCTTTTAGGCTTTCCTTGGTTGCCTAATACCGGTAATGCGACGCCTTATACGGTCCTTCCGCCGGCACGCCGATATAACTGGCCTGCTCGGGCGTGAGCTTCGTCAGTTTCACTCCGAGGTGATCCAGGTGCAGCCGCGCCACTTCTTCATCGAGTTTCTTGGGCAGCATGTAGACCTTCTTTTCATACTTGCTTCCATTCTCTTTGAGATCGAGCTGGGCCAGGACCTGATTGGTGAATGATGCCGACATCACAAAGCTCGGATGGCCGGTCGCGCAGCCGAGGTTCAACAGGCGGCCTTCGGCAAGAATCATGACGCTGTGGCCATCGGGGAACTTCCATTCGTCGTACTGCGGCTTGATGTTGATGTTTTCAATTCCCTTCACTTTCTTCAAGCCGGCCATGTCGATTTCGTTGTCGAAGTGGCCGATGTTTCCGACAATCGCCTTATCCTTCATCTTCGTCATATGGGCAGTCGTAATGACGTCCTTGTTGCCGGTTGTCGTGATGAAGATGTCGGCGGTCGCTACCACATCTTCGATCGTCTTTACTTCGTAGCCTTCCATCGCCGCCTGCAACGCGCAGATCGGATCGATTTCCGTGACGATCACGCGGCAGCCCTGCCCGCGCAATGACTGCGCGCAGCCCTTGCCGACTTCGCCAAAACCAAGAACGACGGCAACCTTTCCGCCAAGCATAACGTCGCTTGCGCGCATCAATCCATCAGGCAGCGAATGCCGGCATCCGTAGATGTTGTCGAACTTGCTCTTCGTTACCGAATCGTTCACGTTGATTGCCGGGAACAGAAGCTTGCCGCCTTCTTCCATTTGATAAAGCCGGTGCACGCCGGTCGTCGTCTCTTCGGAAACTCCCTTGATTCCCTTTGCGACTTTCGACCACACTCCCGGCCGCTCCTTCAGTTCCTTCGCAAGCGTGCTCAGGATCACGCCCCATTCTTCCGGATCACTTGCGGAATTGAATGCGGGCACTTTACCGGCTGTTTCGAATTCAAGCGCTTTGTGCACAAACAACGTTGCGTCACCGCCGTCATCGACAATCTGGACCGGGCCGGAATTGTCGGGCCAGCGAAGCGCTTCCGCCGTGCACCACCAGTATTCTTCGAGGTTCTCGCCTTTCCAGGCGAACACGGGAATACCGCGCGGATTTTCCGGCGTGCCTTTGGTTTCCGGACGTCCCACCACGACCGCGGCTGCCGCATGATCCTGGGTCGAGAAGATATTGCACGAAACCCAGCGCACGTCGGCGCCCAGAGCATCGAGTGTTTCGATGAGCACCGCGGTTTGAATCGTCATGTGCAGGCTGCCCATGATCTGCATTCCGGCAAGAGGTTTCTTCGCGGCATAACGTTCGCGAATCGCCATCAATCCCGGCATTTCCTGCTCGGCAAGACGAATTTCTTTTCGGCCGAATTCCGCCTGGGAAAGATCCTTCACTTTAAAAGGCGCGCGTCCGGCCTTTTTTGCATCTTCGAAAACGTGAGTGCGTTCAATCGTTGCTGACATTCAATTACTCCCTTTAGTTAGCGTCGGGCCCACCGGCCAGTCCCTTTCGGTACACCGCTTCGCGGCCTCCTTCACTGGACATTGGCCGGTCCCCCCACGCCGTTAATTAGCGTCGGGCCGCAGGGAATTCGGGGGGTGCGTCCCTCGAATTCCCTGCTTCACAATTCACCCTCGCCGCGCAGCCGCGACGAATAAAGACGGTCCTTTACTTTTCGATTCCGGCGGCAAATTCCGCCACCGTACATCCTTGAAACCTGCTGTATGAAGCCATTGGCGCATTTGTTTTTCGGTGAAGCCCAGCCAGACGTGTCCCATCGTCTGCCGGTATTCTTCGCGTTCATGAGGTAGCATATCGAGGACCAGCAATCGTCCGCCAGTTTTCAACGTTCGGGCCGCCTCGGCCAATACCCGCTTGGGTTCGGGCAGATGATGCAGAACCAGCATCATCAAAGCCGCGTCCAGTTCCCCGTTCCGGATCGGAAGTTTTTCGAGCGATCCCTGACGGATTTCAACATTGTCCTGTCCCGCCAGATTCTCGCTCGCGGCCTCCAGCATCTCTTTAGAAGCATCAACCGCAATCACGCGTTCCGCAAACAGGCTCAGCCACATGCTGACCTTTCCGGTTCCGCAGCCGAGATCTCCAATCACCAGATCCAAATCGAGAAGGCCGGGTAACGCGCGAAGATGGCTCGTTGCGCCGAATAATTCTTCACGCAGTTTGTCCCACTGTCCCGCCGACGACGAAAAAAAGGCCTCGGACTGAGTACGGCGCCGCGCCAACACCTGCTTCAAACGCCGGTCATCATGAGAAGCCGTCGCGGATGAACTGACTTGTTCCCTGACGACATCCCACAATCGTTTTGCCGAATTCTCGATATCCTCGAGCGACAACGTATAAAGCCGGCGAGTTCCATCTCGCCGCGACGTGACCCAATCCCCTTCCGACAAAGTCTTCAAATGCCGGCTCACCGTGGATTGCGGAAGCTGAACGACATCGCATAATTCCGACACCGTCAACTCGCGGCCTTCGAGTACCGCGAGCATGCGCACCCGAATGGCATCCGACAAAACCGTTAAGTGATCAACAACTGCCGTGGCTTGATTCATCCGTATATGCGGATGGAAGGATATATAATGGCCGGGCTCATGTCAAGCCCCGATCAAAGAGCCCTATGAAGGAGAGCTATTTCTCCGGCGCGAATGCCAGAAGCACATTGCCGGCAGTGGCGCCATTGCGAGCGTATCCGGAGTTGATGAAGAGCATTCCTCCGGCAACGACCGGGCCGGCGCCGTCAAGGGAGCCGCCCCTGGCGGGCACGCCGTTGACGGTTTGATATTCGCGCATGGTGTCGAAATCCCAGAGGAGACGGCCCTCTTCGGTGGTGAACGCGCGGAGGTGGCCGTCGACAGAACCGGAGAACACGACTCCGGGAATCAAGGTGACGGCCTGCGGCTGAGCGGGACTGCACAAGGGTTTCGCGGCGCATGGAGGCGGCGCGGCATACCACACCTTTTCGCCGTTCGCGATCTTAAGCGCGGTCAAACCGCCGCCCTGCGAGGGATCGGGCGGCAGGCCAACTTGAATCACGGTATTCGGCGGAGCTTTGCGCACGAGATCCGAAACTGCGGCATAGACGTTCTCTCCGTCGCTGGCCATGCCCCATTGAACTCCTCCATTCGTACCGCCCTTGCCGACGCGAGTCTGCCACACGACTTTTCCCATATCGTCGGGATCAAGCGCAAATACAACGCCGGACTTCTGGCCCGCCAACAGGATGTCGCGGCCGTTCGGGAGTTTCTCGATCAGAACTGAAGATCCGAAATCGAAATCCGGGCCTGGACAATTCGTGCCCGTGCAGGCGCCGCTGAAGATATCGCCGGGCGTGACTTGCCGGGACCAGATGATGCGGCCTGTCTTGAGATCCATCGCGAGCACGGCGTCGCTCATCCCGGTCGATGGCGAAGAGAAGTTATCGCCTGTGGTGATATAGAGGAGGCCGCGTTTGGTATCCAGCGTCGGCGACGACCAGACGCCAGCGCCGGACGGTCCCCACGTGCCGATGTTTCCGGACTTCTTTTCCAGTTGCCGCGGTTCCTCAGGAATCGTGTACGTCTTCCAGATCTGCGTTCCGTCTTTCGCGCGAAGAGCTGTTACGCTGCCTCGAAATGTGCAGCAGGAATATTCGGGATTGCTTGCTCGCGTCTCTTCCCACGAAGCTGCCGGGATATACACAATGCCGTTGTAGACGGCGGCCGTGCCGGTCAGCCGCGAAGTATCATGAGTCTCGACTTTCTTTTTCCACAACTGGCGGCCGGTCTCCGCCTCCAAACCGTAAGTCCAGCCGGTCAGATCACTGAACACCAGCACATGAGTCTTGCCGTTCGGAACGGCGACCGCCGCGGATCGCACAGGTCCGCTCGACTGATAGAGCCAGCGGACGCATCCGGATTCCGTACTCAGCGCCTGAACAGCTCCGCCGGCGCTGCCGATGAAAAGAGTTCCTCCGAGCACCGTGGGAGCGCCGAATGCGCTGATATCGCCATCGAATCCGTACGCCCATTTCAACTTGAGCTTCCCGGCCTGGTTCAGCGCGAGGCCGCCGTTCCGGGCATACCGCGTGTTGGACTCATCCGGCCCCCATCCCTTCCACGACGGAACCGGCGCCGAACCGATCTTCACGGCACGATCCGAACAGTACGCCTTCGCGGGTACCGGAGGATCCGGGCGGCGCACTCCAAGATAGTCCGCCACCGCTTCACGCTCTTCGCGGCTCATCGCGTAAGCAACGTTGATCATGACGCCGAAGTCCAGGGTCCGCAGAATCCGCTGCGTGGATAACTGCTTCAATGCGTCTTTGGGTGGAGTCCGCTCGCTCGCGGAATCATGACAGGAAGCGCACCGGCGTTTGTAAACATCCTCTCCGGAAACGGCGGCTTCCGCGCGGCAGGCTGCGCTTGAAATCAGAAGAACAAGAATGAGCACAGAATATCGGTTGGACATTGGGGAAGATTCTAACAGCGTTTGCCTTATTTAGCGTCGGGCCCACCGGCCAGTCCCTTTCGGTACACCGCTTCGCGGCCTCCTTCACTGGACATTGGCCGGTCCCCCCACGCCGATGGACGCAACTCCTGCGTTCGGACGTCCCAGTCCATCTGAGGTCAGTTAATCGTGACGGTGGAGGTGGACAAGCTCAGGAAGCTGGAGCTCACGTCATTACCGAATGTATCGGTAACCGTGATTCCGGACGAGATGAGGTTGAACGTCCCTGCCGCGATCGGAGTGAACGTTAACCTCGCGACCGTGAAATTACCCTGGGGATTGTCGCTTGTCTGGAATGCATTGACGGTGACACGGCCGGCGGCATTGTCGATAACAACTGTTGTCGGAAGTCCGGTGAAACCGGCGCCCGTGCCGCCGGTAACATTTGCGGAATTCAGTAGGACCTTGTTCTTGTCGAAGGCAATGGTGACCTGGTATCCGCCAATCAGAGTAGTGCCGCTACTGATGACCACGTCGATGAAAGCCGGCGTCATGACGAATCTTGCGGTTGCCGTGAACGTCACGGGCGAACCGCTCAAGCCCGATGCCGTCGCGGTAAACGTCTGCGTTCCCAACGCCGCTCCGAGCGTTGCCGTCACCTGAGTCTGGCCATTACTTCCGGTTGACGATGTGGAATTCGAAACCGATCCGCCTCCGGATGTTGCCGCCCAATTCACGGTGAAGCCCGGCACCGGGATTCCCGCAGCGTTCGTCACTTTCACAACCAATGGACTCACCAGAGGCGTGTTCGGCGCCTGCGCCTGATTGTTACCGGAGATCAGACTGACCTGCGAAGGAGTCAGAGTCGCGGTGGCCGTAAAGTCGGAAGTCACAGCGCCGGCGCTTGCTCTGAAAACGTGGATGCCCGCCACAGGACCAGGCGTACCGGTGGCACTGACGCGTCCATTCGCGGGAGTGGTCTGGACACCGGAGGGATTCACCGATCCGCCTCCACTCGTCACGCTGAAAGTGACGCCCGCTCCAGAAACCGTATTACCGTACTGGTCGCGCGCTTCAACAACAAACGGATTTGCCAGCGCGGCCCCGGCTTCTCCTGTTTGAGCATCTCCCGAAATTTTCGCAAGCTGAGTAACAGGACCTGCGGTACCTGTTATGGAGAGATTGACAATTCTCGAAAGCGCCGATGTTGTTGCCTGGAAGGAATTCGTGCCTGCCGTTGTGTCCATTGTCAATGTGACGCTTGCCTGACCCGATGTATCGGTCGTCACCGTCGGAGCTGAAACGGACCCGTTCCCAGCGGTGCGCGCGAAAGCGATGACCACACCCGATACCGGCGCTCCTGAGCCTGAAACCGCCTGGATCGTCCAGTTCACTGTGGTTCCGACGGTCGCCGATGCCGGCGGCGTTCCGATCTGAACAATATCCGTGAGGCCAGGCAACGTGAAGTTGAGCGTGTTGGACGTGGAGCCTCCTGTCGCAACAGTCACACCACCGGTGATCGCACCTGCAGGAATGCGAACATGCAACTGCGTCCCGCCGGCCTGGATCACGGGCGCCACAGTCGTGCTGTTTCCTGAAGCCGCAAATCGAACGACATTACTCGCCGGCGTCGCTACATTGAAACCCGTGCCCTCGATGACAACGCTGTCACCCGGCACTCCACCACCGAGAATTCTTGCCAGGTGAACACTGCACGTGGTTCCCGAAACGATAATGCTCCTGGGGTTGCTGGTCTGGCCTGAAACGATGACGGTCACATCCCCGCAAACCGCATCGGATGGAACGGTGACCGTCAACGATGTCGAGCTTGCGGCCGTCACGGCGCCGGTGATCGTGCCGCCGGCCGACTTGAAAGTGACAGTGTTGTTCGCGGCCGTCGCGGAAAAGCCCAGCCCCTGAAGAACGACCGACCCTCCGGGCGCCACTCTGTCGAAGGGAGCAATCGAAGTCAGGAAGAGCGGAATGCTCGTGGTTCCCGATACCGAAAGTGGGAACTCGTCGCTTCCCACGCCGCCGGCATCCAGCCTGAAGACCTGCATCGGTCCGCTGACGGCTTCGTTCGGAACCAGAACCACCATCGCCGTGGTCTGCACGCCTGTCGCGGGCGCGGACAACAGCGAAGTGCGCACAACCCCACCGCCAGCGGTTGTGAATAACACTTGATTGCTATCCAGGGTCGTGGAGAACCCGCTGCCGTTGATCGTCATGTTGCTTCCGGGAATCGCGGGACTGGGAGAAACCGAAGTAATCGTTGGACTCGGCAAATTCGTCAAAGCACGGCCCGAAAACAAGGCGAGGACCAGGGCATCACCAATGTTGGACGATCCATTGAAATTGATATCGCCGACAGAGGGCGCCAGCAGCGGCTTCACAAGGCCGCCTGCAGTGAGTGCCATGACCAGAGCATCGCCAATGCTGATGCTGCGATTCACATTTACATCACCGCGTTCGATGATTCGCAGGTTAACTGCGTTGGAAACGTTCGATGCCGAAGATACAACCACAGAGTTGCTGCTCAGGGAGAGTCCGGATGCGGGAAGATCCCCTCCCGTAGTATTTGTCAGCGTGACTCCGGACAGAGTCAAATTGGTAGTCCCCAAAGCCACGGACGCGAACGAAAGGTTCGCAACGGTAAATGCGCCGGAAGGCGCGTTCCCCGTCTGGAAGGAATTCAGCGTGACTTTGCCCGCGACATTGTCGATGTTGATCGTGGTCGGCGGCGAAGTGAATCCAGCTCCGTTACCGCCTGTCACATTCGATTGCTGCAATGACACCACGGTCTTGTCGTAATTGATTGTCGCCTGATATGCGCCGACCGCGGTCGCGCTATTGATATTCACCGAGACAATGGCGGGAGTCACCGTGGAGCCGCCATTCGCAACTGTTACTGGGAATGTTCCAAGCGTGAGCAAGGCCGAAGCCGGCACGGTGGCAGTGAGCTGTGTGGGATTGACAAACGCCGTTGGCAGCGGCGCAGTTCCAACATAAACCACTGAAGTTGAAATGAAGTTCTGACCATTCACCGTCAGTGTGAATTGACGGCCGGCGAATGGCGCCAGCGTCTGAGACAGGCCAGAGGGAGTGGCATTCACATCGCTGATAACCGGAGTCTGCGCCGGCAATGCTTCCGCCCACATCATCAACCAACCCAGCATGATCGCCCACCGCTTCATGGTGGCCGCGAGTTTACACGGGAGTTGCCAGTCTGTCCTTATTTTTCTGCGGCTTCGGCGTTCAGCTTTCCCGTTTGCCCTGGAGCAACATGTCCACAGCGTGCTGCATCGAGCCGGCGGGGATGATTTCTCCGGAATTCACAAAGAAGATTTCGTCTGCATTCGCAATGGTATTGAGACGATGCGCAATGATGACCTTCGTTGTCGAAGCCGGGAATTTGTCGAGGATATCCTGAAGCAGTTGTTCGGTAACGGTGTCGATATTGGCGGTTGCCTCGTCGAGGATCAGAATCTCGGGGTTTCTCAATGCGGCCCTCATGAAAGCAATCAATTGTTTCTGGCCAAGGCTGATGCCATCGCCGCTTGAAGTCACTTTGGTGTCGAGGCCCTGCTCGAAACGCGCCAGCAGTTCGGCAAGATTATTTTCTTTCAGCACCGCGGTCAGTTGCTCATTCGTGGATTCCCGATACCGCTCGTTTCCATAGATGATGTTATCGCGTACCGTTCCCGTAAATAGGAAGGGTTCCTGCAGGATGAATCCGATCTTCTTCGCGCGCTCTCCGGGTTGATAAGACCGAATATCTTTTCCATCGAGAAGCACCAGTCCGCTTGCCGGATCGTAAAGCCGCGCCATCAGCGATGCAGTCGTTGTCTTGCCGCCTCCAGTCGGTCCGACCAGCGCGTACGTCCTGCCCTTCTCGAGAGCAAAGCTGGTATTGCGCAACACTTCTTTTCCGCCGGGATAACTGAACGATACGTGTTCGAACGTGATAACCGATTTTTCCGAACCCGCTCCCGCCGCAGCGAGAATCTGCATGTTCGGTTCAAGGGCGAGCACTTCCGAAATGCGATCGAGCGCCGCGAGAGCGAGTTGCAACGACGCCCACAGCGCGGCAAGCTGCCGCAGCGGCATGTAGAAGCTGTTCACGTAAAGCAGAAATCCGATGAGCAGGCCCGCCGTCATGCTTCCGGCCGAAATCAAGATGATCCCGTAAGAAAGAACGACGAGTTGAGCGAAGTTCATCGAAAGCCCGTATATCGGCATGAAGATGTTGCTTGCGATTCCGGCGTCGACGGAGGCTGCGAAGTTCTTTTGATTGGCTTCGTCGAATCTCTTGCGAAAGTAATCGAGCCGATTGAATGCGACAATGACTTTGAAATTATTCAGACTCTCCTGAATTTCGCCGCTCATTCCGCCCACGGCCTGCAGGCTTTTGACGTTCCTTTTCTTGACCCACGGAGAAATCAGCCGAGTCACAATCAGCACGCCGAGCGCAGGGAGCAGCGCCACCGAGCCAAGCCGGGGATTGAGACTCACCAGAAATATTCCCGCGCCGGTCATCATGAACAGATTCCCGGCAAACTGAACGAGCGCCTGTGAGAAAAAGATATTCAGTTTGTCCGTATCGTTGTTAATGCGGGAAATGAGGTCGCCCGCCTTGTTCTGGTTGAAGAATGCGACGGGCAGCGATTGAAGTTTCGTAAACAGCGCGTTTCGCAGGTTGAACAAAACGGCGCGGCCCACGAGACCCATGCGCTGGGTCTGGAAATAACTGGCGAAGAGGCCGCATATGTAGATTCCCAACAGCATGGCAGCCGATCGAAGCACGCCGCCGAAATCGCGCCCGCTGATGTAAATGTCCACGGTGCGGCCGATGATCATCGGCCCGAGAAGTCCCGAGGACGAAGTGATCACGAGAGCCATAAAGGCCATCGCTACATTCCGCTCTTCACCCCTGAGGAGCGGCAGCATCCTCTTGAGACCTGTAAAGAGGCTGGCATTCGCTTCGTAATGCTGCTTATTGCTGAGCGTGTAGGAGCTCGTACTGACTTGTGCTGCGTTGCGACTCATAGATTTGAACGTACTCCGGCGACGTCTCGAGCAGATGCTGGTGAGTGCCCGCCGCCAACATTTCACCTTCCATCAAAAGAACAATCTGATCGTAGTCTTCCACCGGCGCGATTTTTTGAGTGACCGAAAGCAGCGTCATGCCGGGATAGTTCCGGTGAACATTCTCGAGAATCTTTCGTTCCGTCGTCGTATCGACGCGCGCGGTGAAATCATCCAGAAGCAATATCCGCGGATTCAGCGCAAGAGCGCGCGCGAGCATGATGCGCTGCTTCTGTCCGCCGGAGAGACTGGTCCCGCGTTCGGACACAACGGTATCCAGTTTCTGCGGTAATGAATCGATAAAGTCCTTCAGCTCCGCGGTTGAAATCGCCCTTGCCAGGTCTTCATCGCTCACCTGGGTGTTGAATGCGATGTTCTCGCGCAACGTGAGATTGAAGAGAATGCTGTCCTGAAAGACAAAACCGACCTGCCTGTGGAGAATGTCTTTGTCATAAACATCGACAGGCTTGCCGTCGAACTCAACCGCACCTGATGCCGGACGGATCAAGCCGGTGAGCAAATACAAAAGCTGAGTCTTGCCGGCTGCCGTCGGACCGATCACGGCATTCCGGGTCCCTGCCTTCGCGGCGAACGAAATATCCTTGAGAACCGCTTTTTGTCCGTAACTCAAAGTGACATCCTTGATCGCGATGTCGCCGCGAAGATCCGCTTTCAATTCTCCGGGATGTTTTCTGCCCGGCGCATCCAGGATGATCGAAAGCCGCGCGTACGATGCCGTGGCCTGCGCCATGACGTTGCTCATGAAGCCGATGATGATGACTGGAAAGATCAGAATTCCCAGGTAACTGTTGAAGGCCGTGAAATCGCCGAGCGTCATCGAACCATTGATGACAAACCGGCCGCCGACAGTAAGAATCGTCAGCGTGGCAACGTTCGAACAGAAAATGATCACCGGAATGAGACTCGCAAAAAGCCTCAGGATGCCGAGACTGATCGTTCTTGCCTGCGTGTTTGCCGCAAGGAATTTCTCGTACTCGTAATGCTGCGTGTTCATCAGACGAATGAGGGCCGATCCCAGAACGCTTTCGCTGATGACTTTGTTCAGCCAGTCCAGAGCCTCCTGCGTTTTTCTGAAGAGCTTTCGGACTTTTCCAAGCACGACCGAAAACGTGATACCGATCACCGGCAGAATCGAAAGAACCGCGAGACCCAGCTTCCAGTCGATCGAAAGAAGGAGAACCCCCGCGCCGACGATGAGAAAAAGAGACGACGTAATCTGAGGAAACGCCTGCGAGACAAATGTCTTTACCGCATCGACGTCGGAAGTAAGATTCGTCAAAAGCTTGGCCGGCGTCACTTGCTGAACGAATGCGTGGTCCTGCAACGAAATCTTTTCCGCAAGTTTCGTGCGCATATCCTTCGCGATCCGCTCGGACGCATAGGTCTGGACGATGCTCTGGAAATACGAGAATAAGAAAATACCTGTCGAAACGATCAGGAACTCGATCATCAGCGTGCTCAGCACAAAGTCCGGCCGGCTGTACGCGTCAATGGTGTGCGCGATGATCTTCGGCACTGCAAGATTCAGCGCGTTCCCGAAAATGGTCAGGGCAACCAGCACCATGACAAGCCCGCGGTACGGCTTTAGCAATTTGAACAGGCCGGCATTGGGAGGGCCCGGAGGACCTGGCCGTCCCGGCGGCTTCTTGAAAGGGACTTCTTTTTTCATAAGCACTGAATTTCGCATGATACCGTAAATCATGCTGTCGAACCTGATCGAAACTCTCGCTACCGAACTCGAACGGCCGCGCGAACTGTCGCCCCGCGTGCAGAATTACATCGAAGGAACTTATGGTGTGGATCACGACGCCATTGGAGCCTTTCTTGTGACGGACCTTTCGAGCCTCGAAGACTATGAAATCGATTTGATCCTGTCGCCCGTCTTCACTCCGAAACTCGCCGATCAGGCGCCTTTCGCGGAATTGCTGGGGAAGGATTCGATTCCGCGAGAACAATGGCCGGGTCTTGTTCAAGCTCTTGTTGAGCGGCCCACGCGGGCAGTCCTCGTAACCAGCGACAGCCGTCGGCATGCCGTCCCATTGCGCGATGTGACGATCGAACGATACGTCTACCGGCTTCGACTTGACGCAACGATTCCGGCGCCGCTCTTCAAAGTGATCGAGCAGCAAATGCCCGCCGGCGATCGCCCGATGCTCAAGACGATCGCCCGCAGCGCCGTATGGGATACGGATGCGTGCCGCAACATTCTCGAGCGTTATTTGCAGGCGGCTGTCGAACAGAAGACCTACAGCATCGAGGATGCGAACGAACTTCTGAACGTCGTTGAAAACCACAAGCCGGCCGGCATCGAAGATCTCATGGCGCGGATTCCCAAGAGACTGGAAGCGCTGCGCGAACAGATCGACACCGCTTCAGGACCGAAACCATTCTTCAATGAACGCGTGCAGGAAATGCACGGAGGCGACAGGGACCAGCGCATCCACGAGGACCATCGCCTATCGGCCAAACGCATCGAGTTCGAGTTTCTCGGCCGGCTGCAGAAGATACTGTAGCTGCGGCGTACACCTCCGAGGGCCTTGGACAAAAAGTCGAAGAAGTGGAGGCCGCGAAGTGTGTGGGTGAAAAGCTGCTAACTCGCTTGCGAGCGACAGGAATGGCTGCGAGATAGCAGATTCTTGCATTGTGTTAGCATGCCTGAATGAGTTCGAAAGAACGTCTGTCGGTCTCTGTAGACTCCATCTTGATCAGGGCGGCTGAGAAGGCCGTCAAACGCGGGCAAGCGGCCAGCATCAGCGCCTGGGTCAACGATGCCCTTCAGTTCAAGCTTGCCCAAGAGCAAAGATTGAAATCGCTGGCTGCATTTGTGTCTGCTTACGAGAAAGAGCATGGAGAGATTTCGTCTGAAGAGATCCGGCTCGCCAACAGCCGATCCAGCAGTAAATCCGCCTCGTGAAGCTCACCGATCACCGGACGGCCTCGAGTAATCAGTCGAACACGGTCTTGTCGATCCAGTCTATGCCAGCGCGCGCCGGTCGACCGGCACTATTCACCATAAAATCCGACAGGTCATCTTGGCGCGAACGATAATTCAGACCGCCCGGAAAACCAAAACACGATTCAAGAAGCACTACGAGGAGCGCGGTAGACAGCCTACGCTGTTCATGTGAGAAGGCGCCGATAGTCCTGCTTCGCATGGATCAGCCGTTCGATTCCGACTCCTCCTCGACGCGGCCTGTACGCAATCAAATACTCCTGAAATTCTCGGACTCGCCAGATGCGAACTCCAGCATGTTTACCGCGTCGAATTTTCGATGGTGCTCCGATGCGTGGCATCTTGGCTAATTGAGTGTAGGCCGACTCGACCGCCTCTCGGAATCGTTTCGCGACTTCCAAGCCGGCATTCTCCGCCAAGTAAACGTAATGAATGATGAAGTCCGGTTGCGCCGCGGGACGTTGTACGGCGCGAGCCATTATTTAGGATGACTTTTTCTTTTCCCGGATCAGTTTGAGAGCTTCACGTTCCATAGCGTCGAAATCTTCCTTCGTCGCGGTCACGTAGTTGCCGCTGTTCTCCGCCTCATCGAGGAGTACCTCCAACCGCCTATCGAAGTGTTCGTCAAGTGGAAGCGCTTCGCCACGCTTAATACGTTCGAACATTGCGGCCTCCGCTTCGAGCAACTCTGCGACGAACGCATCGGGATTTGCATAGCGGCCGGAGTTGACCTGCTCGTTTATTAAGTTCTTTAGTGAGTTCGGAACATTGATGTTCATCGATTTCATCTTACGCAGTTCGGCTCGATTCTGTCACGCCTGATTGAGAGCGATAAATCAATCCCGGCCGGAAAACACAATTCGATATAAGAGAGCGCTGTTGTGATCAGCGCGGCAATCCATTCGAGGTCTTGCCCTCTCAGTGGGAGAGGGGTTTTTCATTGTTTCCACTTTCAGACTATAATTCCATTCCCGCATTCACATTTTGGAGGTCGATCATGAAAAGGAACCTCGTACTGGGCGCGCTGCTGCTCGCGGGCGCGATTTCGATTGTCGTCGGTGCTCAACAGCAGGCACAACAGGGACGCGGCGCGGCGCCGGCTCCTAAAGTCATCGAGGCGGAGAAACTGAAAGACAACCTGTTTGTGCTTCGAGGCGCAGGTCCCAACAGCGGTGGGAGCGGCGGAAACACAGCGGTGTTCATCACGTCGACGGGCGTTGTCGTGGTCGATGCGAAAAATCCCGGATGGGGCAAACCGATTCTCGACAAGATCAAGGAACTCACCAACAAGCCCGTAACGACTCTGATCAACACGCATACCCATGGCGACCACGTGAGCGGCAACGTGGAGTTTCCGGCTGAGGTCGACATCATCGTTCAGGAGAACACGAAAGCGAACATGATGAAAATGATCCCGAACAGCACAGCCGCCGATCAAACCGTTCCCAAGCAGACGATCTTCCAGGAGAACAATGGACGCGGCCTTCCGAAACACACGTTCAAAACCAAAATGAAGCTGTTCACCGGCGCCGATGAAATCGATTTGTTTTACTTCGGGCGCGGCCACACGAACGGCGATGCGTGGGTTCTGTTCCCGGCTCTGCAGATCGTTCATGCAGGCGACATTTTCTCCGGCAAGAATCTTCCGCTGCTGGACGCGAATAACGGGGGCAGTGCCGCGGTGATTGCAAACAGCCTTCAGAAAGGCCACGACACCTTGAAGAATGTTGTCACGATTATCACGGGCCACAGCACGCAAATGACTCCATCGGATCTTCAGGAATACGCGGCGTTCAATCGTGAGTTTTACAACGATGTCCGCGCGGCGAAGATGTCGGGCAAGAGCATCGACGATATCGTTGCGAACTGGAAGATTCCCGCAAAGTACAAGGGCTACGCCATGATCGATCCCATTCGGCTGAAGAACAACGTCAAGCTGGCATTCGCCGAACTGGATAAGGGCGTCAAGAAATAGCCATGCGAAGGCTTGGCCTCATGCTGCTGTTATTCGCGGCTGCTCCCGCATTCCTTGCACAGCAGAACACCAACAAACCGCCCGCGCAGCCCACTCCGCGGCGAGCCGACGGCACCGTGAATCTCGGAAGCACCGAACCCAACAAAGGCTTCTGGATGCCGCGCCAGCACTGGGGTTACGAAGAAGTACTCCTCGAGGGCAAGGAAATTCCCTATCAGCCCTGGGCCAAAGCGTTGAGGGAATTCCGTCAGGTGACCTTGTCGAAATATGATCCTGAAGGATTCTGTCTTCCGCCCGGCGGGCCTCGCGCCATGACCACGCCATTCCCGATGCAGTTCGTTCAGCTTCCCGAAGAAAAGCGCATCCTCATCATCTATGAAGGGGGCGCTCACATCTGGCGCAACATCTATATGGATGGACGCGCGCATCCCGTGGGCGACAAGCTCACACCCACGTGGATCGGACATTCGGTTGGACATTGGGAAGGCGACACGCTCGTCGTCGATGTCACGGGATTCAATGAAGGCACATGGATCGACGGTTATGGTGATCCGCATACCGAACAACTCCACGTCATCGAACGCTATTCCCGCCCCGATCTCATGACCCTCCGCTACGAAGCCACCATCGACGATCCCGGCGCCTACACGCGTCCGTGGACCATTCGTTTCGAGATCAACTGGGTTCCGAACGGCGAAATCATGGAATACATCTGCCAGGAAAATAATCTCTGGCTGAAACGCATGTTCACGCAGGGTCAGCTGGGAAAGTAAATCTTCGCCATCGCAAGCCGGGTTTCAGTGGTTTGCCGCCGGCTTGTCCGGCAGCGTGAACAGCAGCGACAACGCCGCCCAGCTCGATCCCGCCTCCGATGCAAATTGATGCCAGCCGTTGGGGAAACTTTCGAACGTGTGAGGCTGAACGGGAACAGCGACAGTGGGAACAAACCACGAACCATTGGCAAGTTGATTTCGAAGCAGCCACTGAACACCCTTCTGATATGCGGGATCTTTCACCGGCACATTCCCTGAAACATGCAATGCATAGAGGGACTCGCCGGTTGCGTAAGCTTCGGCCGGAATGCCGGGGATCTGGCTCCAGCTTCCATCCGGATTCTGCGCGGCTTTCAGGGCTCGAACAAAAGGTGCGCGCTCCGCGGCAGTCGCGCCGGCATCGGCGAGGGCGTTGAGTTGCATCGATCGTTCTTCGACGGAAACTGCTTTTGCGGCGAGCAGCCAGCGTTTTGCATTCGTGACGCGTTTTTCAAATTCCTCGCGGCGGCCGGGAATGGGATACAGCTTGATCGCTCTCAAAACCACGGCCGTTGTCGTGAGCGCGCTGTATTCTTCAGGCGGCCGGTAGCTGTTGTTTCGCCAGGCGCCATCGGGCGACTGATGGATGCCGAGATAGTGAATATGGGCATCGGTCAAACCATCTGCGGCATATCCGGCGGCCGCCATGCCCATCAGTGTGTAGCCGACGGTGTTGGAGGCGCCGCCGATTGTTGAACCCAGGCGCATGGGCTCCAGATACGGCGTGTCGGTGTCGACCGCGAAACCCAACTCCTTCTTCGCCTGCTCTTCATTCACCACAAATCCTTTTTTCCGCGCGAGCGCCACGGCCATTGCCGGAACGGAGTTGCTGTGACAGGAAACACACGAACGATTCTTGAATACCGGCTCGCCGCCGATTTCCATCATCGGAAGAATTTTCTGGATTGCGGCTTCGGCGGACGCGCTCCCACCGGACGGCTTCGGCCATTCTTCCTTCGCTTCTTTGGCGCCGGCCTTCACGAGAATCTGCAGCGTTGACGGAATTCCAACCCGCGCCGCAAGCAGGTACGCCGTGTCCCCGCGATCATTCTTCGCGTTCGGATCGACACCCTTCGAAAGCAGCCATTGAATCATGCGGTCCCGCGCCGCCGGCGCTTCCATGGAGAGTACGGCCTGCATCAGAAGCGTGAAGTTTTCACGGTCTTTGGATTCCAGCGAAGCGCCATGATCGAGAAGAAACTGAGAAAGCTCGACCATAGCGCGCCGTGTTGTTTCATTCAATACGCCGACTCCGTTCGCGCGTAGTCCGTTGGCGGGAGCTCCTTTTTCCACAAGCAGCCGGACGCATGCTTCGCATCGCGCGCTGGCGGCGGCTGAGAGCGTCGCGCCGCCGGCATCGCCCGCAGGAACACCGATGCTGAGCAGATACTGAATCGCTTCGATGTCGCCGTTGGCCGCAGCAAGCGCCATCAGCCGTGGTTCCGGCGCCGCGCCTTTTGCCGTCAAAAGTTTCAGAACCGGAGTCGAGCCAAACGCCGTAACGGCGACGCTCATTGGAGTTGCGCCGGCCTTGCCGGTCACCTGAACATTCGCGCCGGCGTCGAGAAGGAGACGCGTCCGGGCAAGATCGGTCACGGCATACATCAACGCGCTGGAATCCAGCGCGTTCCTGGCGTTGACGTCAGCGCCGGCATCGATCAGAAGCTTCATCATTCGGGTATCGGATTCGATGACGGAATGCATCAGGACCGTCGTTCCACTCTTGTCTGCCGTATTCGCGTCCGCCTTCGCCGCCAGAAGCTTCTGAACCGTCGCGTGATCGCCGTTACGTATCGCAACCAGCAACTCGGGCGACGCCGCAAACGAAGTGACGCTGAACAGACACATCAATACAAATACATGGCGCATAACGATCTCCAATCGTGGCCGCGAGAGATTCATGGCGCTCTAGCCTACCATCACACCGTGTGATAATGACAACCATGCCCACGGATGATTTTCGTCTCATGGAATCAATGCGAATCCTGCCGGACGGCAAGGTCTTTCTCTTCACACGGCATCTCGAAAGACTGAGCGAGTCGGCGCGCCACTTCTCGTTTCATTGTGATCTCGACAACGTCGAGCGCGCGATTCAAGCCCGCGCTTCGCAATATCAGGCTCCAGCGTGGCTGCGGCTGACTCTCGGCCGCGACGGTCACTACGAGCTGGAATCGGGAGATCTGGCGGCGCGGGGACCGAATCCGAGACTGCTGAAAGCCGCGTCGGTTCGGGTGAATTCCGGCAACCCTTTTCTCTATTACAAGACGACGAAACGGGAAATCTATGACGCCGCGAGGCGGGAGGGCAACGCGAACACCGAAGCCCTGCTCGCGAATGAACGCGGCGAGATCACCGAAATTACGATCGGCAATGTCGCCGTGCGCCGTAAAGGACAATGGATTACTCCGCAACAATCCTGTGGCCTGCTGGCGGGGGTGATGCGGAGCGAGTTGCTGGACAAAAAAGAAATAGCGGAAGGCATCATCCGCCTCGACGAACTGATTTCCGGCGAAACCGTTCGGTGCTTCAATGCGCTCCGTGGAGTCTTCGATGTGACCTGGATGTGAGACACAAAGCTCATATCTCCAGGGCGCGCCGCATTCCCACGGCCTTCTGAAGAGTTTCTTCGTATTCTTTTTCAGGATCCGAGTCCGCAACAATTCCGCTGCCGGCCTGGTAGTAAACCCGATTATTGACAACGGTCATCGTGCGGATCCCGATATTGAGCTTCAGCTCACCGTCAGGGCCGATGTATCCAATGGCTCCGGTGTAGACATGCCGGCGCACCGGCTCCAGTTCATCGATGATCTCGATCGCGCGAATTTTAGGACAGCCTGAAATCGATCCCCCGGGAAATGTCGCGCGCAGAATATCCACCACGCTTGTGCCTGTCCGGAGTCTTCCGCGCACCGTCGATACCGTGTGAAAGACGGCCGGCAGCCGATCGATATATCGATGCGCCGCAACTTCGACACTGTTGAATTCGCAGATCCGTCCGAGATCATTGCGTTCGAGATCCACGATCATGGTGAGTTCCGCCGCCTCCTTCTCGCTCCCGATCAGATCGCTTTCGAAGACCTCGTCTTCAGCTTTTGTTCTGCCTCTCGGCCGGGTCCCCTTAATCGGGCGCGTTTCGATCTCGTCGTTCTCACGCTTCAGAAAAAGCTCGGGCGAGGAACTGATGACGGCGTGATCCCCGCAGTTCAGATACGCTCCGTAGAAAGATGGACTCACTTCGCGCAAATTCATAAACAGATCGAACGATGAACCTTGAAACGTCTGACTGAATCGCTGCGAGAGATTCACCTGATAAATGTCGCCTGCACCGATGTAACGCAGCGCCTTCCGGACGGCGGAAACGTACTGCGCCTTCGTCATGTTCGATTCTTGCGGGCCGGCTTGAACCCTGGCAGCGCGCTCGATCCGATGGTTCCGCACCAGGCTCTGAATCTCACCAACTCGCTTTTCGATCAAGTCCGGAGATGCCGCGGCAATTTCCCAACGGTTCCTCGCGTGATCGAAAAACATGACGGTTTCATAAACGGCAAGGCAACAGTCGGGAAGCATCAGATCGTCGATCGCGTTCAGTAGAGGGTAGTCTTCGAGGTAACGAAAGAGATCGTAGCTGAAATAACCGATGGCGCCTGCGCCGATACCAGACTGCAGCAGCTTGTCGAGAGATGGAAACGGGTCTTCACCTTTGGTCCGGAACACTTGAACCGGATTCCACGCCAGAATGGAGTGTCGGCCCTGCTCCGGGTCGTTTCGAGAAGAATCGAGAAATGCAAAATGATCCCGATTCCGAAAAGCGGCCGCAACCTCGATCGGACTGAAGGTCAACTCCAGCTCTTTCCTGACAGCGCTCATGCAGGAAAGCGTACCTGAAATTGCGCCGGGCGGGCCGGGAGTTGTTAAGATACACGCGGTATCTCATGAGACAGATTGCTGGAATCCTTGTCCTGTTCTGCGCCGCCTGCATCGCGGCATGTTCTCGTCCCACGGATCCCAACGCACTTGTGTTTGGCTACAAGCTGAGCGGACCATTGGTTTCCTCTCGAACCACAATGGCGACGGCGTGGGTTTTTCCGAAGAACCCGCTCACGGATGGAACCCTGGATGATTCAAAACTCTCGAACGATATCCGCTGGGGATTTCGCATTTTTACCAACACTCCACAGGAAGCCCCGCGTTTCGCGCCGGGGAGAGTTTCCTGTAACAACTGCCACCTGAACGGAGGGCAGCGCGAACGATCGCTTCCACTCGTCGGTGTTGCGGGAATGTTCCCCGAATACAACAAGAGGTCCGGGCGCTTGTACACGCTGGGTGATCGCGTTGTGGATTGCTTTCTTCGAAGCGAGAATGCGACGGGAGCCGCGGAAGACGACCCTCCCACAACTTCTTCGAAGGAAGTTCTCGCGCTTTCGGCTTACATTACGTGGCTGGCGTGGGGATCGGAAGTCGGAAAGAATCCCGCGTGGCGGGGGCAAAACGTGATCGCGGCATCGAACCTGATTCCTGTCGAAAAACTGGACGCGAAAAAAGGCGAGGCGCTGTTTATGGAGCACTGCACGAATTGTCATGGCGAAGATGGACAAGGCGTGCAGATCGGCGATAAGAAAGCCGGACCGCTTTGGGGACCGGATTCGTGGAATGACGGCGCGGGAGCCGCGCGAGTCTATACGCTCGCCGGTATCATTCGATATTCAATGCCCTACCTGAATCCCGCGGTTCTCACGGATCATGAAGCTCAACAGGTGGCCGCCTTCATCAATTCCAAACCGCGTCCATCCTATCCCTTCAAGAAACAGGATTACCGGACCGAGAAGCTTCCGGCCGATGCTGTCTATTATTCCCGGTAAGGTACAATCGCGGCGGGAGACAGCATATGGCACTCAAACTCATTGGCGCAGGATTCGGACGTACAGGAACGCTTTCACTCAAACTCGCGCTCGAACAAATCGGTTACGGACCGTGCCATCACATGGCGGAAGTCATGATGAATCCGGGCTCGGCCGCGTACTGGATCCGCGCGGCGGATGGAGATCCGGACTGGGAAACGATTTTCAAGGGATATGCCGCGACCGTAGATTTTCCGGGATGCTCGTTCTGGCGAGAGCTCTCGCAATTTTATCCGGATGCAAAAGTCTTGTTATCTGTTCGCGATCCCGAAAAGTGGTTTGAATCCACGCAGGCGACAATTTTTTCGGAGCGCTCGGTTCAAACGATGAGCCAGTCACCGATGGGAAGTTTTCTAAACAAAGTCGCGTGGAGCAAATTCGGCAAGCATATCCATGATCGGGAATTCATGATTGCCGCATTCAAACAGCACAATGCGGAAGTAGAGCGTGTCATTCCTCGCGAACGTTTGCTTGTCTATGAGGTCTCGCAGGGATGGGCGCCGTTGTGCGCTTTTCTTGGTGTTCCGGTTCCCACTGAGCCTTTTCCACGAGTCAACTCCAGGGAAGAGATGTCCTCGATGATGGCGGCCCACGGCAGCAATGATCCGAGCAAGCCCATGGACATGGACCGCATGCGGGAAGCGATCAAAGCTTTGCTGAAGAAATGACCTGGTCCCGTCAGGCACTGCTTCGAAGGGCTGCGCCGTTGATCACCATGCCTCCGGCGTCGCGGTGGCTTCGCAATATTCTTTTCGGGTGGCACATCAAGCGACCGAACCTGGTGCCTTCCGCCGGCATTCCGGCAACGACAACACCGGATGCGCTGACCGCGTATCGCTTTCGGTCCTCTTCGGTGTCCGCGCCTATACGCGAGCCCGCCGGCACATAGACGCCTTCTTCAATGATGGCTCGCCGTACGACTGCTCCACGCCCGATTCGAGCTCCCGGCATCAGCACGGAATCTGCGACGCACGCTCCTTCTTCCACGCAGACTCCCGGCGAGAGCACGCTTCGCGAGATATGGCTGTTGCTTTGAACGCGTGGCCGGATCCACCTGCTTCGCGACGGCATGGGATGATGGAGGCAGGAATTCAAGATCGAGGCGGGCCCGGTCAGATCCATGCTTGCTTCGTAGTAACTGTCGATTGTTCCAATGTCGCGCCAATATCGCGGGGTATCGAGAACCTCGTCCCGGAAATCGAAGGCAAAGACTCGAGAAGATTCGATCATCGATGGAATGACGTGATGACCGAAGTCGTATCCTTCATGCCGTCCACAGGTCTCGATCAGTCTTTCAATCAGAACTTCCCTCTTGAAAAGATAGATTCCCATGCTGATGAACGCCCGGTCCGGCCGCGAAACAAGCGGCCGCGGATTCTTCGGTTTCTCCTCGAATCCCTTCACTCGGAATCGATCGTCCACCTCAAGAACACCAAAATGCGATGCATCACGCAGGGGATGTTCGACGGCCGAGATCGTCACATCCGCGTCGGTCGCAACATGCTGGGCGATCAAGTCGCGATAGTCCATGTTGTAGACGTGATCACCGGAAAGAATCAGAACATAGTCCGGGCATTTCGAATCCATGATGGAAAGATTCTGAAACACGGCGTCGGCTGTGCCTCGATATCGCCTGCCGGGCGCGGGGGGAAGACAAGCCGGAGTGCTCCAACCGCGGCGGATATAGGAGTACAGGTCGTGATGCCGATATTGCGTCAGGAGCGTGACGTCCTTCAATCCGGAATGAACGCAATTCGAAAGCGTAAAATCGACGATCCGGAACGAACCGCCAAAGGGCAGCGCCGGCTTGGGCCGGCTCAACGTGAGCGGAAATAAGCGCTCGCCTTCTCCTCCTGCCAGGATGAGGGTTTGAACGCGCGACCATCCACATTCGTTGTCGAGGCTTCCAGGCATAAGACAAGTCTCCTGAGCGTCGATGAACCTATCGGTGTTTGCGAGTGTTTCCTTTAGCGCCCGCCTTTCATTTTTATCGGATGCGGGTTTAAAGCCTTGATAACAACAATGTGAAAATTCAGACTACTGCCATGAAGCATGGAGTCTACGAGCCGTTCGCCCCGGGACCGTTTCCGGTCGGCGAGCGCACGCTCGAAGCCATCGACACCGCGCGAAATTGCCGGTTTCCGTGCGAAGTCTGGTATCCGGTCTCAAGTCAGCCTGAAATGTATCCGTTGATTCTCTTCTCGCATGCCAGTGGGGGCGGGCGCCGCAGCGCCACGTTTCTGACAACGCACCTGGCGAGTCACGGCTATGTCGTCGCGGCGATGGATCATTCTGAAATCGCCAACAAAGGACTCACGCGGCAGCCGGATGAAACGCTCGAACAAAAAGCGGCGAGGCAGGCGGCGCTGATTGCCAATCGTGTTCCCGACATTCGCCTCCTTCTCAACCGCATGCTTGAAGAAAGCTGGGACTCCGAGATTCAAATCGATTCTGAGCGGATTGGCATCACCGGACACAGCTTCGGCGGATGGACCGCGCTTGCTGCTCCGGACGTAATGACGGAAATCAAGGCCATTGTTGCGCTCGCTCCCGGAGGGAATTCCAATCCGAGGCCCGGAATCCTTCGTGCAAAGCTGGCGTTCAACTGGGGCCGCGATATTCCAACGCTTCTGCTCGCCGCTGAGAATGACGTTTCCCTGCCGCTGGACGGAATGGAGGAAATCTTCGAAAGGACTCCTGCTACGGCCAAACAAATGGTGATACTCCGGCGCGCCGATCATATGCACTTCATGGATAACGTCGAACAAATCCACGAGAGCGCCCGGAACACGGTCTGGGCCCCGGAGTTGGCATGGATCCAGCAGGAGATGCGGCCGATTGCGGAGTTGTGCTCCGGCGATCAAGCCCATCTCTTCGTTCGAGGGCTGACGCTCTGTCACATGGATCGAGCCCTCCGCGGAAACGACGGCGCAAAACAATTCCTGGAAGGAGACATCGCACGGGAACTCGCCTCACGCGGTGTCGATGTCCTGCAACATGAGCGTGTGGACGAATTAGTCCTCACGCGCGCCGGCATCCTGTCGGAGACCGCGAGCGCCCTGATTGCCGCGCTGAATGCGGAATTGAGCGCGCTCTATCCCGAACCCGGAGCCAATCATTTCCGCCTCGACGCAGAAGAAGTGCGGGAAGGACACGGGGTATTTCTAATCGCAAGGCGTAACGGCAGACCTGTGGGATGCGGCGCCCTCCGCCGCATCAGCGAAGGAACCGGCGAGGTCAAAAGAATGTATGTCGTCCCGGAAGAACGCGGCCGGCGCGTGGGCCGCGCGATTCTCGATGCGCTCGAAAGTCATGCGCCGGCATTAGGCATCAAGCGTCTCGTTCTCGAAACCGGCACGCGCCAGCAGGCTGCCATCGCGCTCTATCGCAATGCCGGATTTGTTCACATTCCGCCGTTTGGGGAATACATTGCCTCGGCTTCAACCAGCGTGTGCATGGCCAAAGAACTCGGTATTGGTCCAGTTTGAATTTTGCTGCGAGAAACGTGCCGGCTGGGGAGCAGACCCTCTCGCGAAACCGATCGCAAGCCCTCCAAAGTGCACTTCGGATCGGTTCGAATTCTCCCGCCCTACCAGATCGATTCAAAATTATTTTCCGGACCATGGGAACTTATCCGTGGCGGACCACGGAATGAGTTTTCCGTCCGCTCGAGTCTGATCTTCATCCCCCGCATAGACCGCAACGGCTCGATAGGATTTCCCTCCCCGCCGCGAGGCTAAATGCCGGCGGAGTTCATTCAGACCGTCAAAATAGGAAGCGGACGGCGTGCGGCCCGCTTTTACCTCGATCGCTGTCAGGCCGGTTCCATGATCGAGCACGAAATCGACCTCGTTTCCCGAACGGTCTCGAAAGAAATATATCGGAGGCTGCAGGCCCCGATTTACATAGTGTTTATAGATTTCCGACGCGACCCAGGATTCGAAAATCGAGCCCCGCAACGGATGCACTTCGAGTTGGTCCGCTGTTCGGATTCCCAGCAAATAACAAAGCAGGCCCGTGTCGAAGAAAAACAGCTTCGGCGTCTTGATCAGACGCTTGCCGATATTGACGTGGAGCGGCGGAAGGCGAAACGCAATGTAAGTCGTTTCGAGCACCGAAATCCATGCGCGCGCCGTCGTATGCGTGATCCCGCAATCCGCGCCGAGCCCCGTGAGATTCAAAAGCTGGCCGACGCGGCCCGCGCACAATCGGAGAAATGTTTGAAATGCCAGCAGATCGCCGACTTGAAGCACCTGACGGATATCACGTTCAACATAGGTCGCAACATAACTCCCCAGCCATTCTGATGCAGGAAGCCTTTTATCGAAGATGCGTGGATAGCCGCCGGTCCATAAGAAATGATGCACATCGTTCGCAGGTTGCGGAAATCGCCGAATTTCAGAAAGGCTCAGCGGCAGAAGATTCAAAAGCACAGTGCGGCCTGATAGCGTTTGAGTGACGCTTTCGAGCAGTCCCAGATTTTGCGAGCCGGTAAGAATAAATCGGCCGGGGGTTGCGTTCTCATCCACCAACGTCTGGATGTAGGAGAGGAGCGCCGGCGCGCGTTGGACTTCGTCGATGACAGCGCCATCCGGAAAGCGGTTCAGGAATCCGCGGGGATCCGACAATGCAAATTCACGCTGGTCCGGCGGTTCCAGCGAGGCGTACGGCTTCTGCGAAAACGCCTCGCGGCACAGCGTGGTTTTGCCCGACTGACGCGGACCGGTCAGTGTGACGACGGGATAACGCCCCGACACATCCTGTAAGTAGCCTTCAAGATCCCTTGAAATCATGGCAACCGCTTTGTATCATGAGTGTTGTGCTAATTGATAATCGAATTTTCGATCAGCACACAACAACGCCGCTAGATCAACAGCCAAAGAACTCGGCGCTTCCTGAGCAAACGCGGTCGTCTATACTACTGCCCGTATCTTCGGAGGATTCTATGCATCGAATATGCGCAGCAGCGCCGATGATCACAGGCGCACTCATCTTTACCGGCACGATCGCGCTGGCCCACCATTCGGTAGCCGCGAACTTTGACGCATCAAAACCCATGGATGTGACGGGCAAAGTCAAGGAAGTCGCCCTTCGAAATCCTCACTCGCAAATAACGCTCGAGGTCCCAAAGCCCGGTGGAGGCGTGTCGGCATTTTACGTCGAGTGGTCGGATAAGAATGCGTTGATGCGGCGCAGTGTTCCCGTCAGCAAGATTCACGTGGGCGATACGATCACAGTGAATGTCAGCCCGAGCAAGCGTCTTCCGAATCTCGGATACTTCCGAACAGCAACTCTGCCCGATGGAACAGTCGTGAAAGACTGTGGGTTCGCGGCGTTTCGGGAAGGTATCGCAAAAGGAAAGTCGGGCTGCGAGGAGAACACGCGATGAAAGGCTGGCTCGCCGCCGGATTCATGCTGGCGATCGCGTGGCCTCTCCACGCAGCCGAAGGCAAGCGCGCGGAGATGGACGGCGTCTGGATCTTACTGCGAGCGGACATCGCCAATCTGAAACTGACTCCGGAAGGCGAAAAGAAACGCGCAGCTTATGACTTTCAAAAAGACGATCCCGACTTTCAGTGCAAACCCGCCAGCATCACGCGCGTGATGCATACGCCATCGCCACCGATCGAGGTGCGCCAGCATTCGGACTACGTCGAGGTCAATTACGAATTCATGGATGTGCGGCGGCGCGTGCCCTTAAAGAAAGGTCTGGCCGTGAAAGATGCGCGGGTGGCTGTGCGCAAGTATCCCCATCTGGGGAAATCCGTGGGTCACTACGAAGGGGAAACGCTCGTTGTTGAAACGATCGGTGTGACGGCCGGCATCATGGACACGCTCGGCGTTCCGGGTCTTTATCAATCCGATCAGATGCACTTCGTTGAACGTTTCATTCCCAACGGCGACAAAATGCAGATCGTCGTGACGCACGACGATCCGGTTTACCTGGCTCAACCCTTGACCGAAACGTTCAACTATCTTCGTCTTCCTGGCGGAAAAATCGAACAATGGGGCTGCAAGCCGGAAGAAGCGACGTACGAAAAATTCAAAAAATAACTACTTCTGATAATGCAATGACGATTTCTCATTCTCGTTGCATACGAATTCGATGAGTTCGCTGTCCACGAGAATGCGTTGATTGATGCGCACCGTCCAGGGCTTCGTATAAGACTTTGCATCCTCGACAGTCACATCGATTTCCAGATTCCCAAAATTCGGCCGGCGGATGCGTTCGGTCATTTTACCGGTCGAGGTCAGCGGGCTTCCGTTCACGTCGAGCCAGACATCATCGCGGAAGCCGTTGGTTTCAACGACGAGCGTATCGCCTTCCCAGTGACCGATCGAATAGCCATACCACCAGGGATCGAGATCCGGATGCAGTGTCGGCAATTTCCGTCCATCCATATGGATCTGACGCACACCGCCCTGGGCTTCATAAAGAATGACGATCAGGCCCGGCACCTGAACAATTTTTCGCGGCTGCGGATGCATGTGCAATTGGGTGAGACCCAGCGGAAGACAATGAGCATCGGGGTTGTCCATGGCGTTTGCCGACTGACGCTCCTTGCGAAGTTCAGCCGCCCACGGCGTGAACGGCAAACCATCTTTGATTCCCGCGCCGATATTAAAGAAGGTCGCCAGGGCCGGCGCATTCGGATCCGCAGGAGGGGGAGGCGGCGTCGCGGGCTGCGCAGGTGGAGGCGCCTGGGCATTCGTGTTTCCACCGCGCCCGGCAATATTGAATTGACCTCCAACACCGCGTCCACCAAGGCCACCACGGCCGCCACGAAATTCCCAAATGCCGGAGAGATCCGGCTTCCCGTCGGCCGTGCGTGGCGCAGCCGCTTCAAGATTCGGTTTGCCGTCGCTGTTTCGAGGGATGTCGGCCGTACGATAAGCGGGCCATTGCGCCATCAGGCACAACGCAAGATTCATAACGGCTAAAATGAAGATCAACGCAATACGTAAACATTTCATCGGGAAGCCTCCGAGCCGATAATATAGCCACAAAATTCGCGATTCCAAAATCTTCACTCGGGAGGGAACGATGAAACGCATTTGTATTGCCGGATGGATTTGCGGGGTTTTCTTCCTCGCCGGTATTTGCGCGGCCCAAACGCCGCCGTCGCCATTCGTCATCAGCGGCGAAACGGCTAAAAAAATCCACGACTTCACCACGATCAATCTGGCTACCGCCGAGAAAATCGCGGAAAGCTGCGAGCGCCTCGCGGCGAAGGAAAATGTTGGGATCAGTGTCTACATTCTCGATAACGACGGCAATCACGTCTATATGCATCGCATGGATGGGCAGGGATACCTCAACATCGTAACCGCCGAAATGAAAGCGCGAACGGCGCTGATGGGCCGCGAAGCCAGCAAGACGCGCATGAATCGAGTGATTCAGAATCCCGACAGCGAACTGCAACTGATCCAGCTCGGTTTCTTCCCGAATTCCGGCGGGCTGCCGATCATCGTGAACGACCAACTCATCGGCGCGATCGGCGTCGGAGGTTCGGCGCCGCGCGTCGCGCAGGGCTGGAGCGACGAAATCTGCGCCCACAAGGCATTAACTGAAGTCCTTGGGCCGCAACCACCGCTCGTTGAGGATTTGCCGCCGCGCCCGGCTGTCAATCGCGCCAATGCGCCGGTGCCACGCTTTGATCTGCCTCAAACGGTGGTGCCGCGCGCTTCCCTTCCTCCGGAATTCGTGGTCTCCGGACGTGCGGCTGCCAGTATCTTCGACGCAAATCAAATTTCCAGCGAAGCTGCCAGGAAGATCGCGCGCACCTGCCGGGCATGGGCGGCGTCCAAAGGCGGCTCCGCCTCAATCTACATTCTCGATACTCACGGCACATTCGTGCATCAGGAGCGCGGCGACGGCCAGGTTTATACGAATATCCGCACCGCCATGCTGAAAGCCCAGTCCGCACTGCAGACACGCCAGCCGACTTCGATTCGCGCGGCTCAATTGCAGAACGATCCCGGCGGCCAGCCGCGCCAATTGATGCAGTTCGGCTTCTTCACGAATTCCGGCGGACTGCCCATTGTTGTCGATGGCGAAATGATCGGCGCGATCGGCGTCGGTGGCGGAGCAGGAGGAGGCGGCGACGAGAATTGCGCCATCGAAGGACTCAAAGCCACGTTCGGCGATCGCGTTCTGTTGCCCGTTTATCCGAAGTAGCGTACGACGTTTTCCAGGCCGAATCGTCCAATCCGCGACATCGAAACGGATGGAGGAGATCGTGGGACATTGGAATTGCTTTCGAGCCGGGTCCGGTCACGTGGTTCTCGCGGTGGTTGCATTCCTGACTTTAATTCCGGCGGCAATCTCGCAGACGCTCGCGTTTGAGGCAGCGGTTGTGAAATCAAATCACTCCAACGCTCGAGGTTCCTCGCTGCCGCCGCCACAGCACGGACGATTTACCGCCGTCAACGTTCCACTAAAGGAATTTATTCTGGAGGCATACCAGATTCAGGAGCTTCAACTCTCAGGCGGGCCCGGATGGATCAGCTCCGAGGGTTTCGACATCACAGCGAAAGCGGCAGGTGATGCGAAGCGCACGGAGGTCTATCAGATGCTTCAAACCTTACTCCGGGACCGGTTTCAACTGGCCTTCCATCGTGAAACAAAAGATCTGCCTGTTTACACGATCACCGTTGCAAAGAACGGACCCAGGATGAAAAAGAACTCCGGCGAAGAATGCGGTGAGAGTGTACCGGGCCATCCCTGCGGCGGTTTCAACGTCCAGCAGCGCCGGCATGTGTGGGGAGAGCGCGTAAGCATCGCGCAACTCGCAAACGTGCTTTCGACGCTTGCGGGACGCGCTGTTCTCGACAAAACCGCCTTGAAAGGCACGTTCGATATCGATCTGGAATGGACGCCCGATGAAGGCCAGCGCGCCGGGCTGGATATACGCAACGCCCCGCCGCAGGATAACAACCGTCCCTCACTCTTCACGGCGATGGAGGAACAACTTGGGCTGAAGCTGGACTCACAGCGCGGCGCGGTTGAAGTTCTCGTGATCGATCGAGTGGAGAGACCTTCGGATAATTAGTGAAAAAGCCGCTCTGCTCTATCTGCCCGAAGCTTCGGAATCGCTCACTCCGGCGGACGGCGGGGCCGGCTTCATGAGCGCGACACTCCACATGTCGAGTTCAAATCGAGGAGTCGTGAGGTCCTTCGTGGAAAATTTTGCCTTCGCCACTCCCGTGTCGTGATGCGCCGAAGTATTCGCAATGATGTGATACAACTCGTGCGCGATGACCCGCGCCAGAGCACGGCCGAGAACGGCGCCATCGGCGTTCCGGTCGAGCAGACGCTGAATTGTTGCGCAATCGACACGAAAGAACGGAAGGATATGGCCGTTGGAAATGGACGTGTCGCCCAGAATCGAACTGCCTTCCGCAACCGCTTCCTTTGACGAGCAGGACCCTTCAAAAGAACCGACAGCCACGAGATCGAAATCTTCAGCTCCACTGCGAGAAGTCTTCCATTGGATTTCCAGATCGGCAGGATCGAGCAGACGCTGCAATTCCGCTTGCATCACGCGTGTTGATTCCGCATCGAGTCCTTTGGGAGGGACCGCATACAACGCGAGTGTTCGCGATTCGGCCTGACACCAGATTGAAAAACAGACAACGAGCAACAGAGCTCTCGTCAACGCCATTGTTGAACGTCTCCACGTGGAGAATGGCCCCATTATACAGGCGGGCCTATGCGTTGACGGAAGAACGAAATGAGCGGCTGGATGAAAATTACCGTCTCGGGATGACGGTTACATCGCGCATTACAATTTTGTCGGGTTTTCCGTGGAGTGCGATGAGGGCTTCATTCAGTTCGAGCAGGTCGCCATGCGAAAGTTCGAGGGCATGTTCGTCGGGCTGCCATGCCGTTCCCCGCGGATAATCAACGAATGGCGTTCGCGCCTGCTCGATGTGTGTCCCGAGAATGTGCGCGACGGGAAGGTTGCGCGTGAAGTCCACGAGCCGCTGAGTGCTCGTGACGAATGCGGAAAAATCCGTAACGTACAACCGGCCGGGATAAAAGCTGTCTCCCGTCAGAAGTAATCCCGTAGCCCGGTCATACAAAGCGATACTCGCATCATTGTGGCCTGGAATGGGAATGACATCGATGATTCGTCCACCCAGATCGATCTGACCGATGTCGGCCGGCCATCGAGCGATTCCAAACGCTTTCTGAATTTCCGGCACCGTCGCCGCCACAAACTGAACGTTGGGCTTGTCTTTAAACTGCGCGTCGCCGGCCGTGTGGTCTCCGTGAGCATGCGAATGCATCACGATGAGCGGCATCGATTCCTTTTTGTTGCGTTTCGCCCACTGCGAAACGACGTCCATCACTTCGCTTGCAGTGTCCACTTGTCCGGCTCCGGTATCTTCGAGAAGCGCTCGATCGCTGCCGAAAATCAGATAAAGGAACGGCTTTTCGTAATGCGTGCAGCCGGACTCGCGCAGGATCACGAAATCCGCGTTGTATTCATGGACCTGCCACTTGGGGAGCTCGGCGCAGTTCGGCCCGCCGGTTCTCCAGGTTTTCGGGAGCGTTCCGGTGGCCACCCCGGCTTCGAGTTGATTGGGATGGATACGCCACAAATTCTGCTGGCGAAGATTCGAAAGCCACACCGATCCCATGCCCGCGCGAATGGAATCCCCACCCGCCCCGAGCCACTGGTGAACAACTTTGTTCGCTGCCGGATCAATCTGTGAAATTGGAATTTCGAAAACGGTAGCCCAGACGTACCCTTCTCCAAAAGCGATCTCGCCGCCCGTGCCCGGCACGCCAAGAGCGATGTTCGCGACGAGAGTTTTTGTTTTCGTGTCGACGCGAGAGACGGTTCCGTCGCCCTGATTTAATGTCCAGATCGAACCGGCGCCTGCGGTAAGGAATCGCGGCTGGGGCCCGACGGAAATCTTGTCCGTCACGGTATTCGTTTTGGGATCGACGCGGGACACGAGATTCTTCTCAGTGCTGCTGATCCAGATCGCGCCGTCATCGCCAAGCACACACGCAAACGATCCCGGTGGCACATCGATCTGCGCCGTGGCCTTGTTCGTTTGCGGATCAATCCTGGAGAGAACTCCTTTTTTGTCCGTCAGCATCCAAACACTGTCGCCGCTTGCTGCGATACCACCTTCGCTGTTGGCTGGGCCGTAAGAGAGCGTCGCGGAAACCTGATTCGTTTTGATGTCGATGCGCGAAAGCGTGTTGTCGCCGCAGTTCGGAACCCAGATACTGCCAAAACCCGCTGCCAGTCCGGAACACGGACGTTTACCGACTTCGATTGCCGCCACGACGGTGTTGGTTTTTGCATCGAGACGGTGGATCGTGTTCCTGGGACCGTTGGTCACCCACACTGAATCGTCCGTCAGCACCTGCCAGTCGGGAGTCCCTTCGACGGGGAACACCGCGACCGGCGAAACAGAGGACATGGGACGTTGAACACCCGGTTCTTTGACGCCGGGACGTGGAGGACGAGGCGCGCGTTGCTGCGCCCAAGTGGTCAAAACAAAAACACAGAGACACAAAGTCAGAACGGAATGCCGCATAAGTTTATTCGCAACTCTAGAATTGATAGCGTAACGCAAACTGCATCACGCGAGCGTCTCCAGAACTTGTAAGCTGACCGAATGTGCTGGGATTCGCCAGGCTCAGCGTTGTCGGATTGTTGAAATTCACGTTGTTCAGAGCGTTAAACGCTTCCGCCCTGAACTGAATCGAGTGATGTTCAGCAATCGGGAACGTTTTAGTCAACGCCAGATCCGTGGTGAAGAACCCGGGGCCGCGGACAATGTTTCTCACGCCGACTGTCCCCGGATACTGGCCCATGAAGCTCGACAGCGCTGTGGTGCTTCGGAAGATGCTTGGAGTTCCGGTCTGATCATATCCGACTCCTGTAACAGGCATGGTCGCGCCGGCACGAAGGACGGCCAGAGCCGAACTTAGATAATTCGTCGGAAATATTCCGCCGTTGGTGATGTTCAGCGGAAGACCGCTGCGATACTTCAACAGCGATGACACCTGCCAGCCACCGATAATCTGATTGGCCCATCCCGAAAGGTTTCCAAAGAGCGGCTTCCCTTTGCCGACCGGCAGTTCGAGAACGCTGTTTGCGGAAACATTGTGACGGATGTCGAAATCGGACGACGTGCGCGATGCCTTCGGGCTGAACGTATCCTGAATGACCGCGCCGCTGGCGCCCGCTCCACCTTCCGCGCTCGATTGAATATCGATCGAGTGTGACAGCGTGTAGTTAAAATCGAATCCCCAGCCGCTGCTCACAGCGCGGCGAACGACCAACTGACCGCCGTGAAACGCCGCATTGCTCGCATTGACCCACGACTTCAATCCCGCATTCTGCAGCGCGAAAAACGTGTTGCATCCGAAGACCGACGCGCAGGTTCCTGAACCATCGGGCAGTCGCACGCGATCCATCTGATTCAATGCGTCGAGGTCGCTTGCTGCGAACACGTTGTAGGTCTGATAGAAATAGTTCGCCGTTGCGCTGCCGGGAAATCCCTTATCAACGAGGCTGGCTTTCGGGAACATGTTCTCGATATAAGGAATGACCGGCAGTATCGACGGATTGGCTTTCACCTGCGCCGGTGTGTAACCGCCTTCATAATAGTTGCGCAGGAGTCCCATCGCCTGCGCCCAATCCATGCCGGAGGCTTTGTCGTAGAAGTGCGTGAGCATCTGCATGAAATCCTGCTGCAGCAAACCTTTTCTTCCGAGGCGCCCGATGTATCCCGCCTCGATCGTCACTCCTTTGACGATGGGCCGCGTGTAGCTCATGTTGAGAAGAATCGAGTATGGAGCGACCAGATTGCGGTCGACGCCGACCGTTGCGCCGAATCCGCCGATGATCGCCGGAGGCGTGAATGGGAATCCGCCCTGAGGCGCTGCCGGTAACGCGGGCAGACCGCCGCCCGTATAACGGAATCCTGTCGTGAAATCCGTGTTGAGAGGCTGCGAAACGGAAGTGGACAGCCCGGGTGAGCCGGATCTGTCGAAGTTGACGACCATGTCGCTGCCGTAACGATCATAAAGAATCGAGCCGCCGGCTCGGATCACGCTGCCTTTGCCGAACAGCTTTCCGAAGAAGCTGTCGCTGACCGGCGCATATGCAAAATTGAATCGCGGAGCAAAGTTGTTCCTGTCCGGCGTGAACCATCCTTCAGCGTTGTTCTGGGGTCCACCCAACGCGTAAGTGAGATTGGCGTTCGGCATCGCATATCCCGGAATTCCATGGGCCTGCGCGTAAATGCGTTCGGCAAGGAACGTCTCGAGAGGCTTTGTCGTAATCACTTCCATTCCATTTTTTTCATACGGCACTTGATTGATGGAATAACGCACGCCGTATGTCAATGTCAGGTCGCGCCGGGCTTTCCACGTGTCCTGCACGTAGAAATCGAATTCCTTCGTCACGAAGGCTCGCGTTGTTGGTACTCCGAAAGAAACAGCAGAACCGTCATGCGCGTAGTTATACGTGGCGCTGTACTGGTTGATGATGCCGAGCAGATCTCCAAAAGAGTTCGTTACGTTCGTGGCCTCCGAAGCCTTGAGCGACGAATTACCGGACTGCTGCTGAATGTATGCGTTCAGAGAATTGTTGATGTCGTTCCCAAGTCCGAGGAGCGTGCTCCGGCTGAAGCTGTAGCTCGGGAACGAGTTCGAGTAAGATGTGCGATCGTTTTCAATAAATCGGACGTTTGTGCCGTACTCGTACTTGTGCGCTCCTTTGATCCACGTCATGTCGTCGACAAAATTCGTAGTGGGAATCAAGCGGGTTGATGGACGCGTTGTCGGCGTCAGATTTGCGATGTTGCCCCATGACAGTATCGGGCCGTCTGTCACTCCCGACTGCACGATGTTCAGTCTTGTATAACCAAAGCTGAATACATTGATCTTCGTCGGCGTGATCACATACGTATACCGGCCGGCAAGACCTTTTGAACGATCGAGCGCCACTGAAGCCGGAGGCTGGCCTGGGAACTGCGCCACAGTGTTGTCCTGAGCGTTATCGGCGAGCGTGCCGCGCAACATCAGAGTGTGCTTCCCCGCCGGATCGAGATTGAAATCGAGCTTGGCAACGTATGCGCGATCGTTTCGTGACTGCGGAGCGTTGAAACGGAAGCTCGAAAAATTGAGTCCCTTATCCGTGCCGCCCGCCGGATCGTTGCCGGCCGGATACTGATTCAGCATTTTGATCTGAAGAGGGCTGATACCGATGTGCAGCGGATCAATCACTTTGATCTGATCGGGAGTCACAACGCCGATCGTTCCATTGCTCTGCCGGAATTGAATGATGCCCTGCTTGTATAACTCGGATGGAACGGTTCTGGCAGTCGCCACTGCGGAGCGATCTTTGCGGTCTTCCCAATTCAAAAAGAAGAACGCGCGATTCCGGATGATGCGGCCGCCAAATGAAGCGCCATACTGATTCCGGATCAAAGGCTCCCGGGCGATGCCGGCGCGATTGTTGAACCAGTTGTTGGCGGCCGTGACCTTGTTGCGCATGTATTCGTAAGCGGAGCCGTGAAATGTATTCGAACCGCTGCGAGTCACCAGTGAAACCTGTCCTCCGGAGGACCGGCCCTGATCTGCGCCCTGGCCTGCAACCGTCGTGCGGAACTCCTGTACGGAGTCGAGCGGCACAGGAAGCGCGGCTTTGAAGCCGGCATTCGTCGTGGTATCAATCTGATTGTCGTTAATGTCGACTCCATCGAGTGTGACGTTGTTCTGGTCACGCTTGGCGCCGATCACTTCTCCTGTGGGCGTCACACCCGGCTGCAGGCTCAGCAGTTCAACGACGTTTCGAGTTTGCAGTGGAAGATTGCGCACCTGCGTTTCCGTAAAAGGATTTCCTATCGTCGCATTCTCCGTATTGATGGCGGCTGCTTCTCCAGTCACATTCACCGTTTCGGTGACCGCCCCCACTTCCATTTTGATGCTCAAGGTCGCCGGCGTATCGATTTGCAGGCGTACCTGGGCGCTGAACGTATTGAAGCCCGGCAGTTCGGCCTGAATCTTGTACATGCCCGGAGGCAATTGCGCGAAAACATAAGCGCCCATTTCATCCGATATAGCCGAGCGCATCGCGGAAGTATCAAGATTGGTTGCAGACACAACCACGCCGGGAATCAATGCGCCCTGAGCGTCGCTGACGGTGCCGCGCAGCGAACTCGATTGTCCGAATGCCGCGGCCGGTAATAGAAGTGCGGAGACAAGAAACAATACAGTGAAGGCTCGATACATGGAGAAATCCCCCCAAGGATTAAGATTTGCCTGACAACAGGTTGTTCAGCAACGGGCATATCGGGGGATATGCCCGCCGCTATTAAGGCCGGCTCAGCTTTGACGTCACTCGTTGGCTTCGGTTCGCTGGCGGTTATTTCATTGGTTGGTATATCAGTATGGGATGGCTTTATAACATCGGGTGTTTTCGAGGTAGCAGATTCGTGATTCCTGAATTGCCCGGACTCGCGCGCGGGTCCGGCTTTCAAATACTCCGTAGCGGAGTTCGATGGACGTATCTGTCCACCCATAAAACCAGCGGAAGCTAAAAGAAGAATGAAAATATGCATCGCGCGATTCTCTGTTCAGTCTTGAGACTTCGAGTTCGCCGCGACCAGGCAGGCTTCGGATGCCGAACAAGGGCATACGTCAACTTCGGTTCCGGATTGGCTTAGCAAGAGAAGGGCCGAGATGCGGTTTTGAGTCAAACGCAGAGTTTTGCGCGGGATACATTCAGGGGTGCTCGCGCCTTTCACAACAATTCTGTCGGACATCACAAACGTTCTTTCATTTTTGTCGGGTCAGGAAGGGATTCTCGTTCTCCGTTGAGGGCCGCGGAAGCAAAACTCTCCTCCGCAGATGAGGAGAGGGCAGTCAAAACAATCAGCTTTTTGGCAACACCGGCATCCACTCTCTGCCTCTCCTCGGTTGAGGAGGGGAAATTGCTAACGAAGCGCTATCAAGAGTGGAGGTGTGTTTGATGTCCGGCCGAGTTTTGTCCGTTCTGCTGAAGGCAAGTTTGTTCGTGGGAATCCTGTTCATGGCTGCAGGCCTTTTCGCCCAGCAAAAGCCCTCGTTCACCGTAGGCTGGTCGGTTTATGTCGGCTGGGATCCGTATTACTACATGTCGAAATCCGGCATCCTGAAAAAGTGGGCTGACAAATACGGAATCAACATCAAGGTTCAGCGTTTCGATTACGCTCCGTCGCTCGATGCATTCGTCGCCAAAAACATCGACGCCTGTGCAATGACGAACATGGAAGCTCTCGATATGCCGGCGGCCGCCGGCGTCGACACGACCGCAATCATTCTGGGCGACTATTCCAACGGCAACGACGCTGTCATCACGCGCCAGAATCTTGGACTGGCGCAGATTCCCGGCAAGCCTGTGATGCTCGTCGAAAAAACGGTTTCGCAATATCTCTTTGAGCGGGCGATGGTCCTCAACGGACTTGGAAATCAAATCAAGCAGGTGAAATACATCAATACCTCCGATTCCGATATCGCATACGCCTTTCTCGCCGACACAACGAAGCCTGCGGTGGTGACATGGAAACCACTGGTCTCTCAAATCATGAAGTCGAAAGACGTGAAGATGGTTTTCAATTCGTCGCAGATTCCCGGCGAAATCATGGACCTTCTCGTCACTCGCACTGAGGTGCTGAACCGCCCCGATGGCTCCGGCAAGAAATTCGCGCAGGCGATCACGGGCGCCTGGTATGAAGTGATGAGCCAGATGTCCGCCACAGGCCCTGCGTTGGATAAAGTCCTGAGCGGAATTGCCGAAGCCTCCCAGGATTCGCTGGTCTCGTACAAAGAACAGCTCAGCACGACGCACATGTACTACACGCCGCAATCTGCGGCGCAGATGGCGTCATCGCCTGAGGTCAAGAAAACCATGGATCTGGTCCGCCAATTCTGTTTTTCCCATGGACTGCTTGGCGAGAAAACCAGGTCGGCCGACGATGTTGGAATTCAATTTGTTGATGGTACGGCGCTCGGAAAGCCGGACCGGATCCGATTGAGATTCGCCACAACATACATGCAACTCGCCGCGCAGGGAAAACTGTGAGTCTGCTTCGCATTCACACGCCCCCCGGGCGAACGACGGCATGGATTCTCTCGTGGTTTCTTTTTGCGGCCGGGATTGCGTCTTATTTTTATATCGCCGCTCAACGGCACACCGAAAACCCCGATGACCGCATCACGCCGACCGCGGCCCAGATGATTCGCGCCTTTCAGGACGCGGCCCTGAAGCCGGCCGGCGAAGACCAGGCGCTTGACGAGAGTGCCCCGCTTATTGCGCGCATCCGATCCAGCATGCTCTGGATGGACACGAAAGCAACAGGACGCCGGTTCCTGATCAGCATGGCGCTGCTGTTTCCAGCAGTGCTTCTCGGGCTGCACATGGCGATGTTTCCGTACATCGGCGCGGTATTCCTGCGATTCATCCAGTTCTTCGACAAGATCGTCGCGCTGTCGCTGTTGCCGATTCTGTTCATCGCATTCGGAATCGATGAACTGTCCAAAATCATGCTGATCGTGGCCGGCGTCACCCCGACCATCATTCTCGACACGTTCAACCTGGCGAAAAGCATTCCGCGCGAACAAGTGGTGAAAGCGTTCACGCTCGGCGCGAGCGACTTCGCAATAACGTATCGCATCGTGTTCAAGCAGATCCTGCCGCGTGTGCTGAACAGTATCCGGCTCAATTTGAAAGCGGTGATGCTGTTTCTCTTCGCGGGGGAAATGATTGCGTCGACGGATGGACTCGCGTATCGCATTGCGCTGCTGCGGCGGCATATGGGCATGGACACGATCATTCCTTATGTTCTCTGGGTCGCTTTGCTGTTGTTTGCCGTCGACCTGGCGATGCACACCGTTAATCGCAAAATGCATCCATGGTTCCAGGAGTAACGATGCCGAGTCCGATTATCCGGATGGAATCCGTTCAGGTCGACTACGCCGCGGGAGATGGATCCATCAAACGCGTCCTCGAAGACATCCATCTCGATATCGAAAACGGCGAATTCGTTTCCATTGTCGGCCAGACCGGGCGCGGAAAATCGACACTGCTGAGACTGATCCTCGGTGAGCAGCAGCCGACACGCGGCCGTGTTCTTGTAAATGGCCTCGAGCGGTCGCAGCCGGACCGGCTGTGCGGCTACGTACCTCAGAAGTATTCGCTGTTTCCGGATAAGACCGTGCTCGACAACGTAACGTTTGGGCTCGACGTCGGCCAATTCGGCGCCTGGTCGTGGCTTCATCCGGCGCGCCATCGCCGGATGCGTGAGTTTCGGGAAGAGGCCATGCATTACATTACCAATCTCGGACTCGACAAAGCCGACGCGCGCAAATACCCGCACCAGCTTTCGGGCGGCATGCAGCAACGCGTGGCAATCGCTCAGGCGCTCATCATGCAGCCTCCGATTCTGCTGATGGACGAAGCATTCAGCGCGCTGGACCCGGGGACGCGGCGGGGGATGCAGCGGCTCATCAAGGAACTCTGGAGTCAGACACGGACGACCATCGTCTTTGTAACGCACAATACCCGGGAAGCCGTCTGCCTGAGTACGCGCGTTATTGCTCTGGCCGGTCCCGTCGCGCTCGACGCCGCAGTGCCGCATCTCGATTTCGATTCGCCCGAAAATGAGATTCAGTTTGCGATAAAGGAGATCGAGGGGGCATCCAGTCCGCCCGACTCCGACAGAAATGTAACTCACGTGTTTTTGAAGCGACAGGAATGTAGGAATGGAAGCCCGCTCCCTTCGGGAGAAGGGGCTGCAGAGCGGCCGGCGAGAGCCCAGTATTTGCCGTAATTCCGGCCCTCGCGTGAAGACGTAAAACCGATGGCATGTCCATTGCATATTCCCTTCTTCCAGGAAGGGAGTAGCCAATGCGCACACTTGAATCAAAGGAGTGTTTCAATTTGACTGAACCAACTGCTCAGACCGGAGAAGACGTATCTCAACTCGCGCTGCTGCATCGGATCAGCGGAATCGTCAGCTCGCGCCTGTCCCTTGAGAAGATGCTGGGTGAACTCGTCGGCATCGTCGTGGGTGTCACCAATTGCGATGCGTGCCTCGTTTATCTGCTTGAGCCTTCCAGCGCGGAAATCGTACTGTGCGCCTCCCAGTTGCCTCACGATGCGGAAATCGGAAAGATCCGCCTCAAGATCGGCGAAGGTGTGACGGGCTGGGTGGCAAAGCATCAATCCGTGGTGGCGCTAGCTTCGCATGCGTCCAGCGATCCAAGGTTCAAATCATTTGCCTCGCTGCCGGAAGACACATACGAAGCCTTTCTGTCGGTTCCGCTCATCAGCAGCGGAGACGTCATCGGCGTAATCAATGTGCATCACAAGCAAAAGCACAAGCATTCACGCGAAGAAGTCGCGCTGCTGGGTTACGTTGCCGAACAGATGGGTGGCGCCATCGCGAAAGCGCGCCTGTCGGAGCGATCGCAGGCCGCAACGAAGAAATTCGAACTGCTCGGGGCTGTCGGCCACACGATTACCACGGAGGATTATCTCGACCGGATTCTGCAGGTGATTGCGGAAATGGTAGCGGAAACGTTCAATTCTCCGGTGTGTTCCATCATGATCGTGGACGAAGACAAGCAGGAACTGTCGATCAAGGCAGCACGATGCTCGTCGCCCGATTACATGCAGAAGCTTCCCGTCAAAATCGAAGACTCGCTGATCGGACGCGTCGTCCGCGAGAAACAGCTCGTGACGGTTGCAGACGTTGCCTCGGAAAAATCGTACAAATATCCCGAACTGGCCCGCCGGTCCGGTCTCAATTCCCTGCTGTCGGTACCTCTGCTGGTCGGGCAGAAGGTCATCGGCACGCTGAACATTTACACCACCGACCGCCGCTCGTTCTCACCTGAAGACATCGGCTTTGCGAAAGCGGTTGCCGGGCAGGCTGCGCTGGCCGTCGAAAACGCGCGGTTGATTTCCGAATCCCTCGAAATGAAACGAACGCTCGAAGAACGAAAGATCGTCGAACGGGCGAAGGGAATCCTCCAGCATCGACACGGCCTCACGGAAGAGCAGGCGTACCTGAACCTGCGTGGCGAAGCGCGCCGTTTGCGGCGGCCCATGCGCGATCTTGCCGAGGCCATCATTCTTGCCGAGGAACTCCACCGCAAAGGAGAAAAGAAAGAACTTGTTTGAAGACAAGATAGAACCCGCGGCAACGTGGTCGCACGTGCTGAAGCGCTGCACCGCCCTCCGCATCACCGACATCGAGGGCGGCGCCAATGTAGGCGCCATCCTTTATAACTGGGAAAATCCATCCGAACGCTACAACATGCCCGACACGCTCAAGGCCCAGCACATCGCACGTCTCACTCGCGGTTACGTTCTGTATTCGGACATGGGACGAATTCTTTGTTCGATCACCGCAGACTCGTTGGGCTGGCATGATCCGCTGAGCGGGTGCTCGAACGCTTCGCTCGTCGAAGCCAAATACGGCGCCGCCCGATACCAGGAACACCGGAATTCCTGGCATCAGAATGCTTATGACGGCTTTGCCATCGAACTCGCGAAATACGGACTGTCGCCTCGTGACATGGCGGCCCCAATCAACTTTTTCAGCAAGGTGACCGTCGATGGCGGCGGCAACATGCGCTTCGCCGCGAATCACTCGAAGCCCGGAGACTATGTGGAGCTTCGCGCGGAAATGAACGTGTTGATGATTCTCAATACGTGTCCGCATCCGCTCGATCCGAATTCTTCCTACGCGCCGAAAGCCGTGAACGTATCGATCCGAAAAGTAAGTGCGCCGGCGAAAGACGATCCATGCCGCACGTCCCGGCCTGAAAACGCGCGGGGATTCGTTCTTACGGAACGCTATTTCATGTAGGCCGCTTCGTTGAAATTATGAAAGGCAGGAATCTCATCGAAAGTTCACTGGATCCGGGACGAGCGCGGTATAACGCGATTGTGCCCGCGGGCGAGCCATGGATTCATGAAGTGAGTAAAGGTCAGTGTCTTCGTATCGTGGATGTCGAAGGCAACCAGGCGGCGGACACTCTTTTCTACAATGCGCGCGACTACGAAGACCGATACTCGGCGCAGGATACGATTCGAGCTCAGGCCAACATCTACCTCACCGCAGGAACCAGACTCATGTCATCGCGCGGAAATGTTCTTCTGACGATTGTTGCCGACACCTGTGGACGTCACGACACGCTGGGCGGCGCATGCGCCACGGAAAGCAACATGGTCCGCTACGCCATCGAGAAGCGGCATATGCACGCTTGCCGGCAGAGTTTTGTCAAAGCGGCGCTCGCGTGGGGAAACGGATTTGAAAAACGGGACATCGCGCACAATATCAACTTCTTCATGAACGTTCCGGTCACTCCCGAAGGAGGACTGACGTTCGAAGACGGTGTATCGGGTCCCGGAAAATATGTTGAACTCCGCGCCGAGATGGACGTTCTTGCCGTCATCAGCAACTGTCCGCAACTGAACAATCCCTGTAACGCGTATAACCCCACTCCCATTCAAGTCCTCATTTGGGACGCAGCGGATTGAGATGTTTCGAAGAATTCTGATCGCCAATCGCGGTGTCATTGCGTGCAGGATCATTCGAACTCTCCGGCGCATGGGTGTTTCTTCCGTTGTTGTCTATTCCGAAGCGGACCGGCACTCGTCTCACGTCGCGCAGGCCAATGCAGCAGTAAGGATCGGGCCGCCGCCTGCCGCGGAAAGCTATCTGCAAAAAGACGCGATTCTCAAAGCTGCCCTCGACCACGGCGCTGAAGCCATTCACCCGGGTTATGGATTCCTTAGCGAGAATGCCGATTTCGCCGAAGCGTGCGAGAAGGCCGGCATTGTCTTTCTCGGACCCACTGCCGAACAAATGCGTCTGCTCGGCATGAAACACACAGCGCGCGAGATTGCAATGCAGGAAGGAATTCCTCTGCTTCCGGGGACCGGATTGTTGCGGGACCTCCGCGACGCCCATGAACAGGCCGGGCGTTGCGGTTATCCCGTCATCCTCAAGAGCACGGCGGGAGGCGGCGGAATCGGAATGCGCATATGCCGAAACGAAGCGGAAGTCGCCGGGAACCTCGCGGCGGTAACGCGGCTGAGTTCGGCTAACTTCGGGCAGTCGGGCGTTTATCTGGAACGCTACGTCGAAAACGCGCGCCATATTGAAGTGCAGATTTTTGGCGACGGCGCAGGCAATGTCATTGCGCTGGGAGAGCGCGATTGCTCGGCACAGCGGCGCAATCAAAAGGTCATCGAAGAAACACCGGCGCCGGGATTGAGCGCGGCAGTCCGGCAACAACTCTGGGAACGCGCAGAGCATCTTGCGCGCGCGGTGAAATATCGATCCGCAGGAACGGTCGAGTTCCTGTACGACTCCGATCGCGAAGACTTCTTTTTTCTCGAGGTCAATACACGGCTGCAGGTTGAACATGGCGTGACCGAGGAAGTCACCGGCGTCGACCTTGTCGAATGGATGGTGCGGCTCGGAGCCGGCGAACTGGCTCCACTACAGCAACTGCGGCCGGCGCCGTCAGGAGCATCCATTCAGGTCCGCATCTACGCCGAGGATGCGTCGCACGATTTCAGGCCGAGCGCGGGCGTTTTGACGGAAGTCGTCTTGCCGGATGATGCCCGATGTGAAACCTGGGTACAGCGCGGCACTGAAGTCACTCCGTTCTACGATCCGATGCTGGCGAAAATCATCGTGCGCGCCGAAAGCCGCGCCGCCGCTGTTGATAGCCTGCAGCAAGCCCTCGCGGAGGCGCGATTTGATGGACTTGAGACGAATCTGGATTACCTCCGCAGCGTCGTCGCCGACCAGCGGTTTCTTACCGGCGGTTTTTCGACGAGTTTCCTGGGACATTGTGACTATCAGCCACGCGCTATTGAAGTGATCGACGCCGGCATGCAGACGACGGTTCAGGATTATCCGGGACGTCTTGGATACTGGCACGCCGGTGTGCCTCCGTCGGGTCCGATGGACTCGCTTGCATTCCGTTGCGCCAATCATCTCGTTGGTAATCCGGATTCAGCGGCCGCGCTGGAATGCACGATGACGGGGCCGTCACTGCGTTTCCATTCCGATGCCGTCATCGCGATAACCGGCGCCGACATGCATGCCTGCCTCGACGGCCAACCGGTTTCATGCTGGGAGACGATTGAGGTCGCCGCCGGAGCTGAACTTCGGCTCGGCTCGGCGCAACATGGAGCTCGCGCCTACATTGCAGTGCGTGGAGGGATTGATGTCCCCCAATATCTCGGCAGCCGGTCGACTTTCATTCTCGGAAAGTTCGGCGGCCACGCGGGACGAACGATCCAGGCAGGTGACATGCTGCGATGGGGAAAGGCGGAAGCCCAGACTCCGCTCCTCAAACGAGTGTCTCCCTGCGACCTGCCGGTTCCCATCTATTCAAACGAGTGGAACATCGGCGCGACGTACGGTCCGCACGGCGCTCCCGACTTCTTCACGGATGAAGACATCGAAACAATTTTCTCAACGCCGTGGAAAGTCCACTACAACTCGGATCGAACCGGTGTCCGCCTGATCGGTCCAAAACCAAAATGGGCCCGTCGAGACGGAGGTGAAGCCGGACTTCATCCTTCGAACATTCACGACAATGCGTATGCCATCGGCGCGATGGACTTCACCGGCGATATGCCGGTACTCCTCGGTCCCGACGGCCCCAGCCTCGGCGGTTTTGTGTGTCCGCTGGTTATTGCGGACGACGAACTCTGGAAGCTCGGCCAGCTTCGTCCGGGCGACACGGTCCGGTTCGAGCGCGTGAATGACGAACCATGCATTCTTCATTCGAACGGCGACACCGTCTACCGGGCATCCGGAGATCGTTACCTGCTCATCGAGATCGGCCCGAACGTTCTGAATCTCAACCTTCGATTCCGCGTTCATCAACTCGAACGCATTTTGCGGCAGCAATATCTGCCGGGCATTATCGATGTCACTCCGGGAATCCGCTCGCTCCAGATTCACTACGACAGCCGGATTCTTGCGCGTGAAGAGCTGATCGCGTGCATGGAAGCGTGCACTGAAATGCTTCAGGATTCGGGGAACACCAGCCTGCCGGTTCGAACGGTGCATCTTCCGCTTTCATGGGATGATCCCGCGACGCAACTTGCAATTCGCAAATACATGCAGTCGGTCCGGCCCGATGCGCCGTGGTGTCCCAGCAATATTGAATTCATCCGGCGTATCAACGGGCTCGATTCGATCGACGACGTTTACCGGATTGTTTTCGATGCAAGCTATCTCGTGCTGGGCCTCGGCGATGTTTACCTTGGCGCTCCAGTCGCGACGCCTCTCGATCCCAGGCATCGCCTCGTCACGACCAAATACAATCCCGCCCGGACGTGGACGGCTGAGAATTCCGTCGGCATCGGCGGCGCTTACCTCTGCGTTTACGGAATGGAAGGCCCGGGCGGTTATCAATTCGTTGGACGCACGGTCCAGATGTGGAACACACATCGAAGCACCAGGGAATTCGTTCCCGGCACTCCCTGGCTGTTGAGGTTCTTCGACCAGATTCGATTCTTTCCGGTCTCCGCGGATGAGTTGCTTGAAATGCGCGATGCGTTTCCGCACGGAAAATATTCGCCGAAGATCGAACACTCCGATTTCAGTTGGAACACGTATCAACAACTGCTGCGGAAAACCTCGCGCGAGGCAGCCGAATTCAAAGAGCGGCAGCATGAAGCCTTCGTCGCGGAACGCGAACGCTGGGCGGCGGCGGGTCAGGAGGAATTTGTCGAACCTCTCGAAACCTCACCGGCAGCAACGGCAACACGAATTCCTCAAGGCTGCGAAGCCGTACGATCTCCGATGACGGCGAGTGTCTGGCAAATCGCGGTCGAACCGGGACAACGCGTCGGCGCGGGAGAGCGCGTCATCGTTCTCGAAGCCATGAAAATGGAATTCGTGGTCGTGGCGCCTGCGGACGGCGTTGTCGAAGTCGTTCATTGCGCGCGAGGCGGCATTGTAACGGCCGGGCAGAATCTTGCAACCCTTCGAGTGAACTCATGATGACCATCGGTGATCTGCGCAACAAATACCTGTCCGGTGCGGCGTCGCCTGCCGGTGTCATTGAAAACATCTTTGCGAGAATTCGGAGCGAAGGCGAAAGACCCATCTGGATTTCTCTCGCCGATGAGCACACCGCCATCGAGCGCGCCGCTTCGATCGACATTTTATTACCGCTTGGGGGCATTCCGTTTGCGGTGAAGGACAACTTCGACGTCGCGGAAATGAACACGACTGCGGGATGTCCCTCGTTTGCGTACGCACCGGCACGCACCGCATTCGTCGTGGATCGGTTGCTGCAGGCCGGCGCGATTCTCATCGGCAAGACGAACATGGATCAGTTTGCAACGGGACTGGTCGGTACACGCTCACCGTATGGCGCCTGCTCGAGTGTTTACGATTCGCGCTACGTGTCGGGAGGTTCGAGCTCGGGCTCTGCAGTCGCAGTCGCAAAGGAGCTCAGCGCCTTTTCACTTGGAACGGATACCGCAGGTTCAGGACGAGTGCCGGCCGCGTTCAACAATCTTATCGGATTGAAACCGACTCGAGGACTGCTCAGCGCAAGCGGCGTCGTGCCGGCATGCCGCTCGCTTGACTGTGTTTCGATCTTTGCAAAGGCTGCATCCGATGCCAACACAGTCTGGGAAGTGGCGCGCGGGTTCGATCCGGACGATCCTTATTCCCGAAGGTTCCCAGCCGGATCGGGAGCCGCGCCATGGTTGAACACCCGTTTTCGTGTGGGAATTCCGGATGATTCGCAGCTCAAGTTCTTCGGAGACGCGGAAGCGCGTTCCCTATATCAAAAAGCGATCGACCGCGTGGAGAGTCTGGGAAGTACTGCCGTCAGGATCGACTTCAATGTTTTTCGTGAAGCCGCTGAGCTGCTGTACTCGGGTCCATGGGTCGCGGAACGATATGCGGCCGTCGGGGAGTTTCTGCAGCTCCACTCCGAAGGAGTGAATGAAGTCGTCAGGAACATCATTCTCGGGGCTTTAAAGTATTCCGCGGTAGATGCCTACAAGAGTGTTTATCGGCTGGAAGCGCTGAAGCAGCGCGCTGAAGAGGAATGGGCGAAAGCCGACGTTCTGCTGTTACCCACGACCGGCACGATTTACAGAAAGGAAGCTGTCGCGGCCGATCCGGTTCAGCTCAATTCGAATCTGGGCTTTTACACGAATTTCGTCAATCTGATGGACCTTGCCGCTGTCGCGGTGCCGGCGGGATTTCGCAGCGATGGTCTTCCCTTCGGAGTTTCTTTTATCGGGCGAGCATTTCAGGATGAAGCCCTGCTCGCGCTTTCGACTCGCTATCTCGGAGAACCGCCGGCTAAACCTGTGGCTCCCGGTTGTGTTTTACTTGCGGTCGCTGGAGCGCACCTGAGCGGGCAACCGCTGAACCATCAACTCGTGGATCGCGGCGCGCAACTGATCCGAACGTGCCGCACGGCCGCCGGCTACCGGCTGTTTGCTCTGAAAACAGTTCCGCCGAAACCCGGCCTCGTTCGCGATGCACAATTCAGCGGGAGTGGCATCGAGGTGGAAGTCTGGGCCGTTCCGGAAAACGGCTTCGGAAGCTTTGTTGCTAAGATTCCGGCGCCACTGGCTATTGGAACTGTAACCCTTGAAGACGGCGCCAGCGTAAAGGGTTTTGTATGCGAACCGGCCGCTTTGAACGATGCGGTGGAAATAACGAGTCTCGGAGGCTGGCGCAACTATCTCGCCCGGAAAAGCTAGTTACAAAATTCTACTTACAAAGGAATTTGTCCAACACGCTCGCTTTGTGGTGAACTCTGCGCATGCTTGAGAAGACAATCAGTGTCATCCTCGCCGGTGGAATCGGATCCCGCCTCCATCCTTTGACTGCTGAAAGGGCCAAGCCCGCAGTGCCTTTCGGAGGGCGGTATCGGATTATCGATTTCACGCTCAGCAATTGTCTTCATTCCGGATTGCGCCGCATTCTTGTGCTCACGCAGTACAAATCGCATTCACTCCAGAAACATTTGCGTGACGGCTGGTCGGTTTATAACCCCGAGCTGGAGGAATACATCACGCCGGTTCCGCCGCAGATGCGCACCGGAGAATCGTGGTACAGCGGCACGGCGGATGCCATGTACCAGAATCTTTATCTGCTTGAACGAAGCGGCGCGGAATATGTGCTCATTTTGTCGGGCGATCACATCTATCGAATGGATTATGCAGCAATGCTGCAGCACCATCACGACTCCGGCGCCGAATTAACGGTTGCCTGCCTGACGGTCGGACTCGATGAAGCAAGTTCATTCGGAGTCATGACGGTGGACAAAACGGACCGCATTCTTTCTTTTCAGGAAAAGCCCGAAATACCGCCCGCCATTCCAGGCGATCCGAGGCATGCACTCGCATCGATGGGTGTTTACGTTTTTTCGATCAACCTGCTGGCCAGGCTGCTTCACGAGGATCACGATCGCGATTCTTCTCATGACTTCGGAAAAGACATTCTTCCATCCGTCGTGCAGACACACCGTGTGACCGCGTATCGCTTCGGCGGAACCAGCGGCCGCGTAACGGCGGACAGGTACTGGCGTGACGTGGGCACCATCGATGCGTACTACGAAGCGAATATGGATTTGCTGGAACCGATGCCGGCAATCGACCTTTATCAGGGCGACTGGCCGATCCGAACGTACGAAGGACAGCATCCTCCGGCTCGAAGCGTGCACGGCAAGTCGGGCCGCGAAGCCGAAATCGTCAACTGCATGCTCGCGTCGGGCACCCTGGTCGTGGGCGCGACACTCAAGCACGCGATTCTGTTTCCGAATGTTCGCGTCGAAGAAGGCGCGCTCGTTGAGCATTCACTGCTCTTTCCCGGAGTCACGGTCGGTGAAGGAGCGCAACTGCAGCGGTGTATCATCGACAAGCACGTTGTCATCCCGCCGGGCGAACGCATCGGCTTTGACGCGGCGCGAGACGCCGCGCGCTTTACTGTTTCCGATCGCGGCATCGTCGTTATTTCGAAAGGCTATCGTTTCGCCGGCGTCTGACGCCGAATTGTGCAACGTCCAGGAGATAAAAACATGTATTCGACACAGGAAAAAAATGAAGTGGTTCAGTTTCTGGAAAAGTCGCGCGAAGGCCTGAACGCCGCCGTCACCGGGCTGTCTCAGGATCAACTGGCATTCAAGCCCTCTCAGAATGCATGGTCCATCGCCGGCATTGTCGAACATCTTGCTATCGTGGAGGAGCGGATCATTGCAAGAATTTCTCAAATGCTCGCTGGGGAACCGGCAAGCGCGGCCGCGCCATCCGGTTCGGAAGCAGCGCTGTTCGGGAAAATCACGGATCGTTCGTCCAAATTTAACGCGCCCGAAGTGGTGCATCCCACAGGCGAGCCTCTCGCCAATTCCCTGGCCCGCCTGGCCGTCACGCGGCGCAGAATTCTCGACCTGATGGAGTCTTTACCGCCGGACTTTCGACGGCGCTCCATGCCTCATCCCGCATTCGGTCCTCTCGATGGCCACCAATGGCTGGTTACGCTGGCCGGCCACTCCGTGCGTCACACCCAACAAATCAACGAGACCAAAACGGCTCCGCAGTTTCCTCAACACTGAGATCCGTCCTGGAGTCAGACCCCTCGGTACGGTTTTGGGGGCTCTACACAAAAAATCGGGAGACGAGGGGTCTGACCCCACAACCGAAAAATCGTTGTCACGAAAGCCCGAACAGAGCATCCTAAGGGCACCTGAAAACCGATAACAAACAACTCAGATGCCTTTCGGAGGGTTCATGAGCCGGAATCTATTTCTGTTGCTCCTGGGTTTTACTTTGTATGCCCAACCAGCCTGGACACAGGTCAACACAGCGACAATCTCGGGAACCGTCCGCGATGCCAGCGGCGCAGTTCTTCCGGGCGTGAGCATTGCTGTACAGAATCAGGACACGGGAATTTCCCGTTCAGTCACGACGAATGAAGCGGGACGGTATTCCGCGCCGGCACTGGGTCTGGGCAACTATCAGGTAACGGCACAACTGCCTGGATTTCAAATTCAGGTGCACTCCGGTATCGCGCTGACGGTGGGCCGTGAAGCCGTCATCGACTTCGCGCTGTCGGTCGGAACAGTCGCTCAGACTGTGGAGGTCAAGGGAGAGGCGCCGCTGGTGGAATTGACCAACGCGAACATGGGAGGATTGGTCGATGACCGCACCATCCGCGAAATGCCGCTCAACAACCGAAGCTGGGACACGTTGGCTTACACGATTCCCGGCGTGGTGAAATATGGAACGGCCCAGGCCGACTTTAACAGCGGATCCGGCTCCAACAAATTCAGCGTCGCCGGCGCGCGCAGTTACTCGAACAGTTTTTTGCTCGATGGCACGGACGTTAATGATTCGTCGAATTCAACGCCCGGAGGGTCCGCCGGCACCAATCTGGGTGTGGACGCGATCAAGGAATTCAAAATCGTCGCGACAACCTTCAGCGCGGAATACGGCCGGGCTTCCGGCGCAGTCGTGTCGGCAGTCACTCGAAGCGGGACCAATGCATTGCACGGCAGTCTGTTTGAATTCCTGCGGAACAGCGCGTTCGATGCGCGCACTATTTTCGACTTGAAAGACCGGGACGGCGACGGCAAGGCCGATCTGCCGCCATTCCGGCGGAATCAATTCGGCGGCGTTCTGGGAGGGCCGGTCGCAAAGGACAAGACGTTTTTTTTCGGCGCGTATGAAGGATTCCGGCAGGCCAGAAGCGATACCACCATTGCCGTCGTACCGACGGCAGCCGCCAAGCGCGGCACTCTTCCCTGCGTGGCGCCCGCGAACCGCGTGGCCGGGAGCGAAGCGGCGCGGCTTTGCCCAGGCACTCCCATTAACAGCAGCGGATCGTATGGAACCTACACCGTAACGCCGAATCCCAGGATGGTTCCCTACCTTCAGTATTACCCAGATCCCAACGGCACGATCTTCAAGAACCGGGCTACCGGTGATGACTTGTACATCGGGGAATTCAGCGGCGCGCCGAACAGTGTTGTGCGTCAGGATTTCTTCATGGGCCGAATCGATCATCAGATCACAAGTTCAACCAATATCTTCGGCCGGTATCAATTTGACGACGACAGCAGCACGGCTCCAAAAGTTGTCGGCAACATCGAGAATCAGACGCGGGCCCGCCGGCAATTTGCAACAATCCAGGGCACGACAGGCTTTCGGCCGAACTTCCTGAATGCATTTCGCGTGGCGTTCAATCGGTCCGCGCAATTTCAGGATGCCTTGGCAACTTCGGACCTCGCGAGGAACCTCACATTCGTACCGGGCCAGATCATGGGAACGATGACGGTCGGCGAGGAACGAGGAACACCTACAATCGGCGATGTCGGATCGGAAACCAACTATCCCCGGCTCTGGGTTTACAACCTCTGGGAGTTCGGCGACGACGTAACGTATCTCAAGAACGCTCACAGCTTCAAATTCGGCGGCGTCGTGAAGCGGATTCAGAACAACAACACCGTTCAGTCGGAAGTAAGGGGTCAATACACATTTCAAAACATCGAAGATCTCATTCTGGGTAAACCGCAGCTCTACGGAGGCGTGCCGATCGGTGAAAGCGGATACAAAGGCATCCGGCAAACGATGCTCGGATTCTATGCGCAGGATGACTGGAAAATGAATTCGCGTTTTACCTTGAATCTCGGCCTTCGCTGGGAGACAACGACCGATCCAAAGGATTCGAACAATCAGGTATCGAACCTGCTCAGTATTAATGATGCGAAGGAGACGGTCTATCCGGCAATCGGTGCGTTTTTCAAAACTCTCGATAAGAATTTCCAGCCTCGAATCGGCTTCGCGTGGCAGACCAACAAAAAGGCGACGCGCGTAGTCCGGGCCGGATTCGGCATTTATCACGATCTGGTCGTTCCGTTTGCCTTCAACCAGCAAACCTCGAAGTACCCGCCGTTCTATCACCGGCTTCGAGTACGCGACACAGCCGCGCTGGCTTCCACGTTCCCAAACATCGCTCCGTTGCTCACGCTTTCCAATCTGGCTGCTGTTCAAATGGAGCCCATCTGGCCGACCATGCCCGCCGGCACCAAATACAATTACAGTCTCACGATTCAGCAACAGGTAGGACAGCGGAGCATGTTCGAGATCTCGTATGTCGGTTCGCAGGGCCGGCACATCACTCGCTACATTCAGCTCAATTATCCGAACTACGAAATCGTGAACGGGCAAAAGTGGTATCCCGCGAGAAACACAACGGCGGCGAATTGCTTCGGTCCGAGTCCGGCAGCGGCGTGCAACACACTCACAATCACGCGCCGGAATCCTAACTGGGATCGCATCCGAACGAAAACGAACGACAGCAACTCGCACTACAACGGTCTGCAGCTCAAAGCGATTCGACAAGGCGCGTCCGGCGTGACATATACGGCTGCCTACACTTTCTCGAAGGTAATGGATCAGCAGGGCGGCTTGAACATGAACGACAATGGACAGCGCGACGCAACGACCGCGCTCGATCCGGATGATTCAGCCCGTGATTGGGGACGTGCAGCTCACGACGCCACGCACGTTTTCTCATCGAGCATCAACTATCCTTTGCCTTTCCGGTTTTCGAGCCGCGTGGCGTCAACCCTGCTTCACGGATGGGAAATTTCCGGAACATCGCTGGTCATGTCGGGACAACCTCTGACTCCGCAACTGATGTTCGATTATTCACGAACCGGTAACTCGGGCGCCGCGGACCGCCCGGATCTGGTTCCCGGCAGGAGCTTGAATCCAACTGAAGGCATCGGCACAAACGGGATCAAGCTGGGAACCGCCGAGCATTGGTTCGATCCGTATGCGTTCGCGCTGCCGAATCCGCTTGGATTGAAAACTCCGGTTCCAGGCTTCCTTGGGAACCTGGGAAGGAACACCGTCATCGGACCGCGCCTTGTGAACTTCGACGCTGCGCTTTTCAAGCGATTCAACTTGAAGGAGAATGCAAACCTGACGTTCCGCGCGGAATTCTTCAACGTGCTCAATCACACGAACCTTGGACAACCGAACACTCAACCGATCCTTCAGGACGGTTCGTACAACGATGCGGGCGGAAGAATCACAACAACGAGCACGCATAATCGGGAGATTCAATTCGGATTGAAGCTGGTCTTCTGAGCCGGGAGAGAAACATGCGCCTGAAGAGTGCAACAGATCGTGGGACTGGCCTGGCCGCGCCGCGCCGCGCATGGCGGGGTCTGGGTTACACACTCCTTCTTGTTGTCCTTGCCGCGGGCTTTGCTTTTGGGCAAAGCCCGGCTCCTTCGGTATTGACGGGAAAAGTGTCGTCATCGGCCGAAGGAGCGATGGAAGGAGTGCTCGTTGGCGCAAAGAAAGACGGCTCGAACATCACTGTCTGGGTGGTCAGCAACGCTCAGGGGCAGTACCGCTTTCCGATTGAGCGTCTCAAGCCGGGCAAATACGCGATCAGCATCCGGGCTGTGGGATACGAACTGCCTAAAACCTCAATTGATTTGACGCCGCAATCCGCGTCCCTGGATTTGCAACTCAACAAAGTCGGCAGCACAACGAAACTTGCCGCGCAACTGTCCAATGGAGAATGGCTGATGAGCGTGCCCGGCACGCCGGAGCAAAAACTGCAGCTTGCCGGCTGCGTCAATTGTCATCCGTTGCAGCGCGTGATGTTTTCGCGCTTCAACACTGACGAGATGGCCGAAGCCGTTCAGCGAATGACGCTGCACACGAACAACTCGTCACCCATGCATCCATGGATGCGGCCCGTCGAGAACGTTGATAAGCCGGGGCCGCCGGCGGCCGGCCAGATCACTCTCGGCAGATATCTGAGTTCGATCAATCTCAGCAAAACGGACACTTTCGAATTCCCGCTGAAGACGCTGCCGCGGCCCAAAGGCAAAGCCACGCAGGTGATCTACACCACTTATGAATTGCCCCGGCCGGACGCATCACCGCACGATGAAGTGTTCGATGCGGAAGGGAATGTCTGGTATTCGGATTTCAATTCGCAATTCATTGGGAAGCTCAATCCCGTGACCGGTAAAACAGTCGAATATGCTGTCCCGCAAAACCGATTCGGCCAAATCGCCCAGGGAGGACTTCAGATCGACATCGATAAGCAGGGCCGGATTTACTTCGGCAACATGTCACAGATGCAGATCGTGAGGTTCGATCCCAAAACAGAAAAGATGGAAACCTTCAAACCGCCGATTTCCGAATCGAGCATCGGCGACGGCCATCTCACCATGATTGATCCCGCATTCCAGCATCTGGACGGGAAACTCTGGGTCAATGTCGCTTTCGATACCGGTGAGGCCGGTGGCACATGGCATGTGGATCTGGCGGCCAACACCTGGACTCGCGTCGCGTATCCCCAGGGAAGTCCCCTCGCGCGCGCATACGATGTCGTTGCCGATTCGAAGAACAACGTTTATGGAATGCACATGAACAACGACAAGCTTTGGATGACGGATGCAAAGACTCTCAAAACCGTCTGGTATGACTTCCCCACAAAAGGCGCCGGTTGCCGCCGCGGTCATATCGATTTTCAGGATCGATTGTGGTGCGGAGTTTTTCACGGAAACCGCCTGGCAATGTTCGACAGCAGGACGCAGAAATTCAGCGAATGGACCGTTCCCACTCCATGGACGCGGCCTTACGATGCTCAGTTCGATGACAAGCGATATGCATGGACTGCAGGAATGGATAACGATCTCGCCGTTCGCCTGAACACCGAGACCGGAGAATTCACGGAGTATCTGCTGCCGCACGCGACGAATGTGCGTCACGTTGAAGTTCAAAAAACCGGAACGCTGTCGAGCCTGTGGCTCGGAGACCAGCACGGCAATTTGCTGATCCGCGTGGAACCGCTCGCACCATAGCACCTCTAATAGAGATAACCGGCACTGTTGCGTGCGTCCTAATTTGACGACGGCCGGTCCGCGTGATCGATGACAAGCACGTCGACCGGCCCTCTGGTCGATTCCAGCCGGAGCCGCAGTTCCTGGAGCGCGCTGAAGATCGACGGACTCGCGGCCGCGAAGGGGATCGCTCCTGGCGGCGGAGGTGGCAGTCCAAGGGTCGTGTCGTCCGGGAGGAAGTCCAGCTTTACATCGAATGCCCCGGAGAATCCCGTTCGATTCGTTACCGTGCGCCCAAGCACTCTCGAGAGCACGCGCACGAACTCGGCCATCGGAACTTTGTCGCCCCGCAAGCGCGCCCCTCCCGTTTCCAGCGTCACGTCCAGCCTTCCACATCTCGGTGCGGCAGTGACAGCTTGACCAGGAACCTCCATGCGGGTTCCTGGAGCCGCCAGAGTTCCCAGCAGTTCCGTGTCTTCCCCGCAACTTCTGTTCGCCGGAGATGGCAGTTGGAGCCCCTGACGACCGGCCACCAGAGCATAGACCGGCATTTCCCGGGACTCGCGGTGGACCCGCAACTGAAACCGATCTTCCAACAGTGATTGCAGCATTAGAAGCGTCTGCGCCCGGTCAGGATTGCCGGCCGCCTTCGCGTCGACCTCATATTGTTCTGATCCGATCCACTCCGGACCACCCACGATCTGTAAGGGCTGCACGTCATACGCGCCCTGCATAAGCGCACGCAGGGACGCACTTGCCGTGAGCTGTCCCGGCAGGGACCGTATGATCGGGGCTTCTGCACTGCCCGCCGGCTTTATGGAAATGACTTCGAACTGTGGTCGCGCAGTTTGGCCCAGCACCGCCATCGCGGTAATCGCAACAAACGCTCCCGCGGCCGCGAGAGCCCCCGGAGAATGCGTGCGCGAAGAAGGACGCGGCTCGCCCAACAATCTCGCTACTCGATTCGCCAGCGAGCCACCGGTCGCCGCTACCGCCGGCAGATGCCCGGCGTGTCCTGCGGCCCCAACCTCCGCCAAAGCGCGCGCGTAGCTCTGTGCGTCACCGGTCAACGCGACTGTTGCATCGTCGCAGCACAGCTCACGCTCGGAACGCATATGGCCGGATACCCACCACACCGCCGGGTGATAGAACAGCAACGCCTCGACCGTGCTCTGCAGAGCGTTTACCAGGTAGTCGTAGCGCCGGATGTGGGCCAACTCATGAAGCAGCAGCGCTTCCATCTGCTCCGTGGGCAGACCAGCCAGCGCACCCACCGGCACCAACACCACGGGCCGCAGCAACCCAACGACCGACGGCGCCTGTACCAGTCCGGAGACCAGCAGCCGCACCGTTGATGACACGCGCATTCGCGCACGGAGCCCATCGAACGCCTCCTGGCATTGTCGAGGTGCGGGCCGTACATAAAAGTGACGAAGACGCTCCGCGATCATCCACCCGCCCAGCAGGCGCAGCCAGAAGATCACGACGCCCGTCATCCACGCTGCTGCTACCCACGACAACCAGCGCAATGGAACCTGCTCATACCGAAAAGCGAAGAAGCCGGACAGATCCCCGCGAAAACCCGGAAGGGCTGAAGCCGAATGCGGCGGAGATAAAGAAGTGGTCATCGCAGTAGCCCCCGGCGTTACCGGCTGCAGCGCTACCCACGTCGCTAGCGGCGATACCGCCATGGCGGCTAACGCCGCGCACGCCAGGAGGTAGCGGACCTCGGGCCGGGAGACAAATCCGCGTGCCGCGGCGTAAGCGGCGGCAATCAGAACACCCTGCCAAAGAAAGTGAAGCAGCGTGGCGCCCAACAGCTCGATCCCGTTCATTTCTTCCCCCTTTTTTTCCTGTCAAGACCGTCGATCATGCGACGGATCTCCGCCAATTCGCCGGCAGCCACCCGCTTAACGCCAAGCGCTCCCAGGATGAGCCCCTTGGCCGATCCGCCGAAGACCCGCTGCATGAGGTCGCCCGCGAGTCGTTGCTGCATCTGTTCGCGCGGCACCGCCGGCTCATACACGTGATTACGGAATCGTTCACTGCGTCGCAGCAGCCCTTTGTCGGTCATCAACCTCATCTGCGTGAGCGTGGTGTTGTAGCCGCAGTCTTTACCAAGCGCTTCGTGCACCTCCCGCACTGTTGCCGGACCCAGCCGCCACAGTGCGGCAAGAATATCGACTTCGGCGGCGGTGGGCATTGGAGACTGGGATGATCGGCCGTGCAAGTTGGAAGTCATATTGAGCGAAGCTATAACGATGGAGATCTCATGTCAACTATAAACATCTTATATCACCGACATGGATCGTTTATCGGCCGGGACATTTTGAGCTTTCGGCTGAGTTCCAAATGCGGCTACGGAAGCGTGAACGCCGTGATGGAATCGTCCGTCAACGGTGAATCCAGAAAACCGCCGGCGGCCGACGTAATCACCACGTATTGTTTTCCGTTCTTCCCAAGGTAAGTAATCGGGGTAGCGTGCGCGGCGGCATCGAGTTTGACGGCCCACAATTCCTTTCCGGTTTTCGCATCAAAGGCTCGAAAGCGATTGTCGTCGGTGGCGCCAATGAAAACCAGACCGCTCGCAGTCGCAATCGAACCGCCGCTGCTGGGGCGGCCTGTGTTTCGTTTTTCCGGAGGCAACCGGTCGGTGATTCCGAGATTCACGCGCCATGCGAATTCACCGGTGTTCACATTCACTGCGGTCAACATGCCCCATGGCGGCTGCTGGCACATCATGTTGGTGGAAGTATCTTTGAAGCGGCCTGCGCCGGGCACCGCTTCGTAAGGATTGGCGGCGTCACCATCCTTTCGATCTCTGAATCCCTGCATGTGACCGAGGTCGCTCGTGTTCAGGAAGAGATATCCGAGATCCGGATTAAACGACCCGCCTCCCCAGTTTGGTCCGCCCTGAGGTCCGGGAAACTGCACGCGTAAGCGGTTGTAAGCAACAGGCAGGTACGGTCCGCCCAACTGCAGATTGTTATCGAAAACGAGTTTTCTGCAAGCCGCCTCGAGCTCCGGAGTCACCGTCGCGATGTCTTCGGGCGTCATGCTCATCCGCGCTAGAGGCGCCGGTTTCAACGGGAACGGTTGTGTGGCAGAAGGGCGTTCGAGCGGAACCTCGCTCTTCAACGCCGGACGTTCTTCGACTCCATAGATCGGCTTGCCCGTCACGCGGTCGAGAAGGAACAACAGTCCTGTTTTATTCGTTACCGCAACCGCCGGGATGGTTCGACCATCCTTCCGGATATCGATGAGCGCAGGCGGCGACTGCATGTCGTAATCCCAGATGTCGTGGTGCACGAGCTGAAAATGCCAAAGATATTTTCCGGTGCCGGCATCCGCGGCCACGATGCTCGAGCTGAAAAGATTGTCGCCGGGCCGGTCGCCGCCATATCGATCGTTGGAAGGAGCGCCGAACGGCATGTAGACGATGCCTCGCGCTGTGTCTACTGTCAGGAATCCCCAAACGTTCACACCCGATCGATTCTTCCAACTGTCGCCGGCCCACGTATCGTTGAACTTTTCTCCCGCGCGAGGCACCGAATGAAAAGTCCACACGAGCTTTCCGGTGTGAATATCCCACGCGCGAACGTCACCGGCCGGGCCTTTCGGCGGATTCTCCTGAGTGAGGCCGCCGGTGATGACCAGATTCCTGTACATGATCGGCGGTGAACCCAGGCCGTCGCGGCCGGGAAGACCCTGCAAAATCTCCGGCGTGTTCAGGTTGACGATGCCTTTCTCTCCGAAGGCCTCGTTTGGTTTTCCTGAGCTCGCATTGATTGAAAACAGATTTCCCTCGCGGCTTCCAAAAACGATCTGCGCGGGCGTGCGCGCATCACCCGGCCAGTATTCAATGCCGCGTGACGCGGGCTGGCCGCCCGGCAAAGAGTAAACCCAGATTTCTTTCCCGGTAACAGGATCCAGCGCGACGACGCGGCCATACGGCGTGCCGGCATACAACACCCCGTTAATGACGAGCGGAGTGCTCGAGCTTCCCGCAAAGGGGACATTATCGGAGCGCTTCATGTGATACGCCCAGGCGCGCTTAAGCGTCGCAACGTTGGCGGGAGTGATCTGTTTCAGCGGAGAAAACCGCATGCCGCCCGGATCGTGTCCGTACGTCGGCCATTCCGTCGACTTCGTGCCGGCGGCAAAACCGATCCATACGAACAACGCGAGCGTGAAGGCCGTTTTCACCGGACGACCTTGTCAGCGGGCAGGAGGAGCGTGTTTCAAATTCTTGTCTGCCCAGGGAATAAAGTATTTCCAATTCGGGCCATCGGTGTGACCACCGTCGTGCTGGCGCCAGGCTAACTGGCCATCGAGCATGCTGACGTTCACTGCCGGCATCTTCTCTTTCTTATAGTCATTCGATACACCGAGGTCTTTGGCGCCAAGGAGCTTGAAAACGGGACCTGCGGCGATCGCCGCCATATAACTGCCCTGGTGATCGAGCCATTTCGCATCGCCTTTTTCCGGCACGCCATAACTGATAAACGTTGGACGCGGCGCGCAGAGCGCGATCAATTCATGAGCATCAACAGGGATGTCGCCGGGGTTTTTGCTGCCGAAGTCGGCCTCAGCAGCGCCGTACTTCATGAAGTTGCCGGCCATCCAGTGATACTCACCGGAGCCGGTCAGATTCTCGACCGCTTCACCCCAATTCCTGCGATGCAACTTCGCCCCACCTTCTCCTGAAGATCCCACGAGCACAACCGCAAATCGTTCGTCGTAGGCCATCGTGACGAGCGCTGCTTTGCCGAAGCGCGAAACGCCTTCAATTCCGACTTTGGAAGCATCGACACTCGTATCGGTTTCAAGATAATCCAGGCCGCGCGCTGCACCCCATGCCCACGCCCTCAAGGAGCCCCAGTCGTCAGGCTTCCGCCGCTGTCCTTTATTCACAAGGCCGATGATTCCTTTCGTCAGGCCTTCGCCGTTGTCGGCCTGAATGCTTCCCGGATTGATCGAAGCATAGCCCCATCCATCCGCGATCAATTGCTGTTGCGAAGGAGGATCTCCGCCAACCGGTGCGCCTCGTCCGCCGGGAGCCGGCGGATTCATCGACGGGAGAGTTCCACCGCCGCCGAACATCATCATGACGGGAACTCTTCCCCTCGCATCGGCGGGAACCACCACCGTCATCTGGATATCCACCGTGATTTCAGGAAACGAGGAATTATCCACGTGACCGACAAGCTGCTTTCCATTAACCGCGTAGGGACCAACTCGTCCTTCGGCCATATTTGAAACCGTCCAGGTCACTTTCGGCACGATGGTGGGAACGCGCCCGAGCACTTCGCGATCGAAGTCTTCAAGAATCTCGCGCCGTCGCTGCTCCTTCCAGACTCTGGCGGACGTAACCTTCTTTCCGTTCTTCAATGTGAGGACGTCGGGTAAATCCGGAAATGGATTCGCTGTCGCTTCGTCGTAGTTCGCGTGATTCGGATCCGATTCATTGCCGCTCGGACCCGGACGAAGTTTCCGAATGCCCAGTTGGGCCATCATGTTTTGATGGTCTTCGGCCCTTGCCGCAGGATTCCCCCGCTGCTGGCTCCATCCGGTTCCCGCACCCCGTAATCCGAGTGCGATGAAAACTGCGAGTACGACCCTGGCGGTCAGCGACCATCGTTTAGCGCTCATAAGCTCCTTCCTCCAACGCCAGCGTTATATGAGGGACCATACTGTTCTGACAAGAAATAATTCGAGACTATCGCCACGCTCCCAGAATCGTGCCCATCGCGACAAAGGAGACCGCAAAGTAGCCCCCGTTGATCAACATGTACTTCCACGAACGCCGTTCAAACAGTCCGAGTATGCCGATGCTGAGCGCAACCCATCCGATTCCGGCAAGGGCGCCGGCAGTGGCTCCCCAGACAACAGTGGTATCCGGTCCACCGAGGAATGCCGCGAGGTTGTAAGCCATGATCCAGGAAAAAACAAAAGACAGGCCGAAGATCCTGCCCATTCCCTTCTTGCGAAGGTCCTGGTCGTTCAAGCCATTCGCGGCCATCCAGGCTTTGTGAAACAAAAACGGGGAATACCACAGCCCGCCGATCAGAAACATCGCGAGCGCCGCAGACACCACAGCAAAGTGGTTGATATGCATCATGCCCTCCACTCCGAAACATTTTGAAAAACCGGTGCGTGCTGCAGCATAATGCTTTCTGAGTTGAACGATCAATCAAAACAAGTGGCGGCAACCCGGGAACGTATCGTTGAAACCGCGCGCTCTCTTTTCTTCAAACAGGGATATACGGCTACCGGCGTTGCGCAAATCCTGAAAGAAGCGGGAGCCAACAGCGGAAGTCTCTATTATTTTTTTCCGAGCAAAGACGATCTTCTTGTCGCGGTGCTCGAGAAATACCGGAAGATGCTGGAGCCTCAAGTTCTAAAACCCGCATTCCGCCGGACGCGTGATCCGATCAAGCGGCTGTTCGCGGTGCTGGAAGGTTACAGGCTGCTGCTGGAAGCGACGCATTTCGAACTCGGCTGCCCTATCGGCAATCTCGCCCTCGAAGTCAGCAACAATCAGCCCGAGGCACGGCGATTGATCATCGAGAACTTCAAGGCATGGTGTGATGCCATTCGTCAACTTATCGAAGACGCGCGCGATCGTTTTCCGGCGGACATCGATTCATCCGCCCTGTCAACCTATGTCCTTGCCACAATGGAAGGCTCCGTGATGCTGGCGCGAGCGTATCGAAGTTTCGAACCCTTCGATCAGGCCATCAGTCAACTCGAGGACTACATCAAGCGGCTCATCCGCGAACGAAAGAAACCCAAAAGGAGATCGAAATGAAAGTAAGAATCTTGTTTGCCGGCATCCTTGGTGTCGCGATGCTGGCGTCGGCAATTGCGGCCCGGACAGCGCCACAGGCCAATCCGGTCGTCACCGAAGGCGTCATCAACGCGCCGGTCGCGGAAGTGTGGAGATTATGGACGACGAAAGAAGGCATTGAATCGTGGATGGTCGCCAAGACCGATATCGATCTGCGGCCCGGCGGGCTTTGGCGTACAAGCTACAACAAGGATTCCACGCTCGACGACGATTCGTCGATTCACCACATGGTTCTTGCATTCGATCCGGGCCGGATGTTTGTCTCACGAACGATCAAGGCGCCGAAGAATTTTCCCTTTCCGAACGCGATACTGAAACCCTGGACCATTGTTTACTTTGAAGCCGCCGGAGAGTCGCGCACCAAAGTCACGGTTCACATGCTGGGTTTCGGCGATGATGACGAATCCAGAAGAATGCGCCCATTCTTCGAATCCGGAAACAAGTCAACGCTCGACAGCCTTATGAAGAAACTGAAGTAACGGCTCAGCGCGCAGGCCCGTCCAGGTCCTTCAACATTTTTTCCGCGAAGGCAATGTTCTCGACGGTATCGGTTACGACGATGGAATTGTCGAGAGTTGCAATCTGCCGCAAGTTGAAGAGGGTTCGCAGCGCTGTCACCACTTCCTGAATATTGCGCGGAGGGCCGCCTTGAGCGGTCAGATTGATCGTCTTCGTGACTCTGGTCAAAACGTCCGCGCGCACCGTTTGATTGTCGGGCGCAACGAACACGGTGTCGCCGTCCATGATTTGCCAGATGTTTCGACTCTGTAACGATAGAAAATCGAGAGCGTCCGCAATCTCGATATTCGACACCTTGAACGGGACTGCCGCTGCGCCCTGAAACCGGCTGTCAAAGACAATGCGAAGTCCGGCTGTAGCTGCGATGGATTCGTAGGTCGCGCGGACGCTGTCATTCGCATCGAACGAGAAGGGACCGCGAACTCGGGGTTGCAGCCCGGATGCCGGAGCGCCCAGGGCCTGCGCGGCCCGGCGATTCAAGACGAATCCGGCTTCGCTCCCCGACGGAAACCCTGGCGCGGAAACTACAGGAGACCTGCGCAAGTCGGAAATGATTCTTTCGGCGAGAGCCAGTCGCACGGCGCTGTCGCGCATCACGATGGCGCTCGGGCCGTTTACGGATGCGAGGTATCTCGCATTCAACAGAGTGCGCAACCCGGTGAGGAGTTCCACCACTTCCACTTGTGAAGCATTGGGCAGGTAAAACGTTTTGACCGACACATTCTCGAAATCACGCCGCTTCGTTTGATTGTCGGGAGCTACGAGGATCGTCTTGCCGTCTATGGGCTCCCAGAAGGTTCTCGTCTGAAAAGCGAGAATATCCAGCGCGTCGGCAATGTCGACCTTATCGGCCTTGAGGCTTCCATCGACACTGCGGAAATCCGGATCGAAAATGACGTTGACACCCGCCCCGCGAGCAAGCTTTTCGAAGATTGCGCGCGTGCTGTCGTTCACGTCGAGCGACACCGGGCTTCTTCCGCTCGAGTTGAGCATGGAACGGGACGGAGCGGACTCGCGGACAACGCCACCATCGAGCGTGACGATGCGGCCAACCCTGATCGTCTCGCCGATGGACGCCGTCGCCGGACCGGCAGCGAGCGGCATCGACGATGCGATGATCTTTTCCGCCGCGGCAATGCGCGCCGGGCTATCGCGCATCACGACAGCATTCGCCGTGGTGCTGCCGAGGAGATACCGGGCCTGCAAGGTCGTACGAAGCGTCGTGACCACTTCAGTGAGACGCTGCGGCGACGAACCCGCCGGCAGATAAAACGTCTTCAACACCATGAACTCATAATCGCGCCGTTTCGTCTGGTTGTCCGGCGACACGATGATCGTATTGCTGTTCAAAACCTCCACGAAACTTCTGCTCCGCGCGGACAAAAGATCGAAAGCCTGAAGCACATCCACGTTGTCGATTCGGAATGAACCGGCGGAACTGTCGCGGAAATCCGGATCGATTACGATATTCAACCCCGCCATCCCGGCCAGCTTTTCGTATGCCGCGCGTTCCCCCTGACTCACGTCGATCGAAACAGGACCGTTCGTTTTGATCTGCAGTTGAGAACGAGGAAAATCCGCTGTTGCTTCCTTCAAGCGAATAAGCTGAGGCCCTTGGGCCAATGCGGATGCCTGCACAAAAAGCACAACGATCAACGGCAGTGTTTTCATGATTCGATCTCCTTTGACACTATCAAGAAGACATATCCTGCCGCGCAGAAGTTCAGAAAAAGTTTCTTAAAAAAAGCGAAGGACCGAATATGCTGGTCTGCCCTTAAGGAAATGATGAAAAAACCGAACGACGTGGACGCTTACATCGCCTCGGCTCCCAGGGAAGTGCGGCCGAAACTGGCAGAGCTCCGCCGGATTATCCGGATTGCCGCGCCCAAAGCCGACGAACGCATCAGTTACGGCATGCCGTATTACCACTATCGCGGGCGCCTCGCATATTTTCAGTTGGCGAAAGCTCACATTGGCCTCTATCTTCCAACGCCGGTGATCGAGCTGCATCGTAAGGAACTCGGAGCCCTGGCGGTATCCAAGGCAACGGTTCACCTGGCTCTGGACAAGAAACTCCCCGCCCTGCTCATCCGGAAACTCATCAAAGCTCGAATGAAGATGAACGAAGCGAAGGCCGCTGGACATTGACATCCGTTCATCACTTTTTTCATCAATTGTATTAATGCCAGCAGCCATCCCGGCCGATAAGTCAGTAGGAATTCGTATATCCGTATGCCAAAAATCCTGGTTGTTGACGATGAGCCGAAAAGTCTTGTAGTCGTTGCGAAGTTTTTGAAAGCCGCCGGCTTCGAGACCTACATTTCCTCGGACGCGAAGAAAGCTGTGGACGTGTTCAGGTCCTTTGCTCCGAAAGTGTGCCTCCTCGATCTCAGCATGCCGCACGAAGCCGCTGCAATCCTGCTGGACAAAGAGAAGAATGCCGCCATCGAGATTGTTTTTATCGCGGCTCAACGGGAAGCGCTTTGGATTCAATACAGGAACGGCGCGAACAGTCGTTTGATCAAACCTGCCGGACTGGCGCGTCTGCGCTCCGCCATCAATCAAGCCTATGATCAGCGCCGTTCGGGTAAGCAGTCGGCGGCATGATCGGAGTTGTTGACGACGACAACGCCGTACGCCTGCTCCTCGTGAAATATCTCGAGGCGAATGGCTATGAGGTCCTGGAGAGTTCGACCGCCGCCTCCATGCTCGAGTTGGCGCAGAAGGATCGCTTCGAAGCCTTCCTCATCGATATCGAGATTGGAAAAGAAAACGGCATCGATCTGTGCCGGCAGATCCGGGCGATCGATCATCACCGGTACACTCCGATCCTGATCATGACGGGAAACCGGGATCCCGCTCTGATCGCCGGGGCGTTTGCGGCGGGCGCAGATGATTTCCTGGAAAAACCACTGGCCATTGCATCGGTGAAGTCGCGGCTGCAGGCGCATATTCTAAAGGTCGATTACTTCATCAAGCTGGAACGCGCGCACCAGATGCTCAAGCGATATCTCTCGCCCCACATCGCGGCAATTGCGAAGGAGTATTCGGAGAGCGGCGTCGTTCCGGGGCCCCGGGAACGGGAAGTCACCGTATGCTTCACGGACATCCGGGGGTTTACCGCTTTGTCCGAAACGATGGAACCCGCAAGGCTGTTCGAATTGGTCAGTACGCATCTCAAAAATCAGATTGAGCTGGTGTACCAGTATGGCGGATATGTCGACAAATTCGCCGGCGATGGTTTGATGGCGGTCTTCGATGGTGAGGATATGGCCGCACAGTGTTGCCTGTGCGCGCTGGAAATGATCCGCAGCGGCAACGAAACAAATGATCCAATCCCCGTAGGTATGGGAATACATACCGGCACAGCGATCCTCGGCAATATTGGTTCGCCCTCACATCTGGACTATTCCGTGATCGGCGCGTCGGTAAACCTGGCTGCGCGTCTCTGCGGCTACGCGCAACCAGGCGTCATCATCATCTCAGACGCGGTACGGAAAAGAATCTCCCTGGATCCTCGATTGACAATGTCGCACGAGCAATCCGTCCAGATCCGCGGCTTTACTGCGCCCATTACCATTCATCGGTTGGGCGTCCCGGTACGAGATCAAAAAATGATCCTGGCCGCGAGCTGAAGAATCCGCATTCGTTCATTTTTTAGAAACAATCTCGAGCGACCGGATTCTCCCCAGATCCAGTTTCTCCGCAGGGTGCCCCGGCCTTTCGATATAAAGAACCCGAAAATCCGGAATGAGGGTCACGCGCCGCTCGGTTCCGTCTTTCATCACAAATAGCGCGGCGTCCTCGCGAACATCTTTAATGGCCGCGATGCTGTCCAGCCAGATTTTGACAGGTAGCGGACTGCTCTCCTTTGCGTTGATAAAGACTCGAGAACAAATCGTGGCCGAGCAGCCAACGCCCTGGATTTCAGCGGTTCTGATAGCGCCATTGGGGAACGCGATGCGTGCAGTGAAGCCTGGAAGATGATTGTCATCGCCGAGGCCGGTCATGGAGAAAGTGATCAACATTGTTGCGAGGGCACACAGGATATAGACACTTCGGATATTGATGTTCATGGGATTCACTCCTTATTTTGGATTTCAGGGTTCGTTGAGCAGCGATTCGATTGCCGTCTGATATTCGCGTTTGGTGCAAAGACCAGCGTGCGTTGCAGCGATCCTTCCGGACTTGTCGATCAGCAGAGTGGCCGGTATCGTTTGACGATCGCTGAAAAGCCCGAGGACATCGTCGTCATCTGCAGCGAGGCGATGATTCAGAAAAACGAAGGTACCTTCGCGCCAGGTTTGTTGAAATTCTCTGAACCAGGCGTTTTCCGTATCGCACGCGGTACAGCCCGGTTTCCAGAAAGTCAGAAGCACGACTTTGCCGCGAAAATCGGACAGCTTGGCGGCTGGGCCGGCGCCGATCCGGACTGCCAGTTCCGGAGCCGCCTTGCGTTGGTTCACTTCGGTGTAATTCAGACCCGGCGCTTCTCCTGAGATGCGCCCGAGCAGACTCATACAGGCTGTTGCATAGTGGGCGGCCAGAATGCGGGTCGCCGGAAAAGTCATAACGGCGATGGCCGCTATTACTCCACAAATGGTTGCCCAAACCAGCCGCGTCCCATGCATTCGCCTTCGTTCGCGCCTGTCGCGAAACAGTTGAAGACCACGCGTCGTGTCAGGCTGCCAGTCCCTGAGTGGAAGCAGCACGGCCAAACGCTGAGTCGTCCATTGTTCCGCTTTGATGTCGTTACTGTTGTCCATAACGTTTGATGTATTCCCTTCGGAACGCTTCCTCCGCCCGCGACAGAAGCGTACCGACCGATGCAGAATTCAATCCGAGCGCGATAGCCAGTTCCTCATAACTGAGCCCATTGTTTCGCAGCACCAACAACTCGGCCTGCCGCGGTTGAATCCGTTTCAGAATCAACCGTACTTTCTGTGTTTCTTCCCCGGCGGCTCGAACATCTTCGGGCGTGGGCGGCCTGCGTTTGCCACTGAAGAATCCGAAGAGGGTTTCATAGCGGCTTCGGCGCAAGTCGCGCCGCAATTCATTCAAGCCGGTTCGCACGGCCGTCCTATACAACCAGCCGTTCGCCTTGTCTCCGTGAACACTGGAATGATGTGACCATTTGAGAAACACATCGACTGCAAGTTCCTCGGCGCGCGCGCGGTCCCTGATAATGCAGGCAATCACACGAGCAATGCGCGCATATTGGGCCCTGAAGATGGTTTCCAAATCGTCGCTGCTCTCGCCGGCATTCACTCCAACGATAGCCTCACCTGCCGCATCCACATTCATAACAACACCGGTCAAACCCGTTTTGTGACAGTTCGTGCTCATTTTTTCAGACTGCGTATCCCGGGTATACTGCCGGATATGCCCAAGAGCAATGAAACGCTTCGCCTCTGGAGCCGGGCGGCGCCGTATTGGGAGAAACACCGCGACACCATCAGGGGGATGTTTGCTCCCATCACTCAGGCGCTCATCGAAGATACCCGGATCGACGCCGGATATTCCGTTCTCGACGTGGCCACGGGCCCCGGCGAGCCGGCATTAAGCATCGCTGAAATCACAGGACCACGCGGCAGCGTTGCCGGCACCGATCCCGTTCCGGAAATGATCGCGGCCGCCAACCGCGAAGCACAGCGCTGTCATTTAACGAATGTTCGTTTTGAAATTGCCCATGCTGAAGCACAGCCTTTTCCTGAAAATCACTTTGACGCCGCAGTCTGCCGGTTCGGTGTGATGTTTTTTCCTTCTCCTGTTAACGGCGTTCGGGAAATGCTGCGCGTGTCGAAGCCGGGACGCAAGATCGCTTTCGCGGTCTGGCATTTTGCGGAAAGAAACCCGTTCCATTCCATGTTCGCGAAAGCTGTTGAACCATACGCACCCGCGGAACCCCTGCCGCCGGACGCGCCGGATGCTTTTCGCTACGCCGCTTCGGGCAAGCTTCTGAACATTCTGAATGACGCTGGAGCAAACGCGCCGTCCGAGCGGCTTCTGCAGTTCAGAATCGAAGCGCCGCTTCGCGCGGATGAGTTCTGGACGCTGCGATGTCAAATGTCCGATAAACTCCGCGCAAAGCTCGCAGCATTTACGGAAGATCAATTCGCCGCCGTTCGGCACGAAGTCATGGAAGACCTGCGGTCCTATTCAACGGCGCAGGGAATATCGATTCCCGCCGAAGTTTTGATTGTGAGCGGCACAAAGGCTTAGCGGGCGTTAATCCCGCCCGCTCCCACACCCCCGGATTGACATATGCATGCTTATATGCAAGTATTTGCATATGCCGATATCACAGTTACGGCAGTTCAAGGCGGAGTTCTTCAAGGCTCTCGCCCACCCTCTTCGGATTTCGATCCTCGACAGTCTTCGCCAGGGTGAAAAGACCGTGGCGGAAATCAGCGCCGAGTTTCACGTCGAACAAGCCAATGCGTCGCAGCAGCTTGCCGTGCTGCGGAACAAGAACATCATCGTGGCTCGAAAATCCGGCGCCAATGTTTACTATTCCATCAGCGATCCGGCCATCTTCAAGCTCCTGGATACTGCGCGCGACATCTTCAACAATCACCTCATAGGCCTGCGTTCGATGCTCCAGGAAATTCGCGCGGAAGGACGGCGTCACCGGTAATGAAGCGGCTTGTTCGAAAGATTCTGCAAACTGCCGTGGTTACCGAAGACGGAACGATGCCGGAACCGGATATTGAGATTCTCGGCAGCGCATTGAGCGGCGAAGTCAGGCGGTTGTACGGCCGTTCGCTGCATATTCGCGAAGTCGACCCCGGTTCGTGCAACGGATGTGAAATCGAAATCTCCGGCTTAAACAGCCCTTACTACGACCTCGAACGATTCGGTCTTCATTTTGTCGCTTCTCCCCGCCACGCGGATTGCCTGCTCGTTACCGGACCCGTCACTCTTAATATGGCGGACCCGCTGAAGCGCACCTTCGATGCAACGCCGGATCCGAAGTTTGTTATCGCTGTTGGCGATTGTTCGAAGGACTGCGGAATTTTCGCAGGGGCCTACGGAGTATATGGACCGGTTTCATCGGTCGTTCCGGTCGATGTCGTCATTCCTGGCTGTCCTCCGTCGCCGCGCGCGATCCTTGCCGGAATCTTGAAAGCTCTGGAATCCCGATGAGACGAATCGCCGTACACACGTTTGCCCTTTTTGTTTCTCTACTGATTCTTTTTATCGCAATTGCCGGCCTCACGCGTCACACGTTTAATTTGGTTTTGCCCGATCTTCTGCCCTTCGGCGGCGGCTTTGCACTTGGACTCGATCTCTTATCATCATTCTTTCTGTTGATCATCGCCACGAGCGCCATCCCTGCCGCCTTTTACGCGATCGGATACACGAAACAGTACACCGGCCGGGACCTCTCCCTTGGACTGGCTTTCAATATCTTCATCGTATCGATGGCTGTGGTGGTTCTGGCGCGTAATGTTTTGACGTTTCTTTTTTTTTGGGAAGTCATGTCCCTCGCCTCGTACTTTCTGGTAATGACCGACGGCGATCGCGAAGACACGTACGCCGCCGGGTGGCTTTACGCGGTCATGACACATGCCGGACTGGCTTGCCTGCTAATCGGCTTCCTTGCAATGTCGCAGTACACGGGAACTCTCGTCATGGCGGACTGGAGCCGCGCGGCAACGGCTTTGCCGGCAAGCGCGCGCAGCGCGGTCTTTGTAATTCTCGCGGTCGGGTTCCTGTCGAAAGCGGGAGCGGTACCGTTTCACATCTGGCTTCCAAGGGCGCATCCGGCTGCCCCGAGTCATGTTTCGGCGCTGATGTCGGGCGTCATGATCAAGCTGGGAGTCTACGGCCTGATCCGGATCGGATTCGATTGGCTGGGCGCCGGTCCCGCCTGGTGGGGAGTTCTCATCCTGATTCTCGGCGGCATTTCCGCGCTTCTTGGAGTGTTGGATGCCATCATTGAATCCGACTTGAAACGTGTTCTCGCCTATTCGAGCGTCGAAAACATTGGCGTGATTCTGCTCGGCGCCGGCGCCGGATTATTGTTTCGCAACTACAATCTCCAACCGCTCGCGGCGCTGGCCCTGACAGGTGCTTTGCTGCACTGTTTGAATCATGCGATCTTCAAAAGCCTGCTGTTTCTTGGAGCCGGTGCCGTGGTTCACGCAACAGGAACAGGAAACATGGAGGAGATGGGCGGACTGCTCCGGCGCATGCCGCAGACCGGCGCGCTTTTTCTCGTAGGATCCCTGGCGATCTCCGCCATGCCGCCATTCAATGGCTTCGTCAGCGAGTGGCTCACGTTCCAGTCACTCTTGCTGAGTTTTCAAATTCCCGAGCGCCTGTTCAACCTGGTCTTTGCGCTGTCCATTGCCGCGCTCGCTTTGACTGCCGGATTGGCAGCCGCCTGTTTTGTCCGCGCATTCGGCATTACGTTTCTTGCGCTGCCGCGCAGCCCGCGTGTCGACCATGCTCATGAAGCGCACTGGACAATGCGCATCTCGATGGCGCTCCTTGCAGCGGCGGTTTTCGTTCTCGGTATCGGGCCTTCGCTCGCATTGCGGCCGTTGGCCGCAGTCACGGGTGAGTTCATCGGCCAACCCGCGGATTTGACGTTTTCCTTCAAGAATATTTCCGCTGCCGGCGTTTTTTCCGCGATCGCGCCCGGGCCGCTGGCCGTGCTGCTAGGCGCTTTGATGCTCTCGATGTGGGTTGGCTTGCGGATCGGCGGCGCGAATTTTCGCAGGCGTTACTACGAGACGTGGGGATGCGGCAGGGCGGTACAGACGGCCCGGTTCGAATATACGGCCCTGGCGTTTGCCAATCCATTCAAGCGCGTATTCGCATCATTCTATAAGCCGGTGGCACAGACGGAAGTCCAGTCGCACACCGAATCGCGCTTCTTCGTAAAGACGATCACATACCGCCAGGAGTCGCGCTCGATCATCGAGGATTCCATTTACGCGCCTTTGGGCGCCACAGTACGGCGAATCTCCGCGAGAGCGCGCAGCATTCAATCCGGAAACGTTCATAGCTACCTTCTCTATATGTTGCTCGCACTCATTGTGGTGTTGCTGGTGGCAAAGTAGATGCTCGGCCAAATCATCCTTACGTTGATTCAATGGCTGGTCGTTGTGCTTGGCGCCCCAATGCTTGTGGGCGTGATACGAAAGATAAAAGCGAGGATGCAGGGGCGGCGCGGCGCAGGTATTCTGCAGCCGTATCGGGACATTCGGAAACTGCTGCTCAAAGAAACGGTCATCTCGACCAGTACTTCATGGATATTCCGTTTTACGCCGTATGTGGTGATTGGAGCCATGATGACTTCGGCGTTGATCGTTCCGGTTTTCACTGTCGCCGGCGCAACGCAATCGTTCGGCAACATCATCCTCCTGATGTATCTGTTCCTTCTCTCGACATTCTTTTTCGCACTCGCAGGCCTCGATGCCGGCAGTTCGTTCGGGGGAATGGGATCGAGCCGGGAGATGGCCGTGGCCGCGCTGGCGGAGCCGACAGTGATGATTGCCATCTTCGCCATCGCTCTACGCGCGGGCACAACCGGCTTGAATGAGATGATCCGGCGTTCATCTGCCGATTCCCTGCTCTTGCTCAACCCGGGACACCTTCTTGCGTTCTTCTCTTTCTTTATTGTGGCGGTGGCCGAAACGGGACGACTGCCGGTAGACAATCCCTCGACACACCTCGAACTCACGATGATCCACGAAGCCATGATTCTCGAATACTCCGGAAGGTACCTCGCCCTCATCGAGTGGGCTTCGGCCATAAAACTGTTTCTGTTCCTGACGCTCCTCGCGAACATTTTTGTGCCGTGGGGCATCGCGCCAACGCTGCAACCGGCGGCCCTGGCGGTCGGGATGTTTTCACTGGCAGTGAAGCTTGGCGTACTTGCTGCGAGTATCGCGGTATTGGAAACTTCCGTTGCAAAGCTGAGACTCTTTCGCGTGCCGGAGCTATTGAGCGCTTCGTTCATGCTGGCCCTGCTGGCCGTGATTTCGTTTTTCTTTTTGAGGTAAGCCGATGCCTTTTGCAAAACTCGCGAACCTTCTTTCATTCCTGTTTCTGGTGATGTCGTTTCTGCTCATCATCCGAAACAGCCTTGCGGGACAGGTACGAATGTTCGCCGTCCAATCGGGCGTGCTCGCGGCTCTGGCAGCGGTTGTTGCTTTCTTTAGCGGGAATCACGAACTGCTGGGCGTGGCTGTTGTTTTCGCAATCGTGAAAGTCATCGTGATCCCAAATGTACTCAACCGCACCGTGGCGAAGATCGGCATGCAACGCGCCGTTTCACCGTATCTCGGAACATCGATGACACTCGGGATTTGTGCCGCCCTTGTCGTTATTGCGTTCTACGCGATGGCGCCTGTAACGGCAACGGATCGGCTGCCGACTGCCGACGGCATTCCCCTCGCGTTTGCGGGAGTTCTCATCGGACTCTTCACAACGGTAAACCGGAGACGCGCGCTGACTCAGATTCTCGGCTTTCTCATGCTGGAGAACGGCATTTTCATGATCGCGCTGCTTGCGACATATGGGGTTCCGCTCATCGTCGAAATAGGAGTCTTTCTCGATGTGCTCGTGGCGGTGCTGATCCTCGAAGTGTTTGTATATCGAATCAAGGAGAATCTCGATTCGATCGATGTGAAACAGTTAGGAACACTACGCGGATGATCTTGATCTTACTTCTGTTGATCCCCGCCGCTGCGGCGGGCTCGATTGGATTCACTCGAAAACGCACTGCGGCCGAAGTTATTCATGTGGCGGCCTGCGTTGCTGTTCTCGTGGTTGCCGCCGCCGTAATCGCCGAGATATGCCTTGAAGAATCCGTTTCCTGGAATTTGCTTCGCGCCGATTCGCTCTCGGCCTTCATGATTGGAATCGTCGCTTTCATCGGAGCGATAGCCGGCATTTACGCGGTCGGATATATGCGGGCTGAAGAAGACGGCGAGCCGTCCCGTCCATTTTCCCGGGTGCGATTGTTCTATGCGCTGTTTCAAGTGTTCATTTTCACCATGTTGTTCGCAGTCACCACGGACAATCTCGGTGTGATGTGGGTTGCGATCGAAGGAACAACGCTGGCTACCGTATTTCTCGTAAACCTTCACGACACTCGAACCAGCCTCGAAGCGGCTTACAAATACCTGATCATTTCCTCCGTTGGGATCGCGCTCGCGTTCATGGGAACGGTATTGATGTACTACGCAGCATTCAGCCGCGCCAGTGAAATTGGTTTGCGCTGGACCGAACTCATTTCGATCGCATCTCAACTCGACCCGGGCATTGTGAAACTCGCATTCGTTTTTATCTTGATTGGATATGGAACGAAGGCCGGACTGGCGCCGATGCATACGTGGCTGCCCGACGCGCACAGCGAAGCTCCGGCCCCCATCAGCGCGCTCATGTCGGGAGTGTTGTTGAACGTCGGTCTTTATGCGTTGATGCGTTTTAAAACGGTTGCCGATATTACAGCGGGCTCTTCTTTCGCCTCTTCATGGCTGGTTCGATTCGGCCTGTTGTCGCTTTCGTTGGCGGCGGCCCTTCTCATTTCTCAGAGAGACTACAAGCGGATGCTGGCTTACTCGAGTGTCGAGCACACGGGAATCGTATCTTTAGGGCTGGGCTTCGGCGGGTATTGGGGAACGCTTGGCGCGCTGCTCCACATGGTCAATCATGCTCTATCGAAATCGATGTTGTTTATGCTTTCCGGAAGCATTCTCCTCAAGTACAAAACCACGGACATTCGAATGGTCCGCGGTCTCTTGAAAGCGGCGCCATGGACCGGCTTTGGTTTTCTTTCCGGCGTTCTCGCCCTGGTAGGCCTGCCGCCATTCGGTCCATTCATCAGCGAGTTCCTCATTTTCAAGGCGGGTTTTGCGGCGCACTCCGCATCCTTTGCGATCGCGGGAATCGTGCTGCTCGCCATCGTGTTCGCCGGAATGCTCGCGTCCCTCAACAGCATGTTGTATGGAACGGCGCCCGAATCTCTCGATGCGCGCGATCCTCTTCGCTGGTCCATCGCACCGCTCGCTTTAAACATGGTGCTTCTGGTTGGCCTGGGACTCGCCTTGCCCGGCCCGCTGCGCGCTTTCCTTGGCGTCGTATTGAAGATCGTCGGAGCGGCGTTGTGAGCGTTATTCATCGGGTGACAAAAGCATCGTGGGAGCTTCCGGAGTACGCCGACAGCTTAAGAAAGGAATTCGGCGCGCGGCCCGAACTGATCGTGGCGGAAGACACCCGGCAGGAATCCGGTGGCTTCACGATTCGATACATTTTCGAGGCCCCGGGCCGTGATTTGTTTTTCGTGGCGTCGGTGCCGCTTGCACCAAACCATCGAACGTTTCCATCGCTTGCCACACGTTGGTATCTCGCAAGTCTTTTTGAGCGTGAAATCCATGACCTGTTCGGTTTGAGACCTGCGCGTCATCCGGATCTGCGACGCCTTACACTCCACCAGTTCTGGCCCGGCCGCTACCATCCCCTTCGGAAGGGGGAGCAGCGCCCGCTCATGATTGAGGACCATGGCGAACCTTTTCCGTTCCAGGAAGTGGAAGGCGAAGGCCTGTACCAGATCACTGTCGGACCTGTTCATGCAGGGATTATCGAACCCGGACATTTTCGATTCAGCGTGGATGGCGAGCACATCGTAAATCTCGAATCCCGGCTCTTCTTCCTCCATAAGGGCATTGAGAAATTATTTGAGTCGGTGGACATCTCACGTGGGGTTCGCCTCGCGGAATGCATTTCGGGCGATTCCAGCGTGGGACACGCACTCGCGTTCTCGATCGCAATCGAAAGATGCGGAGAAATAGAGGTGCCGAAACGCGCGGAATACTTACGCGTCGTATTGCAGGAACTCGAACGGTTGTACAACCACATCGCTGATGTTGGGGCGATCCTGACCGATACAGGATTTGCCGTGGCGAATGCGCATGCTATGCGGCTTCGCGAGGACCTTCTTCGATTGAATCATCGGCTGACCGGTCATCGTCTGCTTCGTGGCGCCATCGTGCCCGGAGGCGTAACGGTGGATTTCTCACGCGACCACGTCATCGATGCGATTACTACAGTACGAAAGATCCGGACCGACTTCTCTGAAGTCGTCGCGATGTCACTCGACAGCGCGCTGGTCCTCGATCGGCTGCACGGAACGGGAACCCTTACGAACACCACAGCAAGAGAATTACAGGTGTGTGGAATTGCGGCCAGAGCGAGCGGCATCGATTCGGATGCGCGGCGCGACCATCCTTATGCGGCATATCGAGAACTGCAATTCAGTATTCCTGTTTATTCGGAAGGCGATGTCTGGGCGCGCATGATGGTTCGCGTGGATGAAGTTCGCGAGAGTGCGCATCTGATCCTCGAAGCTCTTGAATCCCTTCCCGGCGGAGACCTCTGCAGGCCTGCTCCGGCGTTTACCGCGGGAGCCAGTGCGTTCGGACTGGTAGAGGGCTGGCGCGGCCCCATCTGGCATTGGGTGGTCGCGGGTGAGAACGGCAAGCTCGCTCGTGTGAAGGTGAAGGATCCCTCATTCGTCAACTGGCCCGCATTGAATTACGCCATCCTCAACAACATCGTGCCGGATTTTCCACTCTGCAATAAGAGTTTCAATCTCTCTTACGCCGGAAACGATTTGTAGAGCCAGTGTCGATTCCCGCCGCAGCGGACTCGGCCTCACCTTCACGACACGGCAAGCGCCTCGATTTTTTCGGTGCTCGACAAACCTACCAAACGATTCGCTTCGCGGCCGTCTTTGAACAGAATCAGTGTGGGAATTCCTTTAAGGTTGAAACGAGGCGATACCGACGGACTCTCATCCACATTGACCTTGAACACTTTGACTTTTCCTTCAAGTCTTTCGGCCACCGCCTCAACTGCCGGAGCCATTGCGCGGCACGGCGCACACCAGGGCGCCCAGAAATCAACGAGGACAGGCTCTGGGGAGTGGAGTAATTCGTTATCGAGCGCGAGTTCATCCAGATCGCGTATGTTTCGGCTCATCTGATAAGCGGACATGATTATGACCTCCTGACAATCAAAAAGGATTCCTCGTTGTGATTTCGCGAAATCGTTCGTGAAATCGCGAGAGGATTCGCGAAAAAGCGGGATTGAGTCGTGAGTGCCGCGAGACGCTCGTAGATTCGATGTCGAACCGCAACCAACGCTCGCGCTTGTTCCCAGACAAACAGACTCAAAATGGCCAAGCCCGCTACGGCAAATACAGACGACGCAATCAACACATCAACTTGCATGTCGTACAACACGACTCACCTCCTCTGGCGAAGGAAACGCCGGGCCTTCGCAACGCACGCCGGTAGTGCAATGCGCGTGCCAGACCGATAGACGGGAAGGAAATGGGTCTGACCCTTTTCCCTCCCCTGCTGACACGCCGCTGGCAATGCTTCGAAAACTTCGTTAGATTTGTCGGCCATGACAAAAGTTTCCCGGACATTAATCTGGATTGGATTGTGTTTTCTGACGGTGGGGCCTCTCATCACGCGCGCGCAGCGTGGAGCACCGAACGGCGAATGGCGTTCGTACGGCGGTGACGCCGCGGGCACGAAGTACTCGCCTCTGGATCAGATCAATGCGGAGAATGTGAAGCAGTTGCAAATCGTCTGGCGATGGAAGCGGGAAGGCTTCGGCCCGCGTCCGGACTCGAACTGGCAGGTCACGCCCCTGATGGTTGGAAGCGCTCTGTACTTTACGGCGGGAATGAATCGCGCTGCCGTCGCAGTCGATGCCGCATCCGGCGACACGCTGTGGACCTATCTCCTGGATGAAGGCGCTCGAGGAACACAGGCGCCGCGAACGAATAATCGCGGCCTTGCGTATTGGTCCAACGGCGGCGATTCACGAATTCTTTTGATCACGCCCGGATATCATCTCGTCGAGTTGAATGCGGCAAGCGGAAAGCCTGTAGCGGGGTTTGGAGAAAACGGCGTCGTGGATCTGTGGACCGGCCTCAACCGTCAGGTCGTCGAGCCCGGTCAGATCGGTTCATCATCGCCGCCCATCGTCGTGGGAGACGTCGTCATCGTCGGCGCGGCGCTGCAGGGTGGTACGGCTCCACGATCGAAAACCAACGTGCCCGGATACGTGCGTGGATACGATGTCCGGAACGGCAAACTGCTCTGGACATTTCACACCATTCCGCAGCGAGGCGAATTCGGCAACGATACGTGGGGCGCCGATTCATGGCAATACACGGGCAACACCGCCGTTTGGGCGCCGATGAGCGCCGATCTTGAACTGGGCTACGTTTATCTTCCGGTTGAAACACCGACCGGCGATTATTACGGCGGTCACCGGCCCGGCAACAATCTTTTCGCCGACAGCATTGTTTGTCTCGACGCGACGACAGGGCGCCGCATCTGGCACTACCAGCTTATTCATCATGACATCTGGGACTGGGACACGGCTTCCGCGCCGGTGCTGCTCGATGTGCGTATTGGCGGCAGGCCGCGCAAGATTGTCGCGCAGGTGACGAAGCAGGGTTTCACGTACGTCTTCGATCGGATTACCGGCGATCCGATTTGGCCGATCATCGAGAAGCCGGTTCCGCAAACCGATGTGCCCGGCGAGCAGACATCGGCAACACAACCGTTTCCCACCAAACCCGCGCCGTTCGACCGGCAGGGCGTGACGGTAGACGATCTCATCGACTTCACACCGGAAATCAAAGCCGAAGCGCTGCGCATCGCATCGCAGTTCAAGCTCGGTCCGCTGTACACGCCGCCAATCGTGGAAGGCACGGGCGGCAAACGCGGAACGCTGACGGTTCCACACAATCAGGGCGCAGCCAACTGGGAGAGCGCGGCGGCGGATCCCGAAACCGGAATCCTCTATGTGCCGTCGGTCACGAACTGGTGGGCGAGCGCGCTCGGTGAAGGCGGCGAGCGGTCGGACATGCGTTATGTCGGACGCGGAGTTCGCGTGGATGCGCCAATGGGATTGCCGCTCATTAAACCGCCATGGGGCCGCATCACCGCGATCGATTTGAATACCGGCGATCATGTGTGGATGGTTCCCAATGGACAGGCCCCGGATTACGTACGCAACCATCCCGCTCTCGCAGGAATCGACCTGAGCGGCGCCGGCAATCCGGAACGAGCGCCGCTGCTCGTCACGAAAACACTCCTGTTCGCAGGTGATGGAGCCGGGCTGTTTTCATCCGGCCCTCAGGGCGGCGGCCGCAAATTCCGTGCGCTGGACAAGAAGACAGGCCGCACAATTTTTGAAATGGAATTGCCGGGTAATGAAACCGGACTTCCAATGACGTACATGATGAACGGCCGCCAGTTTATTGTGGTCGCGACCGGATCCCGCGGCGCGATCCCTGAACTCATTGCACTCGCGCTTCCCGAAAAACCAACACGATGATGAAAACCATCACACGCCGGAAATTTGTAACTGTTGCCGCAGCAGGCGGCGTGACGTCGCTGACCGCGCCAGGCTGGACCGTACCCGCGGCCTCGGACACGACGGCACAGCAGATCGTTGATCGCATCCGTCAGGAGATCGGCGTTCCGTGGAAACCGAATACCGTGGATACCTTCAAGGCCGGAGATCCCGCGACTGTTGTGAAGGGCATCGTTACAACTTCCATGGCTACCATCGACGTGCTCCGGCAGGCCGTGAAGGCCCGCGCGAACTTCGTGATCACGTGCGAGCCGGCGTTCTACTCGCGAACGGACAGCGCTTCGCCGGCGCCGCCGCGAGGAAGCACGGCCGCTCCCCCGGACCCGATCTTCCGCGCGAAAAATGAATTCATCCGCGCGAACGGTCTCGTCGTCTGGCGCTTCAGCGATCACTGGCGCGAGCGAAAACCCAATCCGCTTGCGCTGGGACTTACCGACGCGCTGGCTTGGACGAAGCAACGATCGCCGGCGGATCCCGCGCGCGTCACGATCTCCCCGGTGAGACTGGACACGCTGGCGTCGGATCTGAAGAAAAAACTTAAAGCGCGCGGTGGAATACGCGTCGTCGGCAATCCCGGCCTCAAGGTTGAAAAGATCGCGCTCCTTCCCGGGACGACTCCGATTCAGGCCGCCCTTGAAACATTGCCGGGCGTGGATGCGATCATTGCGGGTGAAGTTCGCGAATGGGAATCGGTGGAATACGCCCGCGACAAAATGGCCGCCGCCGATAAGAAGGCGCTCATTCTGATAGGACGCGTGGTGTCCGAAGATCCGGGCATGAATACTTGCGCTCAGTGGCTTCGCAGCATCGTGCCGGGGATCGCGACGGCGTGGATACCTGTCGGCGATCCTTACTGGAGACCCGCGTAAATGGCCACACTCACCGCAGGCGAAGTCATTGCCCGCATCAAAGCTAATGTCGGCATACCTTGGCGCGATGCGACCTTTCGTGACACGTTCAAATTCGGCGGGGCGCAGACGGAAGTCAAAGGAATTGCGACCTCCATGTTCTGCAATTTCGACGTGATCCGGCGCGCCGCAGATGCCGGACTCAACATGATCCTTCCCCATGAAGACACTTACTGGAACGATCGCGACGACGTGACCATCGTGAAGAGTGATCCGGTGTATGAAACGAAGGTCGACTTCATGACGCGGCACAACATTGTCATCTTCCGGATGCACGATCACATGCACGCGCAACGTCCGGATTTCATATACGTCGGCGCTGCGCGGGCGCTGGGCCTTGAAAGCAAATACGAGACCGCTCCGCAATCGCATCGCTTCGTCATTCCCGAAACGACTTTGGGAGCGCTCGCGGCCGATTTTCAAAAGCGGCTTGGAGCGAAGGCACTGCGCGTCGTGGGCGATCCGAACGCGAAGGTCAGCCGCGTTCAACTGGGAGTCGGCTATGCAACCCCCGCCGTGAACAATCCCGATATCGATGTCGTGGTCAGCGGCGAATTGCAGGAAACTGACGGCGCCTTCGACAGTCCCGAGTACGTGCTGGATGCCGTCTCGCTCGGTATTCCCAAGGGATGGATCATGCTTGGCCACGCGATTTCAGAAGAGCAGGGGATGCTGGAGATGGCAGGCTGGGTCCGATCCTTTACACCCGAAGTTCCGGTGCAACTCATCAGGGGCGGAGAGCCGTTCTGGGTTCCGAAGTAGGAGACGCAGGCGCGCGCGCAACAAGCGTGACCACCGCGCCGCCGATGAGAACCAGCGCCAGCGTCACAAGTCCCCAGGTGAAGCTGTTTGTCCGCGTGCGCACCCAGCCGATAAGATAAGGACCGGCGAAGCCTCCAAGATTTCCAACGGAATTGATGAGAGCGATTCCCGCCGCCGCGCCCGTTCCCGCCAGTGTTTCCGAAGACATTGCCCAGAACGGCCCGAGAGTTCCCCAGATTCCTGCCGCGGCCAGCGAAAGTGCGGCCAGTTCCACTGCGGGATTCGCCGCCATACCGGCTCCGATCAATCCTGCGGCGCCCGCGATGGCGGAGAATGCGACGTGGCCGCGCCGTTCGTGAGTTGCGTCGGAATGCCTCGACGTAACGATCATGAACGCTGTTGCCGCAATCCATGGAATCGCGGACAGGCACCCGACAAAAAAATCGTTCATTCCCGAGAACGCTTTCACGATTTGCGGAAGCCAGAATGAGACGCCGTAGAAGCTCATGACAATGGCGAAGTAAATTCCGGCAAAGGTCCACACGCGGCCGCTGCTCATAGCTGCGCGTGTCGAATCCTGATGAGGCATTGAGCCATGAATGCGTTCCTCTTCCAGCCGGCGGGCAATCCACGCTTTCTCGTCGCCGGTCAGCCAGGACGCTTTGCCGGGTCCGTTGGGCAGATACGCCAGCGTGACGAAAGCCAGGAGAATGGAAGGCAAACCCTCAATCAGAAACAACCATTGCCATCCGCCGAGGCCGCCCACGCCATTGAGTTGGAGCAGCAGCCCGGATATCGGACTTCCGATCGCGCCGGCAACTGCAGTTGCCGTCATGAATCGCGCCACGGCACGGCCACGGGCATCGTTGGGAAACCAGTACGTGAGATAGAGAATCATTCCGGGAAAGAATCCGGCTTCAGCCACGCCGAGCAGGAAACGCAGCACGTAGAATGACGCCGGCCCTTTGACGAACATCATGGACGACGAGATGATGCCCCACGTGATCATGATCCGCGCAATCCAGAGACGCGCGCCGACGCGATGGAGAATCAGATTGCTCGGCACTTCGAAAATAAAATACGCAATGAAAAAAATTCCGGCGCCCAGCGAATAAATCTCCGCGCTGAAGCCCAGCGCCCCATTCATCTGAAGCGACGCGAAACTGACGTTCACGCGGTCCAGATAAGACACGATATAAAGAAGGAACATGAAGGGAATAAGCCGCAGCGAGACTTTGGACATCAACTCGCGTTCGGAAATCATGCCGGCGAGTTTGTGCTACGATGAGCGGCGTTTTCAACACCTAAAGGAGATTTCATGAAAGCAATTCTCTTTTCTGTTCTGGCGTTGCTATCGCTGGCGTCGGTTGCGCTCCTGTTTGCGCAGAATCCCGTTGTCCGCGTCACGCCCGACAAATTGAAATGGCAATCGAACCCGGAAGACCTCGGTTTTTCGCAGGCGATTGTTGAGGGCGATCCCGCCAAACCGGGTATCTACATTATTCAGGTGAAGTTTCCTCCGGGAGTCATGAGCAAACCGCACTTCCACGGCGAGACGCGCTACGCAACAGTGATCAAAGGAACCTGGTATACGGGCGAAGGTGATGTCTTCGATCCAGGCAAAACCGTCCCGTTGAAGCCCGGAAGTTTTATGAAGCATCCCGCGGGCACGCACCACTATGACGGCTCAAAAGAGGAAGAAGTCATCGTGCAGTTGATGGGAATGGGACCGAGCACAACCACCAGGATGAAACCGAATGAAGGCTTATTCGGCCGCTCGATGCCCTCGCCGGAGAACAAGAAATAGGGTTCCAACAAGTAGCGTGACGGCTCAGATGTCTTCGACGCGGCCGCTCTGGTCCGAGCGGAAGATGGCGTCGATGATGCGCATGTTCATCACGGCGTCTTCCACACCATAAGGCAGCGGAATCTCCCCTCGTACTGCGCGCGAGAACGTTTCGCACTCGATCGTGTACTGGTCGCATGCGGCGAGCACTTCGGTGGCGATGTTCCTGCCGTCAAGCGATGAGCCGTCGTCGATGAAGATGCGCGCCGGTTCACCTTGTGGAGCGTTGAATGGAATTGGGATCTCGATCCGGCCGCGCGTGCCGCAGATCTGCACGCGCTGGTAGAGGACACACTGTGTGGACACCGTAAAAGTGAGATGACGCCCGCCCCCGAAATCCAGGAGCGCGCTTGTCATACGATCGGTGCGGAATTGGGGATCGCGATCGAACAGCGCGACCATCCGGCGCGGCTCCGCTTCGAACAGGTAGCGTCCCGCGACGATTCCGTAGCATCCGATGTCGTAAAGCGCGCCGCCGCCGATGCCCGGCTGGTTGCGGATGTTTTCGGCATCATCGTTGTAATACGAGAAGAACACCTGAACGGAGCGCGGCTCGCCGATCTTTCCGCTCCGGATCAACTCACGCACACGCGGCCACTGAGGATGGAAGCGCACCATGAACGCCTCCATGATGTGAACCTTCCCCGCCGCTGAACGGAGCTGTTCAGCCTCGGCGGCTGTAAGCGCGATGGGTTTTTCGCACAGTACATGTTTCCCCGCGGCCGCGGCCTGCAGTGTGAGTGGAACGTGCAGGTGGTTCGGCAACGGGTTGTACACGGCTTCAATCTCAGGATCCGCCAGCAGCGCCTCGTAGGAGCTGTATGCCCGCGGGATTCCAAGTTCAGCGGCAGCCTCACGAGCAGCCGCCTCGGAGCGTGAAGCGATAGCCCTCACGTCGATCCACTCGCTCTTCTGCATCGCCGGGATGACTTTGACCCTGCCGATTTTGGCAGTGCTGAGAATTCCCCAAACGACTTTTTTCATCCGCCGCAGTATACGCGTCGAAAGGCGTCAGACCCTTGTTTTGACAGTTTGCCGGGTCTGACGCCGAATTGTGAAAAGGCTGATATGATGCGACGCCATGACTCCCAAATTCTTAATAACGATGGTCACTTCGATTCTGATTCTCCATTCCCCGCTGTGCGCCGCGCCGCAGCAACCCGCGCTCCCGATTCAGGATGGACAAGTCATTCCTCTGTGGTCCGGAGCGGCGCCCGGCGCGCTCGGAACACAGGAAAGCGATATCCCGGCAATCACCGTTTTCCTGCCGCGCACGATGGCGGCGAACACACCCGCGGTGATTGTCTGTCCCGGCGGTGGTTATGTGAACCTGGCCAGCAATCACGAAGGACGTCAGGTGGCAAGCTATCTCAACTCGCTGGGAATCGCCGCATTTGTGCTGCGATCGAGGCTCGGCCCGCGATATCACCATCCCATCGAACTCGGCGATGCGCAGCGCGCCATCCGCACGCTCCGCTCGAATGCCTCCCAATGGCGGATCGATCCGGCCCGAATCGGCATCCTGGGCTTTTCTGCCGGCGGACATCTGGCAATGAGCGCGAGCACACTGTTCGATGCCGGCAATCCCAATGCGCCCGATCCAATCGATCGCGCGGGAAGCCGGCCCGATTTCGCCGTGCTGGGTTATCCCGTCATCTCGATGACCGAACCGTGGACGCACCAGGGATCGAAGAACAATCTTCTGGGCAATAATCCCGATCCGGAACTGACCAGAAAACTTTCAGGCGAGCTTGCTGTGACGAAGCAAACGCCGCCGACATTTCTGTTTCACACGAATGCCGATACGGCGGTTCCGTCCGAAAACAGCGTGTACTACTACCTGGCGTTGAGAAAGGCCGGTGTCCCCGCTGAAATGCACGTTTTCGAGAAAGGACCGCACGGCGTGGGTCTGGCCAATGACGATCCGGCGCTGTCCGAGTGGTCCAAGCTGCTCGCCAATTGGCTTCGCACTCGGGGTGTTTTGAAATAAACAACCTCTATTAATGCACGCGGAATTCGAGCTGACGCCAATCGATCATAGATTAACGGGAAATCTGCTGTATACTCGCCGCACTAATTCTTAAACAGGGAGATCCCAAGATGGCAATTACCTTCCGAACGAAAAGGACGATTGCGTTCATTCCATTTACAGCATTGCTGATCCTCGCCCTTGCACCCGCACGGGCACTTGCGCAGCAGGATGGCGCAAGAGGTGGTGGACGCGGCTTTGGAGGCCTGGTCCAGTCGACCGATCCGCGTGTTCAGAATCGAACGTATCACTTCGCGGATACCAATGAAGATCTGCCGTATTGTGTGTTTGTCTCCTCGAAGGTTTCGAAGGACAAGAAGAATCCACTGATCGTCTCTCTGCATGGCTTGGGGATCGGTCCCGGATTTATGTGCCGCGGAAAGGCATTGGATTTGGCGGAAGAAGGCGGCTACATCCTGGTTGCCCCGATGGGATACAACGTCGGCGGCTGGTATGGCTCGCCGGTTATGAATCTTGGCGCTCGAGGAGCGAGAGGCCCGGCCGGAGCGCAAGGTGCCGCGCCGGCACCGGCGCCGCCGGCGCCTCCCGCAAATCTTGCTGAGCTGAGCGAGAAGGACGTGATGAATGTGCTCGCGATGATGCGCAAGGAATTCAATGTCGATGACAACCGCACATATCTGATGGGTCATTCGATGGGTGGCGCGGGGACCTACTTCCTGGGTTCGAAGCATGCGAAAGAATGGGCCGCGATCGCCCCGATCGCTCCCGCGGCGTTCCTGATGAACAACAATCGGGCGGAAGTCCTCAAAGGCATCAAAGACGCCGGCGTGCCGATGCTCGTGGTCCAGGGCGATGCCGACGAAGCCGTGCCTGTGGCAAACACGCGCATGTGGGTGGACACCATGAAGGAAATGAAAATGGACTTCCAGTACAAGGAGATTCCAGGCGCGAGTCATGGGCCCATCATCGAAGCGGGAATGGCCGACATTTTCTCGTTCTTCAAGGAACACCGGAAATCCGCGAAGTAGCATTCATTGCTGAAGGTCCGTTTGTGAGGAGGGATTATGGGAAGTTGTGGGAAGGCGAAGGCACTGTGGGTCATCGTGATAGTAGCGAGCTTTTCTGTTTGCAGTCTGCAGGCTCAAACGTTCGGCGAAGTTTCAGGCCACGTAACGGACGCCACCGGTGCGGTCATACCCGGAGTGTCCATCACACTCACTAACGTCAATACCAACGCCAGCCGCAATGTGATAACCACGGAGGCGGGCGCCTATACGTTCCCGTCGGTCGCGCCGGGATCTTACAAGATGAGATCGGAGCTTCCGGGATTCAAGACGGCGGTCAGCGAACAATTCGGCGTCCAGGTACAGCAGGTGTTGCGTCTCGACGTCGTCCTCCAGGTAGGCCAGGCCGGCGAAACGATTGATGTTGCCGCGACTGCGGACCTGCTGCAGTCCGAGACTGCAACCATCGGTACAGTCGTTGAAAATAAAATCATCACCGATTTGCCGCTGAACGGGCGTCAGTACCTGAATCTGGTCGCGCTTTCGCCCAACGTCAACACTCTCTCGCCGGCGGCGGGACAGGCTGCTTCCCGGCAGGGTGGAGATCGCGCCTCCCAGGCGATTTCCACCGGCGGTCAGCGCATCATGTTTGATTACTACACGCTCGACGGCGTCAATAATACGGACCCGAACTTCAATACTTACGTTGCTCTTCCCTCGATTGATGCGATCCAGGAATTCAAAGTTCAAATCGGCGTATACCCCGCGGAGTTCGGACATCAGAGCACTCAGGTGAACGTTCTCACCAAGTCGGGCGGCAATGCGTATCACGGCGCTCTCTTCGAATTTCTACGCAACGATGCGATGGATGCCAAGCCGTATGCATTCACGACCGTCCATCCGGCAAAGTCTCCGTTCAAGTGGAATGATTACGGCTTCGAACTGGACGGGCCGGTGCGCATACCCGGTTTGTTCAACGGGCACGACAAATTGTTTTTCATGTCCAACTATGAGGCTCTTCGACGGCGGCAAAACTCGCTGGCGACATACTCCGTACCGACTCCTGCGATGTTCACGGGCGACTTCAGCGAGCTACTGCCGGGAACGACGATATACGATCCAATCACAAAACAACCGTTTCCGAATAACAAGATTCCCGGCGACCGCCTGGATCCGATCTCGGTAAAACTTTTGCAGTACTACAATTCCGCAACTCTGCCCGATCAGAAGCTCACTCAAAACTACACTCAGTTCAATTCCTCGCCGATCAATCGCGATGGGTTTGTCAGCAGGCTGGATTACAACGAGTCGGCGAAATCTCAATGGATGGGACGATACAACTGGGGCGACGAAAACCAGACCACTCAAAGTCTGAACAAGGCCGGCACGAAAGTTCTGACCAACTACGAACAATACACGGGATCGAATACACGGACATTCACACCACACCTCGTGAACGAAGCGCGCTTCGGTTATTCCCGATTCTATAACTCGATTGGAACACGGCTGGCGTTTGACACCGATGCGGTTTCCCAAATCGGCATACCCGGCCAGAAGGGCGGGCTTCCGGTCACCTGGGGCATTCCGAGCGTCGGGTTCAGTGGAACGGGTTTCTCCGCGATCGGCGACAGCACGGAGGGCCCGTACGCGAACGACAACAGCACGCTGCAGTTGGTCGAAAAGTTGTCCTGGATTCACGGCAAGCACGCGTTCGCGTTCGGTGTCGAGTACAACCGGCAAAACTACAACCAGATCGGCAACCAGTTCTCACGCGGGTCGTTTACATTCCAGGCGAACACCACGAGGAGCGCGACCAACACCGGCGGATATGCATTCGCGGAATTTCTGTTGGGAAATATCTTCGCCTCCACAAATGCCGTGGCTATTGCGAACGCCAGATTTCAACGCAACGTCGAACACGCATACATCGACGATACATGGAAGCTGACTCGCAAGCTGACTTTATCAATGGGCCTGCGGTGGGAATTGACGCCGCCGTTTACAAACACCCTGGGCGACTATTTCACAGTGGCCATACCCAAAATCGAGTTTGTGACCAACGCTCCTGAAGGGGACTGGCCCTACTTCGTCAGACAGGGCAATAACTGCTCGGATCCGTATCAGGGTCTGAATATCCGCTGGACCAGCACAAAGGCAGTTTGTGGCGGCGGCCTCAATAACAATCTTCTGGAGACGAAGTACAAGAACTTCGCTCCGCGCCTGGGCATTGCGTACTCGCTTGACGACAAGACTGTGGTTCGTACCGGTTTTGGAGTCTTCTATAACCAGGACATCGGCAATGCGATGTACTTTGATCTGGCCCGCAATATCGCCGCTCGAGTAACGATTAACTCGGATATCAACAGTCCGACGCTGCGCTGGAGCAACGCGATCCCCGGCGGAAACGGATCTGTGGCTCAGGTGCCGCCGCCATACGCATACGTTGCCGCTTACGACCATGCCACTTCGTACACGATGCAGTACCTCCTGAATGTTCAGAGGCAGTTTGGGCTCAGTTGGGTTGTGGAGACGAATTACCTCGGATCCGTGAGTCATCATCTCTACGGTTTCCAGAACGTGAATCAGGCGACACCCGGAACGACCGGCAATATTTCCGGGCGGGTTCCGTTCCCGAACTACGGCGTCATCCAGTTGGTTGCCGACGGCGCCAATGCGAACTACAACTCCGGCAGTGTCAAAGCCACGCGCCGCTTCAGCCAGGGCATGAGCCTGACGACGTCTTACACGTGGTCCAAGTCCATAGACACCACCAGCGGCATCCGCAATCAGGGATTCGACACGCTCTTTCCGCAAGACAACAGGTGCATGCGTTGTGAACGCGCGCTGTCGTCCTTCGATACACGGCATCGGTTCGTGTTTGGCGGCGTGTATGAACTTCCGGTAGGCAAAGGCAAACGCTTTAACATTCAAAACCCGGCTGCGAACACTCTGCTCGGTGGATGGGACTTGAGCGCAAGCACGACGATCCAAAGCGGAGTCCCACAAACTCTGACCATAGGCGGCGTCGATAACGCCAGTACAGGCAACCAGGGAACCGATCGTCCCACGTACACAGGCGCAAGCAACGGATACGCCGCAAACCCCACTCCCTCGCGATGGTATGATCCGGCCGCATTCATCGAAGCACCCGCCGGAACCTTCGGCAATCTGGGACGAAATACAATGACCACCCCGCATTTCCAGTCGATCGACCTGGCGTTGCATAAGCGATTCCAGCTTCCTTACAACGAGCAACACGTCGTGCAGTTCCGGCTGGAAGCATTCAACGTGTTCAACCATCCATCATGGGGTGCTCCCACTGGAAACATTCTCTCCGGCGCCGCATTCACCGGAGCGGCCTCCAATGCCGCGCACCAGGGCTTCGGAGTCATCAACTCGACGGCAATTGCCATGCGCCAGCTTCAAGTGGCTTTGAAGTACTCGTTCTGATGGACGTCACGGACGTTGCAAATTCGGTGTCAGACCCAAAAAACTGATAAAGCAAGGGTCTGACACCGCGAGAGTCGCAATCAAAAGTTGATGCGGAGCTGGCCTTGAAAAGCGCGCTCTCCGGTTTTGTTGCTGCTGATGCCGAATGTGTTGGCCGCGAACGAAGGAGGAGCGGGAGTAGGGTGGTTGAGGACGTTCGTGGCATCCACGCGGATCTGGAAGCTGCGGGATTCGCTGACACGGAACATCTTGCTCGCGCTCATATCGAGAGTCCAGTTTCCGAAATATTTGAAGTTTCCGAAGCCGAGGTTCCCAACCTCGCCGGGCTTGGGATACTTCAGCAACACTTCACCCGGCGTTCCGTCGGAATTGGCGCGGGCCAAAGCCACAAGCGTACAGACCGACTGAAGATTCGTGCCCATCTTATCGGCGGGCGTGACCTGGGAGGAATCCAGGCATTGCGGATCCGTCGCGCTTGTGAACTTATTGCCGTACAGGGTTCCCGTGTTCGCGCCGTCGGCCCATTCCATGTGCGCGTCAGGCAGCGTCCAATTCGGGCTCGCGATCACATAACCGGGGTTCCCATAAAAGTGAGATATGGCCGGTAAAGCCGACGTCCGGATTGCGGAGGCCGCATTCAGGATGAAACTCGTCTGCCATTTCTCGAGAGCGCGCCCAACCCAGCCGGAGCTTTTGCTGAAGAACAACTTGTTGGGTCCGATCGGCAGTTCGACAGTCCCATTCATACGGAGGGCATGAGGGCTGCTTGCCTGTGCGAAATAGTTCAGGTGCCGGTTGATCGGATCAACGTATCCCGTCTGGCCGCCGGGAACGTTCAAACCCATCGTCTTCGACCAGACCCACGTGCCTTGAACGTTGATGCCGTTGATCGGGCGCGCGGTCAACTCTGCCTGAAGCCCATGATAGTAGCTGTTGTTCAAGTTGGCGTGATAGGTGATCCCGCTGAACTGAGAGTTGGTGATCAAGTAATCTTCCGGAAAGCAGCGGAGCGGAATGGCGGGCCCGGTGTTCGCAAGCAGTGGGCCGCCTACGATATTCTGCTGCACAACCGTGAACCCATCAGCGATGCGGTCGCAACCGTTTCGCACCGCCCGCTGGTTCGGCGCGGGATGATTCACGCCGCTGAAGTAGATTGTTCCCGTGCTGGGATCGACGGGCAGCGGCCGCACACCTGTCGGATTCAGACTGAGCAGGCTGTTGGCGACGGCGTTCAAGTCTCCGTTTGCGAGACTCGTCTGGAATGTGGTGCTGCGGCGCATGTGGGCCGCTCCGCTTTGGAATACACCGACTCCGTTCAAGGTGCCTACGGGACCGAATCCTGTCGATCCGGTCACGGCCGTATTCAGGTTCAGGCCGGCCAGCATTTGGTCCAGCAGGACAGGATCCCCGCTGATGTCGCAGGGATTAATCCCGGCATCGGTGTACGGCTTGTATGCCGGTGAATTCGCAGTGCACGTGCCGGCCCGGGCGTCCATCAACGCCTGGAAAAGTTCAGGATTGTGATACACGTTGGGCATGTTCAGGTTCACACCGCTGTCCAGTCTGCGGCCCAGCGTTCCGGTGTACCGCACATCCAGCGTGAGTGCCCGATTGATCTGGCGAGTGATCGATAGAGTCATATTCTGCGTGTACGGTCCTTTGTAATTCGAATCGTAGATCCCCGCGATGTTCTGGGCCCTCGCCCCGAGCGGATAGACTCCGCCGGGATTGACTGTCGGCCGAACCGGAACCAGGTTTGCAAGATCCGCCAGCGTGATGGCGCGGCCCGTCCCGGACGTGGGGCTGAGGATGGACTGGAACACCGATTCATTGACGTTTGTACCTGCCGTAAGTTGGGCGCCGGGAATCTGGCCGATAAACGTATCCGTGCCGTTGGCCTCACCGCTGTTATTGACGAGCAATCGCTGGAACGTTTGCTGATAACCGCCGCGAATCGTCGTCTTACCTGCGCCAAACCAGGGCAGCTCGTAAGCGAAACCGATTGCCGGACCGAGATTGAAGTACTGCTCGGGAATCGCTTTCACGCCCGGGTTCGGACTGCCCGGACCGATGAACTGAATGCTGGACAGCGAATTCGGATCGCATGTCGATTTCGGAAGGAGGGGATTCTGCTGAACTCCGGTCCTGCAGTCTTCCGGCAACAGACCCGCTGCAAACGGATTGCTTCCGTAGCCAGTCAGAAACAGATTGCCGCTGTGCAGCCAGAAACCAAAGGGATCCTTGTTGAATTGCTCGATGGTCCCCTGCGCCGTCCGGGTTGCGCCGAATGCGCCGTAGCCGCTGCCGATAATCGTAGACGTCAAGCCGCCTTCGATATACGGCGAGGCATAAAACTCCCACCGCACACCCAGATTCAGAGTGAGACGCCGCGTGATCTTGTAGTCGTCCTTTGCAAAGGCAGTCCACTCCCGATGGATCTGGTTCTTCATCCGTATTCCGGCGGTCGAATAGTCCTCCCAGCGATTGGTCTCCAGATTTTTGAAATTCTTGATGAAGTAAAACTGGCTCGCCGTGCTTACTGAGCCGTTCAGAAAATACAGGAGGCTATTTACATCTGTCCGCGGATTTACCGGCACACCCAAATTAAGGGCCAATGATGAACTGATCAAGCCCGTCAATTCCGGAAAATTGGTAGAGGTGCTGAACGGGGCGACCGTCTGGGTAGCGTTGGCATTATTACCCAGAGTGATGCTCGGATACGGATCGACTCCTCCGTTTCCTGCCGACCGCGGCAGCCGTAATTCACCTCCGAATTTGAGCGCGTGTTTGCCTTTGCTCCAACTCAGCGTGTCCGCATAACTATAGAGAGTGCTCACTGTCCATGAGGTTGACGTGAGCGTGTTCAACGGCCCGCCCGCAGCACCGACGCGTCCAGTGGAGCTGCCCAAACGAACCAGGTAGCTGTAGTCGGGATTCAATGTGCTCTTGCCGCCCGGAAGCAGGTATTGCTCGGCATCCTTTTTGACGTCGGGGTTCAGACTCAGATATGCGGGGACCGTCGAATTGTAATTGCGGTTCACTCCTAACCTGGCCTCGTTGACGATATGCGGCGAAAGCGTCGAGATCACATTGACGGTAAAGACGTGAGGACGCCGGACCACCGATCCCGCCGGTCCGTCTGGAAATGCGGAGACGTTGGCATCGCTGTCATCGCGCTGATAGGTGTAATTAAAAGCCGCTTTGTGTTTCGAGCTGAAGTTGTGATCGATTTTGATATTGATCTGCTTGCTGTTCGCGTTGGGATCGGTGATCTGTTGCGCGTTGAGTCCCGTGCTGCCGCCTCTCCGCTGCATGTACGCGTATTGCGCCAGATTCAGGCCGTCGAGCGCGCCGAAGTAATTCGCGTGCGGCATCAGCGACAGAAGCCGCTTGATGTATCCGGTCGTATCGGCCGACGAACGATAGATGTCCCACAAGCCGTTGCCCGCCGGAGACGACTGCGGAAATACCGCCGTCCCGCCCGGACAGTCGGCCGGCGTAAACGGGACCATGTTGCCGCTCGCGTCCAAACGCGTATTGCCGAATACGCTGAAGCACGTCAGCTTTGAAGTGTATGGCGAGCCATCCGGCATGGCCGGAGGCGCCACAGGCTTTCCGAAAACATCCACAGCCACCCACGAAGCGGTGCTCATGGCCACCGGCAGTTTTTGAGTGGGAATCGTCGTATTAACACTGTGCCCTTCCGGCGCCCAGTAGGGGAAATAGCGGAAGATGCCCTGCCGCGCCGAATCCGTCAACACGTTCGTGTACACGATCTGCCGCGTATTGCTGATGTTCTGCGACCACAGCGTGTAGAAAAATGTTTTGTTGTGTCCGTCGTACAGGCCGGGAATCTGGACGGGGCCGCCATATGCCACCGAATACTGCTGGTTATTTCTCCAGGGCTTCTGTGTGCTGTTCGTTGTGACGCCGGTCGCCGCGTCGGTAAACGACGTGTGGTTATTCACCCAGGTGTTGGCATCGAGCGCGCTGTTGCGGACGTACCATGCCGCTGAGCCGTTGTACTTGTTCGTTCCTGAGCGCGTGCGAATCTGGATTTGAGAATTTCCGCGTCCCAGTTCGGCATCGACGGGCGAAAGAACGAGACGAACTTCTCCCACCAGATCCGGAAGGAGCGTCGTGTCGGATAACAGATACCTGCCCTTCCCTGCTATTGCCGTGCCGCCGGTACTGCTGCCGGCGGCGTATCGAGCGTCGTTGATGGTGAGACCGTCACGCGTGACGTTGATCGAATCGAGCCCGAGGCCGTTCACCGTGTCGAACGAATCACCCGCGGGACTCGTGCGGAGACCCGGCAATGTTGTTAGCAGATCGAGCACGTTGTTGCCGACCAGCGGCAGATTTTCAATCTTCTCCTGTGTCAGCACGTTGCCGACCGATGCCGAGGATTCCTTCAACGCGGCTACGGCCGAAGTCGTGACTTCTACAGTCTGCGATGCCTGGCCGATCTCCAAAGTGAAGTTGACGCGCACCTGGCCCGCATACGGCAGCTCGGCCTTTTGTATGGACTTCTTAAAGCCGGGCAGTTCGGCGGAAACTTCATAGGTTCCCGGCTGGAGAACCGGAAAGCTGTATATTCCCGATTCATTCGTAATCTGCGTGAGCGCGACATTCGTGTCGACGTTCTTCGCCGTGATCGTCACGCCGGGAATCAGAGCTTGAGTCGGATCTTGGACAACTCCACCTAATTGAGCGTTTCCGCCCTGGGCAAAGATGTTCCCCGAGAAAGCAAGAAGCATTCCCAGAACGGCGCGCGGAACCAAATTCAGAATCCTCATTGTCGGACACCTCGATGGACAGAACTGTGCGCGAAAATTACACCAGTCGAGCGGCGAAACGCGAGAATGTTTTTTTCGTTGAAGCAGAGTCAGGCGCGCTTGAGGTGTTCCAGGAAGATCGGCTCTGGTACATTGCCGAGGAATTCCACGGTGTCATTGATGACCGTCTTGGGCACGCCACGTACGGCATACCGGCTGGCAACGTCGGGGAACTCGCTGACCTCGACGACGTCGGCAGTGATATGCGAATTCGCGATTGCCATCTTGTGCGCCAGCCTGGCGACACCCGGACAATGCGGTCAGCCGGGAGTAACGAAGACTTGAATGTGCAGATCCTTCTCGAGACTGTTGAGCACTTCCATCGTTTCGTCCGAAAGATCGGCCTGGGCTTTCGAGACATCCAGAATGCTGCCGATGAGAACGGAGAACTCATATCCCGACGGCAACCCGAAGTAGCGAACTTTCCCTTGAACCCCATCCGCCGTCATCACAAGCGCAGGAATGTGCGGAATGTCGTGCTCCTCATGCACCTCAAGATGGAGCTTGTCCGAAAGAGCGGCAACTTCCTCGAGAAGGAGGCGCGTATCCTTGCACGTCGGGCAGGCCGCGGCTCCCGGCAGAATGATCGGCGATTCCCTCTGCGTAAAAAACTGCAGGTGCACGTCACCGCTTAGCTCTTCGAAGATATGTTTGATTTCGTTCTGATTTTCTTCCGATAGGAATGCCACGTTGTTTCCTCAAAATTGGCTCTTACGTGCCGTTAGTCGAAGCTTACGACGAATCCGCCGCCGGCGCGAAGGGCCAGCGAGATGGAATCCGACGGTCGGTATGTAGCGGTTTCCACCTTGATCGTGCTGCCGTCCGGAGCATCGTCGCGAATAACCGTCGCGGAATGCGAACCGGATCCCAGGAAGCTCAGGCTCACGGGAATTGTTTTGGCAGCAGGGCCGCACATGCCTGCGAGAAACCATCGGCGGCCGGATCTTCGCGCGAATACGGCAGCCTCGCCGATCTCGGATCCTGGAAGGACGATGGTTTCATCCCAGGTTGAAGGAATTTTCCGAATGACATCGGCGGCCGGACTCGCGAGAAGATTCGTTGGATTCGCGGCGATCGTTAGCAATGGGCTGGCCAGCACCACCATGGTCGCCAATTGATGCGCCACTGTCGAGTCACGCCGCCGATCGTTGAAAAGCATTGTCGTGTAGTCCGCCGGCCCGGCAAGGAATCGCGTATAGGGAAGGATCGTTTGATGGCGGGCACGCTCCATCATGGCGCTGGACTCCATGCCGCGCACGGCCTCGCGCACGACTTCATTCGGCCAGGTTCGCTCGCGGCCGGTCGGTTTGTTGGCGCCGTGAAAGACCAGCATGATGTGATGTTCAGCCGCCTTGTGCAGTAGAGATTCGTAAAGATCGATCACTTCCTTCGCTTCGTGATCGAAGAAATCAATCTTCGCGCCGGAGACACCGGAATCGGCAAGGAGTTTGAAGAACGCATCCTGAGATTCCGGAGTGCCCAGTTGATTGCGATGCTTCCAGAAAAAAAGATCGACGTTCTGCTGACGTGAAAAATCCACAACGTCCTGCCGCTCCGCCGCTGTCCACTGGCTCCAGAATCCTTCGACGACCTGATGCTCGAAACCCAACCGCCCTGCGAGCCGCGAAAATTCCTTCACGCCATCAGCGCCTGCCGTTCCGCCGTCAAGATAGCGCCACACCGCGCGGCCCGGTTTGATCCAGGATGTTTTGATGCCGTCTGGAAAAAGTCTGGGATCGGGTGGCGGGCACAGGTTCGGCAAAATCGTGCTGTTGACGAGTGTGTTGAGATCCCTGCCGATCATGATCACCCGCCACGGAGTTGTGATCGAGCCGGTAATGGCCGCGGGCTTTCCCAAACGTTTGCCTTCATCGCGCCCGTAGCGAAGCTCGAATGGATAGTTCAGCGGTTGACGGTGACCGAGCCCGATGATCCATCGCCGCTGTCCCGCGGACTCGAGCGCCATACCGCTGTAGTTGACGAGATTCGCCTCCGCAATTGCAGCGTATCCCGCATTCCGCGGAAGCTTGAAAGTCAACGGCGGGCCTGCCCATTCCCCGTTCTGGACATCCGCAATATCTTTCTTCAGGTAATTGGTTTCGTAATGTCCATCCGCGACTCCTCCATACCAAACCGTCGAACCTTCGGGAATCGTGAATGCCGAGTACTCATCGGGAACGCGCGATGCGGTATCCGATCCGGGAACGATATGCCGGTACGCCACTCCGTCGTTGAAAGCGCGGATTTCGAGGCTGTAGTCCACGGAGGTCAAATCGTTCGTAAGGGCGATCGCCGCTCCTTTGTAATCGCTGACTGCAGTGCTCTTCGCGCCATACCACGGATAAGTTTCTTTCGCTTCACTGCGCTCCTCACTCTTGAATACGACTCCGGTCGAAAGATCGTAGCCGTCGAGCTTCATGACGATCGGAGATGCCTGGATGACCGGCGCGCCGTCCAGTGTAACGACATATGTCAGCCGTTCGGGATTGGCCTGCAGTGTGAACGCGACTCTCCCGTCCGGACTCGTTACACGCACTTCGGGCATCTTGATGCGCTGCGACCGGCGCGATATTGGGGGCCGGGCAGAGGTCTGCGTGGGCGTCTGGGCAAGATGGCTTGCGGCAATTCCCGCAATCACGAGGCTCGCGGCGATCACAGTCAGCGATTTCACGCGAATGAACATACTTCCTCAGTGATAGCCGAGGCGATGAGAAATCTCGAGCGCGCCGTTGCGTACGGCGTGCGCGAAGGTCTGGAGCCTGGAATAATTCACACGAGTCACGGGTCCGGAAACACTGATGGCTGCGACCACTTTGCTGCTCTGGTCAAAGATCGGAGCGCTGACGCAGCGCGCCCCGGACTCGGCTTCTTCGTCGTCCACGGCGTAACCCTGTTTTATCACTTTGGCGAGTTCTTTCCGGAAACGCGGAAGAGTCGTAATGCTGCCCTTCGAAACGCGCTCGAAGCTGAGCCAGTTCAACTCGGCGTCGCGTTCGCCGGCGGGCGAAAAAGCCAGGATGGCTTTGCCCAGCGCGGTGCAGTGCAGTGGCCGCCGCATTCCCACTTGCGACACCAGCCGGAACGTGTGACTGCTTTCCATAACGTCGAGATAAAGAACGGACACACCATCGCGCACCGCAAGGTTCACCGTCTCGGTTGTCATGTTCCAGAGCCGTTGAATCACAGGCCGGCTCGCGCTGCGCAGCGTGGCATGGTACGCAACACCCGAGCCCAGGCGCGCCAGTCTGGGACCAACGATGTATGCGCCGGCATCGTCGCGGAACAGATAACCTTCGCCTTCCAGATGAGCAAGGAGTCTATACGCTGTGCTCTTGTTCAGTCCCGTCTGGCTCGCTACGTCTCGCAAAGCCAGCCCGTTTGGAGAAGCATCCAGCGCCTCCAGAACACGCAGCACTTTCGCCAGCACTCCAACGGGACCTGCTTTTGATTCATGTGAACGTATCATTGCAGTCATTTCATATATTAAAACGAAGATTTTCTCTATTGAATTCTTTCGGCAGGGCTGTTATTACCCTTCGACTAATAACAAGAGATGGACCACGGAGGAAACCTATGAGATCGCGCTCGTTCGCTTTCTGTGTAATCGGGATTCTGCTGCTTGCGAAAATAGCGTTGGCTCAGACATCGAGCGGTGAGATCAGCGGCCGCGTGATTGACAGCAGCGACGCGGTCGTGGCCGAGGCGCAGGTGACGTTGACGAATCAGACTACCGGCGATGTTCGCGAGACGCGCACCGATCGATTCGGCAACTTTCTATTTCCGGCGCTCCAGCCCGGCGAGTTTCGAGTGACGGTGAAAGCGCCCGGCTTTCAGGGCATGGAGAAACGCGACTTGAAGTTGAGCGCGTCGGACCGGTTGGCGGCCGGCGATTTTAAGCTCGCGGTCGGAGGAATAACCGAAGAGGTCAGCATTACGGCGGAGGCCACGCCGATCCAGACCGAAAGCGCATCGCGATCGGCTGTGCTCGACAGCAAACAAATCAGCACGCTGATGACGATTGGCCGCGATCCGCTCAGTCTGCTCCGCACGCTTCCCGGTATTGTCGGCGCGGGAGACAGCAATGGCCGCGACGACGCGGGTGATGGCCTTGGCGGCTCGCAACTGGGCACTTCAGGACCCGGTGTGATTAACGGCGTGCGCGGCGGCAGCAATGCCGTCAGCGTCGACGGCATCTCCGGGAATCCGAGAGGCGACGGCAACAAGCTGGATACGCCCCTCAACGTGGATGCGGTTGCCGAAGTCACGGTACAGCTCAACGGCTATCAGGCCGAGTACGGTCAGAGCGCCGGCGGCATCGTCAACCTGACGACCAAATCGGGCACGAGCAATTTTCATGGATCCGCCTATTACTACGGCCGCAATGAGGCGTTGAATGCGAACGATTTTTTCAGGAACTATCGCGGCCAGCCGCGCGACAAGTATCGCTTCAATACTTACGGCGCGAGTCTCGGCGGTCCCGTTGAGAAGACAAAGAACAAATTGTTTTTCTTTTTTTCAATGGAACGCTGGCCGACCAAATCCACCATCGATGACCAGCTTTTCATGATGCCGACTGCGGCCGAACGAGCCGGCGACTTCTCGAATAGTTATGACACCACGGGCCGGAAGATTTATATCAAGGACCCGGTCAAAAACCTGGACTGCACACCCACAAGTACATTAGGGTGCTTTACGGATCCGTCGCGCGCCACCGCGGCGAATCCAACCGGCCTTAATATCATTCCGGCCGGCCGCATCAATTCAAATACGCAGAAACTCCTGTCGATCTTTCCACTGCCCACGATCGATTGCACACCGCGCGGACTGGGCGGCAAATCCACGTGCCCGCTCACCAGCGTCACTTCGGGCAATCCCTACAATTACAGCATTCGTGGAATCAAGGAGAGTCCGTCGAATCAGGAGGTCCTTCGCGTCGATTACAACCTGAACAGTAAGTGGCACCTGTTTTTCCGGGGAATGGATGAGTACAAAAACAACATCGGCCTCACAGCCACTACCAACAGCCTGAACTGGGGCATTCCCGCGTTTTACAAGACGCCCTCAAAGAACGCCGGAGTCAACCTCAGCTACATTGCAAGCCCGACGATCGTCAACGAGTTCAGCTTCGGCTACTCGAGCTGGAACGAATTCACCGGCCCCGTCGATCCGGCGGACGCGAAGAGAATTACGAAGGCTGCTCTCGGCATCAACCTCGGCCAGAATAATCCGGCGCAGAATCCGTTCGATGTCGTGCCGCGAATCACGGGGTTGAGCAGCGGCGGCTCCAACAACACCTTCCAGCTTGCCCAGGCGCCGCAGATCACATTTGATAACCGATATCCGATGAACGACCGGACAGGAACGTGGGAGGGCACGGACGGTGTCACGAAGATCTGGAATCAGCACACACTCAAAGCCGGCGTCTATTATCAGACAGGCCGCTATCTGCAGAGCCACACCGGGTCCACGTTTAACGGCAACTTCAGTTTCGGCGTCAATACTTCGAGCCCGTTCGACACACAGTATGCGTATTCGAACATGCTGGTGGGCAGTTATGGCAGCTATTCGGAAGGCTCGAAAGCCGCGAACTACGATCCGCATTGGCATGTACTCGAGTGGTATATGCAGGATCACTGGAAGGTGAGGCCGAACCTCTCGTTCGACTATGGCATTCGCTTCACGTACGACCTGCCGACCGTCCTGGATCCGTCCCAGGGTGCGGCGTTTGTTACCGAGCGCTACGATTCGAAAAGAGTTCCCGCCTGTCCCGTCCCAGACGTTCGGAACAGTCTAACCGGCGTTTAAGTTAGAGCTGTT